>NZ_DOEH01000022.1 GCF_003533305.1 Providencia sp. | reverse complement strand
TACATAAGTATGTGACTCGAGTAGCTGAGCGCAGCCAACAACGCTGTAGCTCGAAATATAACGGATATATCATGATTGACACCACACTACTCAGAATCCTCGGCGCCTGCTTCTACTACGCACCACAAACAAAAACATTTCAGAACCTACTGCCTGTTTTACCTGAATTGTCATCATTACATTCATGGGAAAATATCAACCAAGTACAGCAAATTTGTTCATCATTTTCACAAATCAATACTGGTGATATTACTTACGATTTTTCTATTTTATTCGAAGGTCAAGGCGCGATGCCTGCTCCGCCTTGGGGCTCTGTTTACTTGGCCCATGATAATACTGTCATGGGAGAGTCAACCGCAGCTTACCGACAATTTTTAATGACTAAAGGGTTAGTCACAGAAACCGGCGTTCGTGAGCCAGAAGATCAATTTGGTTTAATATTGATGGCAATCTCTGCCTTAGCAGAGAAAGGTGAAGATGAGGCGATTATTGTCCTTTTAGAACAACACTTACTACCTTGGGCATATCGCTATTTAGAATTGGTACAACAGAGCCAAACTGAGCAGCCGTTTTACCCTAACCTTGCCATAATCACTGAACAATATTTAAGAGCGCTTCAACAGCAACTTAATTTGACTCCAATTAAAGCTGAATTATATCGTTAATTTCTAATTTGATAACATTTAATGAGTTTGTAACTGTTCAACGACAAACTCATTAAATTTCAAACTTAAAATGACGAATTAGGTTGTGTTAAGAATGTGATTTCTTCTGGAGTTGAAGACCGCCCTACTATTTCATTACGGTGCGGATAACGACCAAACTTATCAATAATCGCCTTATGGCGCATTTCGTAATCCAATGTATTGTCATCCCCTAACATACGAAATAACTCGACAGCTTGTAAGTGGATAAAGCTTGATTCTGAATGCATAAATGGCATTAAAATGAATTTACGCTGTGATAATGTGAGCAAATTAAAATCATGTTGTTTAATCGCTTCTTGCGCCAAAGCCAATGCCATACTGTCTTGAGCAAAAGACTTTGGTGTATCACGCCATAAATTTCGTGAAAATTGGTCTAAAACAATAATTTCAGCCAAACGTCCTCGAATAGAAACTCGCCAATAAGCTAACTCACATTTAGCTGCTCTTTCAGTAACATGTGTAAATCGCTTAGCAATTGCTAAATCAAATTTTTTGCTTTTTTCAAACCATTGCTTTGGCGTTGATTCTTCAAACCAAAATGAAAGCACTTCTTCCATGGTATTCATCATATACCTGCTTCTATTAATACTTAATGTTAAATTCATCGTAGATAAAAATTGTTTAAATTGACAGGCTTGAACTCTTAAAACAGCAATTTGCAGATAATTATTTTATTTTTTTGCGATCAACCACGAAAAATCGTTCTATCTTACTTGTACCTGCCAGTGCAAAATATTTTTCATTTTTGATAAATATAATTTTTATTACATATCGTATAGAATAATAATTATAGATTTGCTTAATAGTGTGAATGTCCCTTTCAGTGGCTTACAGATGAATACATTCACTAAATCCAATGCTAGAATTTGACGCTTGATTTAACTGATAGTGTATTAATAATATTTACTTCATTTGAAAGCGCATAATTTGAAAAATTTTTATAACGACTCAATTGGGAAGGCAACATAAATGGCAGGACATATGGTACTGGTTGGTTGGGCATTATGGGTTAGCCCTTGTGGAACAGACTCATGTGATGCACTACCAGTTACTGACACCCTATTTACTGAGCAACAGTGTATCAGTCGAAAATCTTATCTTGAGTCAAAACGCCCAAATCTTTTTTTTCTCTGTGGTGAAGTTTATCGAGATAGCGAAGACGTGGTTAGTTCTGAAAAACATGCAGTCCCTGCCCCTAATCCCCCTTTACGGACTTTACCTAGCCGTAATTCACGCTAAGTTTTCCCTATAAATTTAATGAACCAACCTTCCAGAACTTTCTTTCACCTAAAGAAGTGGCTATTTATTCTATTATATCAATATAATACATAAATCACCCTTAAGGTTTGCGTTCAAAAATCATACATCTGCTAGCAAAGTAAATTAAAACGGTAACCTTTTAGAATTACCGCTTTATTTAAAACAACATCAGTTTCAACTATTAATTAATTTCAGCAATTTTACAATCCGCCTCAATAAAATCACCTTTATTGGCACTATAGGTTAATTTTCCGGCGCGATGAGCTAATACTTGAACTTCCATTTTCATCGCTTCCATTACACCAATGACATCACCTTCAATGACTTTTTCCCCTTGAGGAATGAGCCAATTAAATAAAATACCTGAAATTGGTGCATTGACCCTATCTGGATTGTTGTCTACAAGCTGGCTCGCTTTGGTGTTTCTTGAGCCATTTTCAGCTAAACTCGTTGAAGATAAACCGCTGGTAAGAAAACCAGAATATAATTGTGCGGGTAAACCAAGTTCACAACGTTTTCCATCAATTTCAATAAACGTTCGTATCAATTCACCACTCGATGTTGGCACTTGTCGTTTTGCCGGTGAAATTGGTGTATTAAATTCAGTTTCAATCCAGCGTGTATGCACCTTAAATTGCTCACAAAAATCAGCATGTTCCATGACTGCGCGGTGAAAAGGTAATACAGATGCCACACCTTCAATCGTGAATTCAGCCAGTGCACGTCGAGCACGATTAATTGCTTGTTCCCGAGTATTTCCCACCACAATGAGTTTAGCCATCAATGAATCAAAAGTACCCGGAATAGTCGAGCCGGTTACTACACCACTATCAATACGAATGCCGGGACCTGATGGCGCATCAAATAACGTAATGGTCCCCGGAGTAGGAAGAAAACCATTTCCTGCATCCTCTGCATTGATACGAAACTCAAAAGCATGACCTCTTGGCGGTGGTGTTTCTTTGATACTTAGTGGTAAGCCTTGAGCAATGCGTAACTGCTCAATAACCAAGTCAATACTCGCCGTTTCCTCGGTAACAGGATGCTCAACTTGCAATCGGGTATTCACTTCCAAGAAAGATAACGTTCCTTCTTGGCTTAATAAAAATTCAACCGTACCGGCACCAACATAGCCAGCTTTACGGCAGATATCAGTCGATGCCTTAATAATTTGCTGTTGCAGCATATCAGATAAAAAAGGCGCCGGAGACTCTTCAACAAGCTTTTGATTTCGTCGCTGTAATGAACAATCCCGAGTTCCCACAACCACAACATTACCCTGTTTATCGGCGATGACTTGCGCTTCAATATGACGCGGATTATGGAGAAATTGCTCTAAAAAACACTCCCCGCGACCAAATGCAGCGGTGGCTTCCCGCACCGCAGAATGATACAGTTCTTCAACTTCATTTAGTTGCCATGCAACCTTCAAACCTCGACCACCACCACCAAAAGCCGCTTTAATTGCAATCGGCAAGCCATGAGTATGAGCAAATTCCACCACTTCACGAACATCTTTAACGGGATCTTTAGTACCAACCACCAAAGGCGCTCCCACTTGCAACGCAATATGACGCGCTTGAACTTTGTCACCTAAAATATCAATACACTGAGCACTTGGGCCTATCCAAATTAAGCCGGCTTCTTCGACTGCTCGCGCAAATTCAGCACGCTCAGATAAAAAACCATAACCTGGGTGCACCATCGTAGCCCCTGATCGCTTTGCAATCGCAATCAGTTTTTCGATGTTTAAATAACTTTGCGCTGGTGCACTGCCATCTAAGCCAAACGCCTCATCGGCCATTTTTACATGCAAAGCATCGATATCGTTATCGGCATAAACAGCGATTGAAGCGAAACCGTAATCACGACAAGCGCGAATGATACGGACGGCAATTTCGCCACGGTTTGCTATCAATACTTTATGTGAAGTATTTTCTTTATTTAATGGGTTAGCGTTATTATTTGTTTTCATATTCAACATGACTCCCTTCAAATTGCTTAAATTCACCAAGTGGATTAAACCTAATTTTGGTATTGACAGGCAGCTGCCCTGCTAAATCCAAATGGTATTCACAAACTGTCCCGATAACTGGGTATCCACCCGTTAAGGGATGGTCATTTAAAAACAATACAGGTTGGCCATTGGCGGGCACTTGAATCGCACCAATGCAAGTTCCTTCACTAGGTAACTCTTGCTGTTTTTCGCGTTCAAATGGCACATCTCCCGCAAGGCGTAAGCCAATACGGTTAGAGGCTGCCGTGACTTGCCATAGCTGATTGCGGAGTAACTCAATCGCTTGCGGAGTAAACCAATCAGTTCTCGGCCCTAAGACTACATCAAGAACAACCACATCCTCTGAAGTTGGATACTCAAAAGCCGGTGTTTCATTCAATGATATTGCCGATTGTTGATTATTTGCCTTGATAGATAACGACTGCCCGACAACTAATGGAGCAGGTCCAACTTGGGCTAATGTATCAAATGAGCAACTTTCTAAAACTGTGGCGACATTGAAACCACCCCTTACAGCAAAATAGCTACGTACACCTTGGCTTGGTCGCCCCACATGTATGACATCCCCTTTCGCTAAGCCAATGGGCTGATAAGTTTTCGCCTCATAATGTTCGTTTTCCGACGTCATAATTTGAATAGGACAAGTTGCACCAGTAATGGCAACAAGCAAATCTCTGTTTGCTCGTGCTTTAAAGCCACCTTGCGTGATTTCTAAAGCGGTACTATCAGACGAATTACCCACTAAGCGATTTGCGCTGTGCAATGCGCGTTTATCCATTGCCCCTGATTCAGAAATTCCGAGTGCTGACTGACCAATTCGTCCCATATCTTGAAATAAGGTCTGTAAACCCACGGCTAATACGGTTAAATCAGTAGTTTCAATCTGTTGACTACGATTCTTAATTGGTTGACTAATCGGCAAGCTATATGTCACATTGCTTCGTGCTTTATCGATAAAATTAACTCGATAACCTGCTTGCAGTAGAGCAGGCTCCTCACGATCAATATCCCATACGGCAATATCTGTGGTACCAATCAATTGCCAGCCACCCGGACTGGCTTGTGGATAAACACTACTGAATTCGCCCGCCAAAGCCACTGAGCCTGCGGGTATTCGAACACGTGGCGATTGACGTCTTGGCACATTTAACTGTGCCCCTTTAGATACCATATAACCAAATCCTGGCGCAAAACCACTGAAAGCAACTTGGTATTCATTTTCAGTATGGCGTCGGATCACTTCATCAATCGTTATCCCTAAATACTGCGCAACCTCAGCAATATCTTCACCGCGGTAATCAACGGGAATAGTGACTAACTTACTGACTTTCAACTCCACTTTAGAAACATCACGTAATGATATCTCACGCACCAATTCATTGATTTTGGTAATTATTGGGTTGTAACGAACCAGTATCGTTCTCGCTGCCGGGGTTATCTCTTCAATTCCCTGAATTGGCATATTATTTAATGAATCAGTCAATGCCATCGTCTGTTCAAGACTTTGCAATTCGACCATAAATGCACTCAAATTGACCGGTAAAAAACGCAATTGGCACCTCTATATATGGTAAGCAGCGTCGGGAACATCAGTAATGAACATGTAACCGGGCGCATGACTAAGCGCAAAGGGTACGCCTGACTTCATTACAGCCGCTTGCGGTGTAACACCACAAGCCCAAAACACAGGGATTTCACCCTCCTCGATACGAACCGCATCGCCAAAATCTGGCTGCATAATATCGTTAATACCAAGCAACTCTGGGGCACCTATGTGTACTGGCGTTCCATGAACCGCCGGAAACCTGCCTGTTATATTCACAGCATCAGCGACCCTATCTGCGGGGATGGGGCGCATTGAGACCACGAGTTCACCCTGCAATCGCCCCGCGGGACGACATAAACGATTAGTTTTGTACATAGGTACATTCGATTTATCCGTGATGTGACGAATATCAATACCCGCTTCAATCATTGGTGTTTCAAAAGTAAAACTACAACCAATCAAAAATGTAACTAAATCAGGGTGTTGATGATAAATATCTGTTGCATCAGTAATTTCATCAACCAATTGACCATCATTCCAAACGCGATAACGCGGGATATCAGTACGCAGATCAGCCCCTTCTGCTAATACCGTCTGCCAGCTCCCCGCTTCACAGACATCAAGAACGGGACAACTTTTAGGGTTACGTTGCGCATAAAGTAAAAAATCAAAAGCCCAATCGCGCGGCAGTGCAATCATGTTCGCTTGTGTCATACCCGGCGCTAACCCTGCCGTAGGCTTATCGAATCCATGACGTATCGCTTCTCTTGCTGATTTTGCAGCGTCAATCGCCTGTTTAGAGGCTTTCATTAACTGAGTCATTCATTATCCCCTTTATGCGCAAAACCATAGACTTCGATACCTTGAGCTTCAAATATGGCACGGACTTGTTGCGCCATTTCAAGGGCTCCAGGGCTATCCCCATGAACACAAATTGACCCGGCTTCAATCGGCGTAAATTTACCGTCAATAGACATAACCCCCCCTTCAGTGACCAATTGCAGCATACGCTGTGCAACCTGTTTAGGATCGTGTAATACTGCGCCAGTAAGTTTACGGGATACTAATGTTCCATCACTGTTATAGGCTCTATCCGCAAAAGCTTCAGCAACAACCTTGAGGCCTTGTTCACGCGCCCAATCAATTAATGGTGAACCGGCAAGTGCCACTAATATCAATTGATTGTCGATAGCAAGAATTGCATTTATCACTGCCATTGCTTGACGTTTATCGTGAGCAATAGTGTTATAGAGCGCACCATGCGGCTTGACGTATTGCACTTGGGTACCAGCCGCTGCCGCTAGCCCTTTGAGCGCGCCAATTTGATAAACTACATCTGCGGTTAATTCGCCCGAGTCAATATCCATGTTGCGGCGACCAAAACCCACTAAGTCGGGATAACCAACATGAGCACCAACGGCAACCCCATTTTCTTTCGCCGCCTTCAATGTTTTGAATATTCCCTCTGGAGAGCCTGCATGAAAACCACAAGCAATATTGGCGCTACTGACCACAGGTAGGATTGCCTCATCATTTCCCATTTGCCATTGACCAAAGCTTTCTCCAAGGTCACTGTTTAAATCGATTCTTTTTTTCATTATTATTCCTCGATATTATTTCAAGTAATTGAAGATAGCTTCAACGGACATAACGCCCATATACCATGTCAGTACGCAGGTTATAACACCAGACCACAGCAACCAGCGCGGGTAATGATATCCAGACATTAAATCCGCTCTTTTCCAACCAATGTAAACAAAGATAGTTAGACCAATCGGTAGGATAAGACCGTTAAAGCCGCCGGCGAAAACCAATAACGCAGCAGGTGCAGTTCCCATCAATAAATAGATAACTAATGAAATGGCAATGAAGATAATGGTCGCAACGTTACGTTGTCTTTCTGTGATAGATTGTTTAAATGCTGAAATAAAGCTCATGGAGGTGTAAGCCGCACCAATAACACTCGTGAGTGCCGCAGCCCATAAAATTAAGCCAAAAATACGTAACCCGAAGTTACCCGCTGCCGCTTGGAAGGCTTGTGATGCAGGATTAGCCGCTTTACCTGAAATATCAATAGTCACACCGCTTGCCACAACGCCTAAGATGGCAAGAAATAATATATAGCGCATCAAACCAACAACTAAAATGCCTTTAGTCGCCGCACTAGAAACAGCCTTGATATTTTCAATACCAACAGCACCTTTATCTAATAAACGATGTGCTCCTGCATAACAGATGTAACCACCAACGGTACCACCAACAATGGTTGTGATCATGGCAAAATCGACAGTATCAGGTAGCACAGTTTGGCGTAACGCCTCTCCTAAAGGTGGGTTTGATGCGATAGCAACAAATAAAGTCAAACCAATCATGACTATTCCTAAGCCAATAATAAGTCTGTCAATAAATGAGCTCGCCTTACGAGAAGAAAATATATAGATAGCGAGCAATGCACTAATCAACCCACCCCATTTAGGATCAAGCCCGACTAAGGCATTTAATCCTAAGCCTGCGCCAGCAATATTACCGATATTGAAAATCAATCCACCGAAAATGACCAAAACCGCTAACAAATACCCGCTTCCCGGTATCGTTGCATTCGCAATATCCGATGAATGCATCTTAGTTAAGGTCACTATTCGCCAAATATTTTGCTGTACCACGAAATCAATCACTATCGAAGCTAAAATACCAAAAGCAAATGCCGCACCCAATGTCACGGTAAACGTTGCCGTTTGCGTGATAAAACCAGGCCCAATTGCCGATGTTGCCATCAAGAAGATTGCGCCTATTAGCGATGAACGTCTTTTTTTTACATACTCGGCGGTGGTGGTACTTTCTTGAGCTGTCATATACATACCCCTCTAATTTGATTATTTTTTTAATTATTAGTGTGCTTATTGATGTTGTGTTTTAAATACTGACCTAGTTTTCCGAGCTATAAACCTAAGCAAATAACCCAATAAGACTAGGCAATTATCGTGCCATTGTTCTACTAGTTACCTAAATTGTTAATTCATCAAGAATAGATTGTTGAACAATTAATATGAAATGCTGATAAAACAATCAACATAAATCGTTATCCCATGATTAAAAATCAAATCTTGATCACTTAATTAACAATTAACCTCAATTATTAACATCACGATTGCACTAAACTAAAACCAAATGCACCAAATAAGTGCATAGATTGAATGCATAGATCACTTTCAGGTAGATAATTGATTTATATTCACCCTATCAGTGCATGAAAGGCACCTTGCCGCTGTAACTCGAATATGTGAAGATAGCGCTTTATTCCATTTCTTCACTCAACCCAAAATTTGTCTTCTTATGAAAAAACAGCCTGTTGCTCAAACATTGTCCGTCACCATCGCTGAAACTATCAGATACAAAATTATGGTCGGTGCGCTTACTCCTGGGCAGCGCTTATCGGAAGCCATGCTGAGTGAAGAGTTAGAGATTTCCCGTAATACCTTACGTGAGGTATTTAGAGTATTAACTCAAGAAGGCTTATTAACTTATGCACCCAATAAAGGGGTTTATGTCTCAGTTCCTGACATGGCCGCTATTATTGATATTTACCAAGTTCGCCGTTTGATAGAATGTGATGCATTGAGCCATGCATACGCCTTACATCCAGCAGTTCAAAAAATGAGCCAAGCCGTAAATGAAGCGCGTGAACATGAAGAAGTCAAAGATTGGATAGGTGTCGGTACTGCCAATATGAAGTTCCATATTGCCATTGTTGAACTTTCTGATAGTGAAAGGCTTATCAAGCTTTATCGCAATGTTTCAGCTGAATTACGTTTAGCATTTGGTCATTTGAATGACCCAAAAATACTTTACGCGCCTTATATTGATAAAAACCAGTCAATTCTTGAATTATTGGACTCAGGACATAACCAAGAAGCGGCAGATATGTTGCGAAGCTATCTTGATTTATCAGAGCGTACATTACTCGCAGCTTATAAACGTAACCAAACTACGTCGTAACTTAGCTTAATGGTGAAAATTTAATTAAGATATTTAAAATACATCATTAACGTTATTTGTAATTTAATCATAATAAAAATTTGAGTGAGAAAATTAATTGTCTCAATGAAATTTATTTATTAACAGTATTTTTTTATCCGCTAATTTACCGCTACATAAAATTACATTTTTATATATTCACATCTCATTTTTAAATTAATATTTTTATATTACGCCTATTTTAAATTTTATTTATCATGCTATCTCGAAATATATCTATTTTTGTTAATAAGCCACTATATCTATACTTAACCGCAAACATAAGCACAAAATTTAAACAATTTTCACACATAAAAACAACTAATTACCTAATTTAATTCCCCTCAGAAATTAACATACTCGATAAAAAAACAAACCACAAATTCCACATAAAAAAACATTATGTTACAAAAAACAACAACAATGAAACAAATATAACACTTTTATATAAATCAACCACAGAAATCACTCAATTTTATCGAGTTAATAGTTGTAGTTTTCTCGAATATTCGTTATAAAATTTATGATAAAAAATATGCATACATAAAAATTATTAATATAAAAATGAGATTCCATTATGACATTAAACCATATGACTAAAAAGAAGCCCTTTAAGTTTGGCCTAGGATGGCAAATTTTGGTTGCTCTTATTTTAGGTGTTATTCTTGGTGCGCTATTACATAATAATACAGAATATAAAGATTGGCTTATTCTAAATATATTATCCCCTGCTGGTAAAATATTTATTCAGTTGATAAAAATGATTGTCGTTCCAATCGTTATTTCAACGCTAATTGTCGGTATTGCAGGAGTTGGTAACACCAAGCAATTAGGAACATTAGGTTTTAAAACTATTGTTTATTTTGAGATCATCACCACCATTGCCATTATAGTTGGTATTTCTTTTGCCAATATATTCGAACCTGGCGTTGGTATTGATATGTCTCAATTAACCCAAGTCGATATTTCTCAGTATGAAAAAACCACACAAGAAGTTGAAAGCCATCCATCAGGTATTATCAATACCCTTTTAACATTGGTGCCTAGCAATATTTTTGCTGCAATGGCTAGTGGTGATATGCTACCGGTGATCTTCTTCGCAGTATTATTTGGTTTAGGTCTTTCCTCTTTACCTCTAGAGAAAAAACAACCTTTACTCACTGTCTTGCAAACATTCTCTGAAACTATGTTCCGTGTTACTAACATGATCATGCTATATGCGCCGATCGGGGTATTTGCACTGATTTCAGTTACCGTTGCAAACTTTGGGTTTACCTCACTTGTTCCATTATTAAAATTAGTTATTTTAGTTCATTGCGCCATTATATTCTTTGCTGTGGTGGTATTAGGACTTGTTGCAAGATACTGTAAAATTAATATTTTCATGCTAATGAAAATATTAAAAGATGAACTCTTACTCGCTTATTCGACCGCCAGTTCAGAAACCGTTTTACCACGTATTATGGACAAAATGGAAAAATATGGTGCACCTAAATCAGTCACCAGTTTCGTGATCCCAATAGGCTATTCTTTCAACCTCGATGGCTCAACCTTATATCAAAGTATTGCAGCTATATTTATCGCACAACTTTATGGTATTGAGTTATCTATTGGGCAAGAGCTCATATTAGTCTTTACGCTAATGATCACATCAAAAGGTATTGCAGGTGTTCCTGGTGTTTCGTTCGTTGTCCTTCTCGCCACATTAGGTAGCGTTGGTATCCCACTCGAAGGTCTTGCCTTCATCGCCGGCGTTGACCGTATACTGGATATGGCACGCACAGCCTTAAACGTCGTCGGTAATGCTTTAGCTGCACTCGTAGTCGCAAAATGGGAGCATAACTATGATGAGAAAAAAGCTCGCGAATATGAAGACAGTTTTTAATTTAGTCACGACCAGATTAAAAAATTAAATCGAGTTACTTGAAAATACACTCTAGTCATCTTGATAGAGTGTATTTTTTATTTGATAAAATAACGTTTTCAAGCCTAGCTTATATAACAGTTATCTAGTAAAAAGAAAATTTACACATACATCTATGACCGATATAAATGGAAATAATATCCTCAATTATATTCGAGAGTAACTTTGATAAATTTCAACGAAAAATAATCAGTTTTGCTTTCCTATTCCTAAAAAAATAGAATTCAACTAATTATTTATACTTATTTTTAGCATTTACTTCACAAAAATTTCAAATCTTTTTTGAAGAAAATAACTTTATTACTATGGTTAAATGGCTGAATAGTACATTTTAGTACGCCGTATTTTAGCCTAATTGAGCGAGAAACTATGAATCAAATAAGAAGATTTCTTTTGCTTTTAACTGTGCTCCAACACCTCATAGTAATTTTAGTTTTTTCTTTATCCTATTTTATGATACACAGCTGGCTTTAGTTACAAAAAACTCGTCCCATGGACGAGTTTCTTATCAAGAAAAAATATCTGATTTCATGTCATTTTGATTAAAACAGTCTGGCTATCATTGAGTGATAAGAGATACCAACGTATAGGGTGATAGTCAGATAAAACAACCTTTCATTTTAAGTAGGAATATAAACGACTAGAAAGAAAAAACCCGTTACTTCTTTCGAAGTAACGGGTTCTTATTTGGTGCCGGCTACCGGAGTCGAACTGGTGACCTACTGATTACAAGTCAGTTGCTCTACCAACTGAGCTAAGCCGGCTAATGTGGCGGAGGGATAGAGATTCGAACTCTAGGATGGTTTCCCATCGGCGGTTTTCAAGACCGCTGCCTTCAGCCGCTCGGCCATCCCTCCATGGGGCGCGATTATGTAGTAATCGCGTAGTCTTGTCTACCCCTGATAGTAAAATAATTGATTTTTTTGTGTCGTTTGGCTAATCTTCACTCAATTGTTCTCTATTTACCTAGAAAAATGGTAGTATCTGTGCAGAATCGATGTCTATAGTCTCTCTAGGCGTATGATTTTTAATCTAAATAAATATTTTGCCGACAGGACTGCGCGCGACAATATGTACAGACAATCATTATTAAAATCAAACATACTTTCACGCATTTTTATTGCGTTTATTTTGCTACTTGCGGTGATGCTCTCTTTATCACTCTATAACTATTACCAAGCTTGGCTACAAAGCCGTCAAACCGCCCTGAGTAGCATGGCAACAAGATTAGCTTATCAAATTGAAGATTACCGATATCAAGCTAGCCACATCTACAAGCTTGCCAATGACAAGTCCCCGACTACGTTGACCAAAGATTTGTCGATCACTGAAGTTCGCCATGATGTATTCTGGTTAAGTAGTGCAAACCAGACTATTGACTCCATCGTTTTTGGTAGTAATAAGACAAGTAGCAATATTTTGGCAACAAAACTGGCAAACTATATGGAAATAGTTTGGGGGGCTCGTAATGAATTCAATTCAATGTATTACCTTAATGGCCAAGATAACACCTTAGTCCTAGTCACCACCCATTCCATACTTAAACCTGAGTTACGCTATAAAGAAAGCTACTTGACGTTAACTGCTGAAGATAAACGTACTGATATGTTAACGCAGTCAACCTTACTTGACCGTCGAGAGATCATTTCAAATATACAAAAATACTCTCCAGATGATGTGTACTACTATACCTATAGGCTAATGTTTAATTCTCCAGGTCAATTAACGAGTGTTATCTCTTTCGATATTTCAATTAATTCGTTAATCCCTTTTAGCTTACAAGGCGATTATCTTTCAATTAGCCCGCGCTCAAGCAATTTAAGCAACAATGAATCTTTAGTCTCTGTTATCGGCACTAACCTTGTATTCTTTCAACCAATTGAAGGAACCAATTATCAGATTCACTACCGTGTTTCCATTAAAAATATTCTGTTCAATATTGCCAGCTATAACTTTTGGCTAATTGCCTGCATGTTTGCAGTATCAATATTAGCCTTAGTCGCAACTATTTTTATCCGAAAAAGAATTATCTCACCTAACACGACAATTTTGCGTGAACTGCAATTTAAAGATGGGCTCAACAATGACATTATTAACCATATTTCATATGGAATATTAGTCTATGATTTTAGTAACAATAAAAAGTTATTGAGCAATAGCATTGCTAATCAGTTACTTCCTTCGATGGATTTGGTTCATATCAAAGAGATGGCAACAGATAATAATGATGTTATCCAAGTTTCTATAGAGAATAATATCTATGAAATCATACTGGTTAACAGCCTTACAATCGAAAGCGCTATTTTGTTTATTATTATTGATAAAGACAAAGAAGTCTTAACACAAAAACGTCAAGAACTTGCCACTCGGGAATATCAAAAAAATATACAATTAAGAAAAATAATATTTGAGAACATGTGCAATGAAATTTTACCAGCCCTAAATCAAATCGATACAATTGTCTCGCAACTCAAGCTTTCGACTGTTCCAAAACAAGATTTAAATAATATTAATACACCGATTCTCCAGATAGAAGATCAGCTTCTACATATTAATCACTGGTTTAAAAACATTGAGCTACTCAATCAACTCGAAACTCAAACACAGGCCTTAGAATTAGAAAAAATCTCAGTTAGCCAACTGGTGAGTCATTTTCTTAAACAGAATATATCTCGCGTGAATGATAAAGGGCTTTCGCTCTATTTTAGCAACAACATAAATCCAGATTCTTCGATTGAAATCAATCCAAGCTACCTACAGAATTTGTTGCAACTGATTTGGGAATATTCTCTCTCTACCACCTCTTTTGGGAAGATTTCAGTTTCTCTAGACTACAATACCGAGAAACATACTATCTCTATCAATATTAAAGACAGTGGAATTGGCCTAACGAATCAAGAGGTCAATAACTTACAGAACCCATTCACAGGAAAAATCTCAAAAAATGTTCAGTTTACTCGCTCTGGGATCACCTTCTATTTATGCAAGCAACTAACAAAACGAATGAATGGTACATTTTCGATTAAAACAAGTGATGCCATCGGCACCCACTATGAAATAATATTACCATCAACAAATGAAATCGTTGTTAATGAGTATCCAGCACTATTAGAAGATATTTATATCAGACTAAATATTCATAATGCAGATATCTCACGCATAGTCAGAAATACACTGACTAATTATGGTGCTGAATTTCTCGATATTAATGAAAGTTCACCACATACAGATTGGGATTTATTGATAGCAGATAACCATGATGAAAATTTCGCACATACTATCCTAGTAAATAGTTATTGTCGCAAAATCAACTTACTTAAACCAAATTTAATCGAAGTTAACTATAACTTTGCAGATGAACTCATCGATGCTATCTCTTTGCTAATCGAAAATTCTGAACTACAAAATAGTAACTCTGTCTCATTTTCATCTATTTCACTTGATAATCAAGAAGCTTCCATGATATCTAATGAGTCGATTGAAAACGCACTTAGTGATTATCATACAATTTTATCAAAAAGCGATTATAAGGATTTGTTCATCACAACAGTACCGATAGATATTAATAAACTGTATAATAGCGCGAGTATTGCGGACTTGACTGAATTAAAAAATACTGCACATCGTTTAAAAGGAGTTTTTGCTATGCTCGAATTTAAGCTTCTTCACAAATTATGTGAAGAGTTAGAATTTTTCATAGCAGATGAAAACGAATTGGAAATAAGAAATTGCATTAGAGAACTGGATATCTCAGTGAGAAGACTAATGCCAGAAGGTAACCAATAATATGAATAACCTAAATGTCATTGTTGCCGATGATCATCCTATTGTTCTTTTCGGTATAAGAAAGTCACTTGAACAAATCGAATGGGTGAATATCGTTGGTGAATTTGAAGATTCAACATCTTTGATTAACAACTTAGCACGTTTGAATGCTGACGTTCTTGTTACTGATTTATCTATGCCTGGAGATAAATACGGTGATGGTATTACGTTGATTAAATACATTAAACGCCATTATCCTGACCTCTCAATCATTGTTTTAACAATGAACAACAATCCTGCTATTTTAAGTGCTATTTTAGAGTTGGATATCGAGGGAATTGTTCTCAAACAAGGCGCACCAGCTGATTTACCAAAAGCACTAGCAGCACTACAAAAAGGAAAGAAATTCACGCCAGAAAGTGTCAGTAAACTACTGGAGAAAGTGAATGCAAGTGGTTATGGTGATAAGCGATTATCACCGAAAGAAAGTGAAGTTTTACGTTTATTTGCGGAAGGTTTTCTTGTAACTGAGATTGCAAAAAAACTTAATCGTAGTATTAAAACTATCAGTAGTCAGAAAAAGTCAGCTATGTTGAAGCTCGGAGTTGAAAATGACATTGCTTTACTTAACTACCTGTCTTCAGTAAGTATTAATAATCTACCTGCAGAATAAACATAATCCTGCTGATTTTGTGAATCATAAAAATCAAGAATGAAAAGCCTCCAACAGTTAAAAAATTAACATTGGGGGTTTTCATTTTTAATTCATGTTTAGCAATATCGAACCAAGGTTTCTCTTAATATCGCGATGGTAGTTGGTTTAGATAAACAATCATTCATCCCTGCCTCAATACAACGTTGTTTTTCTTCAGCCATTGCATTGGCAGTTAAAGCGATAATTGGCAACTTAAAGCCTGTTTTACGTAGTTCTCGTGCTAATTCATACCCATCCATATTTGGCATGTTGACGTCAGTCAAAACAATGTCCGCTGAATAATTTCCTAAGTATTTAAGTGCATCAAGACCATCAACTGCTGTACGCGTGGTAAATCCAATACTCGCTAACTGTTCGCTTAATAATAATCTGTTAATTGGATGATCATCGACAATCAATACATTATAGGCACTTAAAGATCGATCAGCCTCGAGAGACTCAGGGCTATTTTGTGGTCCTTTATGTATTTGATCAGTCGCTTTAACAATAATTTTATCGATTAATATCGGTAAGTTATCGAGTTGATAGGTATTATAAATCCACTCATTTTGACAAGTTTCACGGAAATCGCCCGCATACATACTCGAAAGTCTAATGATATTGTGGCTCAATACCTTCAAATTGTCATTATTATCAGTAATCAATAAATCATAAGTATTATCTTTATCAATTAGCTTATCGGTCAATACAATAAAACTATGATGTATTAATAACCGAGATAGAAAATGCATTAAGAATTCATTTTTGCACACTATTGCGATACGATAATTTAATCGATAATCAGGCACATAATGGGTAATATATTCTTGCCCATATAACGGAATTCGGATAGTAAATGAACTACCTAATCCTAAATGTGAACTTACCTCAATGTCACCATCCATCAAACTAACTAGTTTTTCACAAATAGCTAAGCCTAAACCAGTTCCTTTATGCCCTGTATTATTTTGGTCATATACTTGAAAAAATGGATCAAATAGTTGCATGACAACAGTTTGTGTCATGCCAATACCAGAATCCCTAATTTCTATTTTTAAGTAATTATCATCTTTCCAAACATAGAGCAAAACAAATCCTGAGTGTGTGAATTTTATACTGTTATTAATTATATTCGAGATGACTTGTTGCAACCTAACAAAGTCATTTAAAATAAGATCAGGAATATTAGGCTCAATGTATGCGTAAATAGAAATTTGTTTTTTAGTAATCAGCGGTAAATAATTGGCCAGTACAAAAGAAAAAACATCTCGACAATTGAACAATTTATTTTCTATTTTTAATTGTTCAGATTCTATTTTCGAGAAATCAAGAATATCACTTATGATCTGTAATAAAAGTGATGAGGAGTTATCCATCGTCGAAACAAGTCGATTTGCTTTTTCTGATAAATCATAACGTTGGAGTAATTCGATATTACCAATAATGCCGTATAAAGGCGTTCTTAATTCGTGGCTGACTGTTGCTAAGAACATTGATTTTGCCAGGTTAGCCTGTTCTGCGGCATCCGCTACGTCTTGTAAAGATTTTTCCATTTGTACACGAATACTAATATCAATAAGTACACAAATAGCAACGTCTTCATTTTGGTAACGTGAATTAACGAAACTGATCTGCAAGTGAGTATTATTGATTGTCACAACATCGATGTAATTACTAGTTTTTTGCCTAATAATCATCAAGATACGTTGCTTATCATCTTCACTGAGTAAACGAAAATAATTATGTGCTAATTCATTACTTAAAATATTACCGCCATCCGTTAACCTTAAAATAATGATCCCCACAGGTGCTGAAGCAACTATTTTATGGTTAAATTGTTCATGTTCCTCTAGACGTATTGCGGTATTAGCCGCAGGTTCTAACATTTTTCTTTCAAGTAACCAAATCAAAAAGAAAATAAGGAGTCCGGTTATAATATTTATCAATACACCATAGAATATAACCCCTTTTAAATTCTCTATAATTTCAATGGTTGCGATTGAATAAATAACGGCCATGTTTGATGGCACCAGACGTTTTTTAAAAATAAGCTTCGAATAATCGGAGTTAAAACCAAAGAAATAAGGCTCACTAATATTAAGCAGTGTAGAATTTTTAGGGTTTAAATCATTAGGGTAATATAATGTGGGTTGGTTATAATGATTAACAATCATAATTTCGACTGTTTTATCATTACGTAAATTAAATTGATTTAAATTGATTGTTCGTTCTAAACCAATAAAGCCAGTTAACACTGATGCATTAAATACCGGTAACACTAAATAAACTTGGCCATTATCCGATTGTGCGCCACGTACTACTGTATATAAATTTCGTTCTTGTCCCTGTAACTTAAAGCTTTTGTATGCGCGAACACTTTCATAGCCTACTTTTTTTAATGTTTCAATATCTGAGACCATTGAACGAATAGGATAATCTACCATACAGTAACTTGTAGAGCCTATCAGATAGACGTGGTTAAGCCCCTGTGGCGCAGCAATACTATCTTTCCAAAAGTAATTAAGTTGTTCAAACGCGAGCAAATAGCTCTCTGTTTTTTCTTTAAAATATTCGCAATCAGAACTCGGCGTTAGAGGATAAAAAGAATATGACTGAGAGGTGGGTAATGCCATGAAATCGAGTTTACTACCTGATTTTTCTCTAAATTCATCTAATTTAAGTCTGTGCTGCTCAGTCATCGACTGAATGGAACGTAGAGTAGAGGCTGTTTGCTGAATATATGATTGTAAATTATCATAGCCAGAGTGAAACTGTTGACGAATTTCTGATTTATTTTCATTAAATTGCATGTAGATAAAGAATAAAGTGATAAAAACACCCATTCCCCACAACATCAAGCCGAGGATACGAAATAAATCTCGAGATAATCTGAGCGATGTCTTAAACGAGGGTAAATATCTCAATCTTTTTCCTACAGAGCCGAATGACTACGACTAAGTATACGCGATAAACTTAATGAAAAGCGATTAAATCTCAAAGTAGCGTGATTCAATTGAAAAGTGGATGGCTTTATTGCCATCCACTTAAAATGATTAAGATGTAGCGTCAATAACTGCAAGGAATTTATTCATTGCAATACTGATGTAATCCTCAGGTTCAGGCTCAGCAACTCGTTGTAAGCCAACAACCTTTTCATTTTCTGCCGTTCTAATCAAGGTTACACCCTGAGTATTACGACCCACCACGCTTACCTCAGAAACTCGGGTACGTACCAATGTACCTGCATCTGTGATCATCATGATTTGATCGGCATCGTCCGCCTGAATTGCACCGACAACATGACCATTGCGCTCGCTAACTTTGATAGAAATTACCCCTTGCGTCGCACGCGACTTGGTTGGGTATTCTTCTTCAGCAGTACGCTTACCGTAACCATTTTCGGTTACTGTTAAGATATGTCCTTCACCGCGTGGGATGATTAGTGATACAACTTTATCATCGTTCACTAATTTAATACCACGTACACCCGTTGCAGTACGTCCCATTGCACGCACAGCATCTTCAGCGAAACGAACAACTTTCCCTTGAGCAGAGAACAACATCACTTCGTTAGAACCATTGGTTAAATCAACACCAATTAGCTCATCGCCCTCATTAAGGTTAACAGCAATAATCCCGCCATTTCTCGGACGGCTGAAATCTTGCAGAGGCGTTTTCTTCACAGTACCGCTCGCAGTAGCCATAAAGACGAAGTACCCATCTTCATATTCACGCACAGGTAAAATAGCGGTAATACGCTCATTTTGCTCAAGTGGTAACAAGTTAACAATTGGACGACCACGCGCACCACGACTAGCTTCAGGTAACTGATAAACCTTCATCCAGTACAAACGACCACGACTAGAGAAGCACAATATGGTGTCATGAGTGTTAGCAACTAATAGACGTTCAATGAAGTCTTCTTCTTTGATACGTGCTGCGGATTTACCTTTACCACCACGGCGCTGCGCTTCATAATCAGTCAATGGCTGATACTTCACATAACCTTGGTGAGATAAGGTAACAACCACATTTTCTTGATTAATCAGATCTTCAATATTGATATCAGCCGTATTTTCAGTAATTTCTGTACGACGCGCATCATTATAAACATCACGAATAGCTTCGAGTTCTTCACGAATGACTTCCATCAAACGATCAGGACTGGTCAGAATAAATAACAACTCTTCAATTTGCTTGAGAAGTTCACGATATTCATCCAGTAATTTTTCGTGCTCTAGACCTGTCAGTTTTTGTAGACGCAGATCCAAAATTGCTTGTGCTTGTTGCTCAGTCAGGAAATATTCACCGTCATGCACACCAAATTGGTCTTCTAACCATTCAGGGCGCGCAGCATTATCACCTGCACGTTCAAGCATTGCAGCAACATTACCTAACATCCATGAACGAGCAATCAAACCTGCTTTTGCTTCTGCTGGTGTTGATGCTTGACGAATTAATTCGATAATTGGGTCGATATTCGCCAATGCAATTGCAAGAGCTTCAAGGATGTGGGCTCTGTCACGCGCTTTACGCAGTTCAAAAATAGTACGGCGTGTAACGACTTCACGACGATGGCGAACAAACGCAGCGATGATATCTTTCAAGTTCAATATTTTTGGTTGGCCTTGATGTAAAGCAACCATATTGATACCAAAAGAAACTTGGAGTTGTGTTAATGAATATAAATTATTCAGAACCACTTCACCAACTGCATCACGTTTAATTTCAATCACAATACGCATACCGTCTTTATCAGACTCGTCACGTAATGCACTGATACCTTCAACGCGTTTTTCTTTAACTAGTTCAGCGATTTTTTCAATCAAACGTGCTTTGTTCACTTGATAAGGAATTTCGTGAACAATAATTGTTTCACGACCATTTTTCTCATCAACTTCAACTTCAGCACGGGCACGAATATAAACCTTACCGCGACCTGTTCGATAAGCATCGACAATGCCACGACGGCCGTTAATGATAGCAGCAGTTGGGAAGTCAGGTCCCGGAATGTGCTCCATCAAGCCATCGATACTAATATCTTCATCATCAATGTAAGCAAGGCAACCGTTAATCACTTCCCCTAAATTGTGCGGAGGAATATTTGTTGCCATCCCGACAGCGATACCTGACGAACCATTTACCAATAGGCTAGGGATACGTGTTGGCATAACTTCAGGGATTTGCTCTGTACCATCATAGTTTGGGACGAAATTTACGGTTTCTTTTTCAAGATCGGCCAGCATTTCATGGGCAATTTTCGCCATACGGATTTCCGTATAACGCATAGCAGCCGCAGAGTCGCCGTCGACCGAACCAAAGTTACCTTGACCATCTACCAGCATATAACGCATAGAGAAAGGCTGTGCAAGACGAACAATGGTCTCGTAAACAGCGCTATCACCATGTGGATGGTATTTACCGATAACGTCCCCGACTATACGGGCAGATTTTTTATAGGGTTTATTCCAATCATTTCCCAATACATTCATCGCAAAGAGTACTCTGCGGTGTACCGGCTTCAGTCCATCTCGAACATCTGGAAGCGCACGTCCGACAATAACGGACATTGCATAATCCAAATACGAACTTTTCAGCTCTTCTTCGATATTTACCGGTGTGATTTCTCTGGCAATCTCGCTCATGGAACCACTGTCCCTCATAACTTCGGATTCAAAGAGTAGAACTATACCACAATTCATCAATTTAATAAAAATAAGAGCAACGGGTATTTGTCTTTTCTAATAAAAATAATAGAAGTGGGTATTTGTCTTTCAAGCTATGTATAATAGTCGCAAATTAGTTTACATGTCCGAAACTTGCGAATTGAGTGAACAATAGCCTCTAATAATAGCGCCTAAAAATAGATTCTATTATTTGTAAGATTTACGAAGTTAGCTTGCGGGCATCTCTATAGGATAGGAGCTCCTCTCATGAGTGATACTCAAACCCAAGCGTATCTCAATGTCGATAAACAAGAAATTGAAAAATTTGAAGCTATTGCTTCCCGTTGGTGGGATTTAGAAGGCGAATTTGCCCCTTTACATCGAATTAATCCACTACGTCTAGGTTATATCATGCAACGCGTTGATGGTGTATTTGGCAAAAAAATACTCGATGTCGGCTGTGGCGGCGGTATTTTGTCAGAAAGTATGGCGCGAGAAGGTGCAAATGTGACGGGTTTAGATATGGGTGCAGATCCTCTCATGGTTGCTCGCCTGCATTCTCTTGAGTCAGGCATTCCTGTCGAATATGTACAAGAAACTGTTGAGCAGCATGCAGATAAGTATCCGCATGCTTATGACATTGTAACCTGTATGGAAATGCTTGAGCACGTCCCTGACCCACAATCGGTGGTCAGAGCTTGTGCTAAATTAGTTAAGCCAGGCGGCCATGTTATTTTTTCAACTATTAATCGAAATAAGAAAGCATGGTTAATGGCGGTTGTTGCGGCTGAATATGTGATGAAAATTGTTCCGAAAGGAACCCATGATGCAAAAAAATTCATTCGTCCTTCAGAATTAATTAGCTGGGTCGATAATACACAACTAAAGGACAAACATATCATAGGGTTACATCTCAACCCGTTAACTGATAAGTTTTCGCTAGGCCCGAACGTTGATGTGAACTATATGTTACATACTATAAGCGAATAAATAGCAAGCGGTACGTTTAAGAAAACAGCAAACGGTCTCACTTTACAAAATTAATTTTAGCCTTCATGTCGGAAGCATATTTTTTATTAGTTCCTTTTACCATGCAGCTTACCGACATGATCTGTTTTCTTATCCAAACTGTTATCCACAAGATCACCCCATTTTGTACACTTGATAAAATCACATATTAACATTATCTTGTTATTGTGAAATCAACAAACCACTACATATAGTGTTAATCCCAACATATCGCTACAAGACTCATGGTATCAAATCATGGGCTTTTTTTATGTTTACGTGACATTATTTGTGGCCCAACCAAGGTGTATTTGCTCATGAACCAGAGTCTGTTAGTCACAAAACGTGATGGACACAAAGAACGTATCGATCTCGATAAAATCCACAAGGTAATAACCTGGGCAGCTGAAGGCCTCAGTAACGTATCTGTTTCACAAGTGGAGCTGCGTTCACAGATTCAGTTTTATGACGGGATCAGAACTTCAGATATCCATGAAACGATGATCAAAGCCGCAGCTGACCTGATCACTGGAGAAACTCCGGACTATCAGTATCTTGCCGCTCGTTTAGCGATTTTTAACCTTCGTAAAAAGGCCTATGGTCAATTTGAGCCACCAGCATTGTTCACTCATGTCAAACGTCTTGTTGAAATGGGTAAATATGACAAGCATTTGCTAGAAGACTACAGCGAAGCAGAGTTCGAGCAAATGGATGGTTTTATTGAACATTGGCGTGATATGAATTTTTCCTATGCGGCAGTTAAGCAACTTGAAGGAAAATATTTAGTCCAAAATCGCGTTACGGGCGAAATTTATGAAAGCGCACAATTTTTATATATCCTTGTTGCTGCGTGCCTGTTTTCACATTACCCAAAAGAAACGCGCCTTGATTATATTCGTCGTTTCTATGATGCGGTATCAACATTCAAAATTTCATTGCCGACACCTATCATGGCTGGTGTTCGCACACCAACACGTCAATTCAGTTCTTGTGTACTGATTGAGTGTGGTGACAACCTAGATTCTATCAATGCAACCTCCAGCGCTATTGTGAAATACGTATCACAACGTGCCGGAATCGGCATTAATGCAGGACGTATTCGTGCATTAGGTAGCCCAATCCGTGGTGGTGAAGCATTCCATACAGGTTGTATTCCTTTTTATAAACATTTTCAGACTGCCGTGAAATCATGTTCACAAGGTGGCGTTCGTGGTGGTGCTGCAACACTATTTTATCCAATTTGGCATTTAGAAGTTGAAAGCCTGCTCGTTTTAAAAAATAACCGTGGTGTTGAAGGTAACCGTGTCCGTCATATGGACTATGGTGTGCAACTCAATAAATTAATGTATGAGCGTTTAATTAAAAACCAAAACATTACGTTATTTAGTCCTTCAGATGTTCCAGGCCTTTACGAAGCTTTCTTTGCGGATCAAGATGAATTTGAACGCCTCTATGTCAGCTATGAACAAGATGAAAATATTCGTAAATCAAGCATTAAAGCTGTCGAACTATTTTCACTAATGATGCAAGAACGTGCATCAACGGGTCGTATTTATATTCAAAACGTTGACCATTGTAATACGCATAGTCCTTTTGACCCACAAGTTGCGCCTGTACGTCAGTCGAATCTCTGTTTAGAAATCGCACTACCGACTAAGCCATTAAATAATATTAATGATGAGAATGGTGAGATTGCACTTTGTACATTGTCTGCATTTAATCTCGGCGCAATTAGTAACCTTGATGAATTAGAAGAGCTTGCAGTACTAGCTGTACGTGCATTGGATGCCCTACTCGACTATCAAGATTATCCAATTATTGCTGCTCAAAAAGGTTCAATGGGTCGCCGTACCCTCGGTATTGGTGTGATTAACTATGCTTACTATTTAGCTAAGCATGGAGTTCGCTATTCCGACGGTAGTGCAAATAATTTGACACATAAAACATTCGAAGCCATTCAATATTACCTGTTGAAAGCCTCTAATGAATTAGCCAAAGAACAAGGCGCTTGCCCATGGTTTAACGAAACGACTTATTCACAAGGCGTTTTGCCTATCGATACTTATAAAAAAGACCTCGATAAATTAACTAATGAGCCATTGCATTATGATTGGGAAACACTACGCAAAGATATTCAGCAACACGGTCTGCGTAACTCAACATTATCTGCATTGATGCCTTCAGAAACATCATCTCAGATTTCTAACGCAACCAATGGCATTGAGCCACCACGTGGCTATATCAGTATTAAGGCATCTAAAGATGGTATTTTGCGTCAAGTTGTTCCTGACTACGAAAACCTAAAAGGTGCTTATGAGCTATTATGGCAAATGCCATCAAATAGCGGCTATTTGCAACTCGTTGGTATTATGCAGAAATTTATCGATCAATCGATTTCGGCCAATACAAACTATGACCCAACTCACTTTTCGAGCGGCAAAGTACCAATGAACCAATTGCTAAAAGATTTATTGCTCGCCTATAAGTTTGGTGTGAAAACACTTTACTATCACAACACTCGCGATGGCGCGGATGATGTTCAAGGCGATCTGGAAGAAGTTGTTGAGTCAGCGGATTCCGATTGTGAAGGCGGCGCGTGTAAAATTTAATAGGAATGGTTATGTCACATACATATACGACTTTTTCTCAAACTAAGAATGATCAACTACAGGAGCCGATGTTTTTCGGCCAGCCTGTTAACGTTGCACGCTACGATCAGCAAAAATATCCTATTTTTGAGAAATTGATTGAAAAACAATTGTCATTTTTCTGGCGTCCGGAAGAAGTTGACGTGTCTCGCGACCGTATCAACTACAACGCATTGCCAGATCATGAAAAACATATTTTTATTAGTAATTTGAAATACCAAACGCTGCTTGACTCAATTCAAGGTCGCAGCCCTAATGTGGCACTTTTGCCTCTAATTTCAATTCCTGAATTAGAAACATGGATTGAAACTTGGTCATTTTCAGAGACTATTCACTCTCGTTCATACACGCATATCATTCGTAATATCGTTAATGACCCAGCAATCATTTTCGATGATATTGTCGAGAATGAAGAAATACTCAAGCGCGCAAAAGATATCTCATCTTTCTATGACAAACTGATTGAGATGACTAACTATTACCACATGTTTGGTGAAGGTACTCATACTTGTAATGGTAAACAAGTGGTTGTTTCACTGCGCGCACTGAAAAAGCAGCTGTATCTGTGCTTAATGAGTGTTAATGCTCTTGAAGCTATCCGTTTTTATGTCAGTTTTGCTTGTTCCTTTGCTTTCGCAGAACGCGAATTAATGGAAGGTAATGCAAAAATCATCAAACTGATTGCTCGTGATGAAGCTCTTCACCTCACAGGTACACAGCATATGCTGAATTTGCTTCGTTCAGGTCAAGATGACCCTGAGATGGCAGAAATTGCAGCTGAATGTGAACAAGAGTGTTATCAATTATTTGTTGATGCGGCAGAGCAAGAAAAAGAGTGGGCTGAATACCTATTTAGCGAAGGCTCGATGATTGGTTTAAATAAAGACATACTTTGCCAGTATGTTGAATATATTACCAATATTCGTATGCAAGCTGTTGGACTCAAATTACCATTTGAAGGTCGTTCAAATCCGATCCCATGGATTAACGCTTGGTTAGTTTCAGATAACGTTCAAGTGGCGCCACAAGAAGTTGAAGTCAGTTCTTATTTAGTCGGCCAAATTGACTCTCAAGTTGATACCGACGATCTGAGTGATTTCGAACTCTAATTATGGCAAGTCATAAAGTCACCCTGCGTTTAACGCAGGGTGTGCAGATCCCCTACCATGCTGACGTTCACTCTTGTTTATTGGAAGCACTTGAAGATAGTCGTATTCCGGCTGAATATCAGTGCCGTGAAGGCTACTGCGGTTCATGCCGAGTGACGTTACACAAAGGAAAAGTGGGGTATAAACATAAGCCCCTCGCCTATGTTCAAGAAGGTGAAATACTGCCCTGTTGTTGCCAGCCCCTTTCAGATATTGAAATCGGTTAGCGCTTCTAAATCTATATTAATACCGCGATTGCACCGTTTATCTTTAATATAATAATGTCATTGTCATATTAAATTGTGCAATCGCAGTTATTTTACCAAAACAACTCTATTTCGCCTTTCTTTTACAAATAGCCATACATCGCAGCAAATACCCAACCAAACACGCAGGATACACCGACACCAATCAATCCCGGTAAAATAAAGCTGTGATTAATAACATATTTACCAATACGTGTTGTACCCGAACGGTCAAACTGGATAGCAGCGAGATCGCTTGGGTATGTCGGTAAAATATAATAACCATAACAGGCAGGAGCAGATGCAATAATATAAGCAGGATCAACGCCAATGCCCAAAGCGATAGGCACTACCGCAGCCAAAGCTGCCGCTTGGGAGTTAACAAACTTAGACACTAACAATAGAACAATGGCATAAGCCCAAGGGAAGTCTTTGACTAATGCTCCTAAAGTGCCTTTGATTTCATCCATGTGCGCGCCGAACATGGTTTCAGCCATCCAAGCGATACCATATACCGCAACGATAGCAATCATCCCTGAGCGAAAGACTTCATTCTTAGATATTTGTGCTGGGTTCGTTTTACAAACAATAATGATCAATGCACCAGCTAATAACATAAACATCTGAATAACAAGTACCATTGATAATGGCTTGCCATTAATTAACGGTCTCAATTCAGTGAATGCACCAAGCAATGCGACAACAGCAATAGAGCCCAAGAATATCCACATTGCCACCCAATTAATCTTAGGTAATTTTGTATTCAGTAAAGTGACACTTCCGCCGTATACATAATCATGATTTTCCGGTACAGATATAAACTCTTGGAACACCGGGTCTTTATCAAGATCTTTCCCTCTGAACCAGCTAAAAATACCAATAGCTAAAATACCAAGTAGAGTTGATGGAATAGTGATTGCAAGTAAATCTAGAAACTCAAGGGATTGCCCATTAATTGTCACTCCATTTAGCATCGCGACTAGTGATACCACAGCCACTGATACTGGGCTGGCGATGATCCCCATTTGAGCCCCAATACTACTGGCTGCCATTGGTCTTTCTGGACGAATATTATTTTTAATAGCCGCATCATAGATAATTGGCAAAATTGTATATACCACATGCCCAGTACCGCACAACATGGTTAAGATACAAGTCACAAATGGTGCCACAATAGAGATGTATTTTGGATTTTTACGTAATAGTCGTTCTGCAATTTGCAGCATGACATCCAAACCGCCTGATGCTTGTAAAGTTGCTGATGCTGCAACAACAGCAATAATTACGAGCATGACGTCTACAGGCGGTTTTCCTGGCGGCAAACCGAACCCAAAGACAAGTATAACGAGGCCGACACCACCCAAAAGCCCCAATGCCATTCCCCCTTTTTTTGCTCCGTAGAACAAACAAACGAGAATAATGGCAAGCTGAATCATAAAGTCCATAGTTCCATCCTTATATATAGGTTTCTATACATTATCCGGATGATATTGAAGCGTGAATTTGATTTATGATAATTTAAAAATGAATTTAATTTTATTTTTAAGGTCTTTTTTTAGCCATTGTCACAAAATTCAACTTAAGTAACTGCCATACTACTCTGTTAAAACTAAATTCAAGTAAAATCAAGCAATTAAATCATACTTGATAACATTTTCCCCTCTTGAAATTTACCTTTAATCATCTTAATTCATAATTTATATTAATATTTATCCTTGCCATTTTTTTATATTATTAATGCTTTTTAAAACTCACTATTATTTATATCATGCAAGTGTAAAGATAAGATTACATCATCTGTACTTTTGATTTGACAGGTTAATCACAATCGCATAATCTGCTTGGCAAATTAATATATCGAATTCAATCAGAGGAACTTGTGAAGAATCGTACTCTTGGCAGTGTGTTAATCGTTGCAGGAACAACAATAGGCGCAGGGATGTTGGCAATGCCGCTTGCCGCTGCAGGTGTAGGTTTTACAGGTATCGTCTGTTTACTTGTTGGGTTATGGATGTTAATGAGTTATACCTCATTATTACTGGTAGAGGTTTATCAACATAATCCTGCCAATATGGGTTTAGGGACTATCGCAAAAAAATATCTTGGCCCTGCGGGTCAACTCGCGACAGGTCTGAGTATGCTGCTATTAATGTATGCACTAACTACCGCTTATATTGGTGGGGCGGGTGTCCTAATCTCAGATAGTTTGTCTTCTTGGTGGGGTATCAAGGTCTCAACGAATACTGCAATTGTTCTATTTACCCTTGTTGGGGGCGCTGTTGTATGTGTTGGCACGCACTCTGTTGATTTTATTAATAGAATACTATTTACAGCAAAAACTATTTTTTTAGTTATCATGCTTGTCGTTATGATGCCTCATGCTGAAGCTGTCAATTTGAGTACCATGCCACTTGAAAAAGGCCTGCTACTTGCTGCTGTACCGGTTATTTTCACCTCTTTCGGCTTCCATGGCAGCGTGCCAAGCTTAGTCAACTACATGAATGGGGATGTTCGTAAATTACGGATGATTTTCCTCACTGGTAGTGCGATTCCATTAGTTGCTTATATTTTATGGCAAATTGCCACATTAGGCTCAATTCCATCAAGCACCTTCATGGGTATTCTCGCTCAAGAGTCTGGATTAAACGGTTTATTAACCGCGATCCGTGATGTTGTTTCAGCACCAAAAGTAAATATTGCAGTCAGCCTATTTATGGATTTAGCGCTAGCAACTTCATTCTTAGGTGTGGCTTTAGGTTTATTTGATTATCTCGCTGACCTTTTCAAGCGTAGTAATCGTTTAATAGGCCGCGTGCAAACAGGCTTGCTCACCTTCGTTCCACCATTATTAGCAGCGCTATTTTTCAGTAGCTTTGTTCAGGCGTTAACTTATGCCGCCGTTGCACTATCTGTATTAGCACTGATTATTCCTGCATTATTAACAATGCGAGTTCGAAAAGTTGAAGCTAAAGGTCAATACCAAGTTAAAGGCGGCTTCCCTATATTAGCGCTAGTTCTATTATGTGGTTTTGCCGTAATCGCTATCCAATTTTCAATTGTGGCAGGATATTTGCCCAATGTAGGCTAGTTTGCATTTAACTATTGATACCATAAAAAATACCCCAAAATTGTTTTCAATCTTTGGGGTGTTTTTTTATTTCAAATAATTAAGCTTAATTATTTTTCAAAAAAGTCACACTGTAGCTAAGCCGTAACGAAAGTTACCAAAAGTGCATACATAAGTATGCCCTTTGGCAATCCTAAATAGCTTATAGTCTACAAGATAAAACAAATTAAAATGAGAGACCCGCACCAAGGTACAGTCCATCTGCAATTTTCTCGTTAGACTTATTATGTGTGCCTTTCATTTCTATTACACGATAACCTGCATCAATAGATAATGGTTTAAATACGGTATAGCGCGCCCCTGCTTTAGCTTCAACATAGGATTTACTGCCAGATGTCAGGGATTCTGGCGCACCATATGCTTCACCATAAATGTTGAGCGAAGGCAATGCTTGCCAGTTTAATCCACCACCTACAGCAAGTGCAGCACCGTTGCTATTGTTATCAGGTGATAAATATAATGCTTTTCCCCCAACATAAGCAGCAAACGGACCTACTGGCAAACCAAATGTTGCACCAACGCTACCGAGCTGACCATCATGATCACTACGTGCCCATGAGCCATTCAAAGCCAGGCCCGCATTACGATTACCAAGGCTTGCATCTAATTCAGTATAGTGTTTACCCGCTTGAGCGCTAACTGAAACTGCATGTGCTGTTCCCCAAAAAAGTGGGGTCGTTGCAGCGACGATAAGTAAAACTTTACGCATAATTATTATCCTCATTATATTATTACGTAGGGATACTACGCGATTTTATCTTTTTTCTCAGTCATTCTTACCAAGATTTACGCAATCAACATGATAAAAGCACGATAAATTCACTATTTAACCTATAACCATGTTTTTATAAAGGGTATATACTATTACAACACCCAATAGAACGTAAAAGACTGTCTTGTTACCTTAATTGCAGTAATTGGTTGTTCTGATTAGATTATTAATTTAATACTTACTATACTAAATCATGCGTTTTTTATAGTAAATAATATTAATTATCACAAGAAAATTAACTAGTTAATTACTTTTATACAGTTTATAAATCCAAAGCAATGGAGCAGATGATGACAAAAAAAGGTCTTACTACCGCCTCTGGAGCACCAGTTGCCAATAACAATAATGTTATGACAGCAGGTAAACGCGGTCCAATGTTGTTACAAGATGTTTGGTTTTTAGAAAAATTAGCCCATTTTGATCGTGAGGTCATCCCAGAACGACGTATGCATGCTAAAGGTTCAGGCGCTTTTGGGACTTTTACCGTCACCCATGATATTTCTCAATATACCCGTGCTAAGATTTTTTCAGAAGTCGGTAAAAAAACAGAGATGTTTGCACGCTTCTCAACTGTTGCGGGTGAACGTGGTGCAGCTGATGCCGAACGTGATATTCGCGGCTTTGCCCTCAAGTTTTATACAGAAGAGGGAAATTGGGATATGGTGGGTAACAACACGCCTGTCTTCTATTTCCGTGACCCTTTAAAATTCCCAGATTTAAACCATGTGGTAAAACGCGATCCGCGCTCTAACTTACGCACCATGGAACACAAATGGGCTTTCTTCTCCCAATTACCTGAGTCTTTACACCAATTAACCATTGATGCGAGTGACAGGGGCATTCCACAAAGCTACCGTAATATGCATGGTTTTGGTAGCCATACTTATAGCTTCATCAATAGCAATAATGAACGTTACTGGGTAAAATTCCATTTCCGTTGCCAACAAGGCATTAAAAACCTCTCCGATGAACAAGCAGAGCAAATCGTTGCTAAAGATAGAGAAAGCTCCCAACGTGACCTGTTTGAGTCTATTGAAAAAAATGATTTTCCACGTTGGAATTTACAAGTCCAAATCATGCCAGAGAAAGAAGCATCGCAAGTGCCTTATAACCCATTTGATTTGACTAAAGTTTGGCCACATAAAGATTATCCATTAATTGATGTCGGCTATTTCGAACTTAACCGTAATCCAAATAACTATTTCTCTGATGTTGAACAAGCCGCATTTAGTCCAGCCAATATCGTCCCTGGAATTGGTTTCTCACCAGATAGAATGTTACAAGGCCGCTTATTCTCTTATGGTGATGCACATCGTTATCGCCTCGGAGTTAACCACCATCAGATCCCAGTAAATGCACCACGTTGTCCATTCCATAATTATCACCGTGATGGCGCAATGCGTGTTGATGGTAACAGTGGCAATAACGTTACCTACGAACCAAATGAAGCTGGTTTATTCCAAGAACAACCTGATTATAGTGAGCCGCCATTATCTATTGAAGGTGCTGCTGACCATTGGGATCATCGTGAAGACCAAGACTATTTCAGCCAGCCACGAGCATTGTATGAACTATTAGATGATGCAGAACACCAACGTATGTTCCAACGTATCGCAGGTGAACTGATTGATGCGACTGAGACGACACAAGTACGTCAAATTGCATTATTCAAACAAGTCCATCCTGAATATGGTGCTGGTGTTGAAAAAGCGCTGAATGCACTGAAGTAATACTTAAATATTAATTATCAGGCTCTAAAAATAGAGCCTGATTTTCAATTTCTTCCATTCATGACGCAAAGCAACCGAGCAATTTCAAGTTTTACTCGCTTTCTTTTAATAGCCAGTTTTTGATTTGTTGTCGGGAAACTTTAATTCCACTCGCCTTTAATTCATTAGCTAGTCGATAATAAGCCATAGGATATTGATAAGGCGCGACCTTATCTTTTAACCATGCAGCAATGTCATTCAATTCCTCACTATCATCAAGCTCAATAACAGCCACAGGGCGTTGACCAAATTCAGCGTCATCAATAGGAATAACAAAACTTTGTACAACTTTGGGATGGCTATTAATAATGGCTTCGATATCTTCTGGCTGCACGCATTCCCCACCGCTGATAAATACGTTATCTAAACGACCCAATATTTGGTATTCGTTTTCAATAAATGCGCCTTTATCATTGGTTTGGAACCAACCCTCTGTACATTTTAAGGGCTTAATTTCGCCATCAAACCAATACCCCATTGCTTGACTCGATGATTGAATTTGGATTTCATCATTAACGATACGCACTTGCTTACCTTTTAGTGCAATACCGACACCTTTTTTACCATCGGCACGCTTAGCGCAAACGGTAGATGCCATTTCTGTCATGCCATAACCACTCCAGCAGACAATATCACGGCTTGCTGCCAAATCAGTCAGGGCTGTTGGAATAGTCGCACCACCGAGCAAAACTTCTTTTAACGCAGTGTCAGGGGCAGTATCTTGATTAAGTAAGCGCCACAACTGAGTTGGAATTAACGATGCATGCGTGACTTTTTGTAAGGCTTCAATTAATGGACGAGCCATAATTGAAAGACCACCACCACGTAATAACCATCGCCAAACGATACCTTGTCCTGAAACGTGAAATAAAGGCAAAGAGAGCAACCAACAATCTTGTTGCTGGTAATTCATCACGTTAATAACACCTTCCGCACTATTCAAATGCGCTGTAACATGGTGAACCGCCGCTTTAGGTAAGCCTGTTGAACCTGAAGTCAAAATCAGCGTTGCTGGCAGGTTTAATGCTTCAGTATATTGCATCAACTGAAAATCATCATTTGCAGTAAATAATAAAAAATTCGAATATTCTAAAGTGGGATAATCTTTCGTTAGCGTACCCAAACCATCAAAATCAATTACAAAATCAATATTAAGGTGTGGCAGTAATTCATCAAGTAACCTATCCGGTAAACGCGGATTAAGAGGTAATACGCGTGCGCCACTAGCAATGATGGCGAGTTGGCTCAATAACAGTTCAACGCTGTTTTTACCTCGCAAAATAACGGCTTGATGCTTTTGTAAACCTTGGCGAGCAAAGTACGCGGCTAATTGATAAACGTGCTCACTGAATGAACGCCAAGTATAACGCTCAGTATCTGTGACTAATGCAATAGTATCAGGTTGAAGACTGGCCCAGTGTTGCCATGGCCAGTCTGTAAAATGGACTACTTCTGCCATACAATTGTCAATTCATCTAATTGTTGCACTGGAATTTCACATTGTGGCCACGGACGCACTAATTGGGATTGGATTAAAGAGACGGTATCTAGCCCTGGTATCGTATCAGGTGTCAGCCAGTCTGCGATGCGAGCAAGTTGAGTCAAACCAAAACTGGTTTCAATTGATGAGCTAATAACCGCTTGTAAGCCCAATCGATGAGCTTCTTCGATTAAAGACTGACAATAAGATAAACTTCCCGTCAATGTAGGTTTTATCACGATAGCAGCAACACCTGGTAATGCTTCAACTTTAAAGTCGGCTTCACGAACACTTTCATCCCATGCGATAGCGATGCCAGTCTCTGCGGAAAATTGCAAAGATTCTTCACGGGTTTTACAAGGCTCTTCAAGAAAAGCAATACGATCACGATATTCAGGATTGATGTATTTAGCGAAACCATCCGCTTTTGCGCGAGTCCAACTGCGGTTCGCATCCAAACGTAGTTTTAGTTCGGGAACGGCTTCAAGCAATATATTTGCGACCATCCCATCACGAACCGCTTCATATAGCCCAACCTTCACCTTCGCGACTTTGTCACCATCCATTGCTGCAAGGCTTAAAATCAAATCATCAGGATCGCCACTACACAAAGGCGCTTTACGATAATTCGCTTGCTGAGGCAATTTTCCGGTCAATTCAGCTAATGCACAACTGCAACCGAAGGCCACTGATGGCAATAAGCTATCAGAGATATTACCGTTACTTACCCATTCATTTAGCCAATCAATCACATTGGCAGTAGCATCTGCTAAGGTTTCTTGACTAAACTCAGGTAGAGGTGAAATCTCTCCCCAACCTTCGCTATCCCCATCCTGTAAACAGACCAGTAACCCATCGCGGGTTTTCAGTCGTTGATAACGAAGGATAATGCCTGCCTCCATTGGCAGGCTGAATGAATAAAGTGTCGCTTTACGCATTATGGATTACGCTTATATTTAGAAAAATCAGGGGCACGTTTCTCATTAAATGCATTACGTCCTTCCTGACCTTCTTCTGTCATGTAGAACAACATAGTTGCATTACCAGCAAGTTCTTGTAACCCTGCTTGACCATCACAGTCTGCGTTTAAAGCCGCTTTCAAACAGCGCAGCGCCATTGGGCTATTTTCTAACATTTCACGGCACCAACGGACAGTTTCTTTTTCTAAGTCAGCATTAGGCACAACAGTATTAACTAAGCCCATATCTAAAGCTTCTTTAGCATCATATTGACGGCACAGGAACCAAATTTCACGCGCTTTCTTTTGACCTACGATGCGAGCCATATAAGAAGCCCCCCAACCGCCATCAAAAGAACCGACTTTAGGACCCGTTTGACCAAATACTGCATTCTCTGCTGCAATAGTGAGATCGCACATCATATGCAATACGTGACCACCACCAATAGCAAAACCTGCGACCATTGCAACAATTGGTTTTGGACAAGTTCGAATTTGGCGTTGGAAATCTAATACATTTAAATGATGGGTACCACTTTCATCACGGTACCCGCCGTAGTCACCACGAATTTTTTGGTCACCACCTGCGCAGAAAGCTTTCTCGCCTTCACCCGTTAGAATAATAGTCCCAACGTTATCGTCATAGCGTGCATCTGATAATGCTTGGATCATTTCTTTGACAGTCTGTGGGCGAAAAGCATTACGGACTTGAGGACGATTAATGGTGATTTTGGCAATACCCTCTGGAGACTTGTGATATAAAATATCATCAAATCCTTCAGAGCAATCTTTCCATTCAATCGGGGCATACAATTTTTCTTCGCTCGGATACATCATTATCAAGTTCCTTTAACCACAGTGTGATAAAAAATAGTGAAGTGCAGTTGCATAGCTTTGCGGATTTTCCCGATGAGCATTATGCCCTGCATTTGCAATCAGCGTTAACGGCAATGCGTATTGTTGCGAAACGCTTCGAAATTTTTGATCCCTTTCGCCACAAAAGTAACAATATGGGACGGTTAGCTGTTGTAGTTTATCCACAAGAAAAGGTTGCTTAGATAATGATGTATTTTCCAACATATCCGCGACCCTCTGTGGGTTATTCAAACTACGTAATGCAATTAATTGTTGACGCTGAGAGGGGGTTAAATCAGCAAAAACGCCTTGCTGATACCACCCCTTTAATACCTGTTCAATCGGTTCTTGGCGAAAGCGCTGCGCCCAAAGATGATCGTGCTTATTGCGGGCTAAACGTTCTTGGTTATCAATTAAACCCACGTTTCCCCCTTCAATCACAAGCCCTTTAAGCCCTTCAGCGGGCTGAAAACAAGCATAATGCATAGCAAGTCTTGCGCCCAATGAATAACCGATCAAATAATATTCTTTTATATTATAGTGCTGTAAAAGTGCACTGAGTTGCTGGTCAAAATGGCTAAAACTATCACAGCCAAAAACCTGTGAATCACCGTGACCGGGTAAATCAACCACTAAAGATGGGTGATCACTACAATGTGCAATAATAGGTTGCCAATCAGCCGCGCTACCCAGTAATCCGTGTAACCAAATAAGCCAAGGTGATTTTTTGTCCGTATTATATTGATGAGCTGCTAACATCAAAAACTGACCACATCTTCAAGTAGTTTCTTCAGTGTTCTGGCCCCTTCATCACCATCAACAACTAATTCAACTAATAATGTTCCATATTGATTATGCCAAAATTGTTGAATCGTATCTTTTAATGTCAGCCAATCTGTTGGTACACAATATTGCAGTCCAAACATTTTTGCTGCTGGCTCAAAACTCACATTTTGCGGCATACAATAATATTTCTGCCTTGCCTCATCAGCGGTAGGTAGCATTGAAAAAATTTGCCCACCGTTATTATTCACCACAATCAAGACGGTTGGCGCTGAGGGCTCACGTAACAATGCAAGGCTATTTAAATCATAGAGCGCTGAAATGTCACCAACAATACCCAGTGTAGGTCTTGCTTTAGCGCGCTGTACACCCGCCATGGTAGAAATTAAGCCATCGATACCACTGGCGCCGCGATTACTATAAACCGGATAACTAATTGGTAATTGAGCTAAGGCATCAATCAATCGAACAATTAAACTATTACCAACAAATAACTGACCTTTTGGCGGTAATAATTCAGGAAGTTGATGAGCAATAGCGGCTTCAGAATACTGACCTTGTAATTGAGATTTCACTAATTGCTGTGCTTTTTCTGCCAATTGAGGTAAATCATCACACCACAAACTGCGTGGCTGTGCGGGATGATTTTCTATCCAGCCCTTAATTGAACAGGTTAATTTGCGGCCATTATGATTCGCAGGATCTAAACGCCCAGCAATCGAATCAATAAGCCAATACTCTTGTGGCTGACATTCTGATTGCCACTGCAACAACCTTTTACCCGTTAAACTAGAGCCAAATTGAACAACAAGTTCAGCTTGTTTCAACCGTTCTTGAGCGAGTGGGTGTTGTAACCAGAGATCTGCGCACGGATAAGGTTGCCCAGTCTGAGATAAAATATCACCAATTATTGGCCAACCAAGTTGTTGCGCCCACTGATTAACTAACTCGCCATCGCTTGCACTCATGCGACCCGCAATCACAACGCCTTTTTTTTGTCGCCAAAAATACCAATCAGCAACCAATGCGACTGAGTTTGTTGGTGGTTCAATTAACCAAGGATGGTTTGATGTCCACCAATCACCCAGTGTTTTTTGCCATTCATACTCGCCATCAGTATCACCATATAAAGGTTCTGCAAACGGGCAATTAATATGAAAACCGCCATGCAGTAACTGATTCATGCCATTATCAATAGCAGTAACAAGCCACTTAGCACTAATATCTTTGGTTGGTCTAGGAAGCATTAAGCTTTGGGAAGGATGAGAAGCAAAAATATGTGTCTGTCGAATGGCTTGATTAGCCCCACAGTCGATCAATTCAGGCGGTCTATCCGCAGTTAAAAAAACAACTTTCTCACCGGTCAGTCCTGCTTCAATTAACGCAGGATAAAGATTAGCCACCGCTGTTCCTGATGTGACAATGACACCCACAGGCTCTGAGCTTGCTTTCGCAAGACCTAACGCAAGATGACCTAAACCCCGTTCATCAAAATGCGTATGGCAATGGAGCTTACTATTACTGATTGCCGCGAGGGTCAAGGGCGTTGAACGTGACCCTGGTGCAATACAGACGTGTTTCATACCATGACGGGCAAGTGCTTCAACAATGATCTCAGCCCAACGTATATTAAAAGCAGAATTCGACATAATGTGCTCGGCAGATTGTTTATTATCAACTAGTTTAGTCCGGTTGATAAATATTTCTTGATCTCAAAACAATTTTTGATGAACTAGTTGAAAATAAAAGAAAATAACCACTTTTACTTTATGGTTTTTAATTTATAGATTTAGTTATGTTCTAGCAATGACTTAAGCCCTGCCGCTTTATTTTCAATTTCGTCCCATTCTTGCTCAGGATCTGAACCACTCACGATCCCTGCCCCAGAATAGAGAGAAACTTGGGTACCTTTAATTTTTGCACAGCGTAAAGAAACAGCAAACTCACTCTTATTCAAACTCATGAAGCCACCGGTTCCTGCATACCACTCTCGCGAAAATGATTCATTTTTAGCTAAGAAATCACGTGCTACTGTTCTTGGTAAGCCGCAAACCGCAGCGGTAGGTTGCAAACGTTGTAAACAATCACTGTCAGAGGGTGATATCAAGGTTGCCGAAATCGAACGATATAAATGTTGAATTTTACGTAGGCGGATCACTTTTGCAGATGAAACATCGATACCCGTTACTGCGCCCTGTAATTGCTGGCAAATATCATCAACGACCACTAAATTTTCATGTTGATTTTTATTATCTTCCATCAACCATTTTGCATTTTCTGCGGCAATAATATCGTCGGTATGATTTGCAACGGTTCCTGCGAGTGCTTCAGAATTCAGCTGTGCACCTTGGCGCAAATAAAGCCGCTCAGGTGTTGATGAGATAAAACCAGAGTATTGATTAAAAGCCATCATGAAATGATAGCAATGATGATTAACTTGCTGACTAATATACAAAAATTCAGCCGCTGAAATTGGATTGGATAACGTCAGTTTGGTTTCACGCGCCATCACTACCTTTTCCATTTTCCCCGCTTTCATATCATCAATAGCGCTGGTTAATAAAGAACACCATTCATCATGTTCGGGAATATGTTCTTGAGCAATAATATTGGCAGACAGTGAAAGCGTGGTCTGCGAAGTGGGCTTTAATTGTTGTAAAAATGCAATAGCGTTGAGTCTATCCTCCTCACCATCAATATTAAGACTCACGGTGACATTTGAACGCGACCTGAAAATTTCTAAACGCGGAAGAAAACAAAATGTTGCCTGCTGTTTAATCTCTTGCGAAAGACCTTCACCCACCGCATTCCAACCATTTAAGCCCCACAGGCGCACATCCGCAGTATCTGGATACTGAGAGAGGAATTGTTCTGCATCAGCAGTAATATTGAAAGATTTGACCATACCAACCGCACTGCATTCTTCAGCGCCCGTACGTTGATACCAGTAGAATTGTGGATAACAAGATTGCTCAGACAACCACACTAAGCCTGGAAATAACAACTGCCCATCGAGCTGCCAAACAAAGCGAGTGTATTGTTCCGATTTTAGTGTCAACGTAGACAAATGGTTAAGAATTTCAGTTATTAAATTATCGATTTTTTTATAGTTCACTCTAGATCCCTACTGCCACATCACCACAGATTTACTTCGAATTATTATATAGCGCAATGTAATTTATTAAAACATTGATTATTTACAGCTATAAGAAGAGCACATAATGAACAAATTTATCCTAACAGACTCGTTTTTCTCTCAAGATTGTCAGTATAGATTATTATATAGCTTATATGATTACATAATCATTCAATTAGTTGATAAATTGTGAATTAATACGAAATAATTGATTAAAAAGGTTAAATTTCACTCAGGAAGACAGATAGATGAGGGAATAAAAAATCTAGAATGCTCAAATAGGTAAACCCACCTCCACTAAAGAGAATAATGATTTTACATACTAATATGTTTAAATTTTTCTTTTAATAAGAGTCTCTTAAAATCTATTTAATAACGCAAGTCTATTGCTAAATTCACTCTACTTTATGTGTTATTTAAAATTAAGATTTAATTAAATAATACTTTTCGCATAAAAAAGGTTGCATATTGTTATTACTAATAAATTAACTTCCCTTTCAATAATAATTTGAACTTATAAACTACAGAACTTATCTTAATTTTATCATTTATCTCATGAACTGTTTTTTAGCGGACATTTTCATTTTTTAATATCAGTATCACTGATAGTTTTAGCGTAATTTACCAAATACCCACTTCCAACATTAAATTAACATGAGAATTTACGCTAAAAATAAAACTCAATACTACTAACCTAATTAAATGGAAATGAATAATGAACAATCAAGTTAATTACGATAGAATCATTGAAAAAGAAGATATAGCCGATGCAACTCTTGCTTTATTAGCAAACCAAGATCCTTTATCTGTGCGCCCCCCAGGTATATTTACATTAGATGATTTACTTAATATAAAAAATTATGTTCAATCTTCACTCGCATTCCCGACAAAAAATGATGATATCCTGAAATGGTTTAATATTGATGAATCAACTAAATTACCTATTCCTGCCACTGAATTAACGGATATTATTCTTAATATTCGTGAACATGCAAATAATTGGGATAATGTTGAACAACAAGTCAAACAACAATCTATAGATTTGGCATTAACTAGTCGAAATATAACTCAAACTGGAAAGCAAGTTATTGAATATATTAATCATATGCCAATAATTAAACAAACAACTAGCAGCTTAGATGAATTAAGCCAAGAACAGTTGGCTGACATAAAATATCAAAGTGATGACCAACAGATAGCAACAGAACTTGTTTGCATCTTAGAGTACATTAAAAATGATATAAAACAACAATCAATAAAAACCATCAAAACTAAAAATACCGTTTCAGATTTTCGGGTCCATATAATTGGAGGCTATTTATCTGACTTTCAACATGTTGAATCATTAATGTTCAATGTTAAAGGAATTTATCAGCAATTAGATTCTGCTAATAATGATAACTCTGAGGATTTTTTAAAAGAGGAAATAATGCATAAAAAGCAGGAGGTACACCAGCTTGAACTCGAATATGACCACTTCGTAAAACTTTGCTTTACTGGCTTAGCGGGTGGAATCATTGGTCTTATTATCACAGGTAGTATCTTTGGTATTGAAGCAGAAAAAATACGTAAGCTTAAAAATGCAGCATTACAAGAAATTCAAGAAATGAATAAAAAGATGAATCAAGATCAACTCATTAAAAAAACAATATTTGAAATTCAAATTAGTTTACAGAAAATTGAAGGTTTTTTTAAAGATGCTCGGCTCGCAGTTGATCATTTAGATTATATGTGGTTAGCCATTCTGACAGAGATAAATCAATCCATAGATGTATTTAAAAAAATAAATGATGCTGATAAATTAATACGCTTTGTTGTTCAGTTCAAACGTATAATTTCTTCTTGGGCTGCTATTAAGGATTATTCCGTTCATTTAATTTCTGTCTTTGATGAGTCATTAGAAAATGAAATTTAATTAAGCAAAAGGTATTAATATGAAAAATAATTTTGTTTTGCCTATATCACCCTCTATAGACATATATAGTTTAAGATGTACTTCAAATAATATAAATGCATTTAATAAAAACATCATCAGTTATGATCTTATTATTCATAATCGAATAAAAAAAATATCAGTTAAAATAGAACAGCTTAATGAGTTTATAAGAAGCTCGATTCCAATATTGAAAATAAAATCAAATTACATTCTCATTAATGACTTAGATAGTATAATAGAAAACAATACAGATATTTTAACTACCAATTTTATTGATGACTTAATTGATTTAAAAAGTGAATTAGAACGCATAATTTCTAAACTAAATATTTTATCAGATGGATTATTAGTGTATCAACTCGATGAACCTAATAGAACAAAACGTAAACAATATACTAATAAAAAAGAAATGCTAATTAAAGCGAGAGAGAATACTTTATGGAAAATAAGTGAAATCAACAATCACCTTTCAATTGTTATAGCAGCAGAAGAAATAATCTTAAATGGTAATTTATTAGACTTTTTTGAAAAGTATTTCATTGGCGATGATATCATTGACTTAATTAGCATTCCACCAAACAAAAAAGATATATTAAAAGCCGCTATTATTTATGTTAAAAAATTATTAACTATGGTTGATGGCGGATTAGAGTTTAAGAAACTCGTCGATGTTAGGCTTTATCTCAATCAGCAACTTATTGATTTACGAAAAGAGGAAAACAATATCGACAACCTAGTGGTCAACATGACACAACTAATTGATATTTCTAATGAAATTACAGTTATTGATACGCAGAAATATATTATTATCACGCAAATTGAATTACTTAAAAATTACTGGGGATCATGGTGTCATTTTATTAATCAGAATATTGCAGAACAAACCCCAGACCTAGCACAAATCAACATCGAAGCTAAAATATTAATCACTTATTTAGATGATATTGAATACCAATATCAGCGCCAACTACCCGATTAAAAAAAGGCCGGTTACTCATTGTAATGAAGTAACCGGCCTTTATCAATTTAATGATATGTTAAACCTAAGGGCTAGTGAATAACAGCCAATGCAGTTGTCGCAATATCAATTAATGGCTGTGGCCAAACACCGAATACAATGACTAAAACTGCGCAGATAGCGGCGAATACCGTACCCAGTGTTGCTTTTTCAGGCCCAGTATAACGCTCAGCATGTTCCGCATCACGGCTATAAAGACTCGCCATAAAGCGTAGGTAATAATATAAACCAATAGCACTACCTACAACCACCGCACCCGTCAACCACCACAAATCAGCGTATACAGCAGAGACGATGACATAGAACTTACCAATAAAGCCTAATGTAATTGGAATTCCTGCAAGGGATAACATCATCACAGTCATTACGATAGCTAATACTGGTTTGTGCCAGAACAATCCACGGAATGCACTGAAGTCATCTTGATCGTCACCACGATAAGGACTAGAGATAATACTGATAACACCAAATGCACCGAGGCTCGCGAACAAATAACCCGCTAAATATATTGCCACTGTGATTTGAGCAACATCAGGTTCATTACGCAATGAAACTAATGCAACCAGTAAATACCCCATGTGTGCTATCGATGAGTAACCCAATAGGCGTTTTGCGCTTTTTTGTGTAATCGCCAGTAAGTTACCAAACAAGATAGACGCAATAGCAATGATGGTAATCACTGTTGCGAGTGTCTCACTGTGGGCAACTGGCGCTTCCAAGAACAAGCGCATCAACACAGCAAAAATACCAATTTTACTGCCTGTCGCTAAGAATGCAGATACCGGTGCTGGAGCACCTTGATACACATCCGGCGTCCATAACTGGAATGGAAACAGTGACAGTTTAAAACCAAATCCAACAATTAGCATCCCCATACCAATCAAGATCAGCGGGGCATGAATTTGGCTATCCATTAAGCTTCGCCCTACAGCAACAAAACTTAAACTACCTGATTCTGCATAGAGCAGCGCAATACCAAAGAGTAGGAAAGAAGACGCCGCAGCCGATAACAACATGTACTTAATACCGGCTTCTAACGTTTTACTACGCTCAAAGGTATAAGCCACTAAGCCGAATAAAGGTAATGAGATAAGCTCAATACCAATAAACATTGACGCCATGTGATTAGACATTGAAAGTAGAACACCACCTGATACCGCAATAGCAAGTAACAGATAAAATTCTTCCTTGTTGTCCCCAAAGCCTTCTAACCAATGGTATGCATAAATACAGGTCCCAATCCCAGCAATCAGGACTAATGCACTGTAGAACAAGGCAAATCCATCAACTAAGATCAGCGAAGTCACTTCTTTAGGAAGCAAAGAAATGGTGCCACTATTTAATGTATAACCGTTTATCCATATAAGCGATAATAAAGCGACTGCGAAACCAAATGCTGTCAATCCAGCACTGGTTAAGTGATCGCGTCGCCACGCAATGGACAGCATCACAACCACCGCCGTCAATCCGACGATCATCAGCGGTAGTATCGCGATCAATTCTAGAGGTGTTATTGTCATGGCGAATTACAGCCCTAATGTTGTAAGTGAAGCCCAATACAAGTTATGCAGCGTTTCCATCGAACCAATTGACGTATCGAGAATTGGTTGCGGATAGAACCCAATGATAACCAGTAAAGCCGCCAGCGCTAGCAGCACACCAAACTCGCGTGCAGTTAGCCCTTTCATTTCTTTTTCGGATTTTGGCGTACCGTAGTAAGTTTGCTGCATCATCCATAATGAATAAATAGACGCAAATACCACACCGAAAACCATAATGCAGGTAACAAGTGTAAATTGGCTAAAGCTACCGAACAGGATCATGAACTCGCCGATAAAGTTACCTGTACCTGGCATACCTAAAGTCGCGGCAGCAAAGAACAAGGACATACCCGGTAACCATTTAATGCGTTTCCATAAACCGCCCATCATGCGCATATCACGCGTTTGGGTACGTTCAAATAGCTGACCACTGATAATAATCAATGCCGCGCCTGAAAGGCCGTTAGTGATCATCTGCACTACCGCACCTTGATACGCTAAGGTCGAACCTGCATAGATAGCTACTGTGACAAAGCCCATATGCGATAGGCTACTATAAGCCGCTAGACGCTTAATATCAGTCTGTTTGAATGCTAACCATGCACCGTAGAAGATACTGATAACACCCAGACTCATAGCAATTGGGGTAAACTGAATAGACGCTTCTGGAAATAATGGTAATGTGAAACGCAGCAAGCCATAAGCCGCTGTTTTCAACATGATACCGGAAATATCCACCGAACCTGCCGTTGGCGATTGTTCTTGCGTATCCGCCATCCAACCATGGAATGGTACCAATGGCATTTTAACCGCGAAAGCAATAAAGAAGCCTAGCATCAACATGAAGCTCACGGTGCTAGACATTTGAGTGCCCAGCAGTTCGTTATAGTTGAATGTTAGAATATCTGTGGATGCAACATGTGCCAGTGCCAATCCAATGATGGACACTAACATAATCAAGCCACTTGCCTGCGTATAAATAAAGAACTTCGTTGCAGCTTTGATGTGTTGTCTATTTTCTGAACCTTTGTGTCCCCAATTTGCAATCAGGAAATACATCGGTATCAACATCATTTCCCAAAAGAAGAAGAATAGGAAAAGGTCGACAGCAGTAAATATCCCCATCACACCTGCGATAATCCACAACAGGTTAAAGTGATACGCACCTTGGTTTGCTTGATTTTCACTCCATGAACTGAGGATTGAAAAAGCACCCATGATTGCAGTAAGGACAACCATCAACAGAGATAAACCATCAATCGCTAAATGGAAGTTAATACCAAGCGAAGGGATCCACGGTTCAAGATAAACATCTTGCCACTGTGGAATACCTTGTGGATTGACCAGCGAAAAGTTTCCTTGCAGCCAAAGTTGCACAGAAAGTATTAATGTAATTCCCATCGTCCCAAGCGCAATCCAACGTGGAGCGCGGTGACTGAACCGGTCAGCCTGCCAGCTCAGCAGGCCACCGATGAAGGGAATAAGTATTAGCCAGGGTAATAGCATGGCGCAATGTGTCCCTTAATTAAACCAAAAGCAGCAGAGCAAGAATCAGCACTGCACCCAGCCCCAATGAGGCAACATACCAACGGACCTGACCGTTTTCACTCACAGCAAGCCCTTTATTCGCCCAACGTGACAGGTGAGCAGGCAAGTTCATCAGTGAGTTAATAGGATCGCTTTCTAGTAGCCATGCGATACCTTTGAAAGGTTTCACAAAAACGACATCATACAGCCAGTCGAAGCCCCATGCATGGTACCACCATGTTGATAGGAAACGGCCCGGTGCACTTTTAGCGATAGCATTGGCGATTGAACGTCTGAATAAGTAGAGGAATGTCGCAATCAAAAGACCTGCGATAGCAAATCCACCCGAGATAACTTCTAGCAATAACTTGCCATCATGAGATCCTAATGGTTTTGCTGGGAAAACCCCTTCCAATGGCTGGTGAATTAAAGCACCAACAAACGTTGCAAGGATAGCCAATATGCCCAGAGGCAATGTATGAGTGATGCCTTTGACTTTGTGCGCTTTGATTTTCGCTTCACCATGGAAGACGATGAAAATCATACGGAAGGTATAAATTGCGGTCATTAATGCACCGATGATACCCGCCCATAGCAACACAGTTTGTCCATCAAGTTGTGCACCCCACAAAATAGCGTCTTTACTGTAGAAACCAGAGGTAAACAATGGCAACGCAGCCAATGCACTACCACCAATTAACATTACAGCGTAGACAAATGGTATTTGCTTGCGCAATCCACCCATTTTGAAAATATTTTGTTCGTGGTGACACGCTAAAATCACAGAACCTGCTGACAAGAATAATAACGCTTTAAAGAATGCGTGAGTCATTAGGTGGAAAATAGCTGCATCCCATGCTTGTACACCCAGTGCCAAGAACATATAACCAATTTGGCTCATGGTTGAATAAGCAAGCACACGTTTGATGTCTGTTTGCACAAGTGCTGCGCAACCTGCAAAAATCAAGGTCACCGCACCCACGATACCGACAAGATGCAGAACTTCAGGTGCTAATAGGAACAGTCCATGAGTACGAGCAATTAAATAAACACCCGCAGTTACCATGGTTGCGGCGTGGATCAGAGCCGAAACTGGTGTTGGACCTGCCATCGCATCGGCCAACCATGTCTGTAGTGGTAGCTGTGCAGATTTACCAACCGCACCACCTAAGATCATTAAGGTTGCCCATGTGATAGCTGGTGACCCTTCAGCAAATAGTTGAGGTGCGCGCACCGCCATTTCGCTGAAATTCAATGTACCGAGTTCATTCCACAGAATAAACATACCGATAGCTAAGAACACATCACCAATACGTGTAACAAAGAAGGCTTTCATCGCTGCTTTGCCGTTATCTGGATTAGTGTAATAAAAACCAATCAACAGATAACTACACAGCCCTACCCCTTCCCAACCGAGATACATCAGCATCATGTTATCAGCCAGTACTAAAACCACCATACTTGCGATAAACAGGTTAGTGTAAGCAAAGAAACGTGAGTAACCTTCCTCGCCACGCATATACCAAGAAGCGTATACGTGAATAAGGAAGCCCACACCCGTCACTACACCTAGCATAGTAAGAGATAGACCATCAAGCGATAAACTGAATGGGATATTAAAATCGCCAACAGACATCCAAGTCCACAGGTATTGAGGATATGGTTCAAATCCACCGTTGGCCATCTCTGTTTGAGCTAAAAATTCACTGCCTGCATAAAATGCAACGACAGCGGCAAGGCCAACCGATCCTGCACCAATAATGGCAGAAATATTTTCTGACCAGCGACCACGGGAAAATGCGAGTAGCACAGACCCCAGTAGTGGCAGCAAAATTGTTAAATAGAGTAGGTTCATCCGCGCATCTCACTGACTTTATCAACATTCAGGTTCTGACGATGACGATGGAGTTGCAGTAACAACGCCAGTCCAATACTCGCCTCCGCTGCAGCCAATGCAATGGATAAGATATACATTATCTGTCCATCTGGCTGCCCCCAGAAACTCCCTGCCACGACAAACGCCAGTGCAGCTGAGTTAATCATGATTTCCAGTCCGATAAGCATAAAAAGCAAGTTACGGCGGATAACAAGACAGCTAAGCCCCATTACAAATAAAATTGCCGCTAAAATCAGACCATGTTGAAGAGGTATCATTATTGCTCCTCCGCATTACGGTTGCTAACAAGGTCACCGCTATTTTCGTGACGGTCACGACCGACGTGGAATGCTACGACTAGACCTGCTAGCAATAACAATGATGCCAGTTCAACGGCCAATACATATGGACCAAATAGACTGATACCCACTTCTTTCGCCCCGATAACTGTACCGACAATACCTTCTTGATAAGAAAGCGTGCTGATACCATAGACTAATAGCCCCAATAACACGGCAGATAACACCGCAGGACCAATCCATGTTTTAGGTGTTAACCAAGCACGTTCCTGTTCTTGAACTGAACGGCCGAGGTTTAACATCATTACCACGAAAACAAACAGCACCATGATGGCACCTGCGTACACGATTATTTCCAATGCACCGGCAAAATAAGCACCTAGTGAAAAGAAAACCATGGACAGCGCCAGCAGAGAAACAACCAAGTACAGTAATGCATGCACCGGATTGGTATTAGTTATCACCCTCAACGTTGCTAAAATGGCAACGAGTCCGGCGATATAAAATGTAAATTCCATGAATATCGCTCCTTATGGCAACAGGTCTTTGACGTTAATAGGTTTAGCTTCATTATCAGCCTCACCTTTGTCTTTACCTTTAATCGCCATACCCGATTTACGGTAAAAGTTATAATCAGGATATTTACCCGGCCCAGAAATTAACAGGTCGCCTTTCTCGTAAACAAGATCCTGACGTCGCCAATCGGCCATTTCAAAGTCTGGCGTCAGCTGGATTGCCGTAGTTGGGCAAGCTTCTTCACACAGACCGCAGAAAATGCAGCGCGAAAAGTTAACGCGGAAAAACTCAGGATACCAGCGCCCGTCTTCGTGCTCTGCTTTTTGTAGGGAGATACAACCTACAGGACAAGCAACAGCACATAAGTTACAAGCAACACAACGCTCCTCACCATCAGGGTCACGTGTTAACACGATACGCCCACGGTAACGGGGTGGTAGATAAACCGGCTCTTCTGGGTACATCAGCGTTTCGCGTTTATCGAACGCATGTAGGCCTACCATCCAAATACTACGTACTTGGGTGGCGAAACCGACCAATAAATCTTTCAATGTCATGGTTCAATCACCCCTTACTGAGCGTTGTATAAAATCACTGCTGCGGTACCCAGCAGGTTAAGCAGTGTCAATGGCAGACAAATTTTCCAGCCAAAGGACATCACTTGGTCATAACGTGGACGCGGTAAAGAGGCACGGATCAAGATAAACATCATCATGAAGAAACCTGTTTTAATCGCAAACCACAGGAATGCCGGCAGGAATGGACCATGCCAACCACCAAAGAACAGGGTCACAATTAGTGCTGACACTGTTACGATACCAATATACTCACCGACGAAGAACAAACCGAACTTCATGCCCGAATATTCGACGTGGTAACCATCTGCAATTTCTTGTTCTGCTTCAGGTTGGTCAAATGGGTGACGGTGACATACCGCAACGCCCGCTATCGCAAAAGTCACAAAACCAAAGAATTGAGGAATAATGTTCCACATACCTTCTTGGGAATTAACAATGTCAATCAAGTTAAACGAGCCGGCTTGTGCAACCACGCCCATTAATGACAATCCCAAGAACACTTCGTAGCTGACGGTTTGTGCTGATGCACGCATCGCGCCGAGCAATGAATATTTGTTGTTACTAGACCAACCGGCGAACAGCACTGCATACACTGCAAGACCGGCCATCATCAGGAAGAATAAAATCCCAATGTTCAGGTCTGCAACGTGCCAAGTCGGACTGACCGGCACGATAGCGAATGCAAGGAACAATGAACAAAATGCAATAACAGGTGCGAGCGTGAAGATTTTCTTGTCCGCAAAATTAGGCACCCAGTCTTCTTTAAATAGCATTTTGAACATGTCGGCAATTAATTGCCCCATGCCAAATGGACCAACGCGGTTAGGACCATAACGGTTTTGGAACAGACCTAAAATACGGCGCTCCCCCAAACTCATGTAGGCACCACAAGTCACAACAACCAATAAAATGACGACAGATTTAAGGATGGAAATAATCACTTCCATCACTTCAGGAGAAATCCAATCCATCATGCTCCCCTCCTCAGATTATTGACTGACACGCCCGCCATGACTGGTGCAATACCTGGCATACCTAACGGTAAACCAATTTGACCTGATGACAAGTTCTTGCTGATGCATACTGTCAAGTTAAATGCTTGACCTGCATGACTAAATTCAGCTTTAGAACCTGCTGGCAGACCTAAAGTCGCAGCATCTTGAGTGTTCAGCATGATATAAGGCTCTGGCATACGCACTTGGATAACATCTGAACGTTGTGACATTTCATCACTACCGAACAGGTGATAATAAGGTGCGACAACCCACTGTGCATCCGTTGCTTGATAAGCGGCAGGAATATCAGTGAAGTAAGCCAATTTGCTTTCTGTAGAATTAAACAGACGAACACCTGGGTCACCAAATAATAAGTGTCCCCCCACTTCACTTTGGAATTTATTCCAAGCTTGTGGTGAGTTCCAACCCGGCGCCCATGCAAATGGAATTTGCTGGCGAGGAGCTGTTGGACTGTTATTTCCTTCCATTGAGAAAGCAAATGGTGAGTCAATATCTTGTGGTTGGCGAGGCTCATGAACAGATTGATTAGCCAACATAGATGTACGGCCACTGTAACGATGAGGTTCACGCGCCAATTTCTGACCACGAATACGGAAAGAGGCTTTCGGTGCGGTATCTTTAATGCCTGCAAATTGTGGCATTGCAGCAACACAGTCAGCAATCACATGATCAAGTTGAGACCAGTCTGCATCACGCTCTTGCGCTTCGGTTTGCAGTGAATGCAACCAACGCCAGCTTTCGTTCATCACAATCGCTTTGTCGTAATAAGAAGGGTCGAAAACTTGGAAGAAACGTTGTGCACGGCCTTCTTGGTTAATCAGCGTACCATCCGCTTCAGCAAAACTTGCCGCTGGCAGAATGAGTGTCGCTTTATCCATGATGGCAGTTTGTTGATGATCAGCAACAATCAGCTGTTTCAACTTAGCGATAGCGCTATTCACTGTATCAACATCACTATGACGGTAAAGATCATTTTCCATCACAATGGCAACATCAGCTTCATTCGCTTCGATACGTGCAAACGCGCTATCAAGTGGCTGTGCGTTCATCATTGCTAAACCAAAGCTATTGGCGTGAGAAGCTAAATAAGAAAGCCCCACTGCCGCGCCTTTGCCTTTTAATGCAAATGCAACGTTAGCTGCCGCTTGGATCATCGCGTCACTGCCGCTATGGCTACCACTGATAATCAATGGTTTTTTCGCACCCATAAGGGCTTGTGCGATGGTTTCTACTTTTGCTTTCAGAAAGGCAGGTAAGCTATCCACTGCTGGCGCATCACCATTAATCATATTTGCAATTGCAAAACCTAAGCGAGCCTGATCAGCGACTGGCGCACGGTAATTATAAGCTGCGACATCATCTAAGCGTGTATCATCCACGTTAGTGATAAACAGTGGATATTTAGCGTGTTGACCAATGTTTTGGATTGCCGCAATTTGCCAGTCTGCCACTTTCTGTGCAGCTGCCATTTCACGTGCTTTGCCTTTAACCGCTTGGCGAACAGATAATGCCATGCGCGCGCCAGTCTGAGTTAAATCTTCACCCAGTACCAGTACTGCATCATAGCCTTCAACTTCACGCAAAGTCGGGGTATAAATACCACCATTTTGCAGAATGTTTTGCATCAATTCTAAGCGACGTTGTTCAGCGGTAGAAATACCTGAATAGAAGTTTTCTGCACCCACTAATGCACGTAATGCATAGTTGCTTTCAATACTTGCTCGCGGCGAACCAATACCAATCACTTTTTTCGCTTGATTGATAATCTGAGCACCACTTTGCATCGCTTCAATCGCAGAAATAACCTGTTTAACACCGTCTTTATTTAACACGGGTTGACGTGGTCTGTCTTTACGATTGACGTAACCATAACCAAAGCGACCGCGGTCACAGAGGAAATAATGGTTTACTGAGCCATTATAGCGGTTCTCGATACGACGCAATTCACCATAACGTTCACCTGGGCTGGTATTACAACCGATACTGCACTGTTGGCAAATACCTGGTGCAAATTGCATATCCCATTTACGGTTATAACGCTCGGAGTGTGTTTTATCGGTAAATACGCCTGTTGGACAAACTTCGACTAAGTTCCCTGAAAATTCGCTTTCCAGTGTTCCGTCTTCCGTACGACCAAAGTAAACATAGTTATGTGCGCCATAAACGCCCAAATCAGTACCGTCTGCATAATCTTTATAGTAACGAACACAACGATAACAGGCGATACAGCGGTTCATCTCATGACTGATGAACGGCCCTAAATCCTGATTAACGTGAGTACGTTTAGTAAAACGGTATTTACGCATGGTATGACCGGTCATTACCGTCATATCTTGTAAATGACAATTACCGCCTTCCTCACAGACTGGACAGTCGTGTGGATGGTTAGTCATCAGCCATTCAACAACACTTTCACGGAACTGTTTGGCTTCTTCATCATCAATAGAGATGTAAGTGCCTTCCGTTGCCGGTGTCATACAAGACATTACTAAACGACCGCGAGTATCATCCGCGTTCTGATATTGCTTAACCGCACACTGGCGGCAAGCGCCAACGCTTCCCAGCGCCGGATGCCAGCAAAAATAAGGAATATCTAGCCCCAGAGAAAGGCAGGCATGTAGCAGGTTTTCAGACCCGTTTACATTATATTCTTTGCCGTCTACATATATTGTAGCCATAGTCAGCATGCTTCCCAAAGGCCCGCTCAAGAGCAGGCGTTAATCAAAAATACGTTCTTGGTGAAAAATCAATCTAACGGTTGCTCAATCGTTAAATATTACCAACGCTGCTTAAGCAGGTTAGGTTGGATACCGGCAATTTGCACAAGATTGCGCAAGTTCTTTTGCGAGATACCCGCTTCGAATTCTTCACGGAAATATTTGATGGCACTTTGTAACGGTTCTACCGCACCCGGTGCATGAGCACAAAAAGTTTTACCTGGACCTAAGAAACGGCATAACTGCTCTAGGGTTTCAATATCCCCCGGCTGACCTTCGCCTTTTTCTAGCGCTTGTAAAATTTTCACACTCCATGGCAAACCATCACGACACGGCGTACACCAACCACAAGACTCACGTGCAAAGAATGTTTCTAAATTACGCACGAGTGAAACCATATTGATTTCGTGATCGACCGCCATTGCGAGCGCAGTACCTAAACGGCTACCGGCTTTAGCGATATTTTCGAAATCCATTGGTAAATCAAGGTGATCGCTAGTCAAAAAGTCAGTACCTGCCCCACCGGGCTGCCATGCTTTAAATTTTAGACCATCACGCATACCACCTGCGTAATCTTCTAAAACTTCACGCGCAGTCGTCCCAAATGGTAGTTCCCAAAGGCCTGGGTTTTTAACACGGCCAGAGAAGCCCATCAGTTTAGTGCCGGCATCTTTACTCTTACCTGCACTAAGGTCGATATACCATTTGTCGCCATGCTCTAAAATTGCAGGCACATTACAAATGGTTTCAACGTTATTAACACAAGTTGGTTTGCCCCAAGCACCTGATGTCGCAGGGAATGGTGGTTTTGAACGTGGATTTGCACGACGTCCTTCTAGGGAGTTAATCAGTGCGGTTTCTTCACCGCAGATATAACGCCCTGCGCCTGTGTGCACAAATAATTCGAAATCAAAACCAGAACCTAGGATATTTTTACCCAGCAGACCTGCCGCTTTCGCTTCTTCAATGGCGCGACGTAAATTTTGTGCCGCTTCAACATATTCACCACGTAAAAAGATATAACCACGGTAAGCTTTTAATGCATAAGCCCCGATAATCATTCCTTCCACTAATAAATGTGGCAGTTGCTCCATTAGAAGGCGGTCTTTATAAGTCCCCGGCTCCATTTCATCCGCATTACATAAAAAGTAACGCAGTTTCATGTTTTCATCTTTTGGCATCAGGCTCCACTTCAAGCCTGTTGAGAATCCCGCACCACCGCGACCTTTTAATCCTGCATCTTTAACAAGATTAGTCACTTCCTCGGGAGCCATGCCTTTAAGGGCACGTTCAACGCCTTTGTATCCGTTAGTACTGCGATACTCATCCAACCACACAGGTTGGCTGTCATCACGCAAACGCCATGTCAGCGGATGTGTCTGCTCAGTACGGATCACTGGTTTAACGGAGGAGTTTGTCATGGATACTGCTCCAGTAGCTTTTCAATATTTTCAGGCTGGACGTAACTGTGCGTGTCGTCATCTATCATCATAGTTGGACCTTTATCACAATTACCCAAGCAACAAGTCGGTAGCAATGTGAAGCGACCGTCATCTGTTGTTTGACCTGGGCGAATATTTAGCTGTTTGATAATTTCAGCTTCTAAGCCCTGATAACCAGTAATATGACAAACCACACTGTCGCAATAGCGAATAATGTGACGTCCAACTGGTTGGCGGAAGATTTGGCTATAGAATGTCGCCACACCTTCAATATCACTTGCTGGAATACCCAGAACATCCGCTATTGCATGAATAGCGCCGTCTTCGACCCAGCCGCGATTTTTTTGTACAATTTTTAGTGCTTCAATTGATGCTGCTCGTGCATCTTCATAATGGTGTTTTTCACCTTCAATCTCTTCACGTTCTTTCTCTGTTAAGACAAAGCCGTGATGTGCTTGAGGTTCAAATAAATTTACACCATCTTGTGCAACGTGCTTATCATTTTCGTTATGTTCATTATGCATGGTTAGCGATCCACATCCGACATTACAAAATCGATACTACCCAGATAGACAATCAAGTCTGAAACCAAACTACCTTTAATCACCGCCGGAATTTGCTGCAAATGCGCATAACTCGGGGTACGAATACGGGTACGGTAGCTCATCGTGCTGCCATCACTCGTCAGGTAGTAGCTGTTGATACCTTTCGTGGCTTCAACCATCTGGAATGACTCATTCGCAGGCATCACTGGACCCCAAGACACTTGTAAGAAGTGATTGATCAGGGTTTCAATGTGCTGCAATGTGCGCTCTTTTGGTGGCGGAGTCGTCAATGGGTGATCCGCTTTGAAAGGACCTTCTGGCATATTCTTCAAGCATTGCTCAAGAATACGGATACTTTGACGCATCTCTTCCACTTTGATCATCACACGGTCATAACAATCGCCGTTATGGGCAATAGGAATATCAAATTCAAAGTTTTCGTAGCCTGAATATGGACGCCATTTACGCACATCAAAATCAACACCTGTTGCACGTAAACCCGCACCAGTAACACCCCATGCCAGTGCTTCTTCTTTGGTATAAGATGCCACACCAATAGAACGGCCTTTTAGGATGGAGTTTTTCAGTGCAGAAGTCACATAAGATTCTAAACGCTTCGGTAACCAATCTAATAGTTCGCGTAGCAGCTTATCCCAACCTTGAGGTAGGTCATGAGCGACACCACCAATCCGGAACCAAGCTGGATGCATACGGAAACCCGTAATGGCTTCGACAACGTTGTACACTTTTTGTCTATCAGTAAACGCAAAGAACACAGGTGTCATTGCACCAACGTCTTGAATATAAGTACTGATATACAACAAGTGACTATTAATACGGAACAATTCAGACATCATCACACGGATGGTTTTCACACGATCCGGTACTTCGATACCTGCAAGTTTTTCAACCGCTAAGATATATGGCATTTCGTTAACACAACCGCCGAGGTACTCGATACGGTCAGTGTAAGGAATGTAGCTATGCCATGACTGACGCTCACCCATTTTTTCAGCACCACGGTGGTGGTAGCCGATGTCAGGGACGCAGTTCACAATCTCTTCACCATCAAGTTGTAAAACGATACGGAACGCACCGTGAGACGATGGATGGTTAGGGCCCAAGTTCAGGAACATGAAATCTTCGTTTTCATTTCCACGAGACATATCCCATTCTTCTGGTTTGAAAGTCAGCGCTTCCATTTCTAAGTCTTGTTTTTGCTTAGTCAGAACAAAGGGGTCGAACTCGGTTGCACGCGCAGGGTAATCTTTGCGCAGCGGGTGACCTTCCCAGCTAGGTGACATCAGCAGGCGGCGTAAATTCGGATGACCTTGGAAGGTAATGCCGAACATATCCCACACTTCACGCTCATACCAACTTGCGTTCGGGAACAAAGAAACCACTGATGGCACGTTTAAGTCATTCTCATTAAGCGCAACTTTCAACATGATATCGCGATTACGATCAATGGATATGATGTGATAGAAAACACTAAAGTCTGCCTCAGGCAGACCTTGACGATGAATTCTTTGACGTTCATCTACCCCATGCAAGTCAAACAACATCACATAAGGTTTTGGTAGTTTTTTAAGAAAATCTACAACTTCCAGTAACTGTTCGCGTCTTACCCAGATAACTGGCATGCCAGTACGGGTAGCTTGAACAGAAAAGGCATCTGGCCCAAATTGGTTGCGCAATTCCAAAAGCACAGGGTCATTTAAATGATCCTGTGTCTGCCATTCTGGCTGGGTACTACTTGCTTGCGCTATCTGACCTGTCATCATTCTTCACCATAACGCTTGATCAGGTTTATTATTTCGCAACAACATTGCTCTGTTACGCTGTATGGCTTTAAGCCTTAAATTTGGTCTGGTGTACGCAGGTTTGTCACTGCGATACGTTCACCGTGCTTTCTTTCTCTTTCTGACTGCATGTTGGCACGATAAACACCCTGATCTCCGACGACCCAAGAGAGCGGACGACGCTCTTTGCCAATAGATTCTTGTAAAAGAAGTAAAGCCTGCATATAGGCTTCAGGGCGTGGCGGGCAGCCAGGGATGTAAACATCCACAGGGATAAATTTGTCAACGCCTTGTACGACAGAATAAATGTCATACATACCACCAGAGTTGGCACATGAACCCATGGAGATAACCCATTTAGGCTCTAGCATCTGGTCATAAAGACGTTGAATAACAGGCGCCATTTTAGTGAAACAGGTTCCTGCGACGACCATGAAATCGGCTTGACGAGGTGAAGCACGAAGTACTTCTGCACCAAAGCGGGCAACGTCATGAACAGCCGTGAACGAAGTTACCATTTCTACATAGCAACATGAGAGACCAAAGTTATATGGCCATAGAGAGTTTTTACGTCCCCAGTTAACAACATCGTGAAGTGCATGAGAAAGTTTCCCCATATACACGCTGTTTTCAACTTGCTGCTCCAGTGGATCGCTTACGATTTCCTGAGTTTGCAGTGGGTAACGGTCGTTCTCACCGTTCGGATCTATGCGGGTGAGCGTATAATCCATTGTATAATGCCTCGCTTCTTACTGCGGATGACGATTGCTGATTTTAATAACTTCACTAGGACCTTTAACTGCGCGACGTGAGCGGACTGGAGTCCAATCCAATGCTCCTACGCGAGCTAAATAAAATAGTCCCGCCAACAATACCAAAATAAAGATAGCGGCCTCGATGAAGCCTACCCAACCCGTTTCACGGATGGCAGTGGCCCATGCAAATAAAAACATGGCCTCAACATCGAAGACAACGAAGAACATAGCCACCAAATAAAATTTGGCTGACATACGAAGACGGGCACTGCCGACAGAATCAATACCTGATTCATAGGGAACGTGTTTTGTTCTGGCTTTGGCGCGGCTGCCCAAAAAATGACCAGCGACCAACATAAAAGCACAAAGACCGATAGTGCCGATAAGGAATATCGCAAACGCCCAGTTATGGGCTAACGCTAGGATTGATGTAGACATACTCGTTGCTTACTCATTACTTATGGTGCGGACCCTGCTCTTTTTTAACAACACGGCAGTATTGCACCACAATTGCCCAGTTAATCGAGAAGAAAGACCAAAAGTTATCACCAAACTAAAAATCAGCCTGAAGACTGTGTTTGGTTTGTCCTCTCTCATTACAATTTATTTTGCTCAAATGAGGCAAAATAACCCGTATTTTTCACAAATAATTTACAGTTCGAAAACATAAAGCAAACAATAAATACTCATGTCTTGCTAAAACGTGTCAGTGTAATGATACACAGGTAAACACGCAAACTAGTTTAACTGATTATTCGTTTTTACTACACTATTATCTCAGGAAAAACCTGTCTTAACGGATGAAAAATTGCTCTTTTTATTTGATCTAGCGCACAGTTTTATTTAAAAAATACTCATGCTGTTTACATTACATTCAAATTTACATTAAGTATTGATAACGCTTTTTTTTCCTTTGTACTAAGTAACTAACTGACAACACTGTGCTATTTTTTATACCGTTCAAAAATAGATTGTTAACAAAGTAACAATCCATTAACCAAATTATGAAATTCACGTTATGCCATCTAAGTCACAATTATTTCATGGTCTTGAACATTTAACCATACTTATTAAGTGGTTAATTGATTTATTTCTAACCGATATAACAAAAAATATTCATAATTTTGAACTAACTCGTAATCTGAACAGATTAATGCCCATTATTAACAAGTGCACTAGCAGCTAATTTATTTTAGCAGAATTAAAATTTGTTAATTTTGTCCCTGAACAGTTTTAGTGAACGAAACGTCTTTATCTTTCTAAAATGCAATTAATTTTATCTATAATAAAATGAAGTAAATCCTCATGGTTTTAAAAATACATTTATCGAAAGATAAAAATAAAAAAGCTGAGTTCCATAATAAGAAACTCAGCTCTAAACGAGACATCAGATTAACGTATTAACTCATTCTTAAAGGCAAATAAATTACCCTTCGATAGAATTAGTCTCTGTAGTATCACTCGCAGCGGTAGCAATATACGGGATTTTTTTGTTTTCAATTGCATTGAAGACCGTTAATACAAAGTCTTTCTGTTCATCCGCATTTTTATATAGCCAGTATTGAATATCTGGAAGACGTGGTAGACCATCAGACTCACTCAGTATACGAAGATCTGCATTTTGCATTTCCATCGGCCTAGCAGTCACACCAACTTCTGCATTTACTGCGGCTCGAACCGCGGGTAGCGATGCTGCCTCATAAGCGATATGCCAAGGTAGATTAGCTTCATCCAGTGCCGCAGTACACAATTTGCGATAAGGATTAGTTTCATCCATAACGACTAATGGAATTGGCTCGTTATGGCGTAATTGGAAATCAGGCGCACTGTGCCATAAGACCGGAACAGTTCTTAATGCAGTTTTAGGATGATGGCTAATTCTTGCGGTTGTTAATGCTAAATCTATTTCGTGATTATCTAGCATTGACTCGATAAATTGAGCGCGCTTGATACGCACCTCAACCGCAATACGCGGATATACCGAAGCAATACGATTAAGTAAAAATGGAAGTAATACATCAACAGTATCGTCGGATGCACCAATTCTTAATTCGCCATCCGCGTCATTGTATGCCAGTGATGCAGTTGCATCATCATTTGCACGCAATATTTGCCTTGCATACCCCAACAATTGTAAGCCATGCGCAGTTAACAACTTATTACGGCCATGACGAGCAAATAACTCGCGGCCGACTAGCTGCTCTAAACGTTGCATTTGTTGGCTCACTGCCGATTGTGTTCTACATACTGCAGCTGCCGCAGCAGCAAAGGTGTTTAGATCAGCAACTGCAATAAAAGTACGTAGCAAGTCGAGATCTAGATTCATTATTGGACGATTGGAATTTATCATCGTTAATTCTCTTATATAATTTTATGGTGCCTGGTGTTTCTGCTCTCCTCCGTGAGAATCAGCGAGTTTGTATCAACTACTTTATTTTGCATCTCTTATCCGTAGATCTGCATTTCCTGGGTTGTCTGATTAAAGCTCATAAAAAACATAAGCTAGAAGCAGACACTATGGCTAGTCAAAACTAAATTGCTTTATTAAAGCAATACACTATCAAAAAATTCAATATACTATTCCTTCAACTTGCAGTTAATTTTTACAGGTAGAGATGATTATATTTAACTTTAGAATCACACACTTAAGGTATGTTCATCCAGACATCTTTAATTGTAATCTGCCAGTAAATCGGAATTATTTTGGGTATATACTGCCATATTTAAGGCATTTCTCTGAATAAAATGAGAAAAGAAAGCCTATATCTAAATACTAACATATTTAATGTAAATGCAATTATTTTAATGTAAGCACATTATAAACATCATCTTGACTTATTTATATTGGTTTAAATATCATTTGGTTATAATGAATTCCTTCAATTCTGTCTAAATGGTACATAGCCAAACAATCAATATTACTAACAAAATAGGCTTAAAAATTATAAAAAATCACTAATAATGCGTAAAATTTATTTCTTAATTAATGATTTAAAGATCAATATTACATTTTGATACAATTTTTATTTATCCTATTCGTTTTAGTCTCTTTATTTCAACTTTTACTCTAAAACAATAATAATTATTAAAATTTAATTCCACCATAACTAATATAGTAAGATGTTAAAGCCTGATTAATGAATATTTTCAGATACCACATATTACATTTTAGTATAAACCAACCGTTTCCACCAAAATTTATCTTGCATCTTCAAAAGCTTCCGAGGGAAGAGTACAGTAGAGTGATAATGCCGGCCCCCCTACCAAAGTAACCCCGTTAGGGTAATGAGAGAACAATGAATAATTTAACAAAATCCAATAAGCTCGATAATGTCTGTTATGACATCCGTGGGCCAGTTTTGAAAGAAGCGAAACGCTTAGAAGAAGAAGGCAATAAAGTACTCAAACTGAATATTGGTAACCCGGCACCATTTGGCTTTGAAGCACCCGATGAGATCCTTGTTGACGTATTACGCAATCTACCAAGCTCACAGGGTTACTGTGACTCAAAAGGCTTATATTCAGCACGTAAAGCCATCGTTCAACATTATCAAGCTCGTAATATTCACGATATGACTGTTGAAGATGTCTATATTGGTAATGGCGTTTCTGAATTAATTGTGCAAGCGATGCAAGCCTTGCTCAATGATGGTGATGAAATGTTAGTGCCTGCGCCAGATTACCCACTGTGGACAGCTGCGGTTTCGCTTTCTGGAGGTAATGCTGTTCACTATATGTGTGATGAGCAACAAGGATGGATGCCTGATATCGATGATATCCGTAAAAAGATCAGTCCTAGAACCCGTGGAATTGTGGTTATCAACCCCAATAACCCAACAGGCGCGGTATATAGTAAAGAACTACTATTAGAAATTGTTGAAATCGCCCGCCAACACAACTTAATCATCTATGCAGATGAAATATATGACAAAATTTTATATGATGATGCACAACATCATTCTATTGCCGCACTTGCGCCTGATTTGCTCACTGTCACTTTTAATGGTTTATCCAAAACCTACCGTGTTGCCGGCTTCCGCCAAGGCTGGATGGTACTCAATGGTCCGAAAAAACATGCGAAAGGTTATATTGAAGGGCTAGAAATGCTTGCATCTATGCGTCTATGTGCCAACGTACCGATGCAACATGCGATTCAAACTGCTCTTGGTGGTTACCAAAGTATTAGCGAGTTTATTCAACCCGGTGGGCGTTTATATGAGCAGCGCAATCGTGCATGGGAATTAATCAATCAAATTCCTGGCGTTTCTTGTGTTAAACCACAAGGTGCACTGTATATGTTCCCAAAAATAGATGTTAAACGCTTTAATATTCACGATGACCAGAAAATGATCCTTGATCTACTATTACAAGAAAAAGTTCTTCTTGTTCAAGGTACAGCATTTAACTGGCCAGAACCTGACCATTTCCGTATCGTGACGTTGCCTTATATTGACGATCTTGAAATGGCGATCAATAAGTTTGGGCGGTTCTTAGAAAATTACCGTCAATAAAATTATTTTATGATTACACAAAATAGCCTCTAATAAATTAGAGGCTATTTTATTTCTATCTATCATAGTGCATATTTTGAATATTACTGACTAAAACCAATCATTATTAGACTTTTAAATTATCGAAATAATATAAACTGCTGCTAAAAAAAACAATACTAATATAATAGGAAAATATTTCATGATGTTCCTTAATGATGTTGAGCTATAACCTATTCATTATAATTTTTTATAGCCTCAAATCAATTAATAATTAAAGTCAAAAAACAATCATCTTATTTTGACTTTACATGTTATTTTTTAGTTGTTTATAGTTATCTCTATCCATTTATTCGATTTAATGCAATTTAGCAAGCTATGAAAAAAAGAAAATACACATACATTATTTTTCACCTCACCATTAATACTTAGGATTACTTTCCAAGTATCAACCTATTTTATTAAATAGTAAAAATCATTATTAGTTGTACATATTTTAACATTAAATATATTAGCAATAGTTTCACTCTATTTCACATTAAGATATATCATTTTACGCCATGTCCCTAGATAACTTTCTAAATAAATAGAACCAATAATGTAATCTTATAATTAAATAAATAAATAAATAAATAAATAAATAAATAAATAAATAAATAAATAATTTTATTAATAATATTTTGATTTCTTTAACTTTATTATTTTTCAATAAAGTCATATCCATTTCGAAAGCTATATATTATAATTGTTTTTTATCAAAAAAATGAGGATCTATGAGCTATTTTTTCGCCCACCTTGCTAGAATGAAACTCATCCATCGTTGGCCATTAATGCGTAATGTTCGGACAGAAAATGTTTCAGAACATAGTTTACAAGTCGCGATGGTTGCTCACGCTTTAGCTATTATTAAAAATCGTAAATTTAATGGTAATGTAAATGCTGAACGCATAGCTATGCTAGCAATGTATCACGATGCCAGTGAAGTTATTACGGGTGACCTCCCTACACCAATCAAATATCATAATCAGCAAATTGCTCATGAATATAAAAAAATAGAAAAATTTGCTCAGCAAAAACTACTTGATATGCTACCAGAAGAGCTGCAAGAAGATTTTAAGGCGCTGCTTATTGAAGATTTACAAACAGATGAAGAGCACTTTATTGTTAAGCAGGCGGATTCATTATGTGCTTATCTTAAGTGTTTAGAAGAGTTATCTGCGGGTAATAGTGAATTTAAACTAGCTAAAAAACGGCTCGAAAAAATGCTCGATGATAGAAATAGCCCTGAAATGGAATATTTCATCGAGACATTTGTACCAGGTTTTAAACTCTCGTTAGATGAAATTAGTCATTAAAATGTGGAGTGAGGGTTCTGATTCCTCGTTTATGTTCTAACAAGTGAAGTAGAACAACTTCCTGATCCAGGAAAGGCAATATAAAGTGTTTTTGCATCACCATTAACGCCTATAATGGCCTTTCCATGGTCACGTTCAGTACCAATGATATACCACTCTTTGTGGTAATTCTAGCAGACCAATTATCATGTAAGTCAGGTATTCTTAATTCATATAAAAATGAAAAAACATTTTCTATTTTAATTTTATCTCAGGATATTATAAAAAAACATTTTAACGCCTTACCCCAAAAGAAAATTCAATATTTACCTCTGCAAAATAAGAATTACGTCTAAATCTTTCCGTTTTCTTTAATATCTACTTTCAATAAATAGTAGACGTTAAATCTAACAATATAGTAGTCAAATTTAAAGCTGATTAATTATTAATAGCTAATATTTATTTAAAATATAAGGTAGAGAAATAAAGCTCTAAATAATTAGAGCTTTATTTTTACTATTTAGAAAGGAAACAATATAGGTACGACTAATACACTAATAACCATCACAATAATCGTAAATGGCACACCCATTTTTAAGAAGTCAGAAAACTTATAACCGCCAGGGCCTAAAACCAAAGTATTAACCGGTGAAGAAATTGGAGTCATAAAGGCTGCCGATGCAGCAATACCAACCACCATAGCAAAAGGTAATGGCGAAACTTCCATCTGGCGCGCGGCAGCAATCGCAATGGGTGCCATTAACACCGCAGTTGCCGTATTTGAGATAAATAGTCCTGTGACCGCACAAAGGACAAATAGACACAACAACATCACATGAGGTCCCATATTGCCTGCAACATTCATAAGCAAATCAACGGCAAGCGTAATCCCGCCCGTTTGTTGCAAAGCCAGTGCAAATGGCATCATCCCAACGATTAAAATAATACTTGGCCAGTGAATTGACTTATAAGCGCTTTCCATATCAATGCAGCGAAATTTACCCATTAACAAGCATGCAATAAGTGCTGCAATAAAATTAGGAACTTCATCTGTTACCATCATGGCAACCATCAATGCTAAACAAAATAGTGCATGAGGAGCCTGTGAAGAGGCAGGTGCAACCGCTTCAACTTCAGCGGCTAAATTAAGGACGATAAAATTACGTGGCTTGGTGGATAAAATACGAATAAGTTTCCAATCCCCAATCACTAACAGTACATCCCCGACTCGCAACGCTTCATCAACTAATTTACCATCAAGCGCTTTTCCATCTCGTCTTATACCAACGACATTAAGTCCATAACGCGTACGAAACTTGATATCACGAAGACTTTTACCCAGCAGTTCAGAATCCGGATTCATTGAAACTTCCGCCATCCCAACATCACGAGATTGGTCTGAAAAATAATCGCCACGTAAAATCATCGGCTCAAGCTGTTGCTCAAAACAAAATTGGCGCAAATCATCATCACTAACTGAAATATCAATTAATAAAACATCTCGCTCACGCAATTCCGTTCCGCCCGTCGCACTCACCATTACTCGACGAAATTTACGCCAACGTTCAATACCGACAACGTTAGCTTCATAGCGTGAGCGCAAATGTAATTCTTCTAAGGTATGGCCAATCAATGGTGAGCCGGAACGAATCGCTAATCGGCGAGCTCGCCCCGCCAGCCTATAATCACGAATTAAATCACGAAAAGTACGTCGATAACGCTCAGGAAGTTTGTCTGGTTCATCACTGCCTAACCAGCGGCGAGTCAGCCACATATAAGCTATACCCGCTAGTAAAATGATAATCCCAATAGGTGTTATTGAGAAAAATTGAAAACCTTTGATTCCTTCTCTGACAAGCTCACTATTGACGACCATATTTGGCGGAGTCGCCACTAACGTCATCATTCCACTGATTAACCCAGCAAAACCAAGCGGCATCATCAAACGGCTTGGTGATGTTTTCATCCGAGCCGCAACGCTCAAAACGACGGGGATGAAGATAGCAACAACGCCAGTTGAACTCATAAAGGCACCGAGTCCAGCAACAGTCAACATCAGGAAAACTAACATTTTGCTTTCGCTGCTACCCGCAACACGAACAAGCCAATCCCCCATTTGATAGGCAATGCCGGTACGAACTAAGCCATCACCTATCACAAATAAAGCCGCAATAAGCAATACGTTAGGATCAGAAAACCCCGCCGTAGCCTGCGCTAACGTCAACGTATCACTTAGTACAAATGCCACTATTACCAATAATGCCACAACATCCATGCGAATTTTATTAGTGGTAAATAGGACTATTGCAATCAATAACAGGGTTAACACCCACAACAATTCTCCGTTCAAAATATCCCCTTTCGACGAAAAAGCAGTGTTAAATATTTCCCTTAGTTAATCATGTTTTGGGTACAATTTCTTTGATTAGATCACTATTAAACATTTTTTGCTACTAAAAGGGTGAAATCACCATTATTGTCAGGACCTATAACCGAAATTTGCGCCAATGAACTGACAATTATATCGATTTCATTTCTTCGTGGCATATTGTCAGGTGCATGGACTGCCACGACTTGGCTACCGGCATCAAGTGCAGAATAGATGCCTGCGGGCGCATCTTCAAACGAAACACACTCATTTGCGTTAAGTGATAGTGCTTTAGCGCCTAGCATAAATGGCTCAGGATCAGGCTTGCCTTTTGTAACTTTTTCAAAAGTTACCCAGTGCTTGGGTTCAGGTAATCCCGCCGCTTTTTGACGACCATGTGCAATAGGCACCGTACCCGAAGTCACAATAGCCCAGGGCGCACCTAATTCATTCAAGCGCAACAATAGCGCTATCGCACCAGGCAATGCAATAACACCATCAGTATCTTCGCTTTCCATTTTTTCTAGCCAGCGAAAATAAGTCATAATTTCTTCTTCGCTCGCTGCGGGTAGAAAATGACGTAAACTTGTCAGTGCAGGCTTCCCATGGATAAAACTGACAATTTCCTCTGGCGTTTTACCAATTTTTTCACCAAATTTACACCAAGCACGCTCAACCACGGCTAATGAATCTGCTAATGTGCCATCAAGGTCAAATAGAAAACCTTTTGCTTTTAATTTCACGTCTACCCCTTTAATTTTTTATCCACGACAAAATTTGAGTTGATTCTAGACCTGTGCATTAGTTAACGCTAAATACGGGCACATACGCAACCTAGATATCAAAAATAATTAAGAATTAAGCAAAAAGCTTAGATTTGAATGCGCTGAAGAGTTAAACAACAAGAAGAAAAGTAGAATGGAGTTTACGGTTTTTATATTTTATTAATTCTATTTGCTCTAAGGAGTTTATGCTGTAGCTAGGCGGCAAGCGCGCTAAGCCCTAGGAGCATACATAAGTATGTGACTAGGGTTAGTGAGTGAAGCTAACGCCGCTACAGCGCGAAATATGAAGAGTAAAAAATCAAGCGTTAATGATTTGGCTAATCTCCACCGCCGAAAGATGATACTGACGCGGACAAGCGTGCCAAATAGCCAGCATTCTGACATACTTATCCCACATTGGTGTTTGCGAGTTAAAGCCATGAGTGCCACTATCAAAATGCGTATAACGCCCTTCAGTGTTCACCATAAAGCGAACGTAACTTAAGTAGCGGGATTCTGTTGGGGCATCAAAACCTAGGAATTGAACACGGCGGCCATCGATATCTTGTTGATTATCCATGTTGCCGAATGAGACCTGCAGTGCATGATACATTTCCATAATATCAATCACTGTCCGGCAGGTGTCTTCACTTAAATGGCCAAAATCTCTATCTAACTCACGCATTTGCAAGCCAAAACCACGCTCGATAATAGTTTGTGAACGGCGATAGCGCTCTGCATTCGCAGGGTCTAGCATGGTCATCATTTTATATTGATTAGATAAAATTAGGCGTTGGGCATTGGTCATTTCCATCATGGCTCTCCTAGAGAAAATTATTGATTCAATCTTCGCATTCAACAATCATGATAGACAGTAAAAACATAACTTTTATTGATCTAAACGGGTTTTTTATATTACTTGTTGTTAAGTCACACTTTTATTAGTCTAAAGCGCGATTATTTGGCCCAATAATCCCAGTTACTCAAAATAATTCAAATCATAACTAACTCTATATCCATAATAGATATACCTAGAGCTAGTTATTTTTTATCGATTTTATTTTACAAAATCAACGTGTTTGTTTTAGATATCTTCAAGAAATGACCGATCCAACTGCTTAAAAGCGCGTTTCAGCAAATCAGCAAGTGCCATATAGTCAGGTTGATGCTCGATGGGACCCATCGCAATACCGGCCTCGACAAATTTCTCACGGATCTCATAGAACCAGCTTAGTAACGTTGCAGGCAAAGGCGTTGCGGCCTTTTTACCTAACCACCATAAACCTTGCATTGGTAAACTACAGGCAAATAGTGCGGTTGCAATGGCTGGACCGAGTTGACCGCCGAGAGCTATTTGCCATGCTAAGGTGAAAATAGCCAATGGTGGCATGAAGCGAATACCGAAACGAACCGCTTTATTAATCCGGATCTCAGGAAAAATGGGAGCGAGTTTCTTTTCCATAGGAAAGGTCTTCAGATAACGATTTCCTAATCTGAATTTTTTAAAAAAACCCGGCGGTGTATTTTGTAATGTGCTCATGTATCGCTTCCTATGGACATCTTAAAAATCAAAGAATGTTACTTACTAGCTTACGCCAATCCGAGCGAGAACGCACACTCAGGTGACAGAAAAAATATTTTGCTTTATTTACCCTAAATCAAACTACTTTAGACAAAATCAGCTATTCTCTTACTTCTACCGCATTCGTATATCTACATTTGCTATAATTACAGTGATAGAGTGCTTATGATTTTAATCAATCAAACTGCCTGTATTTAAAAAAAACATATAAAATATAAAATAATTTTAGTAGAATTGACTCTATTTAGAATTGCTGTTGGATTTTGTTACTTTATAGCGCCGATAAATTAATAAGCTACAGTTATATATTGGGGTTTTGAACGTTATTTCAACACCAGACGTTAAATATTTCCTTATGGAAAATTTAATCAGAAAAATTAGCGCTTTATCCAAAATAATTTGAAATATAAACAGCACTAGGTCATTCCTACTGTAATTCAAAAAATGATGGGTAATTGCTTGAACCATGATATCAATCATGACGCTTTGAGCAATAAATGCGCTAGGCTCTAGCAGCTAATATTATTTTCTAAGTCTTTGTAAGCGAGTTAGGCTTTTTTAAAGACTTCACAACAACAATTAACGATAGGTATTTCCATGTCAAAGCTGGTACTGGTTCTAAACTGCGGTAGCTCCTCACTGAAATTCGCCATCATCGACCCAACTAATGGTGATGAATTTTTATCAGGTTTAGCTGAGTGTTTTAATCTGCCTGAAGCCCGTATTAAGTGGAAAATGGATGGCGCTAAACATGAAGCATCTCTAGGTGCTGGCGCTGCACATAGCGAAGCGTTGGACTTCATTGTTAACACTATTCTTGCTGAAAAACCTGAGCTATCTGCACAGATCACCTCTATTGGCCACCGCATTGTTCATGGTGGTGAGAAATTCACATCATCTGTGCTGATTAACGACGATGTTATCGCGGGTATTAAAGCCGCTATCCCATTCGCACCGCTGCACAACCCTGCTCACCTTATTGGTATTGAAGAAGCAATCAAATCATTCCCACATCTGATAACTAAAAATGTTGCGGTATTTGACACTGCATTCCATCAGACAATGCCTGAAGAATCTTACCTATATGCTCTGCCATATGAATTATATTCTGAGCATAGCATTCGCCGTTATGGTGCTCACGGTACTAGCCATTTCTATGTTTCTCGTGAAGCTGCGAAAAGACTTAATAAACCAGTTGATGAACTCAACGTTATCACTTGCCATTTAGGCAACGGTGGTTCTGTTGCTGCAATTGTTAACGGTAAATGTGTTGATACTTCAATGGGTCTAACTCCATTAGAAGGTTTAGTCATGGGAACTCGTAGTGGTGATATCGACCCTGCTATTATTTTCCATCTGCATGATTCATTAGGTATGAGTGTTGATCAAATCAACAAAATGCTGACTAAAGAATCAGGTTTACTTGGTTTAACAGGTGTCACCAGCGACTGCCGTTATGTTGAAGATAACTACGGTACTAAAGCAGATGCAACTCGTGCCATGGACGTTTTCTGCCATCGCTTAGCGAAATACGTTGGTGCTTACAGTGCACTGATGGAAGGCCGTCTTGATGCCATCATTTTCACCGGCGGTATTGGTGAAAACTCTGCACAAGTTCGCGAAATTACGTTGAAAAAATTAGCGATTCTGGGCTTTGAATATGACCACGAACGCAACTTAGCGGCACGCTTCGGTAAAGAAGGCGTGATCACTACTGATAACAGCCGTCCTGCATTGGTTATTCCAACCAACGAAGAATTGGTTATAGCACAAGATGCTGCGCGTCTAACCGCGTAACAAACTTAAGCCGCCAGCAATTAGCTGGCGGTTTTATTTTGCACAGAAAAAAGAGGTTCCCGTGTCCCGTACAATTATGTTAATTCCTACAGGCACCAGCGTTGGTTTAACCAGCGTCAGCTTGGGTGTCGTTCGCTCAATGGAACAAAAAGGCGTTCAACTAAGCGTCTTTAAGCCAATCGCCCAGCCACGTATTTCAGGCAATAAAGATCAAACCACTGAAGTATTACGCTCCCATTCAAGCATCACAACGATTGTCGAACCGCTGACAATGGAATATGTAGAATCGCTGCTGACTTCATCAAAAAAAGATATTTTGATGGAAGAGATTGTCGCGCGCTACCATGACCATACAAAAGATGCTGAAGTCATTCTTATTGAAGGTTTAGTTCCAACTCGTAAACACTCTTTTGCACAATCATTAAACTATGAAATTGCTAAAACATTGGGCGCGGAAATTGTTTTCGTTACCGCTCCGGGTAATAGCAGCATCACACAAATGCAAGAGCGTCTTGAGCTAGTCCGTAACGAGTTTGGCGGTCAACGCAATAAGAACATTATTGGTGTCATGATCAATAAAGTGAATGCACCTGTTGATGAACAAGGTCGCACTCGCCCTGACTTGTCAGAAATTTTTGATGATTCAACCAAAGCAACTATTGCTAACATTGATACTAAATCACTGACCTCATTGAATTTGCCCGTCCTTGCGTCTATTCCATGGAACTTTGATTTAATTGCTACTCGTGCAATTGATATGGCAAAACACTTGAATGCTAAAGTGGTTAATGAAGGTGAAATCAAAACTCGCCGCGTTAAATCAGTTACATTCTGTGCTCGCAGTATTCCACACATGCTTGAGCATTTCCGTCCGGGTTCATTATTAGTCACCTCAGCGGATCGTCCTGATGTATTAGTTTCTGCTTCATTGGCTGCAATGAATGGCGTTGAAATCGGTGCGATACTGCTTACAGGCGGCTATGATATCGATGCACCTATTCGCAAATTATGTGAACAAGCATTTGAAACTGGTCTGCCAGTTTTCATGGTTGATAGTAATACATGGCAAACTTCACTGAATCTGCAAAGTTTCAGTTTAGAAGTCCCAGCAGATGACCATGAACGTATCGAAAAAATTCAAAACTATGTTGCACGCCATATTAGTAGTGATTGGATTGAATCACTGGTTGCTGACTCAGAGCGCCCTAATCGTCTATCACCACCAGCGTTCCGTTATCAATTAACTGAACTTGCACGTAAAGCCGGAAAACGCATTGTACTGCCAGAAGGTGACGAACCTCGTACAGTCAAAGCTGCTTCAATTTGTGCAGAACGTGGTATCGCAACTTGCGTGTTATTAGGTAATCCTGATGATATTCGCCGTGTTGCTGCGGCTCAAGGTATTGAGCTTGGCACTGGTATTGAAATTGTTGACCCAATCAAAGCGCGTGAAGAATATGTCGCTCGTTTAGTCGAATTGCGTAAAAGCAAAGGAATGACAGAAGTTGTTGCACGTGAACAACTTGAAGACAACGTCGTTCTGGGTACATTGATGCTAGAAAAAGGTGAAGTTGATGGCCTCGTTTCTGGTGCAGTTCACACCACAGCTAACACCATTCGCCCACCACTTCAGTTGATTAAAACGGCGCCAGGTAGCTCATTGGTTTCATCTGTGTTCTTTATGCTGCTGCCTGAACAAGTGTTTGTTTACGGTGACTGCGCAATCAATCCAGATCCAACAGCTGAGCAATTGTCTGAAATCGCTATCCAATCTGCCGACTCAGCAAAAGCCTTTGGTATCGACCCTCGCGTTGCAATGATTTCCTATTCAACAGGTAATTCAGGTGCAGGTAGTGATGTTGAGAAAGTTCGTGAAGCGACTCGCTTAGCACAAGAAAAACGTCCTGATTTAATCATTGATGGTCCATTACAGTACGATGCGGCAGTAATGGCGGATGTGGCTAAGTCTAAAGCGCCAAATTCACCTGTTGCAGGTAAAGCGACTGTCTTTATCTTCCCTGACTTGAATACTGGTAATACTACCTACAAAGCAGTACAACGTTCAGCTGACCTCGTGTCAATTGGACCGATGCTACAAGGTATGCGTAAACCGGTTAATGACTTGTCTCGTGGCGCACTGGTAGACGATATTGTTTACACTGTGGCACTGACAGCAATTCAAGCTGCGCAGAATGAAGGTGCATAATTCATTATCTTAATGAAGCTATGAATTAAGACACAAATAAAATGCTAGCCAATGAACTTGGTTAGCATTTTTTATTGGACGTCGTTCAACAGTTCTCTGCCCTCATCTAATGAAAACGTCATTGCTATGTACTGATTGGATTTAAAATATTAATGACAGATTGTCTTAACCAATTTAATGCATTATCACCATCACTTCGTTCATGCCAAATCATTTGAAACTCTAACGTAGGCATATCTAATGGTGGCTCAAATATGACAAGACTATTGCTCAATTGTTGAGGTAAGGCTTTTTTAGCCACAGTCAGTATCAAATCGCTATTTTCTAATAATTGAGAAGCAATCTGCCAATAAGGTACTGTAATCGCAATACGTCGTTGTTGATTAAGTAATTTAAGGGCGTAATCAACTTCATTAGCATCATAGGGTTTCATACTCACTGAAATATGAGGGTAAGAGAGCCACTGAGTTAAATCCATTTGCTCATTAGGACATATTGTTTTATCTGCTACACTAACCATAGTATCGCTAAAAATTGATTGCCCACGTAACGTATAATCAAGTGCATTAAACACCCCAAAAGCTAAATCTAAACTCCCTTCATGTAATTTATTTTGCATTTCTTCTCGACTACAATGCCAAATTTTCAAATCGACATCTGGCGCATTTAAACGCAAGTAGTGAGCGAGTTTGGTTGCGATGATCGCAGCGCCATAATCTGACATCGCAATATTAAATCTGCGATGACAATGGGATGGCTTAAAATTTTGTTGTGCAATTAAATCATCAAGTTGTCCTAACGCCTGAGTCAACGGCAAATAAAGTGATTCGGCTTTACTGGTTAATTGATACTGGCCTTGTTGACGAATTAGCAGCGGATCTTGAAATAACTCCCTAAGCTGATTCAACGTGTGACTCACCGCAGGCTGACTTTTATGTAACGCTTCCGCAGCACGACTCACATGACGCTCACTCAATAGAGCTTGCAAAGTCACTAATTGATTTAAATCTAGTCTTCTTAAGTTATTCATGTGGCGAATAGTACCTTATAAAATTGTTCATTTCCCAATAGGCACCCAACTCATTACCCTTATAGTAAATCAAATTTGGTTAACTGTTAACCGTGAGGTAATGATGTCTACACTTTCTATTTCAGGGATTTTATTGATTTCTATGGCGCTTTTTGCCGGTGCCGTCGTACCTATTCAAGCCGCCAGTAATGCTATTCTAGCCCGTCATTTAGGTCATCCATTATGGGCCAGTGCAATTTCACTATTAGTCAGTATCATTGTATTAATTCCACTGCTATTTATTTTTAAAGTTCCTAAACCAAACTTTACGCTTGAGCTATTAAGTCAACCTATCTGGATTTGGTTTGGCGGTATTGCGGGAATGCTTTATCTCACCTCAGCCTTAATATTGGTACCTAAAATTGGTAGTACGACATTTTTTGTGATGGTGATTGCGGGGCAGTTAATGATTTCGGCTTTAATTGAACAATTCGGCTGGTTTGGTATGCCTCAAAACCCCATTCCTGTTAGCAAAATTTTGGGCATCGCCTTTGTCATCGTAGGTGTTTTATTTGTCCAATTTTCACGCAAATAATTATTCACAAAATATAAAATGCATCACTTAACAATGATGCATTTTATAAACTAGGATCTATTATTGAATCTGGCGAAGAGATAGGCTGTAAATATATTTATAATATTCAGATTGGTCAGGATAAACCAACTGAATTTGCAGTGGAAGATCAACTCCAGGGTCAATAGTATGTCCAGTAGTATTGCTTAATATAACATTTCCGTCGACCTCGACCTTTGTTAACCAATTTTTCTGACTTTCATACCAATTTTCAGAAACAACTGCACCTGAAGGTAGCTGAAAACTAAGCTCCCACTTATTGACTCTGGTATTCTGTGATTTTAAAGTCAACATATAGCTATATAAGTAACCACCTTCCCCTGCCCAACTTGCTTGGAACTCCTGTAATACTTCTAATTCTCTTTCCGCTGTTACAGTAACCGTTGAAGTAATATTATTATCACCTTCATTTTCATAACCGGCTGGTGGAGTCAAACTGCATACCAGATTTGTAGTACCCGTTGCTGATGAATTTGCATTCAAAGGTATATCAATAACGACTGAGTCATTCTGATATATATCAACCGGCGAATTAAATTCACCCACAGTCATAATTGCATCATTGCCTGATGTTGCGCCAACAATTAAACCATTAATGGTCACATTACTTTGATTTGTTATTTTCAGCGGAACTGATTTTGTTTCTCCGGTTAATAAAACAATTTGTTTATCCAGTGTCAATTTTAATGTAATGACACCTTTAACTTCAGCATTCACATCATAGGTATTACTTCCCTGATTAATAAAACCAATTGGTGTATAAATTCGAACACTCAGAGTTGTTTCACCTGTTTTATTTCCTTTGAGAGACACAGGTATTGTTGTTATTTCGCTTCCTGGAAGATCAATAATTTCAGGATAGGAAACGACGGTAATCAGATCATTATTTTTTACGGTAACTTCTAATGTAACGCCAGGAACGGTGATGCTGCTTTTATTTTCTATATTAAGCTCAATATTATTTTCCTGACCTAATATAACATTCAGTGGGCTTTCTGAAGATATTTCTAACGTGACTAATGCAACAGGCGCAGAAACAACAGAACGAGTTAAATCATTCCATCCCTGAGGGACCAGCGACGGAATAGATGACATTGCAGGCACATTTAATATATCACCATCAAGATTAAGGCCAGCAACCAATGAGGCTGCTTGATTCATATTATTGACTACGCAGGAAACACCATCATGTTGTCCAACATCAAATCCATATGATTCAAGTTCTTCTTGATCAAGTTGAATATCTGGTGATATTAATAAAATATCCCCAATCTCCGAATTGTTATAATCAACATTTGTATAAAGAGCCAATTTATCTGGCGGACATTTATCTATTCCTTTCTGATTCTTTAGTAATTCAACGGATTCATTTTCTAACATATTAAGCCCCATTAATTTGATGTAACAATTCAAACTCTAAATTAATTTAAATAATTTAGTTCTGATGATTAATATTTTTAAAGCCATAACAATAGAATGTTATAACCAACACAAATCATAATAGGGATTAACAGATACTTTACAAGATAACGACTCTAACAATCTTTAAGCATTACATCTATTTTTTATTCGTTAATTTTTTTAAAAAAGTAAAAAATGAATAACAAGCAACCATAGAAAAAAAATAAAAATGCCAAGTAACTTCACTACTTGGCATTTAATTTAACTCATCATTAATTTACACTTACTATTTCTTTTGTGTAAATAATGAAACTACTGTTGCAATCACAATATTTAAAATAAAGGCAGCAATACCGATATTCATAAAGTTCAGTCCATTACCCAACCATGGGAACAGCTGTGATAATGAAATGTGTTCTATATAGGTTACCGCAAGGAAAATCACTCCCGCGAGAATACCTGTAATTGCACCCATTGGAGTCATTGGATTACGTTGTTTGAAGCTCATCAATAATGCAGGAAAGAATTGAGCCACAATATTCACACCAAGCAACATAATAGCGACTAAAGTATCATTACTGTGGAAAATAAAATACAAGCTAACCAGTGCAACAAAAGGCACCATATAACGTGCATAAATTCCTGACTGGCGCTTTTCTTCACTGACATTCAATGCCTTTTGCACCACACCTGCAAGCATATTGGACGTAGTTAATAGCAACATTGAACCAGGTACGAGTGCAGTCAACATACCTGCTGCACCAATAAATCCAACTATGAGTGGCGAAAAGGTGGATTTCGAGATTTCAAATAATGATAAATCGACCATCGAGCCTTCAAGATGTGGGATCTGCAATATCGCTGCATAACCAACAAAGAAAGCAAATAACATAATTAAACTATATGCTGGAATTAAAATACTATTACGTTTTAATGATTTTTCATCTTTGGCGGTAAATACTGCGGCCATATAATGAGGCCAACAAAAATAAGCAATAACAGATAGGAATATTGTGGATATATACCAAGGTATGTTTAAACCCGTTTCAGCAAAGGTCAAATAATTCGGCATTGCTGTATCTATCGCTTTAAACATATCACCAAAGCTTCCGTAATAATGCAGTGGGATATAAATACCGATAAAAATAACCACAACCAAAATCATTAAATCTTTTAACGCAGATGTCCATGCAGAACCATGAATACCCGAAATCATTACAAATAAGGTCACAGCAATAATACCAATCCAGATTGCCATATCCGCAGGTATTGCCCCATAGGACGCTTGGGAAACGATAATCCCTAACCCTTTTAACTGTAAAACAAACAAAGGTACCATTGCTGCAATTGATATTAAACTAATGAGCAGCCCTAATCCCTGACTTTTATATTTAGCGGCAAACAAATCAGAAATCGTTCTAACATCATGATCTTTTGCAAAGCGCCAAATTCGAGGATGAACCCAATAAAGAAATATCCCCATAAACGCATTAACAGCCAAGGTATATAAAATTGCAGGCCCTTTACCATATGCCCAACCACTACCACCTAAAAAAGTAAATGTAGTATAAATTTCCCCTGCACTTAGCAAAAAAACTAATAAGGCGCCATAGCTACGGCTCCCCACAGACCACCCTTCGTGGTCCATCGTTTTGCCTTTTTTTGCTCGAATGGCTAAATAAATACTAAAAACGAAAAACGCAATAATGACAATAAGCGCAGAACTCATGGCGTTTCCTTAGTTGTTTTGTTATCTAATATATTGATTAGCAACATGATAAATACAGTGATAACAACCCATGTTACAATCCAAAACATAAGGAACGGAAGCCCCATAACAAAAGGTTCAACCCGATTGGCGTAATAAATACCTAGCGTTAATGCCAAGATCGGGAAAATAACTAAATAGTGATACCATTTCATAGAAAAATTCCTTCTTCAACTCACCCGAGAGAGACTAATTCGCGAGGTAAATGACTTAACATTTCCACACCATTTTCAGTAATAAGTAGCATGTCTTCAATCATTATGCCGCCTACACCAATACCGTAATAAGGTGTTTCAAGGCTCATCACCATGCCAGCGCGAAACACTTCTGTTGTCGCAGCGCTGACAAATGGCGCTTCTTCTAAACCAACAAAAACACCATCACCATGCCCCAAATGCCCTCGATTATAATGAGGAAGCCCTGAGCAGCGAATTAATGCCATCGTTTCATTGAATACGTCGCTTAATAGCACACCAGGCGCGATACGATTTAGCATATATTGATGACCTTTCAATATAGTTTGATATATTTGACTGACTTTTTCATTCGGCTTCCCAACAACAAAAGTACGCGCAATATCAGCACCATAGCCGGCAACATCAACACCACAATCAAATTTAACTAAATCACCTTCTTTTGCAGGCACATCATCAGGTAATAATTTTGGTGAAAAATCGCTTCCGACCGAAATTAAGTGAAAACGACTATAATTTGTATCTGGGTATTCCATCACTTTAGCTTTAAATGCAGCCGTTAGTTGTGCGGAAGTACAACCCACTTTAATTAATTTACTCGCCGCTTCAATGCCTGCCTCAGTAATTTGTGCACTTTTTCTGAGGTGATTAATTTCCCACTCACTTTTAATCATACGTAATTCATTAAATAGCGGAGATGAATCAACAAGGTTTAAACTCGGTATTATCTTCTCTAACCAAATCTTACCTGTATGTGTGATTTGCCCTAGCTCAATCGCAACAGGCTTCCCATATACGCCAGCGTCAGTTAACGCATCTTTTAGTAACGTAAAAACCGTTTCGATAGGACTGTTAATCGGTCTTGCTTTCACAACCTTGCCATTATCTGGATTAAAAGGATCATCAACATCGACCCAAATTGGAAACGTTTTAATATGTGTATTTGGCATTTGAAGCTGCAAGCTTGATGCTTCAAATTCATTCATAATCACAAGCGATTTAATCTCTGGATCACGAAAAATAACCGCAATAGCCGAGCCAGTTTGTCTAAAAGTATACATAAAGAAACTTGCGAAACCGGTTAAGTGATAAAAATTATCCCCCACGGTAGCGATCAAAGCTTCTATTCCATCGCGGTTCATTATTTCACGCGCTTTATAAGTGACACTTTCGAGGTGTTGTTGTTTTAACAAAAGATCTGCTTTATGAATTATCATTTTTATTCTCTTAGCCAGTAGTTTTATTCATACATCAAGCAATTACAAAACGTGACGCACAGGCGGATTATATCCTGAGTTGAAATAAATACATTGAATAACCTGCAAGCTAGATATAACCAATAGTTATATATTAGTCAAAGAACTGACATCTTAGAGAGTTGAAATTACGCTAAAAAAGCAAAAGGGCTAAATATATTAGCCCTTGAGAGATTTAATACTATTTGATTATGAGTTTTCAGCACAACTAATGGCTTTCTCAAACTCATTATTTCGTGTTAACCATAATGAAAGCGCTTTTAACGAGTCGGGGGTAAACTCATCACAACGTGCGCTGATTTCTTGTGGTGTTAACCAACTAACTTCAGCAACTTCAGTTTCTTGAAGCGCAAATGGGCCATGACTAACACAACTAAATAGCCCGCCCCAAACACGACAATTTTCATCTTCAAAATAAAAATGTCCATGCTCTGCAAAAGGAACGGCAGCAATACCGAGCTCTTCCTCTGCTTCACGTTTCGCAGAATCGAGTATGTTCTCACCTTGAGTCACCACTCCCCCTGCTGTTGCATCTAATAGGCCAGGGTGAAAATCTTTGATATCAGTTCGTTTTTGAATCAAAATTTTACCCGCACCATCATGAACCACGATATAAGTGGCACGATGACGCAAATTTTCGGCTCGCATCTGGCTGCGTGTCGCTTGAGCGATAACCATATTGTCATCATCGACAATATCAACCCACTCAACTAACTCGGTCTGTTGTTCCATCCTGAAAACCTTTTTTTAAGCCTGTAATACAGCTTTATGCCATAAATAGATTGCCCTAATAATTTAGGCAAATAATTTGATACAAGTTATGCTTTTCATCAGTCTGATGCAAGTGATCCTAACCAAATTTGTGTTTTGTTTCTATCACAATAAGGAGACTTTATTGTCTTAGAATAGTCGTCCAGATAACTTTTTGAAAGACTTTATCTTAAAGTCCACAAATCAATATCGCAGGTGCTATAGTTAGCAAATGGAAGTGACATAAATTCTCACAAATTTAAATTTAGACTATTGCGCTGCGGCTAGTAGTATGACAGGTATAAAGGAGCCAAAAAATGAAAATATTAATTACTGGTGGCACAGGCCTAATTGGCACTCAACTTGTCCAAGAGCTCGTCTCTCGCTCACATCAGATAACCGTCTTGAGCCGCTCTCCGCAGAAAGTTTATAGTCTTTTTTGTAAAGCAGTTGAATGCTGGACCTCCCTTAGTGATATAAAAAACTTAAATGATTTTGATGCTATCATCAATCTAGCGGGGGAACCCATCGCTGAAAAACGTTGGACTGATGAACAAAAAAAAATACTCTGCGATAGCCGTTGGAAAATTACGCAGCAGCTAACCGAACTTATCAATGCAAGTGAAACACCTCCAGCAGTATTCCTATCAGGTTCTGCCGTGGGTTACTATGGTGATCAAGGCCAATCTGTTATTACTGAGTTTGACCAACCCCATGACGAGTTTACCCATCAACTTGCTCAGCATTGGGAAGCGCTTGCACAAAATGCACAATCCTCTGCAACGAGAGTCTGCTTAATGCGCACTGGACTTGTTTTATCGCCAAAAGGTGGCGTATTAGAAAAAGTGCTACCTATCTTTAAAATGGCTGCGGGTGGTCCTATCGGTCACGGAAAACAATTCATGCCATGGATACATATCGACGATATGGTCAGAGCAATTTGTTTTTTACTCGATTCCCCTGAACTTTCTGGACCATTTAATATGACAGCGCCTTACCCTGTGCATAATGACCAGTTTGCCGCTATTTTAGGAGATATCATCAACAGACCTGCGTTTGTCCGCACCCCTGCTTTTGTTATTAAAACCATGTTAGGGGAATCTGCCGCTTTAGTATTAGGCGGACAGCAAGCTATTCCAAAACGATTAGAAGACGCTGGGTTTGAATTCAAATTTGTCGAATTAAAAGAAGCACTAACTGACTTGTTAGTGAAAGATGATACTTAGCTAAACGAATATGAGCCTATTTATCCCCTGTCCAACGGGTAAATAGGTCGTTTTCTAGCTCGATATCAAACTGATCAAGCACTCTATTGATAGTTTGATCCACGATATCTTGAATCGTTGCAGGTTGATGATAAAAAGCAGGCATGGGTGGCATAATAACAGCGCCCATTTCTGCCGCTTGCACCAATAAACGCAAATGACCTAAATGTAGTGGTGTTTCTCTTATGCCTAATACTAATTTCTTACCTTCTTTTAACACTACATCTGCCGCTCTGGTCACCAACGTATCAGTATAACTATGCACAATGCCAGAAAGGGTTTTCATGGTGCATGGCATTATTACCATGCCAGCGGTACGAAATGAACCTGAGGAGATAGCGGCTGCAATATCACGACTATCATAGACATGGTCAGCTAGCTGATGTACATCTTTAACGCTATATTGAGTTTCTAAGGCTAATGTCTGGCGAGCCGCCGCACTTATCACCAAATGAGTTTCTACATTTTGTACAGGTTTTAATACTTCCAGCAATCTAATGCCATAAATCGCACCACTTGCCCCAGTTAACCCAATGATAAGTTTCTTCATACAGCTTTTCCGTTTAATCAAAGTCATCGGTAATAATAGTAGCAATTATTACAAAGAAAAGCCCTTAAATATATAAATCATGATCCTAACGATTCGTTAGCCTGCAAAGAGACATTAATCATAATAAATAACATCAATAGATACAAAAGTACCCGCGATTAAGGCGGGCACTTAAATTAAATAATAAGGAAATGTATAAAACTTAACCTTCGTTGTAGATTTCTAAATCTTCAACTTCATTCTTATCTTTAAGCTTTAACTCATCATCTCTACGTAGATTTTCAAGGTAATCTAAATAGCTTTGATCAATATCTTTAGTGACATAAATACCATCAAAAACCGAACACTCAAATTCATTAATTTCAGGATTTTCTTCGCGAACCGCATCAACTAAATCGGTTAAATCTTGGAAAATAAGTGCATCTGCACCAATCAATTTGCGAATTTCGTCTACTTCCCGACCATGAGCAATCAATTCATTGGCATTTGGCATATCGATACCATAGACGTTTGGAAAACGCACTTCTGGCGCTGCTGACGCAAAATAAACATTTTTTGCCCCAGCCTCACGAGCGAGTTCAACAATTTGCTCAGACGTGGTACCACGAACAATAGAGTCATCGATTAACAACACGTTTTTATCGCGAAATTCGGCACGGTTTGCATTGAGTTTACGGCGGACAGATTTACGACGCTCCTGCTGACCAGGCATAATAAAAGTACGACCAACATACCGATTTTTCACAAAACCTTGTCGATAAGGCTTATCCAAGATATGTGCAATTTCTAATGCAATATCGCAGGATGTTTCTGGAATAGGGATCACCACATCAATATGTAAATCATCCCATTCACGCGCAATTTTAGCGCCCAGTTTTTGTCCCATACGCAATCTTGCGTTATATACCGATATTTTATCGATAAATGAATCTTGGCGCGCAAAGTATACGTACTCAAAGATACACGGCGTCAATTGTGGGTTATCAGAACATTGGCGTGTAAATAACTGACCTTTTTCTGTTACATACACCGCCTCACCTGGTGCCACATCACGCAAAAATTCAAATCCTAGCGTATCAAGCGCAACACTTTCAGAAGCAACCATGTATTCATGCGCACCGTTTTCAAGAATACGGCGACCTAATACAAGAGGGCGAATCCCATGAGGGTCACGGAATGCCAACATGCCATGGCCAATAATCAATGCAACGCAGGCGTAAGCACCACGTAATTTTTTATGCATCGCAGAAACGGCACTAAAAACATTATCTGGTTCAAGAGGAAAATGATCGAAACGGTCTAATTCATACGCCAACACATTCAATAAAATCTCAGAATCTGAAGTCGTATTCACATGGCGGCGCGCTGTCTCAAATAAACTCCGCATGAGTTCGTGAGCGTTTGTCAGATTACCATTATGAGCAAGTGTGATTCCAAAAGGAGAGTTTACGTAGAAAGGTTGAGCTTCAGATGCGCTAGAGCTGCCAGCCGTTGGATAACGAACATGTCCCAGCCCCATACAACCTTGCAATCTGAGCATATGGCGAGTTTCAAAAACATCTTTAACTAAACCATTCGCTTTACGTAAACGAATATTGTTATTGCCATCGATAGTAGCAATACCTGCTGCATCTTGCCCACGGTGCTGTAGCACCGTCAATGCATCATAAATTGATTGGTTTACCGGTGTAACACCGGCGATCCCGACAATACCGCACATTAGTCTTTCCTCATCAGCCAGACGGAGAAATATTCTCCGGTAGGAAACTTGACGCATTTTGCAGGTAGTCAAAAAACCACCTGATTATATGACTGAACTGCGGAATAAGTTCTGAACGTTGCCAGTCCTCGCTTTGAGGAAGAGGCGTAAATGTATCGAGAAAGAATAGTAATGCCGATACAATTAACACACCACGCAACGCACCGAAACAGATCCCCAGAACACGATCTGTACCCGATAATCCCGTTTTTTGTACTAATGAGCTAATCACATAGTTAACGACTGCACCCACAATTAATGTGGCAATAAACAAGGCAGCAATGGCGATACCATTTCGAACTAACACATCCTCAAAGCGGGTAAAATAATCCGCCAAGTAAGGATAAAAGGTGCTAGCAACAAAAAAAGCACAACCCCAAGTGATTAATGATAATGCCTCACGTACAAAACCGCGGATCAGGCTTACTAGTGCCGAGAAGCCAATAATGGCGATAATTGTGTAATCAATCCAGACCATATTTCATTCCATAATTCGCACTCACGACAGCAGCGGAATGCATTCTAACAGAAAACGAAAACGTTTGCGTAACCATTTTACATTCAATTAAAAAAAATTAGCGGCGAAAAGAAAAATCATAATCGCCGCAGTAAGTTACTAAATCCCTTCATATTTTAAGGATGTTTATTTTAATATTAAGGTTTAAATGTTTGAATTATCCCTTTTGTCCCTGTAATTGCGTTTAGCTCTGAAAGCGAAGCTTCTAATTTCTGTCTTGACGCTTCTGGCCCAACATAAATACGCGTTAACTTATTGTTCACCGGTTTCGCTGGGACGGTATAAACCTGATATCCAGACAATCTAAGCTTCGCAACTATCTCTTCAACCTTGGCAGCATTATTCAATGCGATTACTTGAACCACAAATGCTTTACCTTGAGGCTCATTTTTTGGTTCTGGCTTAGGCTCTGGCTCTACTTTTGGTTTAGGCTCAGGCTTTGGTTCTGGTTTAGGCTCTGGCTTCTTCGGTTTCTCTGCTTCAATCGCCGCAGGAACGTTAGCTATGCCTTGAGAAACTTGATTCGCAGCTGCGGTCTGTACACTTTGCTTTTGCTCAGTGAGCGCCTCTGAAAGCATCGCCTCCGATGCCCCTTCTGAAGAAGCAGTTGATGCGCTATGCGTAATTGGCGCAATCGCTTCAATATCTTCTTCATCACCCGGTTTAGGAATGATAGGTATGGCTGCAAATTCATTTTCATTATATTTCTTATCGCCATCAAGCAGAGCAGGAAGCACAATTACCCCCACTGCGACTAATACAACGGCACCAGCCAGACGATTTTGAAATTTACTAGCCACCAGCGCTATCCTTTTGATTTTTCTAATAACATCATAACATGGGCTACTGTATGAAATGAGCCACAAACAATAATGACATCTTGTTCTTTTGCATCGAGGTTTGCTTTTTGCCAAGCTTGTTCAATGCAGCTAAATTCATTGGCACTATCGAGGTATTGGCTTAATTGCGCTACATCCGCCCCTCTGAATTCCGTCAGTGAAGCAACATACCAATCAGTAACCTGTTGTGATAAACAATTCAATGTACCTTGAATGTCCTTATCACCTAGCATTCCAACAACAGCACGTATACGTCGCCCTTCAACCGCTGGTAATTGCGCAAGCTTAGTCACTAAATAACCGGCAGCATGAGGATTATGTGCCACATCAAGTATGGTTAATGGCTTTTTACTGATAATTTGAAAACGTCCCGGTAATTGAGCTGTTCTCAAGCCTTGATGTATCGCTTTTTCTGTGATTTTCTGCGCTAAATGATGATCAATTTGCATCAAGCAACTGATAACACCTAGCGCCGTTGCTGCATTTGCTAAAGGCACATTAGGTAAAGGAAGTTTTTGCCATTGTTGCTGCGAGCTATGCCAAGACCAACTGTCGCCCTGCTCTACATAATGCCAGTCTTTGTCTCGACGAAATAGCAAAGTACCAATCTCATCCGCAAATGCACCTATTGAGTCAGGCATGTCAGGTTCACCAACCACACCATAATGGCCTTTTCTGAAGATTCCCGCTTTCTCGTAACCGATATGTTCACGAGAGGAACCCAGCCAATCAGTGTGATCTAGCGCAATACTGGTAATCGCAGCAATATCAGCATCAACAACATTCGTTGCATCTAGGCGACCACCTAATCCAACTTCGAGGATCACAATATCTAAATTAGCTTGTTTGAACAATTGCAAAGCCGCTAACGTACCGTATTCAAAGTAAGTCAGGGAAATATTGTCTCGCTGAGACTCTATTGTTGCAAAGGCTTGACAAAAATCGGCTTCTGAAAGCTCTAACCCTTGAATACGTACACGTTCGGTATAGCGGACTAAGTGCGGGGAACTGTAAACACCCACTTTCAACCCTGCTGCCATTAAAATGGACTCAAGAGTATGACAAGTTGTGCCTTTCCCATTCGTTCCGGTAACGGTAATAACACGGGGCGCAGGTTGCGTTAAATTCATCTGACGAGCAACTTGCCCGACTCGCTCCAACCCCATATCAATATTTTGGCTATGTAAGTCGGTGAGATAAGAAAGCCAAGCCTCCAAAGGAGACTTGGCATTAGGAATGATTAAATTACGCATCATTTTTTTTAAGCTTTGCAGGATCCTTTTCTCGTTCATTGATATCGATACCTTCAATATTTTCAGTAATATCGATTTCGATTTCAGGATCTTCAATAACAATAACCGGTGGCGCACTGAAACCCGGTTTGTTGGTTAATATCGCAAGAATTTCGGCGAGTTTATCTCGCATTTCAGGACGGCGAACAATCATATCAATTGCGCCTTTTTCCAATAAAAATTCACTGCGTTGGAAGCCATGAGGTAATTTTTCACGCACAGTCTGCTCGATAACTCGCGGACCTGCGAAACCAATCAAAGCCTTAGGTTCAGCAACGTTGATATCACCTAACATAGCAAGACTGGCAGAAACACCACCCATAGTAGGGTCAGTCAAAACAGAAATGTACGGTAAACCACGTTCTTGCATTTTCGCTAATGCTGCGCTGGTTTTTGCCATCTGCATCAATGACAGTAGTGCTTCTTGCATACGCGCACCACCACTTGATGAGAAACACACTAATGGACAGTTATCTTCCAAAGCTTGTTCCACTGCACGAACAAAGCGTGCCCCGACAACCGACGCCATTGAACCGCCCATAAAAGCAAATTCAAATGCAGCGGCCACGATTGGCATCTCTTTTAGAGTCCCTTTCATGACAATGATAGCGTCTTTTTCACCTGTAGCTTTTTGCGCAGCTGAAAGTCTATCTTTGTATTTTTTTGAATCACGGAACTTGAGAATATCTTTTGGCTCAAGCTCGCTACCTAATTCTGTTGTTGAGTTTTCATCAAGAAAGGCTTCAAGACGTTGACGTGCATGAATGCGCATGTGATGGTCACATTTTGGACACACCGACAAATTACGCTCAAGCTCAGCACCGTAGAGCACTTGCCCACAGCTGTCACATTTAGTCCAAACGCCCTCAGGGATATTCGCTTTATGCGATTGGGTTACGTTACCTTTCTTTAAAATCTTTTCAATCCAGCTCATTAATGGACCTTTTTGTCTGCTTGATCTCTGGCTAACACCAGTATGTAATTTTTTGCCATTAAACCACAATGATATCTCACTGTAGATAAAAACTTTTTAAACCTGCTAACGGTTATTCATTTTTTGTGCAGCTGCACGCTTTTCTTTTGCAGCAATACGACGATGTCGAATTATTTCAATCACCCCCGGTAAAATTGAAATAAAGATAATCGCAACTATCAGTAATTTCAAATTTTGTTGCACTATCGGTAAATCACCAAATAAGTAACCCGCATAGGTAAATAGTAACACCCATATTAACGCACCGGTCACATTATAAAAGGCAAAATGACGATAAGACATTTTTCCCATTCCTGCAACGAATGGCGCAAAAGTTCTTACAATTGGAACAAATCGTGCAAGGATAATCGCTTTTCCACCATGCTTTTCATAAAACGCGTGGGTTTTATCTAAATAAACACGACGGAAAATTTTCGAATCTGGATTTTTAAACAGCTTTTCACCGAAAATACGGCCTATAGTATAGTTTACTGCATCTCCAACAATCGCAGCGACTATCATTAAACCAACCATTAAATGAACATTTAAATCATTACTATCTAATGCAGCAATCGCACCCGCCACAAATAATAACGAGTCTCCCGGCAAGAATGGCGTAACAACAAGTCCTGTTTCACAAAATAGAATAAGGAATAAAATGCCGTAAACCCAATTACCATAGGTTGCGACTAATTCTGCAAGATGAACATCGATGTGCAAAATAAAATCGATAATAAAACTGATAAACTCCATAAAAATCCTCATTATGAATAGCATCCATGCTATTTCTCATCGTCGTTTGAACCTTAGTAGTAAGCCTTATCGCTGACTATCACCTCATGTTACAAACAACTTTAAGGTTAAATTAAATAAGATTTACATCAGCTCATCGGCAAGAAAAAGAGGCCCCATCACACTCGTAGGTAACTCATATTTTTCGAGATAATCAACTTTCACCAAGTATAACCCTTCGGCTTTAGCTGTTGCAGCTGCTTTAGATCTATCTTGTAACTCAAGAAGATGGCTTATCCAGTTAATATCCTGATTTCCACAACCTATCTCAAGTAAACTCCCAACAATATTCCTAACCATATGATGTAAAAACGCATTTGCTTTAATATCAACCACAACATAATGACCATGGCGGCTCACATTCACGTCCATCACATTCCGCCAAGGTGTTTTTGACTGGCACTGTAACGCTCTGAACGAGGTAAAATCATGTTCACCCAAAAGTGCCTGTGCAGCTTCATGCATTCTTTTTTCATCAAGTGGATAATGAAAGTGCGTTATACCATTTGATAATATTCCTGCTCGATAGCGATGATTAAAAATCACATAACGGTATCGGCGAGCTGTAGCGCTAAAACGTGCATGAAACTCATCATCGACAGGTTGAGACCAGCGCACAGCAATATCACTGGGTAAATGGGTATTAGTCCCAATGGTCCATGCTGACTCTTTACGCAATGCAGAGGTGACAAAATGAACCACCTGCCCTGTTGCATGCACGCCTGCATCCGTACGTCCTGCACATTGCACTCGAATAGGCTCAGCTGCAATCTTAGATAAAGCCTCTTCGAGACAACCTTGTACACTTACGACTTCTTTTTGACTCTGCCAACCGTAATAATTACTACCGTTATATTCAATACCTAATGCGATACGATATAACTTTTTTGATTCTGACATCAGTAAAATAGCTCCTGAGCCAGTTTTTCCGCAGTTTCGATTGCCATTAACGCGCCACCAAAACGGACATTATCCGCAACTGACCAAAACTGTAAGATTTCAGGAATTCCATAATCATTACGTAGACAACCAATACTGAGTTGGTCATTACCCGAAGCATCTGTAACTTGAGTTGGATAATCACCCTCTTCTGAGACCTGAATATCAGCAAAACGTTCAAGTTCATCACGCGCTTCTTCCGCACCCATCGGCCTCAATGACTCTAAATAAACCACTTGGGCATTACCATAAAATACCGGAGACTGCACAAAGCTGACTGCAACTGGTAAGCCGTCATCTTGTAAAATTTTACGCACCTGCTCAACAAGGCGGCGCTCTTGCACGACAGTACCTTCCATATCACCTAATAATGGCAACATATTAAATGCTAATTGCTTACTAAAACGCCCTTCTTCAGGCGGAATACCATTTAGTAAACGCGCGCTTTGCCCTGCAAGTTCATCAACCGCCGCTTTACCATGTGCAGAAACCGATAACATATTCGTTAAAGTAATACGGCCGATCCCTGCGGCATCAATCAACGGCTTTATCGCGGTTAATAACTGGCTAACGTAGCTATCTGCTAACGAAATAATATTTCGATTTCGATAATCAGCTAAAACATGCGCATTAACACTTGGCACAACTAAAGGAACGTCAGGATCTTGAGCAAAAACGCCACTGCTATCAATAACAATACAACCCTCTTGTGCCGCCTGCTCTGCATATTGCAAACTTGCGGTTTCTCCCGCCGCAAAAAAAGCAATTTGAGCTTGAGACCAATCAAAATTGGCAGCATCTTCGACTGGGTAGCTTTTACCGTTAAAACGAATAACTTCACCTGCACTTCGTTCACTTGCTAATAAATACAGCTCGCCAACAGGAAACTCTCTTTCTTGCAGCAAAGTAATAATGGCTTCACCGACTGCGCCAGTTGCCCCTAATAACGCAATATTCCAACCTTCAGTCATGGTCGTTCCTCTAAAAATAAAAACCAAATGCTATTATTCAACTAATTGTGCAGTAAATCCTAATGCATTCAGTTGAATGGCAGTTTGTGCATCATCACACAAAATTTCAAGAGATGACCATTCGCGGCGCTCTTGATAATGTTTGCGTAACTTGTCAAATTCACCGGCTATCGCTGCGACATCTCTCAGTGCAGCATCATCACGGCGCACATCATACACTAGATGCACTAATCTTTTGAGTTGACCTTGCGTTAATTTACCATTAAATGTAATTGAACTGATATCGGGTTTTGGCAACAGTGAAGATAGCGACACTTCACAGGGTTTACCCAAGAATTTACAATAGGCTTCATAGACTTGAGTTGTTCCCCGAGCCTTACCTTCCAAGGTATAACCCGCAATATGAGGTGTACCAATATCAACCCAATCTAATAATTCAGTGTCTAAATTTGGTTCAGGCTCCCAAACATCTAAAATGACACTGAGTTGTTGTCCTAGTTTAAGCTGTTGTAATAACGCTCGATTGTCCACCACTTCGCCGCGACTCGCATTAATTAAAATCGTACCAGCACGCAAATTAGATAACCGCGGTTCATCCATTAAATGGAAAGTTTTATATTCACCAGAAATATTTAGTGGCGTATGAAAAGTGAGAACATCCGCTTGCTCAAGCAAAACATCTAATGACACAAAGTTTTCATCGTCACCATTAGCGGCTCGAGGAGGATCGCATAATAGCGTTTTAACCCCCCAAGCGGATAGGCGATGATGCAAACGCCCACCGACATTGCCGACACCAACAATACCAACAGTTTTATCTCGTAAATCAAAATTATCGCGCTCGGCAAGCAACAATAAAGAAGAGAAAACATATTCGACTACTGCGATAGCGTTACAACCCGGGGCAGAAGAAAATGCAATATTGGCCTCAGATAGCCATTCAGTATCAACATGATCAAAACCTGCGGTTGCCGTCCCTACAAATTTAACCGGCGTGTTATTCAACAGTGAGCTATTGACCTTGGTAATCGATCGCACCATTAAGGCATCCGCATCAACAAGTTCTTTCTCTGGAACTGGACGCCCTGGCACTGCTTTCACTTCCCCTAGCTCACTAAATAGCTGCTGAGCATATGGCATGTTTTCATCAACTAGAATTTTCACTTAATTTGTCCCAATAGATTGACGTATCTGTTGCTCGAGATATAACAAGGGCCTATATTTTGCCACGTTCCCATAAAAGCCACTACCCTAGATTACCTTGCACGATAAACTCTTTTAAACGAAAACGGTCAGGCGTCACACCTGATATCTGCTGGAACATAGCAATAAAAGCAGATGCAGAGCTGTAGCCGACATCAAGAGCGACTTCATAGACACTTTTTCCTTGTTCCAATGCGGCTACTGCATGTAAATAACGTAAACGTTGCCGCCACTCACTAAAAGACATCCCCAATTCTTGCTGGCAACGCCTTGATAGCGTTCTTTCTGAGGTATAATAGCGCTTCGCCCATTCCGCCAATGTTGTATTATCGGCAGGTTCTTTTTGTAATTCTTGTAATATCGGTGCTAGAAAACGGTCTTTAGTGGTCGGTAAATAGGTATCTTGGCAAGGCAAAACAGCGAATTGGTCAATTAATACCTCAGCCAATCTCGTATCTTGTTCTGTCTCGGGTAGTGAAACACCGCGTAGAAACATATCGGTCATAATGGAATGGAAAATTGCACTTAACTTTACCACGCAAGCACGCTGCGCAAATTTATCATTGTATTTTTGTGAAAAATCAATAATCCGAAATTTAACACTTTGCTTGCTAAAACTAGCATGTTGAGTATTGGCCGGTATCCAAATACAAAATTCAGGCGGCGCTAGATAATGTTTGCCCTCAACCTCCATTTCCATAATACCGCAGACAACATAAAGCAACTGCCCAAATGCATGTGCATGGGATTTGTACTCTGTCTGGGTATTAATTTGCTCATGACGTAATGCAATAAATGTGGGTTCAATAATATTGCATTCATTCACTAACCAAGTGTCAGATTTTGAATTTCGCATCTTATCCTGTCTGAAAAACGTTATCGAATGTCTGGTAATCAGTATATATAAAAAATCAGACAGATGTATACTAGTCCCACTCATTTGGGAGAATGCTTTTAATGAAAAATTTTCTTTTTCCGCTCATTGCGGTTTTTTTATGGTCACTCAATGCTATCGTCAGCAAAGCAGCAGCGACGGCAATAGATCCGGCTGCAATATCATTTTATCGTTGGGCTTTAGCGCTTGTGGTGATGACACCTTTTGTTTTTCGGTCAGTGCTTAAAAATAAACAAATTGTGATGAAACATTGGTGGCAGCTCGCCATTTTAGGTGCTTTGGGCATGATGATCTACCAAAGCCTTGCCTATTATGCAGCTCATACTGTCAGTGCCACATTCATGGGAATAATGAATTCATTAATTCCATTATTAACAGTTATTATTAGTATTTTTGTGCTACGCATTATTCCAACCGTGGGTATTGTTGTTGGTGCAGCCCTCTCGTTATCAGGCTTAGTGTGGCTAGTCAGCCAAGGCAATCCAAGTAGTCTGTTAACACACGGTTTAGGTACGGGTGAGTTACTAATGATCATAGCTTCCGCCGCTTATGCCTTATATGGTGTTTTAACTAAGCGCTGGGGGATTAAACTCTCAAGCTGGGATTCTTTGTATATACAAATCTTTTTTGGCGTGATTTTATTAATACCAAGCTTTGTATTAGCAGATGACGTCTCTTTAAATAGTCATAATATTGGATTAGTTCTTTTTGCGGGTATTGCCGCATCCATTATTGCACCTGCGATGTGGATCCAAGGAGTCATGCGCTTAGGTGCCAATACCACGTCAATATTTATGAACCTTGCTCCGGTATTTACAGCCATTATTGCCATCTTTGCACTCGGTGAAGAATTAAAAAGCTATCACTTAATAGGCGGAGGTGTGGTTTTATTAGGTGTAATGCTAGCGCAACAGCTCCGCACGCCGCTAACTCAAGTCTTTAGCCGTAGGAAAAAAACAACGCAGGAAGATAGCTGCCAATAATAACGATACGATTACAGTCTATCTATTCTATAGCGTGATACAAGTTTGAATGCAATGTCGTAACCAATATGCCCCACTTCCGTGGGGCTATTTTTATATAGATACTTTATGACGCTAATTTAGATAAATATCTTTTCATTCCCCTATTAATATTTATTGCGACTATGCTTTTTCGTGTGCAATGGGAATGGGATCTCAATGTTATATATTTTATTAATCATCCTACTAAATTTGCTTTTTATATATTTCGAAAATGCTTCCTTTAAAATTCTCAAGTCTTGCTTCAATATTGGAAAATGAAACCTCGTTACATTCATATCGATCCTTTTCATTTAAGTGATGAGATATATTTTACGATTTCAACCATAGATAAGTTCTCATACTTACAGCACCAATAATTTAACAAAATGATTCTCCATCAAGACTCATCACTTTTTTTCAAAAAAAAAACGAGAACCTAAGTTCTCGCTTTTTCTATTCGCACAATAATGACGCGATATAATACAAATTACGCTTTATATTTGCTCATCACTAATGTTGCGTTTGTACCGCCGAAACCAAAGCTATTTGACATAACAGTATTCAGTGCTTGCTCAGTAGGTTTAGTCACAATATTCAAACCTGCTGCTTTTTCGTCAAGATTTTCAACGTTAATACTTGGTGCAATAAAACCATGCTCTAACATCAATAAGCTATAAATTGCTTCTTGAGCACCCGCAGCACCCAATGAGTGACCTGTCATTGCTTTAGTTGCAGAAATTGCAGGTGAATCATGACCAAACACTTCTTGGATAGCTTCTAGTTCTTTCGTATCACCTACAGGCGTTGAAGTACCATGAGTATTAATATAGTCAATTTTGCCTTCAATACCGTGCATTGCCATTTGCATACAACGTACCGCACCTTCACCTGAAGGAGAAACCATATCGGCACCATCAGAAGTTGCACCATAACCCACAACTTCAGCATAGATGTGCGCGCCACGTGCTAATGCATGTTCTAACTCTTCAACAACAACAATCGCGCCACCACCTGCAATAACAAAACCGTCACGGTCTTGGTCATAGGTTCTAGATGCTTTATCTGGCGTTTCATTGTATTTCGTTGACAATGCGCCCATTGCATCAAATTCACAAGTCATTTCCCAGCTCAGCTCTTCACCACCGCCAGCAAAAACAACATCTTGCTTACCTAATTGAATAAGCTCAACGGCGTGGCCGATACAGTGTGCAGAAGTAGAACAGGCTGAACTAATTGAATAGTTTACGCCTTTAATTTTAAACGGAGTTGCCAAGCAAGCTGAAATACCTGATGCCATTGCACGCGTTACCATATAGGGACCGACGCCGCGTAAACCTTTAGCACGCATACCATCAGAACCCGCCACTTGGTTACGAGGTGAACCACCACCTGAACCAACAACGATACCAGTACGTAAATTTGAAACTTGGTCTTCTGCTAGATTTGAATCTTTAATTGCCTGCTCCATTGACAGGTAAGCATAAACTGAGCAATCGCTCATAAAGCGGCGGATCTTACGGTCAATCAAACCGTCAGTATCCATTTTAACATTACCCCAGACATGACTACGCAGCCCTGCCTCTTTAAATTCTTCTGAGAAAGTGATCCCGGAACGACCTTCCTTCAGAGAAGCCAGTACTTCTTCCTGGTTATTACCAATGCTGGAAACAATACCTAGGCCAGTGATGACTGCACGCTTCATTCGTTACCTCATAACTATAATTATTTGATTGCGGGATTACATGCAGTCACTTTAGCTTACACTTGTACGCTGAACAAGTCCGATCAGGGTAAATATTTGTATTTTTTTATTTATGACACTCATAAGACTTTTATGTGAAGGTAGCCTTACGCCGTCATCAGCGCTAAAATTCAACCATTATTTAAGTAAAAATGGATTGTAACGTGAAAAAGATAGCCATAGAGACTGCAAACCTTAGCTGGAATGAGGAAGGTACGCCAATGTCTGAACAATTTGAGGATATTTATTTTTCAAATCAAAGTGGCTTAGAAGAAGCGCGCCATGTGTTTTTACACGGAAATCATTTCCCTGAACGTTTCTCAACTCATCCATTTAAAACCTGTGTTATTGCAGAGACCGGATTCGGTACTGGATTGAATTTTCTCGTGTTATGGCAAGCTTTTGTTCAATTCAAATTAGCTAACCCACAAGCTACAACACAACGTTTACATTTCATTAGCTTTGAAAAATACCCTTTAACAAAACAAGATTTAATTACAGCGCACAGCTGTTGGCCTGAACTTGCCCCGCTATCAAAACGATTATGTGAATATTGGCCACAGCCCCTAGCTGGAAACCATAGAATACTCTTAGAAAATGGTGCGATAACCTTAGATTTATGGTTTGGTGACGTTAATGAACAGATATCTCAACTTAATTTCAGCTTAAACAATCAGATAGACGCTTGGTTTTTAGATGGATTTGCCCCATCAAAAAACCCACTTATGTGGAGCGAACAGCTGTTCACTACAATGGCAAAATTTTCCAAAAATAATGCCACATTTTCCACTTTTACCGTAGCGGGTTTTGTCAAAAGAGGATTACAACAAGCAGGTTTTGCCATTCATAAAGCCAAAGGTTTTGGTCAAAAGCGTGAAATGCTAATTGGTAGCTTAATTAAAAAAAGCACTGATCTACCAACACCATGGTTTGCACGATTACCTGCCAGTAAAACTGATGATATTGCCATTATTGGTGGCGGATTAGCCAGTTTAACCGCCGCTTATACCTTGATGAAACGCGGCGCTAAAGTCACACTTTATTGCAAAGACAAGCGAGTAGCCCAAAATGCATCAGGAAATCGACAAGGGGCAATTTACCCGCTACTCACTGGCAATAACGATCCCCTAGAACGTTTTTTTGTCAGTGCATTTCCATTTGCCTCGCGCTTTTACCATTATCTCGCCACCATAGGATTAGAATTTGATGGGCAGTGGTGCGGTGTTAGCCAACTCGCCTATAATGATAAAATTGCTCAAAAAATTGAAACCATGTTACAAACACAGTGGCCAGAAAATTTTGCAGTTGGTAAAAGCAAACAACAACTGAGTGAAATTTGCGGAGTGGAAGTAAATCATTCAGGTATTCACTATGCTACTGGTGGCTGGCTTTGCCCTGCTCAACTTTGTGACAGTTTAACTCAATATCTTCAAGCACAAGGTGTTGAGTTTTGTTTTGAACATGAGGTTAACCAACTCGAGCACAACGACGATAATTGGCAATTAGATATTGATGTTGCTGGCACAACAAAACAATTCATTCATCAAACTATTGTTATCGCTAATGGCTATAAACTCAGACAATTTACACAAACCGAATACATTCCAATCACGCCTATTCGTGGACAAGTCAGCCATATTCCAACCAATCCAACACTCCAAAAACTGAAAAACGTCCTCTGTTTTGAAGGATATTTGACCCCAGCAGACTCATCAAATGAACAACATTGCTTAGGGGCGAGTTATCAGCGTGAGCATCTTGATTTTGATTATAGTGAAGAAGAACAGCAAGGTAACAAGCAAAAGCTCATTGATAACCTGCCGGATCTAGCATGGCCACACGAAATCGATGTATCACAACAACGTTCACGTCAAGGCATTCGCTGTGTCATCCGCGACCATATGCCATTAGTTGGCAATGTCCCTGATTATGATAAGCTCATGTTGATATACAAAGAATTACCTCAACAAATGGCGCGCAAGCAATCTATCGCCAATGCCCCCGTTCACCCCAATTTATTTATTTTAGGCGCTTTAGGTTCTCGCGGTCTTTCAACGGCACCGTTATGTGCGGAAATTTTAGCATCGCAAATTTTTGGACAGCCATTGCCTTTAGATGATGAAACCTTAGCAGAATTGCATCCTAATCGATTTTGGGTAAGAAAATTGTTACTTGGCAGGAAAGTGAAAAAGCCTTACTAATGAATTGTATTGGTCTGTTATTTATATCTAGCAGACCAACTATTTAAATTAAAATAATTTCCATCGCACATCTATCTTGGGGTTCAAAACCAATATCTAACTCATGCTGCACAATTTGTTGTAATGCAGATGTTAGATTTTCTTTTTCAATAATTGAGAAACCTAAACTTTGATAGTAAGGTGCATTCCATGGAATTTCACAAAAAGTCGTTAGTGTAATTCGCGCTATCCCTAAATTAACTGCCGTATTAAAAACCTGCTTAATTAGCTGCTTGCCAATACCTTTTCCTTGCCATTGCTGACAAACAGATAATTCGCAAATGTGCAGGCTATTTTCGTGTTTTTCGAAATTAATAAAACCAATAGGCTCATCACTATTGTTAACTGCAATCCATTCCATTTGTAATTGAATAAATTTCAGATGATCTTGCTCAGTCTGCACATTACCTTGCGCTATCCAACCAAATTTATCATGTCCCAAAAAAGTTTGAGCCGCCGATTTTTCAACCGCAGGAAGATATTTAGCATCATATTGATTTGCAAGGCGAATGGAATACATAATGACTCGATAAGTTTAACTAATTGAAGTAATTTAATTAAAAGCGGTTTAAATCAATATAAAAAAAATCATATAAACATTACTCAAAATAGTTCGAGTTGTGGCTAGGCGGCAAGTGAAGCTAATCCCTAGGAGCATACATAAGTATGTGACTAGGGTTAGCAAGCGCAGCCAACAACGCCACAGCTTGAAATATGAAGAGTTGCGATTAGCCGGCAAGTGCAGCCAACACCACCACAGCTTGAAATATGAAGAGTAATTAACGCACCTCGTTCAACAGCTGCCCCCACATCCCCAACACCAAGATCTGATCAGGTGGTGTCAGCTCGCCAGCTTTAATCGCAGTTTGAATACTTTGCTCAACACGTTGATATAACGCATCTGCGCTTGTTTGGTTTTCTTCTTCTAGTTCTGCCACAGCAAGGGTTAAGTGACCACGCAAGTATCCACCCGCAAATAATTCGTCATCGCTAGCGTGTTCGACCATATCATCAATTTTTGTCAGTATGCGTGTTTCAAAATCCGCAAGCATGCTTAATCCTTACTATCATGAGTGTTTTGATTTATTAAGCGAAGATATCTTCCGGATAAGGGAATGCTTCCGCGCAAAGTGGAGGCGTATTGTAAAACGATTGTAACGCATTAACAAAGCGTAATGGTCGTTCTGGGATACCATTTTCTAAATATAACATCACTTGTGCGTGAACTTTGCGCATAAAAGCAATGCGATCTGGTTCAAAATCACCTTCTAGGTTGTCACAGCTGACATTAAATGGGATCCCCACTGCCACGCAAAATAACCAATCAAATGCTTGAGGCTTAATTTCCACCACTTCGAAATCACATTGAGTCTTTGCATCACGCCCATCTGGGCAGTACCAATAGCCGTAATCGACCTGCTGACGCCTTGCTTCTCCCGCAATGCACCAGTGTGAAATTTCATGCAGCGCACTCGTGAAAAATCCATGTGCAAAAACAATGCGATGATAAGAAATAGTTTCATCCGCAGGTAAATAAATAGGCTCATCATCCCCTTTTACCAACTTGGTGTTATATTCCGCACCAAAACATTCGTCGAAGATATTAATTAATTGCTGATAATTATGTTTAGTCATGAATAATTCAAATCATCTTAAAATAATGAGAGAAACCAAGCTTTGATCACGTCGCCATGGCTGTCATGAAGCAATTTAATGCTCATTAGCAATGAAATAATCACAATCATTGGTCGGATAAGTTTTTGTCCTTTAGTCAATACTAAGCGCGCACCTAACCTAGCACCGATCATTTGGCCGATTAGCATAACAAAGCCAAGTACCCAAAGAACATGACCTCCGATAATAAAAAACACTAAGGAGCCAAAATTAGAGGCAAAATTGAGTAATTTTGCATGAGCAGTCGCTTTCGCTAAATTATAACCAAGTAATAATACGTAGCCCAATGCCAGAAATGAGCCAGTGCCTGGGCCGAATGCGCCATCATAAAAACCTAAGCTCATGCCAATTGCCACCCCAAATACAGGCATGCTAACGCGTTGCTGTCGGTCTTGCGCACCAATAGATGGCGTCAATAAGAAATAGAGCCCCACGCAGATGACCATAATAGGCAATAACTGCTTGAGAAATGCGGTATCAATCATCTGGATAGCAATTGCACCAATCATCGCGCCTATCATTGTCATAATGAAAGGAAAGATTTGTTCACGCAGATTAATCGCTTTTCGCCGAACAAAATAGAGGGTTGACGAAAATGAGCCGCCTACCGCTTGCAATTTATTGGTCGCCAAGGCTTCAACGGGGGTAATACCCACAGATAGCAGTGCCGGTATAGTCAGTAAACCACCGCCACCAGCAATAGAGTCAATAAAACCAGCAAAGAGAGCAACGAAAAAAAGCAGTAAATAAACTTCCGGTGCAACGGCGGTCAGCCAATCCATTTTCACAATCCAGACAAAGAAAATAATGACGTAATATACCTTTATTTATCCATAGCGATAAGCGCCTCTAATAAACAAATGTATCACTGCCCAGATGAGATATTTTGAAAAAGGCATCATCCAAACCTTTATTTATCAGTAGGCAGATAATCTCATCTACCTACTGAATAACCCTATAAACAAACATCAATCAGATTAGCTATGGGGTTTTATGCAAAAGGTTTCATTGTCGGGATAACATCAGCACACTGCCCACGATGACGTAAGTAGTGATCCATCAAAACAATCGCCATCATCGCTTCGGCAATCGGCACTGCACGAATACCCACACAAGGGTCATGACGACCTTTGGTGATCATTTCCACTTCTTCACCATCACGATTAAGTGTTTTACCTGAAACAGTAATGCTTGATGTCGGTTTCATCGCAATATGCGCCACGATAGGCTGGCTGCTACTGATACCACCTAAAATCCCCCCTGCATGATTTGAAGTAAAACCATGTTGAGTAATTTCATCGCGATTTTCACTGCCTTTCAAGCTAATAACACCGAAGCCATCACCAATTTCAACGCCTTTCACCGCATTAATACTCATTAAGGCATGAGCAAGATCGGCATCTAAGCGATCAAATACGGGTTCACCTAGTCCTGCGGGAACATTTTCAGCAATAACAGTGACTTTAGCGCCAATAGAATCACCTTCTTTTTTCAATCCACGCAGCAATTCATCAAGGGCATCAAGCTTAGTCGGATCTGGGCAGAAAAATGGATTTTCTTCGACAATTGACCAATCTTTGATTTCGCATTCAATGGAACCCATTTGAGTCAAACAACCACGAATTTGAATACCTAACTTTTCTTGCAGATATTTTTTAGCAACCGCACCAGCAGCAACTCGCATCGCCGTTTCACGGGCAGATGAACGTCCACCACCACGGTAATCGCGCTGACCATATTTTTGCTCATAGGTATAATCGGCGTGCCCAGGTCTGAAAACATCTTTAATTGAACCATAATCTTGCGAACGTTGATCGGTATTTTCAATCAATAAACCAATGCTAGTTCCTGTCGTGATGCCATTAAAAACCCCTGACAATATTTTTACTTGGTCAGGTTCTCGGCGCGCCGTGGTGTAACGTGATGTACCAGGGCGACGACGGTCTAAATCGACTTGTAAATCTGCCTCAGTCAGCGATAACCCCGGCGGTACCCCATCGATAATACAACCTAATGCCAATCCATGAGATTCACCAAATGTTGTAACACGAAAAAGTTGCCCTATTGAATTTCCAGCCATCCCGAGTTTCCTATTTTAAGTCTATGCTTATATTATTAATATGCGATGTTGTATTTGATTACATTATTCTATGAAACAGTGCAACTATTCTCTCAATAACTCAAGCAACAGCAAGGTATACATAATATGTAGTTCGCACAAATGTGCACGATAAACAAAGCTGAAACTTGAATATAATGAGTTTACTAATTAGTCAATATACAAGTCAAAAAGCCCGTGATGTTCAACAAGTTGCTCACGCGTCAACATGAATACACCTTCTCCACCGTATTCAAAATCAAGCCAAATAAAGGGAACTTCTGGGTACTGTTCAACTAAATGCACCATGCTGTTTCCGACTTCGCAGATCAAAACCCCCTCTTCCGTCAGAAAACGTGGCGCATTAGCTAAAATACGACGAGTCAATTTTAAACCATCACTACCTGCTGCAAGTGCGAGTTCAGGCTCAACACGGAATTCTTCAGGTAGATCGGCCATATCTTCAGCATCAACATAAGGCGGATTAGTGACAATCAAATCATATTTGATATCAGGCATATCTCTGAATAAATCAGAGCGCATTGGTATAACGCGGTGCTCTAAGCCGTGATTAGCAATATTTTGCTCAGCAACGGCTAGCACATCCGCAGAAATATCAACCGCATCCACTTCTGCATCAGGGAATTCATAAGCACAAGCAATCGCAATACACGCACTCCCCGTACATAAGTCTAAAATATTTTGCGGCTCATCCGATAATAAACCCACAAAATGGTTGTTAATTAACTCAGCAATAGGTGAACGAGGAATTAATACACGCTCATCCACATAAAATTCATGACCACAGAACCACGAGCGATTCGTTAAATAGGCCACGGGTATGCGATCATTAATACGACGTAATACACGCTCAATAATACGATGACGTTCTGTTGGCGTTAGACGCGATGTGAGGAGCTCATCGGGTAAGTCGAGCGGTAAGTAAAGAGTAGGTAGCACCAGTTGTAGCGCTTCATCCCATGCGTTATCAGTACCGTGACCATAATAAACATTGGCAGCATTAAAGCGGCTCATTGTCCAACGTAAAATGTCCTGAATAGTGTGAAGTTCTGCTACAGCTTCATCAACGAAAATCTTTTCCAAAAAGGGATTCTCCAGTCGGTCTATTGAAAGGTAATATTTGAATGGTTAAAGTTTGCCACGAAGTGAGAGACAAATCAGCAGATTAATACAATAAAATAAAGATGAACATGCTCAAGAAGGGCTATTTGAATGATATTTTGTCTTATTAATGCCCTCGGTCTTCACCGAAGGCATTATTTCATGATTAATTATATTGTGTTTTTAACTTTCATTTTGTACAAGCACTTCCGTTTGTTTAACGGTTTTTTTTACCCATAAGGTATAAGCGATACTCAAAAGTACCAGCCATATAATTCCAACATACAATGCTATTCGTGTATCTTCAAAATAACCCAACACACCAAAAATAAATAACATGAATACAATCGCAATAATCGGTGCGACAGGCCACATAGGCACAGGGAATTTTATCTGTTTAACTTCTTCTGGCGTCATTTTTTTGCGCATCGCAAACTGAGAGAGCAAAATCATCAACCAAACCCAAATAGTGGCAAAGGTTGCAATAGATGCAATCACTAAGAAAACACTTTCAGGGATTAGATAATTTAAAACAACACCAATTAATAAGACTGCAACCATGACTAACACAGTCATCCAAGGCACACCATTCTTAGTTAACTTAGTAAATACTTTAGGTGCCTGTCCTTCATGAGCCATGCCATACATCATGCGTCCTGCACCAAAAATATCACTATTAATCGCAGATATTGCGGCGGTTATTACCACGACATTTAAAATATTAGCCGCAGATTGAATACCTAAACTATCAAAAATTTGAACAAACGGGCTACCTTGCTGACCAATTTGGTTCCAAGGATAAATACACATCAGGACAAATAAGGTCAACACATAGAATAATAAGATACGAATAGGAACAGCATTGATAGCTCTAGGGATAGTCACATCAGGATTTTTTGCTTCGCTGGCCGTGATCCCAATCACTTCTATTCCACCGAACGCAAACATCACCACGGCAAAGGAGGCTATCACCCCACCTATTCCATTTGGCATAAATCCATCGTGAATAAATAGGTTCGAAACACCCACAGCATGGTCTGCTGAGACACCAAAACCAAACATCATAATTGCCGCACCGCCAACTATCATCGCGATGATAGCGACAATTTTAATCAGCGATAACCAAAACTCCATTTCACCAAACGTTTTCACATGGCAAAGGTTAATTGCACCAATAAAGCAGATAATACTTAAAACCCATATCCACTGTGCAACATCAGGGAACCATAGCTTCATATAGAAACCAAATGCGGTCACATCTGCCAGACAAACAATCAGCATTTCAAAAACGTAAGTCCAGCCCGTGAAAAAACCGGCTCTAGGCCCTAAGTAATGGCTTGCATATTGTGAGAAAGAGCCTGCAAGTGGGCTATGAACCGCCATTTCACCTAAAGCACGCATCACCATAAAAACAGCCGCGCCACCAATTATATAGGCAAGCAGTACCGCCGGACCTGCTGTTTGTATTGCTTTTGCTGAACCATAAAATAGCCCCGTACCGATTGCAGCACCTAAAGCCATAAATCGTATATGACGCGCAGAAAGCCCGCGTGCAAGTTGTGATGTGCTTTGCATGATTTATCCTTCATATTATTTTATTAGTCTTGCAGATATACACAAAATAATTCAGGCTACATGTAGGCGACAGATGAAGCTATCTGGATAAGCATGCTCTAGAATGCAATTCAGGCAGCTAAAAGAAGTCCACAAGCATGCAACTTGAAGTATAACGGGTATAAATACTTCGGGCAGCCGATACGTCGCCGGCTGCCTTTTCTTTGCTTGATATGCTATTTAGGGAAGATTGTCCCTGTAGAAAACAATGTTGATAATTTATGTTGATTAATCAATTCGATCGCAGCTTCAATGTCGGGTGCAAAGTAGCGATCTTTATCGTAATACGCGACCTGATTACGCAGTGTTGATCGCGCTTTTTCTAGGACTTCACTCGATTTTAGCCCTTCGCGAAAATCCATGCCTTGGCAAGCAGATAGCCATTCGATGGCTAAAATACCGGTTACATTTTTGGCCATTTCCCACAAGCGACGACCTGCGGCAGGCGCCATAGAAACATGGTCTTCCTGATTCGCTGACGTCGGTAAGCTATCAACACTTGAAGGATGCGCTAAGGCTTTATTTTCACTCGCAAGCGCTGCTGCTGTCACTTGTGCAATCATAAAGCCTGAGTTTACGCCGCCGTTATTCACCAAAAATGGCGGTAACTGAGACATATGCGTATCCATCAATAACGCAATACGTCTTTCCGATAACGCACCAATTTCAGCAAATGCAAGGGCAAGATTATCCGATGCCATCGCCACAGGCTCCGCATCGAAGTTTCCACCTGAAATAATGTCGCCATTGTCAGTAAATACCAATGGATTATCTGACACTGCATTTGACTCAATAAGAATAACTTCTGCCGCTTGGCGAATTTGAGTTAAACAAGCACCCATGACCTGTGGCTGACAACGCAAAGAGTAAGGGTCTTGCACCTTAATACAATTTTCATGGGAATGAGATAGTTCGCTATTTGACGTCAAGACTTCACGGAACAATGCCGCGACATCAATTTGTCCTTTTTGACCGCGAACCTCTTGAACTCGTGCATCGAAAGGTTTACGAGAACCCAAAGTTGCTTCAACACTCAATGCACCACAAACAATGCCAGAAAGGAGTAGATTTTCAGCCTCAAATAATCCTTTAAGTGCAAATGCCGTTGACACCTGAGTACCATTTAGCAGCGCAAGTCCTTCTTTCGCCTCTAGTTTTAATGGTGACAATCCAGCTTTTTCTAATGCTTTTTTCGCTGAGATCCATTTTCCTTGGAAACGAGCTTTACCTTCACCTAATAAAATCAAACTCATATGAGCAAGCGGAGCTAAATCACCTGATGCCCCTACAGAACCCTTGGCTGGTATGAATGGATAAACTTCCGCATTTACCATCGCAATTAAAGCATTAATCACCTCAAGGCGAATACCTGAAAAACCACGAGCAAGACTGTTTACTTTAAGTACCATTATCAATCGAACTATTTCATCTTCTAATGGCTCGCCCACACCTGCGGCATGGGACATCACGATTGACCGTTGTAATGATTGCAAATCTTTGGTGGCAATACGGGTATTCGCCAGTAACCCAAATCCAGTATTGATGCCATAGGCCGTTTTATCTTCAGCAATAATCTGATTTACAGTAGCAACACTTTTTTCAATCGCAGTATGAGAACGTTTATCTAGCGAGATAGTGACTGAATGCTCAAAAACATTGCGCAAATCGTCGAGTGTCATTTTTCCTGGGTGAATAGTTAATTTAGTCATCGGTGGCACCCCTTAACGTGTTTTTAGCATAGGTAAATTAAGATTTTTTTCTTGTGCGCATTTAATGGCAATGTCATATCCTGCATCCGCATGGCGCATCACCCCAGTCGCCGGGTCATTATGCAAAACGCGAGCAATACGTGCAGCAGCTTCATCAGTACCATCACAAACAATAACGACGCCCGAATGTTGAGAGAAGCCCATACCAACACCGCCACCATGATGCAGAGAAACCCATGTCGCCCCACTTGCGGTATTTAACAATGCATTGAGTAGTGGCCAATCTGAAACCGCATCAGAGCCATCTTTCATTGATTCTGTTTCACGGTTTGGACTTGCAACAGAGCCTGAATCTAAATGATCGCGCCCAATAACGATTGGTGCAGAAACTTCACCACTTCTGACCATTTCATTAAACGCTAAACCGAGTTTTGCTCTGTCGCCTAAACCAACCCAACAAATGCGCGCTGGCAGCCCTTGAAAACTAATACGCTCACGCGCCATATCCAACCAGCGATGTAAGTGCTTATCATCAGAAAGTAATTCTTTCACTTTTGCATCAGTTTTGTAGATATCTTCAGGATCGCCTGAAAGCGCAACCCAACGGAAAGGTCCAACACCACGACAAAATAGTGGACGAATGTAGGCAGGTACGAATCCAGGGAAATCAAACGCATTTTCTACGCCCATTTCAAGTGCCATTTGACGAATATTATTACCATAGTCAAACGTTGGAATACCCTGTTGCTTAAAGGCCAACATAGCTTTTACATGCTCAGCCATCGATTTTTTGGCGGCAAGTGCAGTTCCTTTCGGATCTTTCACGCTTTGCTCACGATACTCATCCCAACTCATGCCTATAGGTAGATAGCCATTAAGCGGGTCATGAGCGCTGGTTTGGTCTGTGACCATGTCAGGTTTAACACCACGTCTTACTAATTCAGGTAAAACTTCTGCCGCATTGGCACACAAAGCAATAGAAACCGCTTTACCTTCTGAGGTGTATTTTTGGATACGGGCTAAGGCATCATCAAGGCTAGTCGCTTGCTCATCCACATATTTCGTTCTTAAACGAAAATCGATGCTGTTTTGCTGGCATTCAATATTGAGCGAACAAGCGCCGGCTAAAGTTGCGGCTAGTGGTTGAGCACCACCCATCCCACCAAGGCCAGCGGTTAGCACCCAGCGTCCGGTTAAATCACCATTAAAATGTTGGCGACCTGCCTCAACAAAAGTTTCGTAAGTTCCTTGGACAATCCCTTGGCTACCAATGTAAATCCAGCTACCTGCTGTCATTTGGCCATACATTGCCAACCCTTTAGCATCGAGCTCATTAAAATGTTCCCAAGTAGCCCAATGTGGCACGAGATTTGAGTTAGCAATGAGTACGCGAGGTGCATTTTCATGGGTTTTAAAAACACCAACAGGCTTTCCTGATTGAACCAACAAAGTTTCATCACTTTCCAATTTTTTAAGCGATTCAACGATTTGGTCATAGCATTGCCAGTTACGTGCAGCACGGCCAATTCCGCCATAAACCACTAATTCATGTGGATTTTCTGCAACATCAGGATCAAGGTTATTCATCAACATGCGTAAAGGCGCTTCTGTCAGCCAGCTTTTTGCATTAAGTGTATTTCCTCGTGGAGATCTAATTTCGACATTTCTATATTTATTATTGAGTTCTGTCACTTTTATATCCTTTTGCTATTACGTCGCTGGTACTGACAGCGTCATTTATTCTGATTCGGTCTCCATATAGATATAGTTGTATATACATGTACTATCAATTAGTTTTTTAACAACTAAATTAGGTGAAATAATAATAAATATAATTATTTCCAATAAATATCATGCAGATAAAATATTTTCATACACTTGCAGGGCAATTTATTTCTTCTGAATTTGCCTGCCAAGTCACATTTCATTCACAGTCAATTCACATTCAATGCAATTTAACTTAAGGAGAAAACAATTAGTTTTAGTGATTCAATCAAAATATGACGGGAAGTTTTAGCGGATAAAAGTGGAAAATAATGGGCATAATTCATTAACCACTTTGCTGTATAAAAAGATATTTAAAGGGGTATTTAGGAAGAAAAACGACCTTTTAATTTATAACGATGACCGGGAAACAATAATTTTGTACTCGTAACCGTGAAAGCTTGTGACCATGTTCGACGTGTAATCAGCAAACATGAAGACCCTGCATCAATATGTAATAACCTAGCAGAGCGCTCATCCGCTTCCACCGCTTCGACAATATGTTCACCCTGGGTTAAAGGTGCTACTTGGGAAAGATAATCGTGAGGGGTGATGGATAAAAAATTTTGTTTTAGATAGTCAGGTGCGGCTAATGCATTAACATACCGATCTTCTATTTGTACTGGAACATCATTTTCAAGATGCACAATAACAGAATGAAAAACAATGTTGCCTGATAATATATTCAATTCTTGCGCCAATGCAGCAGAGGCCGTAACTTGCTCTAACTTAATAATCTTACAGCTATACCGATGCTTTCTCGCAACAATTTCAGATTCAATACTGTGAATTTCAAATAATGCAGACTGCCCTTTTGGCTCAGCAACAAAAGTTCCCACGCCTTGTAATCGGATAAGCAGACCTTGTGCTGTTAATTCACGTAAAGCACGATTTGCGGTCATTCGACTACATTGAAATTGAATAACTAATTCAGATTCAGAGGGAACGCGGTCATTTACCTGCCATTCACCCGTCACTATTTTCTCAGTAATCAAATGCTTTACCTGCAAATATAATGGGATTGGTGTGGCTGATTTCTCTTTTTTATCGGCTGTCACAGTTATTTCCAGTTTAGTCAACAAGATGGCCAAACCTGCCTCTAAGATATTCAAACCTTAAACACAGGCTACTTCACTACTTTCGGTTCCTAATCATCCTGACAGTCGTTAATAAAAAAATGCTACTCAATGGTATTAAATAAAACTAAGCCCCATTGAGTATTTATTTATAGAAAAGTGTTACTGCATATATTGAACATGATCCTAACCCGCAGCAATAAGAACTTTATTAATTATCACGATAATTCGTGCCATTAGTCTCTTTTTTAATGTTATTTATTATGATGCGTAATCGTCCCTTGATGCACTCGCATATACAGAGGGTTACTGCCTTGTTCATAAATCATTTCAACAGGTTCGTGAGCATTCCACACCACAAAGTCTGCTTGAAAACCTGCTTTTAGCTGTCCATGACTATGTTCACGTCCAAGCGCTTTTGCAGCATGACAAGTTACCCCAGACCAAATTTCTTCTGGTGTTAATCTAAATAGCACCGCCGCCATATTCATTATCATTCGTAAAGATGCAAACGGACTGGTTCCTGGGTTAAAATCAGTAGAAACCGCCATAGGTATTTGATGTTCGCGCAATAGCTCAATGGGTGGCAATTTAGTTTCGCGTAAAAAATAAAATGCCCCTGGTAATAAAACGGCAACTGTACCGCTCTCTTTTAATGCTTTAATACCATCCAAATCAAGATACTCGATATGATCGACAGATAGTCCTTTAAAGCTCGCCACTAATTCGCTACCGCCCAGATTCGATAATTGTTCCATATGACCTTTAACTGGGATCCCTAATTTTTGCGCCGCTAAAAATAATTTCTTACTTTGATCAAGTGAAAAACCTACGCTCTCGCAAAATACATCGACAGATTCAAAAAGCCCTTTTTCCCACAATTGAGGCATTATGGTATGGCAAATAAAATCAATATATTCATCTGGCTTACCTTTGTACTCAGGTGGAACGGTATGGGCAGATAATAGCGTCGAGCTCACTGTAATAGGATAAACCGCAGATAATCTTTTCGCGACTAACAGTTGTTTTTCTTCACTGTCAAAATCAAGTCCATAACCTGATTTCATTTCGATAGTCGTCACGCCTTCTCGGATTAACGCCTCTAGCCTTGGCTGTGATGCACGAAATAATGCATCTTCATCTAATTGCCTTGTTGATCGCACTGTAGAATTAATACCGCCACCTTGTGCACTAATTGTTTCATACGAAACGCCATTCATTCGCTGCTCCCACTCAGCAGCTCTATCACCACCAAACACTAAATGCGTATGGCAATCAATCAATCCCGGTGTGACCAACCTTCCCTCAATATCAATAACCTGACATCCATTTGTGTCAACGGTATCACTAGGCAGTATTGCCATAATTTTATTTTCACGAACAATCAAGTCATGACCTTCGACTAATCCATAAGCAGTTGTTAAATCAGTATTCATTGTAGCAATGCGGCCATTGCGCCATACAACATCTTGAGATTGAGCTATAAATGACATTGAATTTCCTATTACTATTAAGGCGATATTTGTCAGCTTCACAAATAAAAGTATATATATGTATATACAATTAGACTAAGAAACCATCTCTTGTCAATATATAACAAGTCAAATAGTTATAAATTTGTTACACAACATGGTTATTATTCAATTGTGACCGTTTAAACGGAAAATAGGTTACACTACAGAAAGTCATATCAATCTAAAAATAACTAATTAAAACACGATGAAAAACAAATTTGGACTGAAAGATGAAGATATTCATCTATTCAAAGAAGCGATTACTGGTGCAAAAAAGATCCGCCAAGATCAGATTTTACATGCGCCTATTCGCGCTAAAGTCACGAAGCCATCCAGCAAAAAAGTGATGCAAGAACAAGTTGATGCTTCTTTTTATTTTTCAGATGAGTTTCAGCCACAACTTGAAGATGAAGGTCCAACTCGTTATTTAAAGCCTGATTCAAACCCCTATGAACTCAAAAAATTACGCAGAGGCGATTACACCCCTGAGCTTTTTCTTGATTTGCATGGGCTAACGCAGATGGAAGCAAAAAAAGAAATCGGCGCACTCATTGCGGCTTGTAAAAGAGAAAATGTATATTGTGCCTGCATTATGCATGGACATGGGAAGCATATATTGAAGCAGCAGACGCCACTATGGCTTGCGCAGCATCCAGATATCATTGCTTTTCATCAAGCACCCAAAGAATGGGGGGGTAGTGCAGCACTTTTATTGTTAATTGAAACCATCGAGAGCGCTCGTCGTTAAGCACTCTTTATCGATAAGTTTGCATCATAACTTAAGTATATGAGTTATTTTGCAAACATCACTTGTGAAGGACTTAGCATCCATTCAACATTACTTTTCAACTGTTCCATGTTGAGATTAATGCAAGCGATAGTTGATGTCGTAAACATCGGAGGTTCTTTATGTGGGCACAACTCCGAAACCAAATATCCCACCAAGGGTAAATGAGAAACCACCAAAACTGCATTAGCACCCAACGTTGCCAAATCACGAATATGATCGGCGACAAATGCTGCATGCCCTCCAGGTGTTAACTCCTCCATCACCTGCATTTGCGTTGGTAATTCAAGGTTATCCCTGATGACTTGTAAGGTTTGTTCTGCTCGTAAATAAGGACTAACTAACACTTTATCGATATCAATCTGTGGCTCATGATGATTTAACCACTGTGCCATTAATGCAGACTCATCTCTTCCCTTTTGGGTTAATGGTCTTGCAGAATCACTGGGAGCCTGTATTGCCGCATCACCATGACGCATAATATAAACTTGCATAATCCACCATCTGGGTAGCCAATCCTAAATGAATGGCTATTCTTTTTGTTAAGATAATTGTTGTAAAAGTCACCATCAGTTGGGGTGAAACCTGATTCTGCAATAAACCACAGATAAATAAAATGACTTGCATTGTTTTTTGCTGAAATTTTTTATTAATATCTTTCGTCAGTATTTTACACTTACGGCTAAACTAGACTTTTACTCGAAAAAACATCACAAAAAAACCTGATAACCCAAGTGAATGTAACAAATGAATGCACTAGGGTATCAGGTTTCCCACTGAAACTAAAATAGCAAGCTTATTAGCTATAACCCGACTTATTCACTCTGAGTGGGATAAAAGGTTTGGTTATTTTTAGCCATTTGACACAATAAATCACAAGGTGAAAATTTTTCACCGTGGCTTTTAGCTAAGGCTTGCATTGTCTCCACTGTTTTAGCAATACCTAAACTATCCATATACCTAAAAGGACCACCAAAAAATGGCGGAAAACCAATACCAAAGACAGCACCGATGTCGCCATCTCTTGCACTGCGAATAATTTTTTCATCTAAACAGCGTGCCGCTTCATTTAACATCAACATGACACAGCACTGTGCAATATCTGTTTTACTCAATTTATTATCAGGTTGAACACCAATTAATGCGTAAATTCGTTTATCCACCTGCCGTTTTGGTGCCTTTTTCCAAAATAACAGTTTTGAACTTGTATGGCCGTACTCATAAAAACCTCGGCCATTCTTTTTTCCTTTCCTGTCATCATTAACCACTTTGTCTAAAGCTTCTGGTGCCTTAAATCTATCGCCAAAACGCGCAACAAGAATAGGTAATATTTTGGTGCCTACATCAATCCCGACTTCATCGAGTAAATTAAAGGGACCAACAGGAAAACCGAAACTGACTAATGCACTATCGATATGTTCAATCGACTCACCCTGTACAAGGCATTGAGTTGCCTCACATAAATAAGGCGCTAATATTCGGTTCACATAAAATCCAGCATCATCGCCAACCACAATCGCCGTTTTACCTTGACGCTTAGCAAAAGCAACTACAGTGGCAATTGTCGTGTCATCCGTATGTTTATGAGGAATAACTTCCACCAACGGCATTTTATCTACAGGACTAAAATAATGCAGACCAATAATTTTTTCAGGGTATTTAGCTTGTGCAGCAATTTGATGAATAGGTAATGACGATGTATTTGAGGCAAAAATAGTCTTCCCATCGGATATTTGTTCTATTTCAGCGACCATTTTTTGCTTCAATGCTAAATCTTCAAAAACTGCCTCAACAGCAATGTCTGCTTTTTCAAAACCTTGGTAATTCACAGTTCCCGATATTTTCGACATTATTGCCGCTCTTTCACGAGCAAGTAATCGCCTTTTTGATACTCGTTGGGTGAGCAAATCCCAGCTATAACGTAATGCCTGAGCCACGCCTTTATCCGAAATATCTTTAATACGAACAGGCAATTTTCCTTGGGAAGCACTGATATACGCAATTCCACCGCCCATCAAGCCACCGCCAAGAACACCAACTTGCTGAATATTTATCGGTTTTGCTTTAGAACCTGTTTCATTTTTAAGAGAAGTCACGGCAAAAAATAAACTGCGTAATGCGGCAGATTCAGGAGTCATTACTAACTCGCCAAACGCTTTAGCTTCTTGGGCATAGCCCGCTTTCGCCCCGTTATTCATACCAGTTTTAACAACTTGAATAATTTTATCCGGTGCCGGATAGTGGCCTTTCGTTTTACTAAGTGCTTTTTGTTTTGCACTATTAAACACCTGATTACGCAATAGCTTGCTACTCAATAAGCGCTGTTGCCAATGAATAACAGGTCTCTTTACACCACCTTTTTTAGCCAACTGCACAGCCACATCTAATAAAATGGATTCAGGTACAACATCATCAACTAAACCTATTTTTAGTGCCTGTTTTGCTCTTAATTGCCGACCTGTTAGCATTAAATCAAGTGCATGAGGAATACCGATTAAGCGAGGTAGACGCTGCGTACCACCTGACCCCGGTAGTAAACCTAATTGTACTTCAGGCAAACCCAATCGAGTTTTTTCGTCGTTTGAACAAATTCTTGCATGGCAAGCAAGCGCCAGTTCTAATCCGCCACCAAGGCAAGCACCATGAATTGCGGCAATAATAGGGAGTGGATAATTATCTATTTTATCAAACAGTAAATGCCCTTCTTTTGAAAGTTCACTCGCTTGCTCTTTATTTTCACAGTTAGCAATCATGCTGATATCAGCACCGGCGATAAAATTGTCTTTTTTACCCGATGTAATAACCAAGCCTTTAAGACCCGAGGTTGATTGTGCCTGCTGTAAAATAGCCAAAAATTGCTCTGCAAACTCCGCTTTCAGCGTGTTCACTTTTTCATTTGGCACGTCAATGAAAATCACTCCGACATTTTCGTTGTAAATTTCTAATCTAAACGCGGGTTGACTAGCTTTTGTATCCATTTCACTAGCAGTTTCAACCTCTATAGCAGAATGTTGTTTCATTATTCCACCTCCAAGATCATCGCTGCACCTAAACCACCCGCAGCGCAAGCCGTTGTTAACCCAAAACCACCACCACGCCGGCGCAGCTCATTTAATGTTTGCGTTACCATGCGGGCTCCCGTAGCAGCAAATGGATGCCCATAAGCGATTGAACCACCTAATACATTAAATTTATCCATATCGATGTCACCAATCGCTTGTGTTAACCCAAGTTTCTCTTGAGCAAACTTGTGGCTTGAAAACATTTGAACGTTTGCCAATGTTTGAGCAGCAAATGCTTCATGCATATCAATCAAAGTTAAATCTTGCAGTGTCAGCCCTGCGCGTTTTAATGCAATTGGCGTCGCGTAGGAAGGGCCTAGCAGCATATCTTCCCACACATCAATGGCAGAAAAGGCATAGCTTCGGATGTAACCTAGCGGTGTATAGCCAAGTGCTTTTGCTCTCGATTCTGTCATCATCAATACCGCAGCAGCACCATCAGTAAGCGGTGTACTATTTGCTGCGGTCACACTTCCATGTTTACGGTCAAAAGCCGGTTTTAATTTCGCATAGGAAGATAAAACTGAATTGCCTCTTATTGTATTATCTTGAGAAAAGGCTTGCTTAAATGGTGGCATATAAGCCGTCATGACTTCTGACTCCAACACCCCGCTATCCCAAGCTTTGGCCGCAAGTATGTGTGAGCGATGCGCTAATTCATCTTGCTCTTCTCGACTAATATGATAACTTTTTGCCATCTGCTCGGCAGTATCGCCCATTCGCAATCCAGTAGAATATTCAGCCACACCTGGCGCAACAGGCAATAAATCTTTTAAGCCTAATTTTGAAATTAAAGATAACTTTTGCCCAAGACTTCTCGCTTTACTTAACGATAATAATGTCGCGGCTAATTTCTTTGAAACACCAATAGGCAGTACCGAGGATGAATCTGCTCCGCCAGCAATACCGATTGAAATATCACCAACCATCATACTTTGAGCCACATTAACAATGGTTTGGAAACTGGTTGCACAGGCTCTAGAGACACTATAAGCATCGGTTGATACGCTCATACCCGTGCCCAACACAATTTCTCTGGCGATATTTGGCGCTTCTGGCATCTGCACAACTTGCCCAAACACTAATTGTTCAATCAAAGATTTATCTAAATCACTACGGCATAACAGCTCAGCGACAACTGCCTTACCTAAATCAACGGCAGCAATCCCTTGATAAGCAGTCGCTTGTTTTGCGAAAGGCAAACGTAATCCGCTAACAATAGCGATTCGTTCCTTTGCTGTATAAGTGCTTTCGCCATGTTGGGAAAGTTGATTCATGGGCGCTCCCGCTAAAAGAAAAAATGAAAATTAAAATTGTTTTCTTCAATACTGACCCGCAGAGGTCTGACCTGTACTGATTGTTAACATAATCTTCACAATTATCAAATAGCGTTAATGAAAAATGGGAGCTCGCACGCAACTTAAAGTGAAATAAAAATAGAGGTAAGAAATTATTAAGAAAGGGGATATAAAAAACCCTTTTATCTGGGGATCTGAATTGATAAAAGGGTTATTAGCGGCAATTCAATCGTTTGATTAACGAAGTCCTAACTGAAAAATCAGACTTTCTGCTTCACAAGCAAAATTAAAATCAGCAGTGAGTTCAATACCACCTTCAACAGCCTTGAAGGAATGGGTAATTACACAAGGTTCTGACTCAACAGATTTCGCTTTATCTGTGAGTGTTTTCAACATGGAATCTGCCTCACCTTGTGTTGCGAAAACATGCTGATACGATGCTGTGCAGTCTTTATTATCTAAGACTGTACCTACATCAACACAACAGCAAGCAGCTGTTTCTTCCGCACTACAACGGTTAATCGCATCAGTCATCGTACTCTCCAAATAAACAAACTGTTAAGTGGCTATCATAACGCTGAAAAAGTAGTAAAAACCAGTGTGCATCAATATTTATTGCAAACAATCCAACATAAGTTTGATCTGACCCCGTACATGGTCTTTTATTGTACTTTAATCTTGGTTTTATGTTGTAATTTTGTTAAATGCATCGCATTTTTGAAAACAAGGTCACAATAAACACAAAACATACTTGCAACATATTAGGTGGTCAGACCTATACTCTAGTAACTGGTCTGATTTGTCATAACGACATCCGACCCTACAATTCTGCGCTTCTTGCGATAAGAAGTCGCTTTATTTAAATAAAACATACAAGAGGGTTTTGGTCATGAGCCAGAAAAACCTGTTTAATCGATCAGCTTTAGCAATAGCAGTGGCAATTATCTCCTCCAACGCAAGTGCAGCTGGTTTTTTGCTTAATGAATATTCCACTTCTGCATTAGGACGTGCATTTTCGGGAGCAGGCGCAGTTGGCGATAACGCAAGTGAAGGGAGCCGTAACCCTGCGGCAATGATGTTATTCGACCGCCCAGCACTTTCAGTCGGCGCAGTTTATATTGACCCAACGGTTGATATTAAAGGCCGCGACAATGACATGTTTACAGCCAATAACATCGCACCGAATGCCCTTGTTCCAAATGCGCATTTTATCTTCCCAATCAATGATAAATGGGCTGTGGGTACATCGATGACCACTAACTTTGGTCTCGCTACTGATTTTAGTAAAGATTATGCAGGCGGCCTTGCTGGTGGTAAAACTGACCTAAAAACAGTTAACTTGAACTTAAGTGGTGCTTATCGTCTTAATGATAATTTTAGTTTTGGACTAGGCGCTAATGCAGTCTATGCTGATGCTGAAATCACTCGTCACCTCGGAGTTGCTTCTGGTAAGTATCCCCCAATGTTTGGCCTCACGCCAAATACCACAGCTGCAAAACTTCAAGGTGATGATTGGGGTTATGGCTGGAATGCTGGTATTTTGTATGAAATTAACCAAGATAACCGCCTAAGCTTCACCTATCGCTCAAAAGTTAAAGTGAAATTTGAAGAGGGTAAATTCTCTAATGATCTACCATCCCAAGTAGGTGGACTTAATGGTAGCAGTGTAAAAGGTAAACTTGATCTTAATCTACCCGATATCTGGGAATTCTCTGGCTATCATAAAGTCGCGCCACAGTGGGCTGTGCATTATACTGCGGCCTATACTGGATGGAGTGAGTTTAAAGAGTTAACGGCTTATCAAAAAAGTGATGGAAAGGAATTATTCCACAAACCAGAGCACTTTAAAGATGCTTGGCGCCTAGCACTAGGTACTACCTATTTCTATAATGATAACTGGACCTTCCGTACAGGTATTGCCTACGATGAAAGCCCAGTTCCAGCAAAATATCGTTCAATCTCAATTCCGGATCAAGACCGTTACTGGTTAAGTGCTGGTTCTACTTACGCTTTCAATGAAAATGCGTCTGTCGATGTCGGCATTGCTTATATGTATGGTAAGAAAGTTAACATTAGTGAAAGATTGGTTGAGAAAGACCCAAGCACGTTAACTGAATTCAAATCTGAAGGTTCTGCATGGTTATATGGCGTGAACTTTAACTATACATTCTAAGATATTAGCCACTACAGTAGGCTTTATTCATTGCTATATCAGGGGAAATCATCCCCTGATATCATTCACGGCACATTGCATGATGTTTGAATACAACAGAGTAATACGGTTTCACCCTATTATATTATTAATCTATAGAATCTAAATCCCCTTGAATCGCCGCTGCATTCGGATTTTCAACCGCTTCTAATACTCCGCCATTAGCGAGGAAATCGTTACGTTGGAAATAAGCCTCACGCAACATTAAATATGGGTCAGATGAATTTCTGAGTAAACCATCGGAGTCTAACAGTCTAGAACGCGTTTCTATTCCTTCAAGTGCCCATTTACCGGCTGACATCCAAAAAGTTAAATAGCTCAGCATCGGATAGAGTCCATCAACAAGGTCGCCCCCTTGTTCACGCACTGTAGCACTTCCATAGCCGGGTAAGACGACGTAAGGACCATAACCAACGTCATAGTAACCAAGTGTATTACCAAAGCGCTTAGGCTCTTCTTTCGCTAGTTGTGGGTTTGCCATTGAAGCGACATCAATCAACCCACCCATACCAAATACGGTATTGAGGAAAAAGCGATTAAAATGTTTAAATCCTTGGGTCACTTCACCACGAGCAAAACTGTTAAGCATACTCGCAGGCTCTTCAAGGTTAACAAAGAAGTTAGTTAATCCATTTCGAGCTGGCATTGGGACATAGTCTTTCCAAGCAACAGCTACAGGCCTCAAGACATAAGGGTCTAAGACGTTGTAGTTAAAGTTGAACATGGCTCGGTTAAAACCTTCCAGCGGGTCTGAACGTTCTTGCGTTACAGGATCAATAGAACTAGCACAGCCAGCTATTAGCACCCCTGCAAGAAAAACGCTAGTCATTCGAAACTTCATCATCCTCTCCATTCCCTGTACCACCAGCCTCGGTACTTTCCACAGTTTTAACTTATGTGTTTTATAATAAAGCCAAATAGAATTATTTGTTAATCGTTTTGAGTGATCCAACAATCCATATCTACTAATTATAACCTATTTAATTATATATTTATTATAAGAATAATGACTAATAAGTACAAAAATAGCACAACATATTAATATGTATCATAATATTAATTATGATTATTTATCAAAAAGTTACTAAACAGAGGTATCCATGGCGATGAAAAAAGCGATATTATTCTCATTATCTGACATTACTAATCACCCAGTAAATATCTAAAGAAAATCAATAAATTAACCAATTGATTTCATCAAAAACCAGTCTATTAATTCACTTTATTACCGAATAGAACAATGTGTCTTTTTATGCGCTATTTTCATAATAGATAACGTATCACGGTTTAAAAAAATTTAACTATCAACAAACAATAAGAATAATCACTCACTAATTATTCATATAGTGTCGTTGATATAATGATTTAGTCACTCACGATTCAAAAAATTAATAATCAACTGTTTTTTATATGTTTTTCAGCTAACCATTACATGACATAATCAACCGTTCAATTCCATTTTTGAATAAAAAACAACCTAAAAAGTACTTTTTTTAGTATAAACAGAAGAATTTTAGCGTAACAACTTGATTCAATTAGATGTGACCAGTAAAATGCCCCACTCTGCTTGCCATTTCGCATTTATGTCCCCTTAGTTAAATGGATATAACGAGCCCCTCCTAAGGGCTAGTTGCAGGTTCGATTCCTGCAGGGGACACCAATACCACTTCTAAAGACCGCTCAAGACCTCCAATTTTTCAAATAAAAACAACAAATTAATTATTTTGACTTCCAAGAAGGTCTAGTAACTTCTAGTGAAATCTAAGTAATAATGTGTATAGTATTGTGTATAGGTCTAAGTTTGATAAAAAAGCTATACACATTATGCTGCTCACTGATATCCAAATTCGGAAAGCTAAAGCTTATGCCCTAACTGTTTATCATTGCACAAATCTAATATTCCATTCCCAGTTTATTAATAAACGCTCGGCTATCATAAGTGAGATTTATTTATCACTCACTAAATTTAGTCATAATTCAATATGACCTCTACTGTGAAAATATTGAGAATAATATTAATAAAAAAATTTATAGAATTCTCCCATTTTTATATCGACCTATTTCAGGTTTCTTCACGACTCGTTATTATTCACAACAAGTAGCGTTCCATCATCAACCATTAGGTAGCTATCCATGAAATACATACTAATAATTGTTTTCTTAGTTCTAACTGGTTGTAGTGCTAGCAATGACTCGCGGGTTGTTTTAGCGGGAATGTCAAAACAACAAGTTATTGAAATTGAGGGCGTGCCTGATGAAGACGCAATGGAGAGTACAATAAAAGACAATTATGCTTTATTACTCTATCTCGACCAAATGATGCCCGAATCCAGTAAAAATAAAGCAGATCGCACTTTTGTTTTTCAAAATGACACATTGATTGAATATACTGTTATGAATATCAGACCAAAAAACGAAATTAACTCATCTATCAGATTAAATGCAAAACAACGCCTAGCATTGTGGTTAAAAAATCAAGATTCGCCACAAAACCCTTCGGCAACAGCAGGCTGTATTATCGAAGATAACAATATGAATTGCTTTGATAAATAATCATCATAAACACATTTTTATTAGAATCCTCCTAATTATCGATTTATCTTAGTTAATTGGTAACAAAAAAATCAATACTCATCTATTCTCAAACTAAGTAAATTTACTTAAATCATAATTCGATTAAATATAGCGATAATTTGTTAACGCTATTCATGGCTATGTTCACTAAAGCAAATTTTCAATTAAGGTTAAATATGAAAAATTTAGAACATGCGAATAATAATGTACCTGAAGGTTATATTTATGCGCCAGATGCAGGTATATCACCAAATACAGGTAAAGATCTGAGTCATGTCATTTTAAATTTACTCAAAAAAAGTCATACTTCTCGTAAAGGTATCTATTTCCCTGCGGGTACTTACCTATTTTCCAGTGATGTGCTACTAACATCTTATAATTCTTTATTAGGTTCAATTGAAGGTACTATTTTTCGCTGTTTCGACATTACAAAAAAATCAGTGATGTTCGGCGATAGTACTTATGGCACAACAGTCTCGAACCTCAGTATTGAAAATATTATCTTTGACAACATTCGTGTGCATTTTTATGGACGGAAATCAGCAATTAGCATTAGCCACAACATATTTATCAACACGATAACCGAGCAAAGTACGGCGCAACTGACATGTTCAAGTAACGCTTATACAATTAATGGCAATATTTTTATGCGTGGACGTCACTATGCGGGTGTTGGTCTTAGCACCTATGGTAACAGTACAGGTTTACTCATTGAGCAAAATTTTTTAGGCTCTATCGAAGATATTAATGTAGCGACGCCATGGCTTGATGATAAAACGCAAACACTACTCACAACACTTTTAAGTTTAAGAGATAAAGGATTAATGTCTTTTGATGATGCTCAAGGTAACTTTGTTTCAGGCTGGTATTCGACGAGTAATTTAAAAAAAGGAATATTTCGTAAAAACTTTATTTCCGGTAATAACGAAATTTATCTCTATAACCCTGAAACTGGGAAAAATGATATTTCTCGTGATCATGGTGTTTATATTAAGCAATATACGCAAGTTGAAGTCATTCAAAATTATTTTTCTGGCTGGACAAAAGACGAGCGAGCATCCGGTCAATTAAAATTTCGTAACGCTAAAGGACTTGTATTTGCAGGTAATTATCTTAATCAGATTTCATTTAATGCGCGTCCTTATGATAATGTCGATGAACAATGGTTAATCATGCAGGATACCTTTATTTTTAATAATTACTTATCTGATGCTTTAATTAGCTATTGGCAAAATTTTATTGATACAAAAGATAAAGCCATTAATGTTAAAAATTATCTTGTTTTCTCTAACCATTTTATTAATCGCCCTGACAATAAGCCACTAATTACCTCGCCAAACAAATCACTATCTTCTAATCAGTTTTTTTGTTCAGAAAATAGCTTCATTGAAACAGGTAAACAAGTACCAATAAGTGGTGTCATGACAGAAATTACTCTGGATAAAATAAAAGCACTACTACCCGATTACGCAGCACAATATTTATTGATCAAACCAATTATGCCCTAATTCACAATAACTTTTTATTCATAACGTTTAGTTAGATAATGTCTTTGCATACCTAATTCAGGAAAATCGGGTAAGCTCATTTGTTGTATATACCCTAACCTTTCATAAAAAGGTAATGCTTGGAAACTAAATGTATCAACTAAAGCGTGTTTACAGCCTAATTTAATTGATTCCTGCTCTGCACTTGTCATTAAAGTACGGCCTAAACCGCTTTTTCTTGCATTTTCACTGACCCATAAATAATCAATGCATAGCCAGTTTCCTTTAGTCGAAGCAAGTAGACCACCGGTTATCATACCTATTTCATTTTTTGCATAAACAGCCAATTGACCAAAACTATTTTCTTTAAGATATTGAATATTATGCTGCCTTAGCCCAGCTAAAACTGCGTTCCTATCTTCATCCGCTATTTGGTGTGTGATAATAATATTCATATGCCGCCCTCTTGCATCGTAGTTATCCTTTATCTATCTCCATCATATTATAACTTATACTAAGAGTGGCAATTAACATTTGGAAAAGCATTCATATCTAAGCTGCATATGAAATAGATAATTAAGTTATGATTTTTTAGAGCGATTAACATTGTCAATCAGCGGAAGGTAATTAAAGGCTAGAAATAGATTAAGTTAAGAAGTTAAAAAACATCAGTTTCTAAAATTTGTGCAATTAAAGCGGTTACCGATAGGACTAATGATGACTTTATCATTTGTTGGTATCGATACTTCTGTAAATCGATGAGTTGTTTATCAACTAAATCTTCTGGTTGATTAAATCGCATCATTTCAGGCAATGGTTCCATACAATGTAACATTTTAATACTGCCTAATATTTCATCATCTGTAAAATTTAAAACTATACCATTGGTAGGCAAAGATCCTTTCAATGCTAAAAATAACTCAATATCTTCATATACCTCTCGAGTAATTGCACCTAAAGCAAATAATAGTTTTAATCTCACTGAAAGTTCACCTAATGGCCCACTTCCCGTTAAAAGGGGTTCAACAGCATATTTTACTGCATAGTCATCTTTACGAAAAACTTTTAGCATCAGTTGATCAATAGCTTCTGTGATCAAAATAATCACTTCCTGAACAAATAAATGGACTTCCGGCCGTTGATTTAGCCGCTCCAAAATTTGATTTTCTATATTTTGTCTATTTTCCATAACATCTTCTTTGTTCACTTTATGGTGACCGATTAAGTCACCATAAAGTCATTATTATCCTAGACTCAGACCTTGATCTGCAAAGTTATTTTCGTATTGACTCTAATAATTGATATTCACCGCAAATAGCCTCAATTATCAACGGATAATCATCTAATTGACACAATTGTTTCACTGCCTGACGAATTCCTTTCTCATTTATGAGCTCCGCCATTTCGCTCGCTTGCGGATCACTGTTACATCTAAAATGTAACGCTGAAGCAATTCCAATAATCAAATTTTTATGTGGCAATTGATATTCAAGCGTTCCTAACAATGGTTTAATGAGTCTATCTTCAGAATTTAATTTTCTAATCGGTTGACGCCCTACTCGGCTAACATCATCGTGTAAATACGGATTAGCGAAACGACCTAATATTTTGTCAATATATTGAGCATGTTGCTCGGGATTAAAACCATAACGTTGAATCAATACTTGACCACTTTCTAACATTGCTGCTTTAACTACTGCACAAATCGTCGGATCACTAATGGCGCTACTGATAGTTTGGTGCCCATATAATTGTCCAAGGTACGCTGTAATGGCATGCCCAGTATTAAGTGTAAATAGTTTTCGCTCAACAAAAGCCATTAGGTTATCAGTAAGTTCCATCCCTCCGATAATCGGAATATCACCAATGAATTGAGTTTGGTCAACAATCCATTCACTGAAAGATTCGACAGTCACATCCAATGGGTCATCATTTGCAGCATCCATTGGTGGAACAATGCGATCAACTGCTGAGTCAACAAAACCAATATATCGCTCAATCCATTCATGATTGCTATCTGGTATTTGAGCTAATACGTGTCGCTTTAATTGACTCGAACCTCTGACCATATTTTCACAGGCTATAATATTTAATGGTTTATTATTATTGAGTTCCTTCCTCATCAAGAGGCCTTTCGCTAATGTAACCGCAATTTTTTCTAATACTTGAGGACCAACAGCAGTAGTTACCATGTCGGCTTGAGCAATGTATTCAATAGTTTTTGGATCCTGACTATTGATCGCGTGAACATGTTGAACTTTTTCAATACGATGCTCTTGCCCAACAATATGAACTTGATAAGACTGTTGATGAGCCAGTTGATCGATTAAAGGTTGATTCACATCTGTAAATGTTAATTGAGAATTTGCATCTGCCAATAGCTTACCAATAAAGCCACGTCCAATATTTCCGGCACCAAAATGAATAACTTTCATGATTTGTCTCCCTATGCTGCACTTTGAGCGGATAAAATTTCGAGAACTTCTTGAATGCTTTGTGTTTTGCTTAGTTTTTCAATAACACCAGCCTCATCAAGCGCAGAAGTAATTCGCATAATAACTTCTATGTGCTCATTATTTTGTGCAGCTATTCCTATTACAAGGTGAGCAATTTCATCTGGTTCATCACCAAATTGGATACCATTTGGATATTGGCAAATAACAATGCCCGTTTTAATAACTCTATCTTTAGCTTCTATCGTGCCGTGAGGCACCGCAATAGACTCCCCTAAATAAGTTGATGTTAGTTTTTCTCTCGCTAGCATGGCATCAATATAATCGGGTTCAACATAACCGCCTTCAACTAACTTTTGTCCTGCATAGCGAATAGCTTGTTCTTTATTTTGTGCGCTTAAATTCAAGTGAATATGTTTTGCACTTAAGGTGAATATTGCGTCTTCACGCGTTTCCATTTGATAAGATTCATCATTAGCCGCAATAATAGTTTGCTTAATTAAGCGTCCGTCATTTGCAGCTTTTGGATTTCTCTGAGCAATTAAACGCGTCACTAAATCACTATATGTTTGCCCATCTAGGAAGTTTGTTAGGGAAATATGAATTGCATTCGGTGCAAAAGTCTTCGCTCTTGCCGTTAAATCTTTATGTGTCACGACAATATCAACATCATCAGGTAAATCATTAATCGCCATATTGGTGACAGATATATCAAGTAGACCTGCATCACGCACTTTTTTAGCTAAAACACCAGCCCCCATAGCACTTGATCCCATTCCTGCATCACAGGCTACAATAATCTGACGGATATTGACTAAACTTGCAGCTAATTCATTCTTCTCAGAATTTTTATGTGAAGACTTAGATTGAGCCTTCATTTCACGTATTTTTTTCGTCGCATTATCCAATTCATCTTCATCTCCTACGCGAGTTCTTCTCAACAAGATTGCGGAAACTAAGAATGAAACGAGTGTTGCACTTGTGACTGATAAAATCACACCAATTAATGACGATTTTGGTGTCATCAGTAAAACTGCAAAGATTGAACCTGGAGATGCTGGAGAAACTAATCCTGCGTGGAAAACATTCATCACAAAGACACCTGTCATTCCGCCAAGAATAACAGCAATAAGAAGACGCGGATTCATTAGAACATAAGGGAAATAAATCTCATGAATACCACCAAAGAAATGAATAATTGCCGCCCCTGAGGCTGATTGCTTTGCATTTCCTTTACCAAAAAACATATAAGCCAATAACACGCCAAGTCCTGGACCTGGATTTGCTTCAATTAAAAAGAAAATTGATGAGCCTGTTTCAGATGCTTGTTGAATACCAAGTGGTGAAAATATACCGTGATTAATCGCATTATTGAGGAAGAGTATTTTTGCAGGTTCGACAAAAATCGAGGTAAGTGGTAATAAGTTATTTTCCACCATGACATTTACACCAGCCGCAAGGATCTTGGACATTCCCGCAACCAGTGGGCCGATGGCCAAATAAGCCAGTATCGCTAACAACATGCCAATGATGCCTGATGAAAAATTATTCACCAGCATTTCAAAACCTGTTTTAACTTTACCTTCAATCCAGCGGTCAAAACGCTTGATGACAAAGCCACCGAGAGGGCCAGCTATCATTGCCCCCATAAACATAGGCATGTCAGCACCAACAATTACCCCCATAGTCGTGATCGCGCCAACGATCCCGCCGCGTTCACCACCAACCAACCGCCCACCCGTATAACCAATTAATAGTGGCAATAAGTAAGTGATCATCGGTCCTACAAGCTGTGCTAGCGTTTCATTTGGCCACCAGCCGGTAGGGATAAATAGCGCAGTGATTAATCCCCACGCAATAAAAGCACCAATGTTGGGCATCACCATATTACTGAGGAAGCGCCCAAAATTCTGTACCTTTAATTTGATATTTGATGTTACCATGATAGAACCCCGTGGTACGAGAATGATAAGGTTGTAACGTTATCGCCAAATAACGTTAGTGAGATTTTTTGAACACTTTCACTCTAGCATGTCCTTTCTCTGATGCGTACCACGCGGGCTTTCTGTGATAGATATCACTTTACGCCCCCCACCCCCCCCCATCAATTAGTGACTCCCCTCACAAATTAATCATGTTATTTAATTACATTGAGTTATTTTTACACAAAAAGCCTTTTTTATGTGATACTGATCACTTATTTTGTTAGCCTGTTTTTTATAAATTAGTGACTTTGATCACGAAATATTTTCATGTTCATGACCTTTTTAACATTTGAATTCATTTAAAATTAGTTTTATTTACGCATAATTTATTTTGTAATAAAATTTCAGCATATATTTCAAGTTTAAATAAAAACCACTTTACGCTTTAAAACGCCTATTTTTCGTCAACAACTCTTGCTTATCTTACATATCGTCAGCGACCATTCTTTTTGCGATGCTCATTATTAGGAATAAACGCAACTTATTATTATTAAAGATTATTTAATCTTGCCTCCATGGTTATTCACCGCTAAATTAAGCATAATTTAACTCAAAAAATGTGATTGCTATGACGCTAACTATTATTATTTTCCTACTGGTTTATATCGCAATGGGTTTTGGCAAACTACCCGGCTTTAAAGTTGATAGAACAGGTGCGGCGGTTATTGGTGCCTTGGCAATGATGGCAATAGGTAGCATTACCCCGCCTCACGCTTGGAATTCAATTGATTATAGAACTATAGGTATGTTGTTTGGTTTGATGGTAGTTTCCGCATCGTTTGTAGTCTCTGGCTTTTATAGTTGGACGGCTGACCGTGTTGCTATGTTAAAGGTTAGTGCGCCAACATTGCTTGCCGTATTAATTGCAGTAGGAGGGCTACTTTCTGCCTTATTAACAAATGATGTCGTTGTCGTGGCGATGACGCCTTTATTAGTCTCTATTACCTTATCTCGTGGCCTTAATCCTATTCCCTTTTTATTAGGATTCTGTTTTGCCGCCAATAATGGTGCCGCTGGCTCATTAATTGGTAGTCCACAAAATATGATTGCAGCGCAGGGTCTGGACCTTTCATTTGTTGGGTTAATTCAAGCAGCGGCTATTCCTGCTCTTCTTTCATTACCAATCACTTGGTTAGTTTTAGTTTGGCTTTATCGTAACCGTTGGTATTTAGCGAAAGAAACAACACAAATACCTAGCACACAATCACAATCAGAAAAACTCAATATTTGGGAAACAACAAAAGCAGGTATCATCACCTTCGCTGTTATCGTTGCTTTTGTCGCTACTGATATTCCAAGGGAACTCATTGCGTTAACCGCAGCAGGCTTTTTACTGCTTAATCGTTCTATCGCTTCAAGTGATATGTTAAAACTGGTTGATGGCAATCTTTTATTACTGATCATGGGGTTATTTGTAGTCAATGCGGCTTTTGCATCAACTGGTTTACCACAGCAATTACTGAATGATTTGCGTAGTCATGGGGTTGAATTAAATAATCCAATTGTTTTATTTTTAGTCACTGGCGTACTCAGTACTATTGTAGGAAATAACCCATCAGTAATGCTACTGGTTCCATTTTTATCTCCTGACGGCAATGCGGATTCATTAGGCGCTGCACTCGTTTTGGGTTCTGGATTTTCCAGTAATTTATTTGTTTTCGGTAGTTTAGCGGGCATCATTGTTGTCGAACAATCCGCAGCATATGGCGTGAAAATCTCATTTACAGAATTTGCTAAATCAGGTGGTATTGTCGCTGCGCTGTGTATGCTACTTGCCGCCGCGTGGATATTAATCGCTTTATAATTTGATGGCACCAATTTGCGCTATTACCTACAAATTGGTGCATTTTAACTTAGAAAGTCACGTTTAAATTTAAAGTAAGAATAGTATTACGGAAGAATAGCAAAAGAGCGAACCGGAAAGCCACTCGCATTATTAGGTTTAGCGACAACGTTAAAAATAACCGCCCCTCTAGTCGGAAGTTGGTCTAAATTTGCCATCAACTCAACTTGGTACGTGTCTTGCTCTAAAACATAATATTCAGCCAATAATGCATTATTTTGACGAAAATCTTTTGCTGCATCGGTATCAAAAGTCTCATGTCCAATGGCTTTAACGCCTCGTTCTTCAAATAAAAATTTTAACGCATCAATTCCCCAACCCGGTATTTGGTTTTTACCTTCTTTATCTTTATTATCCATAGCCTCTTGAGACGGCCAGCGGTGACTCCAATCAGTTCGTAACGCGACAAAAGTACCAGACTCTATTTGTCCATGTTGTTGCTCAAATAAGATTACATCTTCACGAGAAAACGAGAAATTAGGGTCTTGTTTCGCTCTTGACGATTGATCAATCACAATAAGCGGCAATACTAATTCTTTAAGCTCCAACTCATGTAAATAACGCTTTCCTTCAACAAAATGGCATGGTGCATCAATATGAGTGCCATATTGCCCAGGAAACGTAAATTGTTGTGCAAAAAATCCGTCGGGATAACCAAATAGCGTTTTGAATTCAGCAGGTTCAAACATAAAAAAATGAGGTGAGTCTTTATCAAAACGGTGAGTCAAATCAATCCACGTTTTTGATTTAAGTATATTAAGTGCATTAATCAGTTCATTAGCCATCTAGTTTCCCCTGTTTGGTTCATTTTAAACGCTTTCCAGCAATTATTTTTGTGTTATGACATTTATTTATTTTAATATTAAATAACTAAATTAACTTGTCTACACTTCTAATACGAATGTTTTTCATGTTGAATTTGAAATGAAAACTGGCAGTAAGATATAATGTGAAAAATAATTAAAAATATAATGATAGCTCTCAAATATCATTTAGTTATTGTGACTAACATGTTTTGAAATGAAAACGCTAACTAATAAGATGTGTTCTAAACAGCTGATACTGTAATAACGTTAAGTACTCACATTAAATATACCGAATCACATAGAAACTATATGATTCGGCAAGCAGAATAACGCTAATCACGCGGTTATTCTTAATATAATTAATATTTATTTAGTCCAGCTTGCAGGTTCAATGAATCCATCATATATGCGCTGAGAGCGAATATAATCTGCGTATTCTTTAGAATCAAAAGCGTCTTTTAAATCTTTAGCCCACTGCGCATCGACATCTTTTTGTAATACAGTGACGATAATACGATGCTCTAATGGCGAATTTTCAACCACAAGCCCATCAGCTATTCGTTGTCCTGCACTTGCCACATAGTTACCATTAACCACGACAAAATCAACATCATCTAATAAACGTAATCCTTGCGCGGCATCAGTTTCACGAATATCTAAATTATATTTTCCAGGTTCAATATCATTCACACTGAAGCTTAATGTGCTGACATTAGGTTTTATTTTTATCCAACCCAATTGCTCTAAAATTCGTGCACCGCGCTCTGCATTTACCGGATCATTTGATAACGCGACAATCATGCCATCTTTCACTTCATCTAATGACTTATGTTTATTAGAACGCAAGCTCTGTGGCGCGCTTGGCGAGTCCGTCAATGCCACCATATTGATATTATTTTTTTTATTGTATGCATCCATATATGCACGACTTTGATTAACCGATGCATCAATTGCGCCCTCTTCAAACGCTGGGTTTATTTGCCTGTTTTGAGAAAATTGGCGCAAATTTACTGTATAACCTTTTTTCTCTAAGATGGGCACAATGCCTTTATCAACTTGGTCGATGTAGTTTCCAACCCCAAAACCAATCGTAATTTGTTTTTTATTTGGATTATCTTTCTCACTATTATCACCACACGCCACGAGTGTAACAATTGCAGTTGCGATGAGTGAAAGACTTATTAATTTTTGTTTTAACATATGTAACAACCCTGTAATGACATTTTGGGCAGTATAGACATAATTTTTTGATTCTACTTAGACCAGATCGTTATAACTTAAAACTAAAAGCATAGATAAATTTAATTTTAATTCCATTTAGTTATATGCATATAACAATTCATTCGTTCGATAAATGATGTGCATGATATGTAATGAAGGAGATAAAAAAACGTTTAAAAAAAGTGAGTTATTTTATGACAATTTTTAATAATGATTTAATTGATTCCCTGACTAATTTAACGCCAGAATCTCATTTAGCAAAAATACGCCAAGAACGATTGGTTGCGACCGAAAATACACAAGCGGCTTTTGAGGCGATTTTTTCCACGCCCTCAGACCTACTACCTATCAATGTGAAATATCATTTCGCTCTCGAAGTCGCCACGCTGACAGGAAGCCAAAGTTTAATCCATTTTTATAGCCAACTGTTGCTGTCGCAAACACCAATTACATCAACACCAGGTTTCGAAGCCGCCAAAAAATATCTTCAAATATTAACTTCGTCGCCAAAAGAAACCGATTATTCGCTCATTGAACAATTAACCGATCATGGTTGGCAAAATGCAGATATTGTTTTATTAGCCCAGTTAATCACTTTTGTCACCTATCAAGCCCGTTTAGTCGAGGGTTTAAATTTATTGCAAGGCCATAATAGTGACCATAGCAATATAACAAAAATTAAAGCTGGGAAATGGAATAATCGTCCATTAAGTCGGCATGGAAAACTATCACCAATCGCATTTACACAAGATGAATTGGGTTGGGAGGCTTGGTTAGATGCCAGAGCCGCAAACACGCTCAGTGCCGATGAAGCTCAAGTAATGAAAAAATTCGGTCAACTTAGTTCTGAATATTTTTTATTACTCGCCCACCATAGCAGAATTTTAGAAATTCGTACATTGATTGATCGCGGCGTTTTCTATACATCAGGCGGTTTACCGCGTTGGGAACGTGAATATGCAGCCGCTGTAGTGAGTAAAGTTAACGGCTGTATTTATTGTGCTTCCGTCCATGCACGTAAAGCGAGTCAATATGCAAAAGAGCGCCGTAATGATGTGGATAAATTATTAGCAACAGCCACAGGCTCTATTTTAGCTGAAGGTTTTGATGATAGGTTGCTCGCTATTACTGATTTAGTGGCATCTTTGTCAGCGACACCAATTCAATCATCAACCTCACAAATTGATAGGCTGCGAGAGTTAGGTTTGTCTGAATTGGAATTAGTCGATTTAATCCAATCTAGTGCCTTTTTTTCATGGGCCAACCGCTTAATGTTATCGCTCGGTGAACCCTTTGAAATTGTAGAGAACAAGGAGTAATTCAATGGAACGAATTGAGGGTTTACTCGCTCTGGAAGAGCAAATAAGACTAGATTTACAATATTTAAATTTACCGATCGCGACATGGTCATTATCCAATAAAGACTCACTTAATCAAATTGATGTCGCGATTATTGGTGCTGGTATGTCAGGGGTTACTGCCGCTTTTGCACTCAAACTACGCGGTATTGATGCAACAGTATTTGACCAAGCAAAAACAGGTAAAGAAGGCCCGTGGCAAAAGCCAGCATTAATGGAAACATTACGTTCACCAAAACACGTTGTTGGTCCTGCACTTGCTTCGCCATCTCTAACCTTTCAAGCATGGTTTAAAGTACAATTTGGTGAAGATGCATGGGAAAAACTGGATAAAATTCCGCGCTTACAATGGGGTGAATATTTACAATGGTTCAAATCCATAACTGAACCTCAGGTTTTCAACCAATATCAATTAATTGATATACAGCTCAGCGCGAATGGCAGCGAACTCTCCTTTGACACACCGGAAGGCACGAAGTGCTATATCGCGAAGCATGTCATCTTAGCAACGGGTATGGAATCTTTTAGTGAGCCTAACATCCCTGATTTTATGGCACAGATCCCAACATCTTATTGGGAACACTCATACGCTGGTAGTGATTATAGCCGCTTTAAAGGCCTGGATATTGGTGTCGTTGGTTATAGCGCGGGAGCGATGGATAGTTCGGCCACGGCACTTGAGCAAGGTGCAAATTCAGTCGAAATATTAATTCGTGCAAGTGATATGCCCCGCGTTAACCGTGGCAAGGTTGCTGGAAGTCCAGGTTTCACTCATGCATATGCTTATTTCTCTGATGCGCAAAAATGGCATTATGCCGATTATGTCGCTAAAGCGAAAACCCCTGCACCACATGGCAGTACATTGCGAGTTTCGCGCCATGATAATGCCTATTTCAACTTTAATTCCCCCATTAAACAGGTTGCATTAAATAATGGAAAATTACAGGTTACAACAGCTAATGATAAATTCACCTTTGATTATCTTATATTAGCGACGGGTTATCGTATTAATTGGTTTAAACAAACCGCCTTTAATAAGTTAACGCCCTATATTCAAACTTGGGGTGATGTATATACGCCACCGCAAGCTGAAGAGAATAGTGAATTAGCCTCTCACCCCTACCTTGGCTCACATTTTGAATTACAACCTAAAACAGGGTGTGACTTGCCTGAATTAAACAAACTTTATTGTTTTAATTTAAGTGCGTCTTTGAGTATGGGACCTGTCATTGGCTTAATACCCGGCACGAATACCGGTGCTGAAAGACTCGCAGACCATATAGCGGCTCAATTATACCTCGCCTATCAAGAGCAACATCTTGATTTAGTTAAAACAAGCACTGAAGCAGAACTTTTAGGTGATGAATGGCAAGCCGCTCTTTCACCAACAGAACGTATGCAACTAACCGATAATGTGGAGTAAATCATGATCACATTTCAAAATGTCCAAAAAGTATATGAAAAAGATGGGCAATCTTTAGTTGCGTTGCAAGATATTAATTTGCAAATCAATAAAGGCGATATATTTGGTTTTATTGGTTATAGCGGCGCGGGTAAAAGCTCTCTCATTCGCTTAGTCAACCAATTAGAAAAGCCGACCAGTGGTGCTGTAATTATTGATGGCCAAAATATTGCCCATCACAGCCCTGCTGAAATTCGTGCCCATAAAAGAAATATTGGCATGATCTTTCAACATTTTAATTTATTAGAAACCAAAACAGTCGCGCAAAATATTTCAATGCCACTGGTTCTGCTCGGACTTGATAAGCAAGAGATCAATCGCCGAGTCGATAATATCCTTGAATACGTTGAGTTAAGCGATAAAAAACATCAATATCCTGGGCAATTATCCGGGGGACAAAAGCAGCGAGTTGGTATTGCCCGTGCATTAATTAATAATCCTGAAATATTACTTTGTGATGAAGCCACATCAGCACTTGATCCACAAACAACTCGCTCAATTTTAGCGTTGCTGCAAAAAATCAGTCGTGAACAAAAGATAACAATTTTATTAGTCACTCATGAAATGGAAGTCATTGAACAAGTTTGTAATCGTGTTGCCGTCATGGAGTCAGGGCGAATTGTTGAGGAAGGAACCGTATTAAATATCTTTGCTCAACCTCAACATTTAACGACACAAAAATTTGTTCGTACGGTTTTAAATGAAGAAATTCCTGAACGTGTTCTTCACAATCTTGAACATCAACAAGATGTATATCGATTAGAGTTTTTAGGTAAATCCGCTCAAGAACCGGTTGTTAATGAGCTCATTGTGCAAAATATTGTCAAAATAAATATCTTGTTTGCCAATATGAAAGAAATTAGCGGCGTGGTACTTGGCAGTATGTTTGTACAAATAATTGGTGAGAAAGAACAAATTGATGATGCGGTGAATTTCTTACGTCTCCGTGGCGTAGCAGTAAATAAGGGGGCACTATGACACAATTTTTTGAGACGGCACTCACTAGTAAACAATTTTTATTAGCGATGTCAGAAACCTTTACTATGGTGAGCATTGCCCTTGTACTTGGCTCATTATTTGGGATTTTATTAGGCATTTTACTGGTTGTAACAAGGCAGGACGGTATTTGGGAAAATAAATGTATTTATCGAATTGTTAACCCTATTATAAATACTATTCGCTCTCTACCTTTTATTATTTTATTAGTTGCCATGATCCCACTAACACGATTCATGGTAGGAACATCAATAGGAACTACTGCTGCGATTGTGCCTTTAGTTATTTATATTGCCCCTTATACTGCACGTTTAGTCGAGAACTCTCTTCTTGGCGTTCACTCCGGCATCATTGAAGCGGCAGATGCAATGGGCGCAACCAATTGGCAAATTATCTGGCACTTTATTTTACCCGAAGCCAAGTCGTCATTAATATTAAGTTTGACTGCGGCAAGTATTACATTAGTTGGCGCAACGGCGATGGCAGGTGCTGTTGGCGGTGGAGGTATCGGTGATTTAGCACTCAACTATGGGTACCAACGTTTTGATAATGTTGCGATGGCAATCACGGTAGTCACTTTAGTGATTATTGTTCAAGGCATGCAACTTATTGGTGATTACTTAGCGAAGAAAGCACGCTTTCATTAACTTAATTGAGGTCGATATTATCATTATATCGACCTTGTTAGCTTTTCATCGATGCTACCAATGCAATTCACTAACCCCTTCTTTTATCTGCACTCACGTTTAATCAACATGCTCAGCAATGGCATCTATCAACAATCTATCAATACCCATCAATGTTGAATCGATTAGTCTAGCTGTAATGATATTCATCGTTGGAATAAATTGCATATTAATTATTTATAATGCGACAAAATAACAATTTATTTGAGTATTTTATATTATAATCATGATGATATACCTTTTAATATTTGCTCTTGGTATGTCATGAAAATAGCCATTAGCTAAATATTTTATTATTTTTTTGTGCTTTATTATTACCTACATGCGCTTTGCGATGCATCGTCAGCGTTTTATTCACCTACAAATTAAACTGATTATGCCTACAATTGAACAATTAATCCTACTCACATCAATACTCATCCTACTCGGTATATTCTCGAGTAAATTATCCGCAAGGCTCGGCCTGCCGATGCTAGTTATGTTCCTTTTCATCGGTATGCTTGCAGGCGAGGATGGAATAGGAAAGATCACCTTTGATAACGTTAATGTTTCTTATGCTGTTGGCTCCCTTGCTCTGGCTTTAATTTTATTTGATGGTGGACTTCAAACATCTGTAAAATCTATTCGCCTAGTCTGGAAACCTGCATTTACTCTTGCCACTTTAGGCGTTCTAGTCACCGCTGGTGTAACGGGAGTCGCTGCCGCTTATATTTTAGGGATCCCATTACTTGAAGGTCTTTTATTAGGTGCGATTGTGGGTTCAACAGATGCCGCCGCCGTATTTTCATTGTTACGAAACGCCGGAATTTACCTCAATGAACGTCTTCAATCAACACTCGAAATTGAAAGTGCAACAAATGACCCAATGGCTATCTTTCTCACCGTAGGGTTATTACAACTATTAATGAACCAACAAGCTTCAGGTAGTGAGCTGGTCTTGCTATTTTTCAGTCAGATGGGCATTGGCACTGTTATTGGTCTAACGGTGGGCTGGGTATCCGTTAAGATAATTAACAAAATTAAATTAATGGCAACGGGGCTTTACCCTGTACTCGTCGCAGCATGTGGTTTACTTTCATTTGGATTAGCGAGTAATTTAGAGGGTAGCGGATTTCTTTCTATTTTTGTCACCGGTGTCGTGATTGGAAATCATCGATTTGTTTTCCAACGCAACACATTTTTATTTCATGATGGTTTAGCATGGCTTAGCCAAATCATTATGTTTGTCATGTTAGGATTGCTAGTCAATCCAAGTTCATTGCTAGAAGTATGGCTTGAAGGCCTAGCTATCGCGTTAGTACTCACTTTTGTAGCCAGACCACTTGCCGTTATTCCAGTACTAAAACTATTTGGTTTCCCTAAACCAGAGATAGCCTTAATTTCTTGGGTTGGCTTACGTGGCTCAGTACCAATTATATTAGCTATTTTTCCTTTTATTTACGGCTTACCCGGCGCAAATTTAATTTTTGATGTTGTCTTTTTCGTCGTACTAATCTCAGCAACCCTGCAAGGCTCAACACTACCTTATGTCGCACGTAAGCTTAATTTAATGCAGCCACCACCGCTTATTCCGGCTGCAACTTTAGATATTACTGCTGTAGACCAAATAGATGCCGATTTAGTGGAATATACATTAGGTGAAGATTGTTCTGCTGTAGGTAGACGCTTATCTCAATTAGCATTACCTGACCAAACTGTTATTGCAATGATCACTCGAGGTAAATCAGTACTACCCCCTAGAGGTTCAACACAACTTTTTGCGAATGACCATTTATTTGTTGTCCTTAAACCTGAGAACAGGCTTTTTCTTGAACATCTTTTTTCAGAAAAAATATCACCTGAGTTTGAGGCTGTAGAATTACCATCTACAGGCTTAAGTCTTAAAGGTACAACTCGATTAAATGAGATATATGCTTCTTATGGCATACGTATTGACGAAAATGACGATATCACATTAGACAAATTTATTTATGCCAATACTACAACTGAACCAACTCAAGGCAGCGTGATAAAATTAGAACATTTACAACTGAAGATAGTTGAAATGATCGATACTCGTATTGTTACTGTAATATTAGAACCTATTGATGGTACAGACTAATGAATTTCCATTTTCTTTATGCTATTTACGTTATTCATTAAAACTGATGTTCAACTTAAATTTATATTAATAACCAAAAAATATATCTTAGATAAAATAAAAGCCCGTAATGGGCTTTTATTTTCATAATTACACGCTATTCGAGAGAAGATAATATATGAGTATGACCATTAGCATAATTATAATAACCACACGCACACTTATGCCCTTAATTGAAGCAATTAAGAAATCAAAATTTAATTAAGTTCCATTTTGAAACATAAGTATTAAATATATTATTAAACTAGAGAATAAACTGAATCATCAAATCCTTTTGTTTCTCTGCTCTCTACTGACTGGACATCATCATGCAGAATCTCACTAAAGAATTCGCCCATGTTAATATCTAATACTTTCAATACTCGCACTAGACAATCTATATCGATACGATTCACACCGCGCTCATAACGAAATAGTTGTTGTTCACTGATATCAATCTCTTTAGCTAACTGAAAGACAGTAAAGCCTTGAGCTTTTCTCAATGATTTTATTTTTTGTCCAACTGCACAAGCGACAGGATATTTTGTATTCATAAACATTCTCGCTTCAATTTATATTATTGAATTAAAAAACAGCAGGTACTTCACTGCGTTTCTCTATTGTTATCTTTATATGGATATAGCCATTAATTATGATACTAACGATTCAGCATATATCTCGAGACGAATGATATACTAGCCATCTAATTAGTTTCAACTAGTCTAAAAATGACATTGCAACTATGTAACAAAAAATTACGATAATTACATATGATTTAAGTATTAAAATTAAGTCAATAATTTCAATTAGTTAAGGGGTTAAGCGATAAGTGAGTAATGAGCGTACCTTGCAGTACCGACAGTTCATGGTCAGAACAATACACTAAAATGTAGTCATTTGCCCGATAAAAAATCCAAAAATAAAGGAAATAAACAGAATAATTTAACACTGTAACAAATTTGATGATTGCTTTTCAACATATTCGTTTTATGAGTATATGAAGTGAGATAAATGATTAAATTCTGTAAAATAAGGTAAAAGTTATACATTTTATATATATAATCATATTCTACTATCTACTATCAATGACATACATTGATGATATTTAGTTACAACCCACATTAAATTTGCTCGATTTTTAAAGTAGCCTTAGAAATTTACTCACTTAGCCTATTCAAGATAACAAAACATTAACGTTAAAAACGTTTAGTATTCACTTTACTTGATGAACATCACAAAAATATGAAAAATAAATGACGTATTTAATTTAGTTTAATTGTTTTTTTGACCTCAAAGATTAAACCGACAAACAAATAGTCTACTAAATTTGAATATAAAGACATTTAAATCTAACTACTGTACCTTCAGCGATTTCATTTCTCTAAGATAAGACAAATTTTATTGTATTGCCATTTTCAATAACCCAACGACTCAATTAACTATTGTGATAATAAAATAGTACATAGTTTAATTACGTCACATTCTCTCAAATGTTAATATTTTAATGATCTCCTATTTTAGTTAACTGGCTTATTGCTCTTTTTTAAATCTATTAGTTAATAAGAATAAGAAAAGTGCCTTTAGACGTCCCTCTTTGACGGGTCGAACCTGCAACCAGCTTATCGAGGGATCTGCGAGTTTACTACTGAGTAATGGTCTATCTATTGGTATGGGATTTTTTTTAGATGGTGGGCCGTGCGGGACTTTTCAGCCTTCGGCTTCACCCTACGGGTCGAACCTGCAACCAGCTTATCGAGATAAGCTGCAAGTTTACTACTGAGTAATGGTCTATCTATTGGTATGGGATTTTTATTTAGATGGTGGGCCGTGCGGGATTCGAACCTGCGACCAATTGATTAAAAGTCAACTGCTCTACCGACTGAGCTAACGGCCCATCTATTAGGATGGTTTAATGCTTTAAAACTTTAAGATGGTGGGCCGT
>NZ_DOEH01000021.1:292082-293966 GCF_003533305.1 Providencia sp. | reverse complement strand
AATTGGTTAGAAAATCAGACAATACCGTTGTGGACATTTCCCAGTTAACGGGTTCAGTCGCGTTCTTTATTAGCAGTATCATTAATTAGTCTTGATTATACTCATACCCCTTGGGCAATCTCTTGCTCACTTCTCTGTAATAAACTAAACGCTCACGAAAATACTCGCGCAAGTGTTCGGGTTGTTGTCGCTCAACTTCGACGTCAATAACTGGCTTGCCGAGTCTTTCTTTATATGCGACTCCGCTTGCAGCCAAATCGACATTTACTTTGTCTTTATCTTCTTTTGGTAGTTCTGCGAGATTTTGCATGATGATTTTATTTTCTTGAGAGTGACTTATCAGCAGAAAGACTTAGGTATCTTTCGATAAACTCAATAACTGGAGCTATTTTTGATTGCTCTATCTGATAGTACAATGTTGAATTATAAAGTAACAGTATAAACTCATTAATAGAAATAGCATTGCCCTCTATCTCAGTTTTATAGAAAACATAAATTAGCGATAGCTCAGTGTGAGATGGCTCCATTTTTTCATTGATGCAATTTAGTGCAAGTAAAAGTAATTGAGTTGTGTTCATGTGACCTCTTGAGTTGAGGTCATATTTTATTTGAACGTGATGAGGGGATATATCTGGATTGGTCGGAATTTTTTAGGTAGGAGTATTGAAGTGATTGGGGCGCAGTTGGGACTTGAAAGTTTCCTTAGTTGTTTTAACGTTTTCTAACTTTTGCGAAGTAAAGCTGTGTGAGCGGCGTCTTTCGCTGTATCTGATTGTTTTTAAATGTAGTTCTACGCTCTCTTAATCAATTGGTCGGGGGTTCGAACCCCCCACAACCCACCAAATTTATCAATATATTAGCCACCACTAGCATGTCATTGATTGATAACGAAACTCCAGCTTGAACAAGCTAGCTGGCCCCCTGTGTGCCTTAAATCATGAAACCTTAAGTCTTCAATTCCAGCTCTTTTTAATGCCGAGTTCCAAGAGCGATTATTGTCAACTCTCATTTTTATGATTTCCGGAGTCATTGTTCCGTCATTTCTATTTGCAGCCTCTTTGTGTACAAACACCCATTTATGATGGTTGCCAATTTGGTTACGCAGTATCTGACATGATGTATCATTTAATGCCACTCCAATGGCCTTACCTGATTTGCTATCTTCTGGATTAATCCAAGCAACTTTTCTTTGCATATTTATATGTTTAATTACTGCAATGACATTGTAATTGGTTAGGCTACATTGGTAACTGGTGCCAATGTAGCAAATCTCAAGCGGTAAGGGAGTGATTTTCAAGCAGTCCTAATGTGTTAATTTGTTGATATTTAACTTAGGTTCAATAAACCAGTGAATGGTTGAGTTAAAAGCTAATAAAAGTGCGATGCTAATAGTTGATAATGTTAATAATATTATTACTAATAAACTATATTCCACATGAAAATAAGTTAAGGTTTGTAATAAAACAAAACAAATAATAGGATGGATTAAATAAACACCTAAAGCATTGTTTGATACTTTTGCATATTTATCAGTTGATAAAGCGAAATAAATAATGCTAGAACCTAAAACTATACTTATAAAGAATTTTAAAATATAAATAACAAAAAAAGATGATATAAAATCAGTTTTAGTTATGTCTATAATTAGCCTATTGATACTTTCCTCATGATAGAGTGTGGTTATGGCTAAAGCTGTAGTGATTACAATTATAAAATAAGGTTTTTTTCTAAGCGAAGATACTTTTTCATTATTAATTAAATAAGCAATTATAAAGAATGGGAAATATATAATAAGAGAGGAAAAACTTGATAAGCTAATTAAGTAATTACTTGCTAAATAAGAAAAAACTAATGATGCTATCAAAATACAAAATACAAAATACA
>NZ_DOEH01000021.1:229940-292030 GCF_003533305.1 Providencia sp. | reverse complement strand
TACAAAATACAAAATACAAAATAATATTAATCTATTGGATTTTAATTTTGGTGGTAACAATAAAAAAAAAGCTTGCCAAACAGGCGTGGCTAAAAAAAACCATACTCCATTCTGGGGTTCAAAGATATAAAGTTTTAAACTTAATTCACCTGAAAAATACAGTGGAATTGCATCAACTGTTTGAAATGTTATATAAATTATAAGAGACGAAAGTAAACTAAGCTTCAAAGATTTCCACGTTGCATTCTTCGTTACGAATGCAACTATGAATACAAACATAGGAATTAATGTTAAGTCGAAAATACCAATAAGAAATGAAATCTTATTTTTATCAGCTAAATTTAAGTAGAAATTAAAAACAATAAGAGAGCTCAATATGAGCTTCAAAGTAGGCCAATATGGTTGGGTGATATTATCTGACTCAGGCTTGATTTGATGTGTCATATGCACGCCCTATATAGAAATTAGTTCATTGTACTGCATTGATATACTTATTTGAAATGAATTCCTTGGCAATAGTCAAGAAGCAATTTTAACTTATCTTGAATAAGTATTAGTCCTATGAATCTAAATCTAGGCTACTGTATCTAGTAGCTTTCTATTAACTCTAATCACGGAACGCTCCGCAGGGAGTTATTACTACGGCGGAGGAGTGTTTTCTCTCGCTCAACGCTGCTAAAGAAACTCAACTCTGACGATATTCACGGGGCATGTAATGAGCTACGTCGCTGGACTTATGCCGTTGGGAAACAATGGAAAGGGCTGGTAACTAAAATGAAGTAATAGTTGAATACACTATCATTATAAGTGTTTTAAACAGTTGTCACACAAATTAAGTGTAAATAAATATAGAAAAGAAAATAAAAATTTGAGCTTCGTTAAATGAATAAGTAAACACTAGAAAATTAAAAATAAATATATCCTCTAGTGTATTAGGTGTACTAGCTCAGACCTGATCTGACAGTTACCAATTATCTATACAGGGGTCTGTCCGATTATATCTGAGCTAGTACACATAAGCTAAGATGTCGTTTGCTTCGAATAGTAGACTGGCCATTTAATTCATTTAAAATTACTTTTTAGTATTAACTTCATCAATTTGATTAATCATCCATTTTCCATCCGTGTTGATTAACCGAACGATTAAATGAAGCGGATAAGGTTTATCTTCACCCAAGATTAAATCTACAATGGCATTTTGTTTGTTAATTGAAAGCACTTTTGCTTTGCGATTCTCAACCCATGAATCAAAGACATCTTGCGATTTTGTATAATAGTTAGCGCCACCGGGTATCCACGTCCCATCCCAATTACACCCTCGTTGATCACATTCTCTCTCTATATCACAAACAGCTTTTTGCTCTGCTGAAAATTCATTTTCATCACCATAATCACATGTAATGGAATTTGAAATTTTATCCAATAGCTCAGGTGTAATAAAAATAGACTCATAGTCGTGGTGAGATGAATAGTCCAAAGGAAGTAGGTCGTTATCATAGAAATCTAAAACAACGATATCAGGCGGTACGACTGGTAGGTCGCTCTGGTTAATGACTCTCGGTTCCAGAGTAAGTTCTTGTGTTTGAAGCCAGCCAAACGTATGAGAGCCTGTAACTGGATGTGTGTAACTCACAAAATAAAAGCCATTGATAGGTTCCGGATAGATGGCCTTAATTCGGTCATTTTCAATTAAAAAACGTTGATTATCCTGACAATGGGGGCGTGGAGCTGTGTATATCGGGGCTTTTGATGAGTTAACGAGGTAGGCTTGTTGGAGCCTATCTTTTTGAGTGTTCAATCTTTCAATTGCCGATTTATTAATATAGTCGCAACTTTCGGGTACTGTTTCCACTTGACGTGTATCGATCCAGCCCGAAACCCCATTATAGTTAAGGAGTACATATGAAGTTTCATCATTAGTGGGCGCCTGAGTTGTGAATCCAACAAAGCCTAACTGATCTCCTGGGATCACAAATATATTTTCATAGCGGCACATTTCTGATGGGAAGGCATGAAAATAGGCTCTTTCATCACCTGTTATAATAAAAGTATTTGAAGTAGATAACGATGCCCTCAATGGCGTATTATCAATTAATGTTTGGCAGGCTATTTCGCGTTGCTGGCATTGTTTAAATTTATCGCTGCTTTGACTGTATTTTTCGCAATTAAAAAGTGAATCCGATGGTTGTGCTAAGGCAATAACCTGACTGCTTAAATAGAGAGCAAAAATCTGTAAAATTGACTTCATTTGCCGGGCTCGCAAGCTAGGGTTGTTAGAGTTGAAACAAGAGATGTTAGTTTCATTATTTTTCTGCCATTTTCGATAGTTCGTAATCCATTTGGTGGGTTAATGGTGTTTTTCAAAAAACGTCAAATTCTAATAATGCCTTTTTCTTTTCTTATGTATTCAATGCAAATATTTAGCAAAGATTCAGTCAGGTAACTTATAAATGCGAGTTCTTCATCCAACCACTGATTTAACTGTTCTTTCGAAACAGTGTAGAACTCGTTATCAAGAATTGTAGAGCTGTCATTTTCTTCATAAATAAAACATCCCATCACGTCATCATATAGAACGGTGCCCATAAGATCCTTGTACAGCTCCATATCTGTGCACATTCTGTCTAGTGGGTCGAATTCCTTCATTTCAAAATATTCATCTAACTCTTCATTAGTATAAACTGCGGCTTCGATGATGTGTTTCCATATGTACTCGGGACAATGTTTTTTAGTGTGAATTAGGCTTAATCGTTCTAAGCCACTTTCTTCAATTGGCTCAGGGTATGGCGTAATGAAAGCGGAATATGCGAAAGTAAATTTACGGCGTAAAGCCTCCATCAACAATGGATTTACCTTTTCGTATTTACAATAGTCTGCATGAAGGGATTCAAACATCATTCTTAAATCAACGTAACAATTTAGTTTATCAAAAATAGTTTTGCATCTAATTACCTCATACACTGCTTGTTTGGCTTCTTTTTCATAATCTTCAATATCATTGTATTCTCTAAAAGTTTTAAGATCTTTTTCGGTTATTGTATGTTTTGCTATGTGTCTTAAGGCGCGTATTCTGCAAATAACAATTAAAATGACTAACAGTAATAACAATCCAAGAAAAAATGACATACCACATCCTTATATATTAATAATTCAAATCAATCAAAAGATATAGTACCACTCCTAAGTTAAATTAATTATCGCTAAATTGTGTACACTGAAAAATAAAGTAGAGTTACAGACCTCGTTTGTGATTTCGTAATATTATTTTGTATACATTCCATCTGCCAAAACGCAGGCAATAAACATCAAGGTATTTTAATCAATGGATGCAGGTCAAAAATCGCCTATTTGTTGTTTTTTTTGTTTAACTTTGCAAAGATAAGTCGCACACGATTTCAGACTTGCCATGCCATCAGGAACAGGAGCGGCTTTCCAATCTCCATGACCCGATAGCAACGTATTGCGTGGCAATGTCGACGTCCAACTGGTTCTAGCTTTGAGGATCTTGATATGACTACTTTTCATCAACTTACAGCGACTAGTCTTGGTGGTCAGCTTATCTCTATGGGCGACTACGCTGGTAAGGTGGTTCTAGTCGTTAATACCGCCAGCCATTGTGGTTTTACGCCACAATACGGTGGCCTCGAAGCACTCTACAAGAAATATGCCGTGCAGGGTTTGGTGGTGCTTGGTTTCCCCTGCAACCAGTTTGGTAAACAGGAACCCGGAGGCGCTGACGAAATCGCGCAGACCTGTCACATTAACTACGGTGTGAGTTTTCCGATGTTCGAGAAGGTAGAGGTCAACGGAACCTCAGCGCATCCGGTGTTTCGTTACCTGAAAAACGAGTTGCCCGGCCTGCTAGGTGGACGGATTAAGTGGAATTTCACTAAGTTCCTGATTGGACGTGATGGTAAACCACTTAAGCGTTTTGCACCATTTACTACCCCAGAGAAAATGGAAGCTGCAATCCTTGCTGCACTTGAAATTTAGTGTTTTGGTAATTTGAGACATTCAATTGCAGACATAGAGTTATCTCAAGAGCCACAAATTCTGTGTGGTCTAAAATCATATATAGTTAACCCATGCCCCATATCAATAATTCAGCAAATAAAAATACAATATCCAAACATTCAGACTATTTACCTTTAGTTCAGTCAAATAATCGACAAGATGTAGGTAATAACCATGATGTTATAAGGGTAAATAAATGTCTGAGAATAATAATCCAATTGATTTACTTATTAATACCCAGCAGCCTTACGCGTTAGAGAGACAAAATGATGCGCTATTTAATGCTGCCATGGAATATGCCGACCATTGGCATCGTGAGCATAATGCGAATTATGCAAGATTATGGGATGCTCAGCCAAAACCGATGCTTCCGGTTAATTTATTTAAAACTCTCGACTTGGCCACGCAAACGAATAGTGATGGAATATGGTTAAGTAGCTCAGGCACCGGTAAGCAGGGTAAAACGGCAGTTTTCTTCGATAACCTTAGCTTAAAACGCATTGAAACTGGCATGGTTCAGATTTTCTTACATAACAAGCTAATATCTCCCTCACCAGCTCGTTTTCTACTTTTATCTCCAGATCCTGCTAAGGGCGATCATGCGGGGTTTGCCACCGCGTTTTTAAAGTTCACCCAATGTGCGCCTATTGAAGAATTAGTATTTACCGTGTCGCCAGATGGTGAATTTGACCATGAGCAGGCTTGGTCAACCTTAAAACGTTGGGCACAAGATGATGCGCCTATCTATATTTTTGGTTTAACGCTCTATTTTGAGTACCTTTGTCTTAGCCGCCCAGAAGCTTTCACATTAAAAGGCTCGGTCAGAGGGTTAAGTGGTGGTGGATGGAAAGGAATGACAAAGCAGTTAGACCGCGAACAGATTGTTCAAGGATTACAACAAACCTTACAAGCCCCCTTAGTGGATATTCGTGATATTTATGGGATGACAGAACATCCATTGCACTATATCAGCTGTCCTGAAGGCCATTTCCATATTCCGATGTTTTCTCACTTTGCGATTATTGATGAACAGGGTGAACAAGCTCCTGAAAACCAAGTCGGTGTTATTGCTTTAGAAAGCCCATTATTTGCTTCGTTGCCGTCTCAACGCTTGCTAACTCAAGACCTCGGTTCTTGGGGACAACAGTGCGTCTGTGGTCATCCGTTACCGTTCTTACGCTATATTGGGCGAGCGACTTCTCCTGAAGGAACATGTGCGGCGCAAGTTAAATGATGGAGCAAGTAGTCACTAGAATTGCGAATATTCAGAAATGTTTAGTGGATTGTGTGAGTGAGCAGTGGCAATTTTCTAAAGATAGCGCCACACAGGCTTTTTGTCTCTCACGGTTAGCTCATCTTAGCCAATCTGACAGCATTAAAGACAAATTTGAGCAGGAGCTTGGGGGGCGAAATTGGCGTCCTCCTCACCGTCTGCTGATTGTGGTTTCAGAAAACGATCCTTTGGGTACGCTTGAAGCCTTGTTAGCGGCGTATTTGATTGGCTGCAAAATTCGCATTAAATCACGAATTTCCACTCTGTGGTTACAAGTGCTTCGCCAACGTCTTGGGCTGAGTGATGATGAATGTCAAATTAGGGAGTGGGATAGCCAATCCCAAGATGACTCGCAAATCTTGTTAGGCGTCGATACTATTTTGCTAGCAGGGGGAGAAACACTCATTCGACACTATCGCCAAGTGGCACCGGCAAATATCAAACTGGTTGAGCTAGGGCCTAAAATCAGTGGGATGGCAATTATTGGTGATGTGCTTCCTCCAATAGATTTTTTACTACAAGATTTTTGCTTATTTCAGCAGCAGGTGTGTAGCTCCCCACGGTTTATTTTACTTGATAAGCCTGAATGCGCAGATGAGCTTTATCAACAACTTAAAGCCAAGCTCGATACACTCAGTGTGCTGCCTGATACTTTGCGTTTGCAACAGATGGTGCAGTATCAAAACTTCAAGTTTACTCAATTTCTTAATAAAACAGCTTTTCCTGCTTGCTACAGTGGTACTACTGGTTGGGGGCTGACTTATCAAACGGAGTTTAACCTGACCCAATGGTTACCTGTGGGCTTTCAACTGGTTGTTGCTCCTATAGCCGAAAGTTTAGGGAAGATTAAGCAACAATGGGCAGGGCAGCTACAAACATTGGGTTACCAAGGGGAATTACGCCACTTATCCTTAAATAGCTATAGTTTTACGCGCTACTGCCCAATTGGCAGTATGTTACTCCGCCCAATGAATGCTGCGCATGATGGCTTTTTCATGCTCTCTGCATTGGTATATTTTATCAATCAAGAGGGTGATGGTTTTGCTTAATCAATCCATTTTTATGACGGGGGGAACTGGTTTTATTGGCTCCCATTTAGTCAATAAACTCAGCGCATTGGGATATCAAATCACGGTATTGCAAAGAACGTCAACCTCACGAGCCGTTATAGGTCGCCCAACATTACCGACAACGATTAAAACAGTCGTTGGCGATATTTTGCATCCAGAAAGTTATCAAGATGCCATGATGGGGCATGATACGGTTATCCATCTAGCGGCAGATTACCGTGTGGGACTTCCACCTAGCCGCCAAGCACATCAAGGGATGTACCAAACCAACGTTGTTGGCACTGCGCAAGTTATTGAAGCTGCTGAACGGGCAAAAATACCGCAAATTCTGTACATGAGTACCACCGCTGCTTTTGGTGAGACTCATGGGCAACTATTGGATGAAAGCCACCGTCATAATGGAGTATTTCGTAGTTATTATGAAGAAACTAAGCATATTGCCCATGAGCTGGTGGTTAAACGTCAGCAGCTAGGTTCGCCAATTAATATTGCGATTTGCAGTGGGGTATTTGGGCCAGGGGATAATAGTGTACTGGCGCAAACAATAGAGGCGTATTTTCGTCAAAAAATCCCATTCCAAATTGCTACCACTAGTACTTTCCAGCTCTGTCATGTGAACCATATTTGTGATGGGTTAATTAAACTTCTGTCACCGGAGATCCAACGTCAAAGCTATTTATTGACGGGGGCAACGTTCTCAATGCCTGAGATTTTTCAGTTATTAAGCCAGATAACCTACAAGGATGAATTGTCCTCTAAATCGGCATCATCTTTAAAACCATTAGCTTGGATAATGGACAAACTGGCAGGTTTAGGGTTAACCATGCCGCTTTCACAAGAGGCCTTACGCATTATGGATGGCAGCTCTTATACCTATTCGAGCGAGAAAGCGCAGCGGGAGCTGGGCTGGTGTGCAGGAGAGAGCAAAAATGAGTTGATTGATGTGATAATTCAACAAAAAAACGCTTTTGATATCATAAACAAGGATGGCATATGAAACCTCAGCATTTAACTTGCCCATGGGGAACTGTTGTTGTTGCGCTTGAATCAAATCAACTGTTATCCATTAAAGCAGATACAGATTGCGCGGTATTTTTTGGCCAAGGTTATGGCACAGCAAAACTACGACTTTGGCAGTTAGATTTGAGTCGCCGGGTTGCCAGTGGGCGCTTATCGGAGATCATGGGAAATGAGGCTTTACGTACGGATATTTTTCAACGTCGATTAGGTTTACCGGAACTGGCTAAACGGGCGGCTAATCAAGATAAACTAGCTGTCAGTGACTCGTGGCAAGCTCAACAATATTTGCATATTCAAGCTTATATTGCGGGGATAAACCATGCATTGAAACAGATGAAAATCTTACCTATTGAATGCTTATTACTGCGTTATCGCCCCGAAGAATTTACGGTAGAAGATAGCTACTTATTAGGGCAACTTAAATATTTTATTAACTCTGCTTGGCAATATGAACTGTTTCATACTCGTCTTGCGAATAAACTTTCTGCCACACAACATCGTCAGCTACTGACCACATTTAGCCTAGAGGGTGAACAAATCGCTCCACTACCTTTGGATGAACAAGGTAACTACCATCAGGAAGTGCTTCAAGCATTAAAAGATGGGCTAAAGGGATTGCAATATTTAGGGTTATCTTCTCCTGATACTGGGTCGAATGTGTTTGCCGTGAATGGAACGTTAACTGCGTCCGGCAAGCCACTACTCGCCTCTGACCCACATATGGGGCAAGTTAATCCTAATTTTAATTTGTTATGCCGTTTAGAAAGCCAAGAGGGGCTAAATGTGCTTGGCTCTCACTTCCCCGGTGCGCCGGGGGTCATTGTGGGGCGAAACACACAAGCCGCTTGGGGAATGGTTGGCATTATGGCCGATAACCAAGATCTCTTCTGGGGCAAAATGGATGTGGATAAGCGGCAAGTGGAAACCGCAGCGGGCACGTTACCACTAACGCAGCGGGTACATGAGATTAAATTAAAATCAGGTAAATCACATACATTGACAACGTATGATTTTGCTCAAGGGCAGTTAGTCTCTGAAAAGAATGGCTATGGCATGTTTTTACGTTGGCCAGCGCTGGATGACCCATCTGGGGATATTACTTTTTATTCCCTCGCAAAATGCCATGATTGGAACTCATTTCGTGACTCGCTACGTTACGTAAGAAACTCCCCCATGATGGTGGGATATGCTGATGTTCATGGCGATATCGGTCTACAAACAATGGGTTATATCCCCCAACGTCATCAACAACTCGGGAGTCTACTGCTGAAACTTAGTGAACCTCAGCATCAGTGGTTAGGTTATGTTCCTTTTGATGAATTACCTTTTGAGCATAATCCAGAATGTGGTTATGTGATTTATGCAAATCAATATCAGCAGTCGTTATTCGATAATAAAGTGCCATTATCCAATCGTTGGCATTCTCCTAGTCGTGCACTGCGAATTGAGACGCTTCTCAAGCAAAGTGATCAGCACACGCTAAGCTCATTAAAAGTTATTCAAGATGATAAAACGGACTATTTTGCCCAGAAAGCATTGCCGTATTTATTGGCTTACGTGCCTGAGGATATCTATTTATCAACGTGGGATGGGAATACGGAAAATATTACCGCTTCTCGATTGTTTGAAGTGTGGTTCCAATATATTACCGATTACCTACTCAAAAAAACCCTCCGACGTGGAGCCAGAACGTTATATACCGATTTTTGGCCGAGTTACCGCTGGAATGTGTTAGCTATTCTTCAGCATCATAGTGAGGATTGGCAATATAACAGTAACGATATTGAAATGTTATTACGCGAAACCTACGCACGGGCATTGATGGCGAGTCAAAAAATGGTGCTGCCACAAGTTGAATTTCAGCACAGTATCAAAAAGCCATTGTGGCTCAATAAGCTATTAACGGGGCATTATGCTTATCATGGTGGCAATCGTGAAACTATTCACGCGACTCGGCAAAATGCTGATTTTCTAACGCAATCCCACGCGGGGGAAAATAAATCCATCAAAACCAAACCTTACACATTTGGGCCGGGTTTTAAACTTCTGTCGGATTTAGATAATCAAAATGCATGTTGGTATCTTATTAATACGCCCGCCAAAGGTTCGCCTTTTTCTTGGCAATTAAAATCGGTACTTAATGCATGGAGAAATGGCATAAGAATAGAGACTCAACTCTCTAATAATTAAAAGGAAGTGATAAAATGGCGATTATGAAGCAATGGCAAAAAACGGGGTATCCTGCGCGTTTATGGCACCCGATAGCCAATGGTGCAATACAGTGTGAATTGTGTCCCCGTGCTTGCAAAATTAAGCTAGGCCGCGTGGGGACTTGCAAAATGCGACGTAATGAAGAGGGGAAACTAGTCACTCTCAATTACGGCAAATCAGTGCCAATGACCCAAGAATCCATTGAAACTGAAGCGGTATATCACTACGCCCCCGGGGAGCGCATTCTTTCCCTTGGTAATATCGGTTGTATGCTACGTTGTGATTTCTGCCAGAACTGGAGTACCAGTCAGGCTCGTTATGTCCAAGACAATAATGTGGCTTATTACAGCCCTGAAGAGGTGGTTAACTACGCGTTAAAGCATAATATTCGCGTATTATCATGGACTTATAATGACCCGATTGTTTGGCATGAGTTTGTGATGGATACCGCTAAGCTTGCCCGTGAAAAAGGGTTAAAAAATCTTTATAAAAGTGCATTCTATATTAGCGAAAAAGGCATTGATGAGTTATTAACTGTGATGGATATTTTCAGTATCTCGTTGAAATCAATGCAAGATAGCTTTTACCGTAAGCATACGGGAGGGCGATTACGCCCTGTGCTAGATGGGATCAAACAGGTTTATGATGCACGCAAAGGCACTAATTACCCACATTTAGAAGTCTCTAACCTGTGCGTGACAGAGCGCAATGATAGCCTTGACGAAACGCGTAAAGTGTCCGATTGGATGCTCAAACATTTGGACGCGGATATTCCACTGCACTATGTTCGTTTCCATCCCGATTATCAATATACCCATGTTGAGCGCACCTCTATTCCATTCTTAGAACAAGCACGTTTACAGGCTATTAGTGATGGTATGCGTTATGTGTATGTGGGGAATGTGTTTGATACTACGAGCGCGAACTCTTATTGTCCTGAGTGCCAGACCTTACTAGTGAAACGCAGTGGGTTAATTGCCGAGCCTCATCTTGATAATGGGCACTGCCCGAGTTGTCATTTTAAAACGTCGATTATTATGCCATGGGAAAAATCCAATGCGGATAAGCAATCAGTGACAATTCCTGACGGATTGATCTGTATTCATCATACGTTTCGTGGCCCAGTGCAAGCCTGCCATATTGAACAAGTGAATGAATCTGAAATTTTCTACCAGTTTGTCGCCAAAGATGGCTCTCCTGTAGGAACGATTAATACCAACAGTTGTACCCGTTTTATGCTATCGAAAAGTGATGCTAAGTCCACAGGTATCCGCTTATATCATAGAGAGAATGAGCCTTGCCAGCTTTTTGAAGTGTATGATCGAGCCCATTTTCCGGTGACTGAAGTAGAAAAAACACATCAGGGTAGTGAGAATGTACCAGTGACTTTTATTCCACTAAAAGGACGCTAGTATGCCGTTAAATCGCGGTTACTCTTACCTACGAGCCCGAATGATAATGGCGCAGTTGAGCCAACATAAACTTACCGCAAAAGTGCCCAACATTCCCATTATTTATCTACCGGGAATATTGGGCAGTAAGCTATTTGATAGAACTCAACAACGATTTATTTGGGGGGATTATCGCGGAGTGTTTACACATAGTGATTATGAATATAGTGAAACCACTGAGAATGACATCCCTAACGTATTAGCGACAGAGCAATTACACCAATTTACCATCATCCCTAAATTACTTACCACCTTGGTCACTCAAGAACTGAAAGATGTCTTGGAAGTGGGGTTAGGCTATAGGGAAGGGCAAGATTTATTCTTTCTCGCCCATGATTGGCGAGCCGATCATCGTCAACTCGTGGTGCAATTAGACCAAGAAATCGCGAGGCTAACGGCCTTATTTGGTCAGCAACAGCCATTTATTATTATTGCACAATCAGCATCAAATTTAGCTGTACGCTATTGGTTACGTCATACCAGTGACGAGAACCGGCAAAGAATTGCCAAATGGTATGCGTTTGGTCCACCGTGGGAGGGGACATACCATGCTTGGTCTATGATGGAAACGGGGTATTATGCAGGAAGTCGGCATTTCAATGGTTTCTCTCCTGATGATATTGCAGGGTATCCTAGTGCCTACCAACTCCTTCCTTGTGATGCAAAAGCGCTAGATAGCCATGGTGGAGAGATTGAGAATTTTGATTTATATAATGCCGATTGCTGGCAACAATGGCGAATAGGCCCTTATAAAATGGGCAATGTGACGGCGCAAAATCAGCGTGTACGAGATAACCTCCCACGCTATTTAGCGAATGCGAAAACATTTCGTGAAGCTATTGCTGGCGAATGCCTGAAAGAACAAGTGGTACCGCAAACATGGTACCTCAGTGATAATAATTTAGCGGTTACTCAGGCGATTTTTGCGAGGGATCGCTGGTATTTACAGGCTAAACCCATCGCCAAACATTTTCCGCATATAGCGCCGAAGGTACTGGCAAAAGGGGACGATCACCTCCCTCTTGCTGGTTTATTAAAGCAGCGGTGTGGCCCCCTAGTGCGGGATAAATATCTCCAACCTTGGGGGGAAAGTTTTGTATTTATCAGCCAAGCTTCAACCCATCGAGCACTGATTAACCACACACCAAATTTACGTAGTTTGGCTTTTGATATTGCCACAATTCGCAAGCAACGTAATCGTTAAAGGTTGGTTCAGATATAAGTTATAATCGCCTAAGTGGTAATTTATTTATCCCAAATTGACGAATAAAACACCCGTCAGCAGGTGTTTTATCTTGTCAGGCTGTGTGACTTATTCTTCGAAGTACCAATATCCTTGATTGATAAATTCTGTTAATTCTGCGACAAAAACTGGGTTCTCTAGCGCTTCACCGAGTTCATTCATTCCGACTTCCGTAAGCTGGCACAATATATCTGCACCTTTCATTTCTGTGGTAATCCAGCCTTCTGTATTAACGAAGAAATGTTCTCCGGCACGCATGACACGCAGGCCGCTCAGTCGTATCAGTTTTTCACCGGCATTCAGGGCGCTCAGAACTTCTTCCGGCTGATACGGTGGTTCCGCAGGTGCAATATCCAGCTCATGGCGTGGGGTGGTTGCAAAACGGCCTAACCACTGTTCAAAATCACCAGGCTTGTTGATCATTTCAATCATCATGGCACGTAGGCTTTCAACCTCATGAGTTTCCATGGTTCCCGCATTTTCGCGCACTGTCAGGTCAGGATCTCCATAATTTACCCCACCCAGATCCTGTTCCAGTACGTAGTCTGCAAAACTGCTCAGCAGATCACGTCCAGTCGGTCCGCGAAAGCCGACAGAATAGTTCATGGTATCTTCGAAAGTGAAACCATCGTGAGGGAATCCTGGTGGAATATACAGAATATCTCCCGGTGCCATTTCCACGTCAATAATTGGCTCAAAGGGATCGACATGCAATAATGCAGGATGTGAGCAGAACTGACGCATTGGGAGGGCATCGCCCACACGCCAGCGGCGGCGTCCCATTCCTTGGATGATGAAAACATCATAGTTATCAATATGCGGCCCGACACCACCTCCAGGCACCGAATAGGAGATCATTAAGTCATCAAGACGCCACTCAGGCAATACTCGGAACGGTTTCACCAGTTCAGCGGCAGACATATGCCAATGGTTGACGGCCTGTACCAGTAATGACCATCCTTTTTCGCCTAATTCGCTGTAGTCCTCAAACGGACCGTGACTCGCTTCCCATTTGTTATCTATGAAGCTGACAAGTCGACTGTCAACTTCCGGCTCCATGGCCAAGCCAGCCAGTTCATCTGGTGTGATAGGGTCGGCAAAATTAGGAAATGCATTTTTCAATACAACGGGTTTTTTCTGCCAGTATTTTTCTAAAAATTCAGGCCAGTTAAGATTTAGTTTGTTAACCATGTGAGCACATCTATATTAGTAAATAAGTTGGTAATTATAGAAGTAATGCACCGTCATATTTTTGTTTGGCGTCAAATACCGGTCAATAACTTTTGTGGGAATATCCGCAGGACAGGCATTAACGTCAAACTTCACATTAATGCCTATTCACTTTTTGTTACTCTTATCCTTGGTTGACGTATCGTGACTGATATCTAAAAATGCACTCAATTTTTATGGAGAGTTAGAAATTGGTGGTTATCGCTTAAAGCTCTATTTTTATCTAATAATGACTATCACCATAAAATATTTGTGGTTGTCATCAAATTTCAAATTTGATAAGTTTCGTTTTTGTTAATCGTAAGATATGTCAATAATCATAATGAAATTAATCTACTCACTAGTTTGTCTGTTTATAATCACAGGGTGTTCATCGTCGACGACATTTGAGCCAAATAACTCAAAATGGCCAAATAATTCCAAATGGCCAAAGCAGCATAAAGATTCTCGCTCATCTGAACAAAAAAGAGCTGATAGAGAAGCTGTACATGAACAGCAACGAGCTGTTATGAGAGGTGAGAGGCCGGATTATAGCGTTTTTGAGCGGTATTAATTATAGATATTAATTGCCTGTGAGGCGCTTTTTTCGAGTGAATCACATATAGTTTTGTATACCATGAGTTAGTTCTTTGTAATTGTTAAACTCCTTGACACTTTTTAACGATCATAGTGGCATTGAGAGTTATAACACCTATCTACTTCTCATTTATCTATTGAATCTATTTAGTTTTACGTCAAAGTATAAAATTAATTATATTTAAAATTCAATTGGTTACGGGATTTATGTTATTAATCCTGTTAATGATTCATGGGTATACTTTGTTTTATTTATTAACATCAAGTCTTGTTAAGCACTACATTCATAGAATAAGCCAACTCATTTCTGATAAACCAACCAACACCAAACCATCTAAACTAAGCTCCTGCATTGATATTACTAGTTATTTCGGTGAGTTATTGGGCAATTTGTAATATTTTAGGATTAAAATTCTGCTTTGAGTTTTTTCAAATTGAGCATTTTTGTCATAAGTAGCGCTTTAAAAAATACTTAAGTTAATCGTTTGTTTTAATTTGTAGTCTGGTTTTTTTAAAGATAATGGATTAATGGCGATTAATTATATTTAAAACACCAAAATTAGTAACAATAATAATATTAAAAACAAACAAAAATTAAACAGACTATTAAAATAGCCTGTTTAATCAGCAGAATTTGATTAATTAATAAAGTGGGTGCGCGCTTAATATAAATATTAGATTCTTATTAGTCTATTTTAGATTACTACTTATTAGGTATTTTTTTGATGAAAACTAATAATTATGGCTAAAAAGTATGTTTTATTATTCTAAACTAGCTCTTTTCGTAACGGTTACTGATGCATCATAGCCTAATAGATAAAGTGCCTGTTCTAACGCTTCTATTTTTGAAGCGTAATGGATATCAAGTAGCCTTTCAATTTGCTGAGCATTGATATTAAGCTTGCGCGCTAGGTCACTTTTACGTGTATTTGTTTCTATAATAGCGTTACTTAGTGCGATTTTTAAACAACTTAGGATTGGTAAATAAACGATAAAGGCATCTTCAGTGCTGACTGAAGGGCTTGGGACTGGTAGTCGTGATGTAATCAACTCCGCAATTGCTGCTGTTAATGTTTCCTCTGCTTCAAGTTCAATGTTTTCTTTGCTAAATGTGACGCCTTGTATTTCAGGAAAATCACAATAGCTAATTTCATAGGTTCCTTCTTCTTCTATGTACTCTACAGTTGCTAAATAACTAAACATATTAGTCCCTATTATTGGTGCGTTAAAGCGAAAATGACAGAGCTGTAACATGGTTACATGGTATGAATTCTGCCATACGGGGCTATGAGTATAATATATTTAGTCTAAAGCATCTGGTTAATCTTTAGTCGATATAACTTAAATCCATGATAGCAAATCATATGGCTATTTTCTGAGCTATAACACTTAAAACAGATACATTATGAAATAGTTTTATTTGGAAACTATTAGGAAAGAGTGAGATTAAATGTGAAATAAGTCTCAGTTTTAACAAAAAAAATTCCTCATTAAAAATATTAAATATGCTTTTGATACGATTTTTATATTTTTTGAGTTTTTATAAAAAAATAAAAATATCGGAGCATTAAGTTTAATTGATTTACGCAATCTTACTTAAGGTTGAGAACGTTATTGAGTATTTTGTTAAAATAAAAGTATATAGTGAACAAATGATATTATCACTATTGTTATTATTTTGATTAAATTGAAACAGTCAATATGATAGGTGCTAAGTAAAATTACGGGCTTGCACTAGATATGCGTTTTTTATTTTAGTCATCTTTCGATGAATTAAAAATCATATGGAAAACATATAGAAAAAGGAACGTACGTCTCATTTGTTTTTTACTTTTTAAGTTGAATGTTAATGATTGCAGTCTTCGTAGGTTGATCTTTTTATTAAAAAAATATTTTTTGGGTCATTTGATGAAAAAATAAAAAAATTAATTTGTTTATAGTCAAGTTGTAATGAAATATTAACAAAATAAAAGTGGGAATAGTGAGTTAAATAATTAAATTCAATTAACAACTATAAGCTAAATTAAAACTCAGTAAATTTAAAAAATCACAATTTTAATTAATTTAATTAATCCAATTAAATTTTCAGCTCATTACAACTGTTAAGGCTTACTTATCAAATTTGTAAGGTTTCACTATGAATCAAAGTAATTGATTTTTTTTAATAGAATAACTAGTTATGAATTCTTTTTAAGAATAGTTAAAGGTTTAAGCAAATAAATTGAAAATTAATGGCTAAATTTTATTCCAATCCTGCCGATAGTAGTGAATTCAGAATAAAGGCAGTTCAGTTTCTTAATAATAACTATTGATCTAGATCAATATGCCGTTCTTGAAGTTGTGATTGGTCTTTTTACCTTCTTAATCACCTTAAAAGAGTAAATGTATTGATTAAAATCCTACCATTTAGTTTAAGTCGATCCAAAATGTCGCGAATATTTCGGATAAGGTGGGGCAATATATAGGTTTAATAAAGATTTTCTAATGTATGGATGGGTAATTAGTCTAATCAGATAAAAAGAAACATAAGTATCTTGAATAGTTAATTTAGTGGTGCATAATAATTAACGACTAATAATGATATCGGTATATTCCCACTTTTAGTGGAAATGCTAATTTTTTAGTCGCTATTTATTGTTTGTAGGTATTCAGGAAATGTATTTAATTTAAGATTTGAAATATTGTACTTTTATACTCCAAATTGGGTATTAACTAACGGAAAACATGGGAACGTAATGGAATACGATTACCTAATTTAATAACGTTTAATATTTAAAAAAATCAGTTCATACAATACTTTTAATTTCATATTTGTTCTTTTTGCACACAGATGTTGATAAATATTCGGAAAGGAAAAAAAATGAGTACGACGACAGATTTTCTGAAGCATATATACGATATTAACCTCTCATATTTGCTGTTAGCTCAAAAACTTATCTCTCAAGAAAAAGCCTCTGCCATGTTTCGTCTCGGTATCTCTGATGCAATGGCAACTACTTTAGCAGATCTTTCTCTTTCTCAATTAGTCAAATTAGCGGAAACAAACCAGCTAATCTGTCAGTTTAGATTTGAGAACAGCGATACGATAGAGACACTAACACGTGATTCTAGGGTTGATGATTTACAACAAATTCATACGGGTATCTTACTTTCGACTCGATTACTGCAAAAGCATAATGAGGGCGAGACTAATATAGCGAGAAAAAGATGAGCACCATAGCTGAAAAAAGTATTGTTAAAGAGGCTAATGATATTCGCTTAGCGATGGAATTGATCTCGTTAGGTGCTCGCCTCCAGATGCTAGAAAGTGAAACCCAAATCAGTCGCGGACGATTAGTTCGTTTGTACAAAGAGCTAAGAGGATGCCCACCACCAAAGGGAATGTTACCTTTTTCAACAGATTGGTTTATGACGTGGGAACAGAATATACATTCATCTATGTTTTATAATGCATACCAATTTTTATTGAAAAGTGGCTATTGCCAAGGTGTTGATGCAATATTGAAAGCATATCGTCTTTATTTAGAACAGTGTGCGCCAGCGCCAGGAGAAGAACCATTATTAGCATTAACCCGCGCTTGGACGTTAGTTAGATTTGTTGAAAGTGGTATGTTGCAGCGTTCCGATTGTCGCTGTTGTAGTGGGTCATTTATCACCTATGCGCATATCCCTGAAAATAGTTTTACTTGCAGTTTGTGCCAGCCACCATCACGTGCAATAAAAAAACGTAAACTTTCCGAAGATCTCGCCGATATTACGCTATATCGACAGGATGGCATTACCAAAGCGGTGATGTAATTGGATTGATTTGGTTTACAGGCAAAATTATTTGCCTGTCGTTCCTAATATTCCCTTTGACTGCCATCTGTTAACCAACGGAGTGAAAGGGAATATTGTGTTAATACTCATCGGGTATATCATTGTTACAGTTGCCGTAATTGGCGGTTATTTAATGGTTGGCGGCCATTTAGGCGCGCTATATCAACCGGCTGAATTTGTTATTATTTTAGGTGCGGGTTTAGGTGCCTTTGTAGTCGGTAACAGTGGTAAATCGATTATTGCATTATGTAAAGTATTGCCGCGCCTTTTCCGTCGTTCCTCCTATAACAAAGCAATGTCGATGGATCTAATGGCATTGTTATTTCAATTACTCAATAAATCCCGTCAGCAAGGTCTACTTGCGCTTGAAAAAGATATTGAGAATCCGAGAGAAAGCGAAATCTTTTCGCAATATCCTCGAATTTTAAAAGATGAATCTACATTGATGTTCATTGTTGATTATTTGCGTCTGATGGTGACAAGTAATTTGCAAAGTCATGAAATAGAAGCATTGATGGATGAAGAATTAGAAACCTTTCGCCAAGAAAATGAAGTCCCTGCATCCGGCTTAAACATGGTCGGCGACTCTATGCCTGCTTTTGGTATTGTTGCGGCTGTTTTGGGGGTAGTAAATGCTTTGGGTTCAGCCGATAGGCCCGCAGGTGAGCTTGGTGCATTAATTGCTCATGCAATGGTCGGTACATTCTTAGGTATTTTAGTGGCTTATGGTTTTATTTTACCGTTAGCTTCATTGATCCGCTTGCGCAGTGGCGAACAGTTAAAAATGATGGAGTGCATTAAAGTCACTTTCCTGTCTGCATTGCAAGGTTATGCGCCACAAATCGCCGTAGAGTTCGGACGTAAAGTATTGTTTAGTGCCGATAGACCTTCATTTTTGGAGCTTGAAGATAAAGTTCGTGAAGTGAAAATAGGCAATCGCGCTCAAGAATCGAGCGAGGAGTAATCGGTCGATGGCAGCCAATAACCCTCAAATAATTCGAGTCAAAAAACGTGCTTCACATCATCAAGGTGGGCATGGCGGCTCATGGAAAATTGCTTATGCTGATTTTATGACAGCAATGATGGCATTTTTTTTGGTGATGTGGCTTATTTCGATTTCAAGTCCTCAAGAATTAACACAAATTGCTGAATATTTTAGAACGCCACTGAGTACCGCAATTAATCCGGGTAAAAAAAGTGGTGATGCGACAAACCCAATTCCGGGGGGCGGCAAAGATCCTATTTATCGTGATGGTGATGTTTTACCTGAGCCGAACTCTCTCACTGATGGTGATGCTAATTATCGTTTTGAAAAACTTAAAAAATCACTCGAGCAAGCGATTTTAAATGACCCTCGCCTTAATGAATTGAAGCCTCATTTACTTATTGACATGATTAACGACGGTTTACGTATTCAAATTGTTGATAGTGAAAATCGACCTATGTTTAAAGTGGGTTCTGCCACTGTCGAGCCTTATATGCGAGATATCTTACGTGCAATTGCACCGTTGCTTGATGATGTACCAAATCGGATCAGTATTTCAGGGCATACCGATGATTTGCCTTACGCTAACGGTGCAAATTATAGCAACTGGGAGCTTTCCTCTGATAGGGCAAATGCATCACGTCGCGAATTAATACGTGGTGGAATGAATGAAAACAAAGTATTGCGAGTTGTTGGGATGGCTGCGTCTATTCATTTAGATAAAGAACATGGTCTTGCACCAATAAATCGCAGGATAAGTATTATTGTTTTAAATGATGAAGAAACGAAACAAATTTTACGTGAATACGATGGGGCAACACCCATAAATGATGTGCTAAATAAAGTGATAAAACGCGAGCCAGTACCGGCAACCAATGAAGTAGTCACTGTAAAAGTTCAGCAATAAATGCACTGATTTACAAAGACTATTTGAATATTAATCTATTTTAGTTGTACTGCCGGATGTTCCGGCAGTCAGCGTTAAGTGAAACCTAAGCGAAACTGGATAAAAACCATGGATATTACCGAGTTTTATCAAACATTTTTCGATGAAGCCGATGAGTTGCTCAGGGATATGGAACAACATTTACTTGAGCTCGATCCTTTTGACCCGGATAGCGAGCAGCTAAATGCCATTTTCCGTAGTGCTCATTCTATAAAAGGAGGAGCTGCAACTTTTGGTTTCACTCAGTTGCAAAATACCACTCATACATTGGAAAATTTATTGGATAAGGCGCGTCTCGACCAGCTGACATTAACACCTGACATCATTGATATATTTTTAGATGCTAAAGATGTGATGGCATCGCAATTAGATGCATATAAAAACAGTTCATTACCTGATGATGAAATGTTTAAACGTATTTGTGATGTGTTAAGCAGCGTTGAGCAGCGTGCCGAAGAAATAACCGTATCGTCATTGGCGTCAACTGAAACTCAATTGTCTGACAGTGAACATTCCGCAGTATCTGTGAACGCACCTCAAACCTGTGGGATGAAAAGTGAACATACGTATTATTTTATGATCACGCTTCAACAATTAAAAACCACTGAAGTTGATTTGCTTGCCGATGAATTGGAATTATTTGGCACTGTGTATCACACCGAAAAAACTGAAAATAGCTTACAAGTTTGGCTCGGCAGTAATACCGAAATTGATGATGTTTGCGGTGTACTGTGCTTTGTTGTGGATGAATCTCAAATTAGCCATGAAGTAATTAGTTTCGACGATTGCCAGCCATATATTCAAGCTGTCGAAGAAGAGGCTAATGAACAGGCAGACCAAATAGAGGTTCAAGCTGAGGCCGAAGCCGTTAAAGCTGAGGTTATCGAAAAAGAAGCTGCGCCAGTAACACGCAAAGCATCAGTGACTAAACCAAAAGGTGACTCGAGCAGTATTCGTGTTGCTGTCGAAAAAGTTGACCAACTCATTAATCTTGTTGGCGAGCTCGTTATCATTCAATCCATGTTGACACAACATAGCCAGCAGGTAGATCAAAATGAATATGCTGATTTGCTAGGCTCGATTGTCCAGTTAGAGCGCAATTCAAGAGCTCTACAAGAGTCTGTTATGTCAATTCGAATGATGCCAATGGACTATGTATTTAGTCGTTTTCCTCGCATGGTTCGTGATATTGCCTCGAAATTGGGTAAAAAAATCGAACTTAAAGTGGAAGGTAGTGCAACTGAATTAGATAAAAGTTTGATAGAGCGTATTGTCGATCCACTGAATCACCTTGTTCGTAATAGTCTTGACCATGGGATTGAAAAACCAGAGGTTCGTCTTGCTAATGGCAAGCGGGAATCGGGTACTTTGACTCTTGCAGCATCACATCAAAGCGGAAATATTTGTATTGAAGTGCGTGATGATGGTGCGGGGCTTAATCGAACACGCATTCTTGCTAAAGCTCGCTCCCAAGGTATGAATGTTCACGATGCAATGAGCAATGAAGAAGTGGCAATGCTCATTATGGCACCAGGATTCTCAACGGCTGAAGTCATCACGGATGTTTCTGGCCGTGGGGTTGGCATGGATGTGGTGAAACGAAATATTCAAGATATGGGTGGTCGTGTCCAGATTGGTTTTACGGAAGGCAAGGGCACTATTATTCGTATTCTTCTGCCACTCACATTAGCTATTTTAGATGGCATGTCCGTCAAAGTTGCAGAAGATGTGTTTATCGTTCCGCTAAGTTCAATTATCAGTACATTACAGCCGCGTCAGGATGATATTTATCGCTTAGCGGGCGAAGAAAAAATGTTATTAGTACGTGGTGAATATTTGCCATTAGTTGAATTACATCAAGTATTTAGCATTGAAAATGCTGAGCGTAATTTAGATAACAGTATTGTGCTGATTATCCAAAATGCAGGTCATCGTTTTGCTTTATTGGTCGATAAGCTAGTAGGACAGCAACAAGTCGTTGTGAAAAATGTTGAAAGTAATTACCGCAAAATTCCGGGTATTTCAGCTGCAACAATTATGGGAGACGGCTCAGTTGCGTTGATTTTAGATGTCGCTGAATTACAAAAAATGAATAACAGCATTTTGATTAAAAAGAAACAGCAGGTTTCACAACCTGTGGTGCACTAAATAGAGGTCATGCATATGTCTATGTTCGATGATGATTTAAATAAGCTTGATGAAGAAAAAAATGGTGAAGGTTACCTCATTTTTACTCTTGGGGAAGAAGAGTACGGAATTGAAATCTTAAAAGTGCAGGAAATCCGAGGCTATGAACAAGTGACTCGGATTGCTAATACACCAGATTTTATTAAAGGTGTAACAAATCTGCGCGGTGTGATCATTCCTATTATTGATTTACGTGTGAAATTCTCCCATGAAAATGTGGTTTATAACGATAATACTGTCGTGATTGTCGTGAATTTAAAAGACAGAGTGGTTGGCATCGTTGTTGATGGTGTTTCAGATGTGTTGGTTCTCAACGAAGATCAAATTGCTGCGCCACCTGACTTTGCAGTCACGTTATCGACCCAATATTTGACCGGTCTTGGTACGGTTAATGACCGCATGCTGATATTGGTTGATATTGAAAAATTGCTGACCAGCGATGAAATGGCATTGATTGACAGTATGGCTGAGTAACAACTCAGCTTTATTCATTGCTCAAATATTAATATCTCATTAACTAAAGTTTTTAGTTGAATGACCGATATCCAAAATACAACAAAATAATGTTAGTAAAACGTCATGTATAGTCGAATTAAGATCGTATCAGGACTTTTGTCCGTCATTTTTATTTTTATTTTATTGCAACTGGTATCTAGTGGTTTGATGTTTAACAAGCTCGGTGATAACAGTGACAGTATTAATTATTTAAATTCGCTCCAACGCCAAAGACAAGTATTAACTGAAAGCTGGGTTAACTTATTACAAGCTCGTGCCAACTTAAATCGGTCAGTAAATGCCTATTTATTAGAAGGTCGAAAAATTCAAGATGATTCAACAACAGAAGATTTAATTAAAGCAGCTAAACGTAATTTTAAATCTGCAGATGATGCGTATGTTCGTTACAACAAACTGATGCAAAGCTCGACCTATGATAAAGCTAAGTTCGAGAAATTATTTGCGACCTATGAAGATTATCGTAATGCATTAGTTACCTTAGGTGAATATGCAGAAAAAGGTGATTTAGAAAAGTTTTATGCGCATCGAACCTCAGGTCTTCAAGTTAAATTTGAAGAACAGTTCAATGCCTATTTCGCTGATATTTCTGCCGATTTTCAGGCTGAAGTTGTCAATGCAGACAATAATTACCGCCAATCACTTTATATGCTAGTGATTTTATCGATTACGTTAGCATTTGTGGGCTTATTAAGTTACCGATATGTACGTAAAGGTATTATTGAGCCACTAACTTTATTGATTGAACGTATTAAAGTCTTTGCAGCCGGAGATTTAACACCGAAGGTTGATACCAACGCCAATAATGAAATAGGCGAACTTGCTCGAGGTGTGCAACACATGCAGCAAGAGCTTATTAATACGGTGCGTGGTGTACTTGATGGTAGCGAAACTATTTATCAAGGAACGACTGAAATTGCCGCCGGAAATAATGATCTTTCATCTAGAACAGAGCAGCAGGTTGCTTGTCTAGAAGAGACTTCGGCGAGTATGAGTGAGTTAACAGCGACGGTAAAACAAAATACCGAATATGCTCATCAAGCGAGTGAGTTTGCGAATCAAGCGTCGGTGATTGCGAAAGAAGGCGGGAAAGTTGTCTCTAATGTCGTTAGCACCATGCTTAATATTGCCGATAGCTCACAAAAAATATCTGATATTACCGCTGTTATTGATAGTATTGCTTTTCAAACCAATATCTTAGCACTAAATGCAGCCGTTGAAGCAGCACGTGCTGGGGAACATGGTCGTGGCTTTGCTGTCGTTGCCGATGAAGTCCGTAACTTAGCTCAGCGCAGTGCCGATGCAGCAAAAGAAATTAAAACGCTCATCGAAGATTCTGTTTCAAGAACGGGCACTGGCGCTCGTCAAGCTGAAGATGCGGGTGAAACGATGACCAAGATTGTTGAGTCGGTCACGCGGGTCACAGACATTATGTCTCATATTGCCACTGCATCTGATGAGCAAAGTAAAGGTATTTCACAAGTCAGCATAGCAGTCGCTGAAATGGACAAAGTGACTCAGCAAAATGCGTCACTGGTTGAGCAATCGGCGGTAGCGGCAAATGTGTTGGAAGAACAGGTTGCAAAACTGTCACAGCTCATTTCTATTTTCCGTCTACCGGCGTTAAAACACACGGAAGTGCGTAATACAAAGCCGGCGGCAAGGACGATTTCAAATATCGTTAAAACCCCGGATCTAGCTAAATTATCATCTAAGGATCATAAAAATGATGATAATTGGGAAACGTTCTAAAGGTTAAGCACAGTTTAGCGCTGTGAAGTTATTACCTTATTAGGTAGCAACTTTGCAGCGTTTCTGTATATCGCAAAATTGATGCTTAAATCTACAGAAACCTGGTTGGCGTAAGTGGGGGTTATATGTTTGGTAATATACGAATTTCAGTAAGTTTATATCTATTGCTTTTTTTATTTTGCGGGATGCAAATTGTATCGAGCGGGGTTTCTGTCGCAATAGTCACGAGTGAATTAAACTCTTTAGAGCGTATCGATTTAGGCGCTAAAAAAAGTGCATTATTAGAAGAAATAAATAAAGATTTAATGCAGGCTCGAAATAGTCTTACTCAAATTGCATTGCTTTTAAAAGTAGGTGATAACGCGCCACTTATCGAAGAAACGAAAACGACGTTTGACCGGTTTATGGCAGAAGCTGCGAAAGATTATGAATCTTTCAAAATTCAACCTATTTTGTCCGAAAAAGAAAATCTTGCAGCTCTTGAGGACAAATACCAAGCATTTATTACCGTACTTAATGCATTAAATACTCACCTTGATAACAATGATGTCGCTTCTTATATTTCACTGCCTGCACAAGCTCATCAAGATCAGTTATTAGGAATGATTAATGATTATTTAGCATTAATCAAAATTGAAGATCAAGAATCCTTAGAAGCGGCAAGGCTCTATAATACTTTCGCTTGGAGTTCATTCCTTTCAGTTATCGTCATTATTATTTTGGTGACAACATTTGCGCATTATTGGATGAAACGAAAAGTTATCAAACCATTAAGTAGCATGAGTGAACATTTTACTAAAGTTGCCGAAGGTAAATTAAATCAAAAGATTGAAGTGACCACGCGTGATGAAATTGGATACGTATTTGAACAATTGAAATTAATGCAAAATTCACTCGCGACGTCGATTACGGCATTACGTTCTAACACCGATCAAATGTATACCGGTATTCGTGAGATAGCATTAGGCAATAACAACTTATCATCGCGTACTGAACAGCAAGCTGCCTCATTAGAAGAAACTGCTGCGAGTATGGAAGAACTCACCGCGACAGTGAAACAAAATGCAGACAATGCACGTCAAGCTAGTGAATTGGCAGTCAGTGCATCAAAAACGGCAACAAAAGGTGGTGAAATCACGATTGATGTTATTGCAACGATGACGTCGATTTCTCATAGCTCGCAAAAAATCAGCGCAATTATTAGTGTGATTGATGGTATTGCATTTCAAACTAACATTTTAGCCCTTAATGCAGCAGTTGAAGCGGCTCGAGCTGGTGAGCAAGGTCGGGGATTCTCTGTTGTTGCTGGTGAAGTTCGCGCATTAGCACAACGTAGCGCTGAAGCAGCAAAAGAAATTAAAGCACTTATCGATGAATCTGTTGGCCGGGTTAGCCAAGGTTCCCTCTTAGTTAATGAAGCAGGGCAAACCATGAATGAATTGGTTGCTGCGGTTAATCAAGTAACTGAATTAATGGGGAGTATTGCATCTGCATCGAATGAGCAAAGCCGAGGTATTGAGCAAGTCGCTACCGCAGTGAGTCAGATGGATTTAGTAACGCAACAAAATGCGGCTTTAGTTGAGCAGTCAACAAGCGCAACGGCAGCGCTTGAAGATCAAGCTAATAACTTAGTGGATACCGTTGCATTCTTTGAACTACCAGACAACCAAACAAGCCGCATTAAACGGTGAATTTAATCAACAATAGCGTTGTTAACCTCAGAGTCTGGCCACCAATTGAAGGCTACCTCTGGGGTTTTATTGAATAGGGCGACAAGTACGATGCTTTTTGTACCACAAATAGAACCATTGACCGATGAAGACTTTGGTCGGGTTTGTCGATTTATTCATAAAAAATCAGGCATTGTCCTTACCATGAATAAAAAAAGTATGGTCTATAATCGGTTATTAAAACGGTTACGTGACTGTAATATCGACAATTTTACTGATTATCTACGTATGTTAGAGCGGGAGCCATCGAATCCAGAATGGCAGGCTTTCGTGAACGCATTAACGACCAACCTAACGGCATTTTTTCGTGAACCACATCATTTTGTAACCTTATCAGATTTTATTCGCACACGAAAAGACAGCAATATTAACATTTGGTGTGCGGCATCTTCGACAGGGGAAGAGCCTTACTCAATCGCGATGACATTGAGCGATGTTTTAGGGCCCCATGCAATTAATGCCAAAGTGATAGCTAGTGATATCGATACCGAGGTTTTAGATAAAGCCAAGCAAGGCGTTTATCGTGTTGAAGAACTCAAATCCTTAAGTGCTTTGCAAAGGCAACGTAATTTTATGAAAGGTGTCGGTGAGTTTGAAGGCTACGCTCGAGTTAAACCGGCATTGCGGCAAATGATTGAATTTCGTTATTTAAATCTGAGTGACAACGACTGGCAATTACAGCATCGCTTCGATGCTATTTTTTGTCGTAATGTCATGATTTATTTTGATAAAGAAATGCAAATGAAAATGCTTGAACGATTTGCCACATTACTTAAACCAGATGGCTTGTTGTTTATCGGTCATTCTGAAAATTTATCTCAATTGTCGCAAAGTTTCGTGATTAAAGGACAAACCGTCTACAGCGTACAAGCTGGAAGGAGGGGGTAGTGAAAAAAATTAAAGTGCTTTGCGTTGATGACTCCGCACTGATGCGCCAATTAATGCGGGAAATTATCAACAGCCATCCTGATATGGAGGTGGTTGATACTGCGCCTGATCCTTATGTCGCGCGTGATTTGATTAAGCAACTTGTTCCTGACGTGATCACGCTTGATGTTGAAATGCCTCGCATGGATGGTATTGATTTTCTTGAGAAATTGATGCGACTTCATCCTATGCCTGTTGTGATGGTATCAACATTAACCTCAAAAGGTTCTGAAGTTACATTAAAAGCTTTAGAGCTAGGCGCGGTCGATTTTGTCACTAAACCACAGATTGGTATTCGTGAAACCATGATGAGTTATCGTGACTTGATTGGAGAGAAAATTCGCGCGGCAGCGATGTCGAAAATCACGCAGCGTACTCGTTTTGCACGAGTCGAAAATAAAGCGTCAGAATCTACAACATTTGCGAAACCGCTTTCCCCGCATGTATGCCATAGTCGCGTTATTGCAGTTGGTGCATCAACGGGGGGAACTGAAGCGATACGTCAGTTTTTAGAAATGTTGCCTCGTGAATGTCCGCCTGTGGTCATTACGCAACATATGCCAGCCGGATTTACGCGCTCGTTCGCTGAACGACTTAATAAACTGTGTGTGCTAACGGTAAAAGAAGCTGAGCACAATGAATTATTGCAAAAAGGTTATGCCTACATTGCACCTGGTGATTCGCATATGTTGATTGCTGATAAAGGCAAAGGTTTTCAAGTTATTTTGCAGCAAAGTGAACCGGTAAATCGTCATCGGCCTTCTGTTGATGTCCTCTTTGATTCAGTAGCTCAATGTGTCGGGCGTAAATGTGTCGGTGTCTTATTAACCGGAATGGGTATGGACGGTGCAAAAGGACTCTTAAATTTACGTAAGCAAGGTGCAATTACCTATGCTCAAAACGAAAGTAGTTGTGTGGTATTTGGTATGCCGCGAGCTGCTATCGAAATGGATGCTGTAGATGAAGTGCAAGATATTCTTAAAATTGCACCAAGTATTTTAGCAAAACTTTCTTCTGTAACGGCATAACTGTTACAGATATTCACTATTGTATTTTGAAGGAGTGGTTATGGCCGCTAAAGATCTTAGTTTTTTGGTTGTTGATGATTTTTCCACAATGCGTCGTATCGTACGTAACTTATTAAAAGAGCTTGGATTTAATAAAATAGAAGAAGCTGAAGATGGCGTTGATGCATTAGATAAAATTCGTACTGGAAATATTGATTTCGTCGTCGCAGATTGGAATATGCCAAATATGGACGGTTTAGAGTTACTCAAAACTATTCGTGGTGATGAAGCGCTCAAGCATATTCCTGTATTAATGGTTACCGCTGAAGCGAAAAAGGAAAATATCATTGCCGCAGCACAAGCTGGTGCAAGTGGGTATGTTGTGAAGCCATTTACAGCTGCCATTTTAGAAGAAAAACTTAATAAAGTATTCGAAAAAATGGGACTGCAATAAGCGCACTTGTTAAAGGAGACTGTGATGACTGAATCAACATTTTTACAAAGCAATCGAAATGGTAACGAAGACTTAAAACAAGTTATTACTCGAATTGGTACTTTAATGAGAACACTTAGAGAGAGCATGCGTGAGCTTGGTCTTGAAAAAAGTGTTCAGCAAGCGGTAGCCAGTATTCCTGATGGGAAAGACAGGTTACGCTATATTGCTCAAATGACCGCTCAGGCAGCAGAAAAAACACTTAATGGCATTGATGTGATTAAGCCATTACAAGTGAAAATGAACAAAGATGCGATTGAATTGCAGCAACAATGGCAAAATTCAGAGGCAGAAGGTGTTTCTGTTGAACTGCAAGGGGCAACTCAAGCATTTTTAACGCAAGTGATTGAAGACAGTGAAACAACTAAAGCTGAACTGTTAGAAATTATGATGGCGCAAGATTTCCAGGATTTAACCGGCCAAGTTATTAAAAAAATGATGGAAGTCGTTGAAGAAGCAGAGAAACAGCTTCTCGCGCTGTTAGTGGAAAACACACCACCAGAAATGCGTGCGAAGCAGCAAACTGATAGTTTACTGAATGGTCCGCAAATTAATAAAGAAGGTGTGAATGTGATGGCATCACAATCGCAGGTGGATGATTTACTTGATGAGTTAGGATTCTAAATCAATTCCTATCATACTTCGGGCTACAGAGCAGCTCTCAGCTACCCAAGTTACATACTTATGGATGTTTCTTGGGATAGCTTCAATTACTGCTTACTTGTAATTCGAATTATTTTTGGTTTGATACTCTTTCACAATAAAATCGTTTAATATCATTGAAATAATGGAGTGAACTTCTTGCGTCGGGTGGACGCTATCATTAAATAGATAATTGGGAGCCGTATCCATATAGCCTGTTCCTCCAATATAACCTTTCGTAAAGGGCCTGTCTAAAATATAAGGTCGGTTTTTGGTATCGCCTTCAATATTAGAACTGCTTAATAAATTTAGTTCTTCAGCTTTTTTTGTTATTTCGGCCATAGCCTTATAAAGGTCAAAGAATTTAATATTTATATCTTCTTGAGAGGCAATTTTATTTAATCGCAATTTTAGCCTTATATTATGAATGAGTGTAATTATTTTCATCTTATTTTTATAGGTACTGGATTGTATTTTGGCGAAAGGTGTTGATGCTAGGTTAGGTACCCCCATTACTAAAATATTTTTTGCTCCTTGCTGAGTCATTTTTTTAATTAAATTAATTTGGTCATCGATAACTTTATTAATGTCTTCTTTAGCAAAAGTTACATAATCATTAGCTCCGAGGGAAACAATTGCCAAGTCTGTAGCCTCAAATTTGATTTTATTTATTTGTTTTTTCATGTTTGAAATAAATTTGAACTTTGGAATCAACTGATTATAATTTCCCGCGACTGCACCGCCTTCAGCTTTATTCATTAGAGTCACAGGGGAATAGGTGACTCGATTATTCTGAGTATCAATAGTTTTATGTTTCATGAAATGTGGCGAAGTAAGGAATTCAGGCCAAGTAAAACCATTGGTAAATTTCCCTTTATGGTACTGTGGTGCCGAGGGCAGTATTCCAAAAGTTTTAGCAAACATACGGCCCTTGGAGTCAGATAAACTATCACCAATGACAATAACCCGTTTAAGGCAATCGATAATGTCTTTTTTGTGAGATTGATTTAGGGCACTGATATTTGGTGTTTCTATGCCATTACAATGCTCTCTATTTTTTTCTATATAAGCAGCTAATTTAAATTTTGGGTGATCATTCTCTTTATTTAGTTTATTTATCTCTTGCCTAGAATCAACCTCATCAAAGCAGGGAATATTATTTACAATAGCAGTATTTGCAACTAGGGTATTAGGTGTTTTTGGTATATCGCATAAATTAACTTTAACTATATTTTTAGTGAATAAATTAATAAATGCTTTTTTAAATGAAGGTTTATTCCATGAAAGTATTCTTCTATTATTTGAATACTGCTGTACGTACATAAAAATACCTTTTTTGATTAATCTTAAATCTAAGGGTTTTGTGTGAGTAAAATACCAAGTATTTATTTGATAAAATATCAAATATAGATTATTTCTAAGTGGGTAAGGGTTTTATAAAAAAAGTTTATAAAAATTAATAATATATGATGTGTTTTATAGTAGGAATACTTGTATTTATTTAAGTGCAAGTAATCCTACTGTTGAATTGATATTAATAACTAATCATGTTGATAAACAACGATGATTTCACTGCCAAGCGTTTGTTCAAACTCCATAATAAAAGCATCGCTGAGATCCCAATCATGAAAGCTAAAGCCAAGATGACCAAATGCCCATTGAGGGTCGAATTTCCAGCCGGACAGTGGCGCATCAAAGCCGCAATTAATGCATGCGAGACTTTCAGGTTTACCCTCATACCAATCGGTTACCGTATCACTCCAATCATTGCTACGTTCACTTTGTTCACTGGTACATTGCGGGCAATAAAGACCAAGGCCATTGCCACCAGCGTGAAATACAGTACGTTCAGTCACGATTGTGAGATAGTTTTTCAATGTGTTTTCTGGCAGTTGTGTTGGTACAACATTGTCATCAATCACATACAAAACAGGTTCTTTATATTCAGCGGTCGGGCGATAAATGATTTCGTCATCTTCAATGCCTTGAAAGATAGGATCAATAATACCTTGTTGTTTAAGCCAGCTAAGCATTCGCTCCGCTTCTTTTGGGGCATCTTCTAAATTGATATCCGGAGCAACTAGGTGGCAAATATCCATAACATAATGACCTTATTTTCATATTGATTTTCAACTATATTAATTAAAATTGGTCAATTAATAAATCAATTGCTTATTTGATTTTTCCTCATTTATTTTTCATTAAATATTCATCCTTGCACCGCGGTTCACAAAACTGTTGTCATATTGTTCAATTGCCAAATAACCCCCTTGAAGTACATCTATTTTCCACCATTGATTTTTTGACAGTCTGTCATGCTATAGCGATAACTCATATTGTGTTTAAATTTTGGAACAAAAGTGTCCGACGAAAGCGATGTAGAAAAAACAGAAGAGCCCACCCCCCATAAAAAAGAAAAAGCTAGGGATGATGGGCAAATCGTTCGTTCGAAAGAATTAAACTCATTAATGATGATGTTAGCGGGTATTAGTTTGCTGTGGCTTAGCGGTGGGCATTTGGCGGATCAACTACGTCAAACCGTACGCCAAGGTTTTATTTTTGATGGGCATTATTTACAAAATACGGGGTTGATGCTCAGTTATTTAGGGCGTGTTGTTAGTGAAGCTCTTTTTGCATTATTTCCGGTGATAGGGGGATTGGCCTTAGTTGGGATCTCAGCGTCGTCATTGGTTGGTGGATTAGTTTTTAATAGTAAGCTAATTAAGTTTGATTTGAAAAAGCTTGATTTGATAAAAGGATTAAAGCGAATTTTTTCGATGAATGCGCTTTCTGAGCTTTTCAAAGCCATTTTGAAGTCATTCTTTGTGGGGCTCGGTACGTTTATATTTTTATGGCAAAGTTGGCCATCGCTCTTACATCTTGCGATGGAAGCGCCTGTTACTGCGCTTGCTAATGGGCTAGAAAAGGTCATTTTTGCGGGATATTTAATTGTCTTTTTGCTGATCCCGATGGTGGCGTTCGATGTGTTTTATCAATTCCGTTCTCATCTAAAAAAATTACGTATGAGCCGTCAAGAAATTAAGGATGAGTTTAAACAACAAGAAGGCGATCCACATATCAAGGCGAAAATTCGCCAACAGCAACGGGCAATGGCGCGTAATCGTATGATGGCCGATGTACCGAGTGCTGATGTCATCGTTACTAACCCGACCCACTATGCAGTAGCGCTTAAATATGACGATAAAAGAATGGGAGCCCCAAAAGTGTTGGCCAAAGGCGCTGGCGTTATTGCTCAACGCATCAAACAACTTGGGGAAGAGCATCGAATATTGCAGCTAGAAGCCCCCCCGCTGGCGCGTGCGTTATATCGTCATGCGGAAATAGGACAAAGTATCCCTGTTGCGCTGTATGCAGCGGTAGCAGAAGTTTTAGCATGGGTTTATCAATTACGCCGTTGGCGTAGTGAGGGTGGACTCAGACCGAAAAAACCGAAAAATTTACCAGTGCCACCGACACTGGACTTTGCTGGAGATAACAATCGCGATGGCTAATTTGGCTGCTCTTTTAAAATTGCCGAAAAATCTACAAGGAACGCAGTGGCAAATACTTGCCGGGCCAATTCTTATCTTACTTATCTTGTCGATGATGGTTTTACCGTTGCCGGCTTTTTTATTGGATTTATTATTTACTTTTAATATCGCGTTGTCGATCATGGTGCTATTAGTGGCCATGTTCACTAAGCGCACGCTTGATTTTGCCGCTTTTCCGACTATTTTACTATTTGCTACGTTATTGCGTTTATCACTCAATATCGCCTCGACACGTATTATCTTATTGGATGGTCATACTGGCCCTGATGCAGCAGGTAAAGTGGTTGAAGCATTTGGCCACTTCTTGGTTGGCGGTAATTTTGCGATTGGTATTGTTGTATTTATCATCTTAGTTTTAATCAACTTTATGGTTATTACTAAAGGTGCTGGACGTATTGCCGAAGTGGGCGCACGTTTTGTCCTTGATGGTATGCCCGGTAAGCAGATGGCTATCGATGCCGATTTAAACGCCGGTATTATTAGTGATGATGAAGCCAAAAAACGCCGTTCTGAAGTGACTCAAGAAGCTGATTTTTATGGCTCGATGGATGGTGCAAGTAAGTTCGTCCGAGGGGATGCCGTCGCTGGGATCATGATCATGGTAATTAACGTGATTGGTGGTCTTATCATCGGGGTTGGGCAACACAATATGTCACTGGGGGATGCAACGAGTGCCTATACATTGCTCACTATTGGTGATGGTTTGGTGGCTCAAATTCCTGCATTGATTATTTCAACTGCCGCAGGGGTAATTGTTACCCGTGTAGCGACCGATGAAGATGTGGGCGAACAGATGGTTAACCAACTGTTCAATAACCCACGGGTTATGTGGTTAAGTGCTGGAGTGTTGGGGCTGATTGGTCTTATTCCAGGCATGCCGAATTTTGTATTTTTATTGTTTACCGCGGCTTTAGCTGGATTAGGTTGGTATCTGATTCGTAAATCAAAAAATCCGGAAGGGAAAGCGGATAGTAGCCAAGCGCAACATTTTAATGAAGCAAATAAAGTGGTTGAAGCGACGTGGGATGATGTGCAGCTGGAAGATTTATTGGCCATGGAAGTGGGATACCGCTTAATTCCGTTGGTTGATAACGAGCAACAGGGGGAGCTATTAGGGCGTTTACGTGGATTACGTAAAAAATTTGCACAAGAGATCGGCTATTTACCGCCGGTGGTGCATATTTGCGACAACTTAGAGCTATCTCCTTGTGAATACCGCATTTTAATTAAAGGTGCTGAAGTTGGGCGTGGCGAAGCACAGCCGGGACGTAGTCTAGCTATCGACCCAGGCAATGCGGCGGGTTCATTAGAAGGCGATATTACGAAAGAGCCAGCCTTTGGTCTACCGGCGGTTTGGATTGATGATGATCTGCGTGAGCAAGCACAAATTCAAGGTTATACGGTTGTTTCAGCCAGTACCGCAGTAGCGACGCATTTTAATCAAATTTTATTACAAAATTCCAGTTCGCTTTTTGGTCGTCAAGAAGCGCAAATGCTGTATGACCGTGTGAAAAAAGAGATGCCGAAACTGGCTGATGATTTGATCCCAGATACGATTTCTTTAACGATTTTACATCGAGTTTTGCAAAACTTGTTGATGGAAGATGTGGTTATTCGTGATATGCGCACTATTATTGAAACGTTAGCTGAAATGGCAGGTGAAAACGGCGAGCAAAAAGATACTGATTACCTGACATCGCAAATCAGAATTGCATTAGGGCGTGCTATCACTCAACAGTGGTTTGGTAATGCAGAAGAAATTCAAGTCATTGGTTTAGATGCAAATTTAGAACAAATTTTACTGCAAGCGGCGAAAAATGGCGGTGGTTTAGAACCTAATTTAGCACAGTTTATTCAAGCTCAAGCAGAAGAGGCGATAGGCCACCAAGAGGCAATGGGCGCACCAACCGTATTGTTGGTTAATCACGGGTTACGTCTGATTTTGTCTCGTTTCTTACGTCGTAGCTTGCCGCAGTTGGTCGTGATGTCTAATCTTGAGTTGAGCGATCATCGGAAGATTAGGATGACGTCGATGATTAGCGGCGCTTAGTTTTTTCTTTCTGTCATACTTTGAATCACAGGGGTGTTGGCTTCATTTGTTGCCTACCTGTGATTCGAATTATTTAAGCAATATTTTGATTAGGATTAATGATGAAGAATAAACTGAATGAACTATTTCAATTTTCTCAAGAGATGTAAGCGGTTGGTATTACCGATGACGTAGTGGCTCGGCGCATAGACGCTAGAATAAAAGCAAAGGAATGACAAAATTTGGTGAGTCTAAACTGATGTCAGGTAAAGATATCAAGCGAATTTGTGAGCAAAATAATATCTCACAATCATTTTTCCTTGATATTGAATATGATGAAAGAAAACGTATCAAAATGGGTGCGAGGCGAAATTAAAGCAAATAGTGCAGTGCTAATACTTTTTAATTTAAACACTGATTATCTAAATCAATAATTATGAATAAGCCCATGTTTTTCGGCGTGTTATTCGAAAATTCCCATCTTTAATCATAATGGAAGATAAAGCCTTTAATCGCCTAAATTGATATCTTTTTACCTAAAACTGGGCGTTTAGATTCTAGACCGTCTGCACCATAAGTTGATTGATTATTATGTTTTTTTGCAAAATTCAGGCGCTCTGAATTAAGTTCCATATGCAGTTGTAGCATTTGATGGTTACGGTAATTTAGATCTTTTAATTCACCCGTTAAAGATTTGATCATTTCCCAGATGCCATTTAACGCAAGATTGTCTTCATAAGGTGCGACAATTTGCGCTTGTGCTTCAAGCTGTAAACGATGGTTTTCACCATAGCTAATTGCCGCAACTAAAAAACGTTTTTGCTCTGTCGTCTCTTGAAAAGGCGAAGGCGGAACTTGATGATAACCTAATAATAATTCTTCATTTTTCATCACAATTTGCAGTGACTGTAAATGTGAGAGCTGTTGCTCTAGTAATATTAATAATTCGTCATTCATGATAATTATATTATTTCATTGATAACATGCATTCGTGAGCATCGCGTAAAATACCATCGGCGACTTTTCCAGCGTCCATTTTTAAGGTGCCGTCTTGAATCGCTTGCTTAATTCTTTCAACTTTAGCCAGATCAATATCACTAGCTTGAGGCTGCAATAATTTTTTTTGTAGTTCACTTGGTGCAAATGCACTTTCTTTAACTACTTCATTTATTAAAACTTTTTTATCGCGCACCGGGATAGTCGCGTCTTGTGGATCGCGGTTAGTCACCTGAGTCAATGCAGAAATTGCAGATGTCTGCTCAATAGCCATAATGTGTTTTCCTGTTCCCGATATTTTTCATATTTAGGTTATCGGCAATCCTGTATGAATCTTTAGTGTCTCTAGTGTTACAAAATATTGCATAGCTATCTAGTGTTATGAAATAATTAATAATTCCATTTACTTTAAGGCAACTTTTACACTGCCATTTTCTAAAGCTTCGCCGTTGACAACTTGTCCATTCACTAAGCGTACACGTAGATTTCCACCTGTAACTGCATTATTAATGGCGCGGCCTTCATATTTCACCGAAAAATTATCACCAGTCGCAAATACAAATACTGTTTGTCCTGATTTAATGGCCCAAGGACGTCTAAGCATTGAATTCGTCAATGTTTGTCCTGCGGATATATTTCGTAGGGCAATGGTTCCACGCACGGCTATTTTATCTGTTGCAGCACCCGCAGGAAGCTTATGCAATAACCCTTTCTTAGTACCAATATCGACAAACTCAACTATTTCGCCTCGTGAGATATTTCGAGTCGCTACATAATACTGCCCCATCACATTAACAGTGAGCTGCATAAATTGTTTTTTCTTACCACACTGCACAGGTAAAGAGACATTTCCCATATTTCGCCCCCCAACAGCAGGACTAATTTGGGGTTTTTCACAGTTAGGCCAACGGTCAATAGGGGTTTTAATTTCAATAGAAATACTATTTTTCTCCCCATGAATTTGACGAAAATATTGGTTAATATCCTGTGGCAGTGCGCTTTGTGCCACGCTAGAAAATAAACTCAACACACCAAAAGTTGGGAACCAAATCAGTGAACGAATACGAAGCATACCTATGCCGTCTCCCAAGAATCAAACTTTTTCACGCTTGCAGTTTACCCACCTCAAAAACAATGAATGACTCAAATAGGTCAATAATTTTGCCTTTATCTCGCCATTAGATTTTTTGTTAGGCGGCTAATATAGGCGCGTCGAATTTTAACATTTAATACTCGTCATTCTTCAAGTTGCCTGTGCGTTGACGTGCACTTAGTTATCTTTCAGCTTGAACTATTTTGCGTATAAATCCAGGGCTGGCTTTAAACCCGTTGAGGTAAATATGATTGATAAATTAAATGCCACGTTTGCATTCCAGCAGCAGGCTTTGTCAATAAGAGAAGCGAGACAGACGGTTTTAGCTTCTAACATTGCTAATGCCGATACGCCGGGCTATCAGGCGCGTGATATTGACTTTAATCGTCAATTACAACAAGCGATGGATAAAGGCGCAGTACAAGGAAAAGGCGTTTCTCTCGCGGTGACATCTAAGGGACACATTGAAGGGCATGGTATGAAAGCACCTCAATTAGATCTGAAATATCGCGTGCCTTATCAAACGTCAATGGACGGTAATACGGTCGATATGGATATTGAACGTAGCCAGTTTGCCGATAACACCCTGAAATATCAGGCTGATCTTACATTCATCAATAGCCGCATCAAAAGCATGTTGGCTGTTTTGCAGCAAGGGTAATTTTTCATGGCCTTACTGAGTATTTTCGATATTTCTGCGTCAGCGCTGACCGCGCAATCTCAACGCCTTAACGTGAGTGCGAGCAATATGGCAAACGCAGAAAGTGTGGCAGGCCCTGATGGTCAGCCATACCGTGCTAAACAAGTGGTATTTCAAATGTCACCACAAGGGCGTAATGAAGTTGGCGGCGTACGTGTGAGTCAATTGATTGAAGACCCATCACCACCACGTATGGAATATAAACCTGGTCATCCTCTAGCTGATGAAAAAGGCTATGTGAAAATGCCTAACGTAGACACTGTTGGCGAGATGATCAATACCATTTCTGCATCACGTAGCTACCAAGCCAACCTAGAAGTGATGAACACTGCAAAGTCATTGTTACAAAAGACATTAACTCTAGGTCAATAACGGAGGCACGGTATGGGGATTGCAGCCACAATGTACGATTCTTTGGATAACAGCACTGCTGGCCCCGCAGCGGCGGCAAGTAATGTACCCAAAAAAAGTCAAAGTGATGACATGCGAGACACTTTCTTGAAAATGATTGTGACGCAAATGCAAAATCAAGATCCAACCAAACCAATGGAAAATACCGATTTAACGAGTCAGTTGGCGCAAATTGCCACTCTTGAGAGCATGAATAAACTCAGTGACAACGTTAGTGGTATTTCTCAACAAATTGGTTCTGGACAATCACTACAAGCGACCCAGCTCGTTGGCAAAGGGGTCTTGATTCCTCGCAACGAAATTATTTTAGCGCCGTTGAAAAAAGAAAGTAATGGCGAGAAAAGCACAATCTCCAAACCCTCCAATCCACTACCGGAAGAAGGTATTAGTCCTAATAGCGCATCCATATTTGCACTAAGTGATAAAAGTGCAATTGATGGCGAAGAGGCAACTGAAGAACCACAAACGGATTATATTTCATCACCGTTTGGCTTCTTTTTACCTAAATTAGCAGACACCGTTGAAATTACCATTCGCGATAAAAATAGAATGGTTGTCCGTACCATCACTTATGACACCGAAGTTAAACCTGATATTTACGATATGGCATGGGATGGACGTGATAACAACGGTAATTTAGTTTCAGACACCAAAGGTAAATATTACTTTGATGTGAAAGCATTGAAGTCGGGGGCTGAAATTGATGTCACCAAATTGGGCTATGCCCGCGTCAATGGTGTTACGCCGGGATCAGATGCCCCTTTATTAGATGTTGGTATTGGGCAAAGCGTGCCGCTAAGCAGCATCTTTAAAGTGTATCCCGCATCTTAATTTAATTGGTTGTTTTTCAATCTTTTTGCCCTGTAACAATAAGCAACTAAGATCGGCAGCCCCCTAATTTTTATGGAGAAAATATGTCTTTTTCACAAGCAGTCAGTGGCTTAAATGCGGCTTCAGCGGGACTTGATTCGATTGGTAACAATATTGCCAACTCCGCAACTAATGGTTTTAAAGGCGCGACTACCTCATTTGCAGATATGTTTGCAGGTTCAGGTGTGGGTCTTGGTGTTAACGTCGCGGCTGTAACACAAAACTTCAAAGATGGCCCAATTACACGTACTGATAGAGCAACAGATGTCGCGATTTCAGGCAGTGGTTTTTTCCGTGTACAAGATAAAAATGGCGATATTTTTTATAGCCGTGATGGTCAATTTCAACGAGATAAAAGCGGTAACTTGGTGAACAACCAAGGCATGGTTGTGACAGGCTATCCAGCAAGTGTTGATGAAAAAGGGAATGTGTCTATACAAAGCGGTGGCGTGCCCGCAGGCTTGAATATTCCAACGGATATGATGGATGCGCAAGCGTCTAAATTAGCGAAATTAACGATTAACTTAAATTCAGACGATAAAGTCAAAGACAAACCGTTTGATGTTAAAAACCCAGATGATAACGCGAGCTATAACTTTAGCACTACTATGACTGCCTATGACAGCCAAGGTAATACCCATGAGATCTCTGTTTATTTTGTTAAGACTGTTGACAATAAATGGACCGCTTATGCAAAAGATGCAAATGATAAAGAAGCTAAAAAAATCGGTGATTTGGAGTTTGATGGTAACGGTAAATTAAAAGACTCAGCAAATGCGAGATTTGATTTTGCTTATACCGGTCTTAATGGCGCGAATAATGACACTTTACAGATAGATCTGAGTAAAACCCGTCAACAAAAAGTCAGTGAGTCTTCTGTCAGTGCTATCGACGTCGATGGCTATCCAGCGGGTGAATACACCACGTTCAAAATCGAAGATAACGGCATGCTTGTCGCTAACTATTCAAACCAACAAAAACGTATTGTGGGACAAATTGCACTATCTGCATTTGCTAATCCTAATGGACTGGTTTCTCAAGGCGGTAACGTTTGGGCATCATCTAATGCATCAGGTAACCCAATGGACGGCGTACCGGGTGTCGGTCAGTTTGGTAAATTAACCAGTGGTGCACTTGAATCATCTAACGTGGATATGAGCCAAGAACTCATCAGCATGATAGTGATGCAACGCAATTATCAATCAAACGCACAGACCATTAAAACGCAAGATCAGATGTTACAAACACTGGTTAACTTACGATAAGTCTAGAGGCTGTCCATGGATCACGTCATTTATACTGCTATGGGTGGAGCGCGTCATGCGCTTGAAAACCAAGCGATTGTCTCTAATAACATTGCCAATGTATCAACGGCAGGTTTTAAGGCGCAGCTTTCTGCGATGCGCGCTGTGCCAATTAATGGGGATAGCGAACCAACGCGGACACTCGTTGTTGCTTCAACTCCAGGTGCTGACATGAGTCAAGGGCCGCTTAACTATACGGGTAGGCAAACAGATGTAGCGCTAAACGATAAGCATTTTCTTGCAGTCGAATTAGCGGATGGTACAGAAGCTTATACCCGTAACGGTAATCTTCAAATTTCATCGGATGGTGAGTTGATGATTGGAGAGCGTCGTTTACAAGGCGATGGCGGTCCTATTAACGTGCCACCTAATGCTGATCTTACCATTGGTACTGATGGCACCATTACTGCACTGCTTGCAACTGATCCTCCAACCATGTTGGGACAAATTGGGCGTTTAAAAGTTGTCGAAGCGCAGCCTCAAGATTTAATTCGTGGTGAAGATGGTTTATTCCATTTATCGCCTCAGGCACAAGCGGCCAATGGCAACGTCTTACCACAAAGTGAGCGCGCTATTGTCACATCAGGTGTGATTGAGGGAAGTAACGTCAATGCTGCTGAGGCGATGGTATCGATGATTGCCAATGCAAGGCATTTTGAAATGCAAATGAAAGTTGTCAGTAGTGCCGATGAAAACGCACAACGGGCAAATCAATTGCTTGCCATCAGCTAATATTCAGTAAGGAATTATTATGATCCGTTCTCTATGGATTGCGAAAACTGGGCTTGATGCTCAACAAACTAACCTTGATGTCATTTCGAATAACTTGGCTAACGTCAGTACTAATGGTTTTAAACGTCAACGGGCTGTGTTTGAAGATTTATTGTATCAAAACATTCGCCAGCCGGGTGCTATGAGCTCAGATCAAACCTCGTTACCATCCGGTTTACAGATGGGTACAGGGGTACGTCCGGTTGCGACAATGCGTGTTCATGAGCAAGGGAACCTGAATAAAACAGGTAACACGACGGATATCGCGATTAAAGGCCAAGGCTTTTTGCATGTTCAAATGCCAGATGGGACCGATGCTTATACGCGTGATGGTGCTTTGCAGCCAAACCAAGATGGACAATTGGTCACCTCTAGTGGTTTTCAAATCGTGCCTGCAATTATGATCCCTGACAATGCGAATAGCCTCAGTATTGCTCGTGATGGTACTGTGTCGGTCACTGTTTTTGGGGATAATCAGCCGCAGCAAATTGGACAAATTACTCTGACGACTTTCATCAATGATGCTGGCCTTGAGAGCATGGGTGAAAATCTTTATATGGAAACGGCCAGTTCAGGCGCACCAAATGAAAGTGCACCGGGAACGAATGGTGCCGGTTTGCTTTATCAGAACATGTTAGAAACCTCTAACGTCAATGTGGCTGAGGAGCTGGTTAATATGATTCAAACTCAGCGTGCATATGAAATTAACAGTAAAGCGGTATCGGCGTCTGACCAGATGTTACAACGTCTAGCACAACTGTAATTAATGCCCTGATAGACACTCGCGTGAGCGACAATTCACATCGTATTGTAAGACTAGCGTTGTGAATTGTCAGTGAGAAGGAACTCTTCATGATGACAAAACGTATACAGCAGCAAAAGAGTAGCATGATGATTGAAAGCGACATGGTTCCACAACCGCAGGCAACAGTTTTACATTCGCGTTTTTGTACGCCTAAGCCAATGTGGCTGGTGGCTGTTTTGATGTTCACGATGAGCGGTTGTGCGTATATCAAACCAAGTCCGTTGGTGAATACGACAACGACAGCGGTGCCAACAGCACCTACTGCGCCTTCGCCAAATGGTGCTATTTTTCAAAGTGCTCAGCCTGCTTATTATGGTTATCAGCCTCTGTTTGAAGATAGGCGACCGCGCAATGTCGGTGATATTTTGACTATCAACTTACAAGAAAATGTCAGTGCTAGTAAAAACTCATCAGCTAACGCGAATCGGAGTGGGAAAACAGGCTTTCTGGCGGCTATCCTGCCTGGATTTATGCAAGGTTGGATCGGCGGTAATAACACTGAGCTGGATATCAAAGGAAATAGCGATTTCACCGGTAAAGGTGGCGCGAATGCAAATAATACCTTTAAAGGCACTATTACCGTTACCGTTGACCAGTTATTAGCCAATGGGAATTTACATGTCGTGGGTGAAAAACAGATAGCTATTAATCAAGGTACTGAATCCATCCGCTTCTCTGGTGTCGTCAATCCACGCACAATTGGTGCAGATAATAATGTGAGCTCGACGCAAGTCGCAGACGCTCGTATTGAATATGTCGGCGATGGTTATATCAATGAATCGCAAAATATGGGTTGGTTACAGCGCTTCTTCTTAAATGTATCCCCTTATTAATTAGCGAATAGAACAGCCGAGAGAATTCAATGAAAAACAAAGTATTCATTTTGCTATCACTATTTTGCCTTGTTGTGGCACCTGCGCAAAGTGAGCGCATTAAAGACCTCACCTCCATACAAGGTGTGCGAGATAACGCATTAATTGGTTATGGTTTAGTGGTTGGCCTTGATGGAACTGGTGACCAAACCATGCAAACGCCATTTACCACTCAAAGCTTGAACAATATGTTATCCCAAATGGGGATCACTGTTCCGGCTGGCACTAATATGCAATTGAAAAATGTGGCGGCGGTGATGATCACGGCAAAATTGCCTCCTTTTTCACGTGCAGGGCAGGAAGTCGATATTGTCGTTTCATCAATGGGTAATGCCAAAAGTTTACGTGGTGGTACGTTATTGATGACGCCGTTAAAAGGTGCTGACGGTCAAGTTTATGCAATGGCACAAGGCAATGTTTTAGTGGGCGGTGCGGGAGCAAGTGGTGGTGGCAGCAGCATTAAAGTGAATCAACTTAATGGCGGACGAATTTCTGGTGGAGCGACGATTGAGCGCGAATTGCCGAGCAACTTCGGTCAAAGTGGTGCTATCAACCTGCAATTGAATGAAGATAGTTTTACCTTAGCACAAGATATTACAGACGCGATTAACCGTATGGGTGGGATGGGCACAGCAACGGCGCTGGATTCACGTACTGTTCAATTGCTGGTTCCTGCAAACAATCGAGATCAAGTGCTCTTTTTATCCCGTGTACAAGAGTTGAATGTGCGCACGCCAATCGCAGAAGCCAAAGTGATATTAAATTCTCGAACAGGCTCAGTGGTGATTAATCGCAGTGTGACGTTAGAAAGCTGCGCAGTAGCCCACGGTAGTTTGGCGGTTACGGTGGAAAGACAAACTCAAGTGAGTCAGCCCGATACGCCTTTTGCAGGCGGTCAAACCGTTGTCACGCGTAATACCAGTGTGGGTGTGCGTGATCAAGGTGGGGCACTGCAAAAAGTCAACGCGAGTGTGCAACTTAATCAAGTCATTCAAGCACTCAATACATTAGGGGCGACACCTAATGATTTGATGTCAATTTTGCAGGCGATGGAAAGTGCAGGTTGCCTACGTGCGAAATTGGAGATTATTTAATGAGTGATATGCAGTTATTGCAAGGGGCTGCATTTGATGTTCAGTCCCTAAGCAGCTTGAAAGGTGAATTGAATAAAGATCCTGAACAAGGGCTGCGTCATGTTACGCAGCAACTTGAAGCCACTTTTGTTCAAATGATGCTAAAAAGTATGCGTTCGGCGCTTCCACAAGATGGTATGTTTTCAAGCGACCAAACACGTATGTTAACCAGTATGTATGATCAGCAAATTGCTCAAGATTTATCGCAAAAAGGGCTTGGTTTTGCCGATATGATGTACCAACAGTTAACGCGCAACTCGCAGCAACAAGATTTACCGACTCAAGCTTCTTTTTCCTCGTTAGATGAGAAAACCTTGCAATCATTGCCGCCATTTTCGATGGCACAAATGATGCGCCGTTTTGCCCCTACGGGAGATGCACTTTCTGCACCATTCCAAAAAATAAAATCATTATCACTCAATAGCACTAATTTTATTGGTCGATTGATGGAGCCTGCGAAAGCGGCGAGCCAAAAAAGTGGTATTTCGCATTTCTTGATTTTAGCGCAAGCCGCGCTAGAAAGTGGTTGGGGACAAAGAGAAATCCTCACTATGGACGGTAAAACCAGTCATAACCTGTTTGGTATTAAAGCAGGAAAAAGCTGGCAAGGCCCTGTCACAAATATCATGACGACAGAAGTGATTGACGGTAAAACCCTTAAAATGCGAGATGATTTTCGGGTGTATGGCTCATACGAAGAAGCTATTGCCGATTACATTAGCCTACTGACTGATAATCCACGCTATAAGAATGTACAAACAGCATCGAGTCCTGAAATAGCTGCTCGTCGATTGCATCAAGCAGGGTATGCAACAGATCCTGGGTACTCAGATAAATTAATTACGTTGATTAACCAAATTCGTGGTCATCAACCAGCAAATACGTCTGCATCTAGAGCTGTACAGGCTTACACCATCGACTTAAATGATATTTTTTAATACTGAACATGTTTTCGGTTGTGTGAGGCACCATTTAGCTCAAAACCTGAATTATTTTAAGTATTAAAGGGCGTTAGGACTAAATGTTTACGCCAATTTTCCGATAACTGATTAAGTGAAGAAATTCAGGTGACTATCCTTATGGGATACACGCCAAGAACAGGAAAAGCTTATGCTGAACAATGTAATGAATAATGCGCTAAGTGGTGTCAATGCCGCGCAAGGTGGGCTAAGTGTTATTTCAAATAACCTAGCGAACGCCGGTGTGGGCTATTATCACCGCCAAAGTGCTGTTTTCGGGGAGAATCCCGGCACAATGACACCTAACGGTTATTTTGGTAATGGTACTTATTTCAGTCATGTTCGTCGTGAGTTTGATGAATTTGTTAACGCACAATATAGCCAATCTCGCGCACGTAGCGGTGATTATGAGGCTTACGTTAAAAACTGTAATAAGGTTGATGATTTACTGACTAACGATATTGAAGATATTTCAAGCAATATTGGTAGTTTCTTTACTGCATTGGATTCAGCTTCCAGTGATGCAAGTGATAAAACACTGATTGATGTCTTTTTAGGCAAAGCGAATGCCCTAGTGGGGCAATTCAAAGAAGCCGATAGACGTCTACAAGAAATGGAGCGCGATATTAATCACCAAATTGAAAACAAGGTGAAAGACATTAATATCTACGCAGAAAAAATTGCGGGTTTAAACCAGCAAATAGCACGAGTTCGCTCAGTTAGCGGTTCAGAACCTAATGACCTGCTAGATGTGCGCGATCGCCTCGTGAATGAAGTTAATTCACTGATTGGCGTTAAAGTTATCGAACAAAATGGTAACTATAACGTGACCTTTGCGAATGGTTTGCCATTAGTCACGGGTGAAAAAGCGAATCGTCTAGAAGCCGTTCCATCGTCTAAAGATGACAGCCGTTTTAGTATTGGGTTTGTTGGTGCAAATGGTCAAGCACGTGAAATACCGGATGAATCATTTCGTGGTGGTGAATTAAGCGGCATTTTACGCTCACGCCAAGAAGTGATTGACCCTGCTTATCAAAAATTAAATAAGCTCGCCTTAGTGTTTACCACCAAATTTAATGAAGCGCATAGTAAAGGTTTCAAAGCTAACGGTGAACAAGGGGGGGATTTCTTTGATATTGGTAAAGGTAGCGTAGTTAGCAATACCTATAATCAAAGTAAAGTCGATTTCGATCTTAAATACAGCGATGTATCTAAGGTGACGGGTAATAACTATGAAATGCGTTTTGATGGCACTGAATGGAATGTCACTCGTTTGCCAGAAGGCAGTAAAGTCACTGTAGATAGCGCAACGAATGGTGTCCTTAAATTTGATGGTATAGAACTTAACATCAGTAATGGTCCTGCCATGAAAGGGGATTCATTCGTTGTTAAGCCGGTGAACGGCGTTATTAATGGGATGCAAACCAAAGTCACTGATGCATCCGATTTTGCCGCAGCGGGTAGTAAAGATAGTGGTCCTGGTGATAACGAAAACATCAAAGAACTGGTTAAATTACAGGATCAAAAACTGGTTGATAATAGTTCTACGTTCTCAGATTTCTACGCAACATTAGTTAATGACGTTGGTAGCAGAACAAAACAAGCTCAAATTGACTCTGAAACACAAAATAAAATGACAGAAAGTTTTTATCAGCAAGAACAAGCGATTTCTGGCGTGAATATGAATGAAGAAAGTATTCAGATGCAAAAGATTCAGCAGTTTTTTAATGCTAATGCTCAGGTATTGAAGACCGTCGATGACTTGTTTAATGCATTGATGCGCGCATTTTAATTTATTCGTTTTTTCAAGTTACCAGTGACTATGTATTACATCGCCATTACTGTGTAACTTGAATTATTGACAATAAGTTAAGGTTATTTTGGGGATAAGAGAGCGTTAAATAAGGATTTAAATATTATGCGTTTAAGTACCAATATGATTTACCATCAACGATTGCAAGACATGAATAATGCACAATCTCGTTGGATGGATGCGGGTAGCCAATTAGCATCGGGTAAACGAGTGAGTAAGCCTTCGGATGATCCGCAAGCATCATCCCAGGCGGTACGCATTAATCAATCTGAAAACCGTAATCAACAGTATGTAACGAGCCGTGGTTTTGCAAAAACAGGCATGACGTTACAAATGAGTATTTTGTCGCAAATGACTGATGTGACAACACAAATCGATACCACTATTATTCAAGCTTCCAACCAAGGTGGCTTGAGTGATAAAGATAGAAATTCACTAGCAGAACAATTAACGGGTCTTAAAGATCAGTTGGTGGCGCTGGGCAATACCACTGATGGTAATGGCCGTTATATTTTTGCTGGCTTTAAGTCAGATAAGCCGCCATTTGAAACCACTGCCGATGGTGAAGTTAAATACAATGGTGGCGACAAGCCTGTTATGCAGAACGTGTCTAGCGATCGGGAAATGACCACTTATTTCACGGGTGCGCAGGTTTTTGAAACAGACGGTAGCAATGTGGTGAATGTGTTTAAATCGCTGAATGAAGGGATTAAAGCGCTTAAAATTCCTCAAGAAGATGCACCACAAGCAGATTTAGACAGAGCACAAGAAGGCATAAATGCCGCTAACAGAGGCATTAAGTTAGCATTGGACCAAGTTTCTAATATTGAAGCAAAACAAGGCTTACAACTACAAGAAATCGAAAAATTAGATTTTTTGGCTGACACGCGCACCATTCAAAATGAGCTGCGTAAAAGCGAGTTGTTAAGTACTAACTGGACAGGCACAACGACCGATTACTATAAAGAAAAAGCGATGTTTGAAGCTTCTCAAGATATCTTTAAGGACTTGAACAGCATGTCGTTATTCGGCGGCCGTTAATTCGCTTTTTTGTTTAAGTAGACCGCGTTTAAATAAATCACACTTTGAAATAATATCTTTATTTTCAGGTGTGATTTTTTTGTTATTGCAAGTTTAAAATGTCACTCCTTTCTCGCAAAGTAAAGATCACAGTCGCAGGGCATGTAAAAAAAGGTATTATATTAAATAATTCATTATATGAAGACTGAGTCAATCGATTAATTTGTGAATTCTATATCACGAAATTTTGTCACATGAAGATATAAACACTCTTGATATTACGTATCATTCTCATGTAAGATTTATCTTAACATGCTCTATAGCCACCATCTGAGATAGCAGGATAAAGTTTGATGAATAAAAAAATATTATTAGTTATTACTCTCAGCTTCAGCCCATTTGGGTTGGCTGATACTGAATATGAACAAGCAGTTAATGCTTATATTGGTTATAACTGTGATTATAATGCTAAAGCATTAATTAAAGAGGGAGCTGAAACACCGTATAAAGAATTAGTAGTAGCCTGTAAAAAAGGAGCTGATGATATCAAACGATTTATTGCTGACTGGCCTGATTTCGGAACAAATGATGGAATTATGGCATTTCAGGATACGGTCGCCCCTTATGCAGGTGAAGCGACAGCTGAAAGTGCCTATAAACATCAGATTTATCAGTATGGTGTCGGTTCGTGGGGGATTGGTTATGTTCAGAGTTCTGCCGCCAAAGCTAATACTATAAAGCAATGGAAGCAAGGGAAATTTAAGGTAAATTAACACTCAATTTTTAACAAAATAAACTTCAGTGAGTAAACAATATTATATTCAAAATATGTGCTGGAGTTGGTTTATTGGTGCTTTATTTTTATACTCATGTCTGGATAGTGAATTAAAATATAAGCATTTAATTTTATTAATTAGTATTTCCGGCATAGGATTATATCCATTGTCCAAATGGGCGGCTGAATGGCTATTCCTGAAATTCACCACTCGAGAGTTTTGGAACAGAGGATTATTTATGGACACTCCCGGTAAAATGGGCGGATTAGCGATATATTATGGGACCGTGTTTTTATTTTCCATTCCGATTACACTATTTTTATTGTTAGGTTTATTGGTAAAAAAGCTGCTGAATAAATAAGCAGATTTTTATTCAATTAATTAAATGCCAATTAGTTTATTTGTATCTTCAATTAATTTATCATCAATCAAAGTACCGACACCAGACATAATTAATCCGTAACTAAGAAGCCCTAAAGGACCACCCAGCAAGAAACTGAATGCAAATCCAGTTACAGCGGTAGCTGCCATCCCCGCCAAAATTGTTTCAGTCTTAACAAAAAATCAGTTTGGGTGGCTTTAATTAACTCTCTTCTGAGATCATTAACATTAATAGCACCCAATACCTTTATATTTAAAACGGTTTATCCAGTATTTGAGCGCAAATCTTAAATACGTAATTGATAAAAGTTGTCAAAAACCATCAAACAAACAAATTAAACATCAGTGATAACTGTTCGAAGGCTTGGCTAATAAGACGTTCTGTGTAGCTGGGGAGAATGGAAATAAGCACGCCTAACATACTGATGCCAATTGTCAGGGTGAGGGGGAAACCGACGACAAATACGGAGAGTTGCGGGGTCATGCGGTTTAATATACCGAGGGCAAGGTTGAGGATTAAAAATAAAATAATAAAGGGTAATGCCAGCATTAATCCATTGATAAATATGGTATTAGCAAATTGTACAAAGACCCAAAAACCATCTCGATTTAGAGGAGCCGTTTGAATCGGTAGTAGGTCAAAAGAACTCACCAAAATGTAAATAAGCCATAAATGGCCGTCAAAGGCGAGAAAAAGTAATAGTGTAATAAGATTTAAAATACGTCCCAGAATCGGCATGTTAGGGCCGCCAGTCGGGTCAAAAAAGGTCGCAAAAGATAATCCCATCTGCAAGCCAATCACTTCACCCGCATGGCGTACAGCAGCAAAAGCCATTTGCATCGTTAATCCCATAGCGACACCAATCACCATTTGCTGAACAATCACCCATAAACCCATAGCAGAAAACAGTGGAATATTAACCACGGGAAGTTGCGGCGATACAATCAAAACAATAAAGAACGCTAGCATGACGCGAACTTTAGTTACTGATTGTTTTTCATTAAAAAATGGCGCTGTACCAAACAGCGCCAAAAGGCGTATGAAAGGGTAAAAACCTTGGCTAAGCCACAGTGTGAGTGTTTCACTGGTGATGGTTAACATTGCTAACCAATTATAAACGGCAGATTAGTAAATAAGGCGCGTATATAGTCAGTGAGCAAGTTTAGCATCCAAGGGCCAGCGATAATTAATACCGAAATTACAGATAATATTTTAGGAATAAATGACAACGTCATCTCATTCACCTGAGTCGCGGCTTGTAGCAAACTGATAATCAAACCAGCAGCAAGGGCGGCTAGCAATAAAGGTGCTGCTAGCATTAGCGCAATCTTCATTGCTTCAGTGCCCATCGCCATAACGGATTCAGGTGTCATAATAATTCCTAATTAAAAAAGCTTTGCGATAATGAACCAAGCAACAATTGCCAGCCATCAACCAGTACAAATAGCATTAATTTAAATGGCAACGAAACAGTTGCAGGTGGCACCATCATCATACCTAACGCCATAAGAACACTGGCGACAACGAGGTCGATGATCAGAAAAGGAATAAAAATGGTAAAACCGATCTGAAATGCTGTTTTTAGCTCACTGGTAATAAACGCAGGTACTAAAATTCGCATCGGAACATCTTTAGCTTCTTGAATATCACCAATTTTGGCGATACGTGCGAACAATGCTAAGTCTGACTCACGAGTTTGCCCTAACATAAAGGTTCTAAACGGCGCAGTTCCTTTCTCTAAGGCGATTTCAAGGCTGATTTTATCTTCACTAAAAGGTTGATATGCCTCACGGTAAACCTGATCTGCCACGGGGGACATCACAAAAAAGGTGAGGAACAGAGCTAATCCTAGCAGCACTTGGTTGGGTGGTGCAGAAGGGGTACCTAGCGCATTTCGCAATAATCCCAGCACAATAATGATACGGGTGAAACTGGTCATCATTAATAGTAATGCAGGGATAAAACCAAGTAGTGTTAAAAATAGCAGTGTTTGTACAGGCAATGACCATGTTTGGCCACCATCAGCGAGCGTATGGCTGATAACTGCGGGTAGCGCTGCGAAAGCGCTGTTGGGCAGAATAAACAAGAGCGCAGCAATAACCGCGGTCGGTTTTAAAGATAACATGTGCGCTTCCGGTTACTTATAAATAGGTACAACCGAAGCCGCTTTTTTGGCGGCATCTTGTTTTTTATTTAATAAAGATTGAAACGTGAGTGGCTCTAATTGTGCATCAAATTCATTTTCTGATTGAGCAGGGTATTGATGCAACAAATTGACGGTCTGAGCCGTAACGCCGAGCACTAAATATTCATGATTAACTTCAATCACGACAACGCGCTCTTTATTACCCAGTGAACAACTGCCTTTAACATTAATAATTTGGTTTTTACCCATTTTTTTGGGTGCAAAGCCTAATTTTTTGACCAACCAAGCGCCTACAAGTATCAATAAAATAATACCGCCAAGAGACCCCGAAATTTGTATCAAACTATCATTATGATTGATAGCCGGCGCAGCAGGTTCACTTGGCATGATAGTGCTAGATAAAAATGGCGCGTTGTTCGGTGTCTGTTGAGTTTCAGTCGGTAATGTCATATTCAGTTATTCACCTGTTTATTAGCTTAGCGGCTTAAGCGGCGCATACGTTCAGATGGTGTGATAATGTCAGTAATTCGAATACCATAATTATCCGAAACCACGACCACTTCACCTTGAGCGATTAAGTAACCATTGATCAGAATATCCAAAGGCTCACCAGCTAAACCATCCAGAGACACGACCGAGCCTTGAGATAGACTCAGTAATTTCTTGATAGTCATTTTAGTGCGACCCAATTCCACCGAAAGGCGAACGGGAATATCCATAATCAGATTGATGTCAGATAACTGATTGAGTGGATTTTGCCCATCAAAGCTATCAAAGGCTTGCGCACCTGAGGCGGCGGATTCCGCTTTTTTTTGCAGTTCTAGTGCTTCAGCCCACAGGTCTTCAGTGTCTTGATTGGTTGATGCATCAGAAGAATTCTTCGCCTCACTCATTGGTACTTTCCTCATCTAGAGTGTTTAAAACAGGGTTAATCAAATGTTCTACGCGCAACGCATATTGGCCATTTTGGGTTCCGTATTGACTGGTCAATACCGGCACGCCATCGACATTCACCATCAGGCGGTCTGGCTTATCTATAGGGATAACATCCCCTTTTTGGAGTTGCAGTAATCGGGAAATTCGTAGCGGAATATCGACAAAATTAGCGACGAGTTCAAGTTCAGAACGTTTCACTTGAGTGACTAAATTGGTGACCCAAGCTTCATTTTCTTGATGTCCTTGCTCCACTGGCGGATTAATTAAACGCTCACGCAGTGGCTCAATCATGGCAATCGGAATACAAATACTGAATTCACCCACGGTGTTACCAATTTCGACTAAAAACGGCGTTGTAACGACAATGTCATTTGGCGACGTGGTGATATTGGTAAACTTAACTTGAATTTCAGAACGAACATATTCAACTTCGATATCGGCAATTGGTTTCCAAGCATCACGATAGGCATTCAAAGCTAATTTGAGCATTCGATTGATAATACGCTGCTCGGTATTCGTAAATTCTTTGCCTTCTGAACGAACAGGGAAACGGCCATCGCCACCAAATAAATTATCCACAGCGATATAAACTAGTGCGGGTTCGAAAGTAAATAGCGCTGTACCACGTAAAGGTGGCATGTGAATCAAGTTTAAGTTTGTTGGTACGGGTAAATTTCGAGCAAACTCATGATAAGGCTCGATTTTAATGCCGCCAACCGTAATGTCTGGACTACGGCGCAGCATATTAAATAGACCCATTCGGAATTGACGGGCAAAGCGTTCATTAATGATTTCAAGGGATTGCATCCGCTCCCGAATAACTCGACGTTGAGTATTCGGGTCATATGGTCGGATATTATCTTTTCCTTGATGCTCGGGAGCAGGCGTATTGGTTGATGGCGCATCATCATTCAGTAGCGCATCAATTTGAGCCTGAGATAAAATATTATCGCTCATTAGAATTATCGCAGAATAAAAGTAGTAAATAGCACATCGGAAATATCCTGATCGGTATCTCCGGGGATCAAAGCAGGAGTTAGCGTACCCTTAATTTCTTTCATCAATTTCAGCTTGCCTTCATGAGTGCTCATTATTTTAGATTGTTGTTCTGAAAGCAGAAGCAATATACGGCTACGTACTTCAGGGATATATTCATGAAGTTGTTTACGTGATTTCTCATTCGCAAGACGCAAGGTGATATGGATATAGAGCACGCGATCTGGTGCGTCGCTTAACCCTGGCAGGTTAACGGTAAAAGGTTCCAGCTCCATAAAAATCGGTTGAGGCATATTAGGACGTTTTTCGTCTTCATTTGTGACATGAGCCTCTTGTTGTGTCATCCACCAGCTATAACCACCAAAACCAGCACCGGCTAGGGCGAGAAGGGCGAACAGTATGATCAACCCTTTATTCGAACTCTTAGATTCATTGCGTGAAGACGACATGTTAGCTGAATTCCTGTTTCTTAGATGCCAAACCCAAATGGGTTTTTACTTTATGATCTCTAGCATTATGGCTTGCTTGCGTAGAGTTAAAGGAGTGAAAAACGAAACAAAAAGGCGGTAACTCTGGGCTTCAGTTATAAAATCACCGCCATTTGTTTATTAATTATGCGAAAGTGTTGATGCCACCTTGGCGAGCCGTATTGTTATTAACGGAATTGATAGTATTCGCCTCACTGATCCCGACGGCACCAGCCGTTGAATGCGTCGCCGTAATTTTTCCATCATGATGGGTGGCGTTTTGCTGTTGGGAATCGGATTGTTGATTGAAATTATCTTGCCCAACCGAGCCTTGTGCTAAGTTAATGCCACTTTCTTGCAATGCACTGCGCAAAACAGGCATCATAGACTCCATAATGGCGCGCACATGACTATGAGGTGAAACGAAATGCATCACAGCTTGGTTGTCTTCAATACGCAAATGAACATTCAGGGAACCGAGTTCTTCGGGGTGTAAACGAATCTGAGCCTGTGAAATACCTTGGCGTGAGAAAAATAGCATATGTTGGCTTAGCTGTTGTTGCCAAGCTTCACTTCCCAATTGGCTATTGAGATGCAAAGTGGGTGGAGCCATTGGCGCATTCATCGCCGCTGCTTGTGCCGTTGACTGCGTAGGCATCATGCTAATGGCTTGTGTTGTTGCTTGGTGAGTTTGTGAGCTAGCAAAAGCCCCAGTTTCACTTTGGATTGTAAATGCGCCTTTTGCACCACTATTGATACTGTCTGATACGATAGTTTGTAGGTTCGATAATGGTTCTTTATCGACAACTTTTTTATTCAGAGGCGCAAAGTCTTCAGTTAATTTTTTAGTGGTGATATCACGATGATTATCTAGCGAAAAAAGTGGCTGATCGCGGCGTTCATCTTTTTCATTTTTGATAAATACACCCAAAGTTGGCGCTTTTTCTTCGTCTGCTAATTCCAACTGTGAGCCAATTAAATGCTTACCATCAGTTTGTGAGGCATTTTGTATATCATCATTCAACGGTTGCATCTTCTGGGTGAATACACCGAGGGTTGTTTGCTTATCTGTAGTGATAGTTGTCGTAGATGTAGTCTGCATGCGATCGGTTAAAGATAACTTTAAATTATCTTGCCACGCTTGTTCACCCTCTTGCTTACCTGTCAGAAGCTCGGCTTTTAGCGCAGTTTGTGTGCTGTCTATTGCTAACCCGTTATCAGCGCGCAAATTACGACTGAAATTGAGCTGATCAAGGGTATTTTCAGCACTTTCTTTGGTTATCGGCGGTTGCGAAGTTGCCTCAATTTTTGATTCAGCGAGCTTATCCGAGACAATTTGCTTATTCAGTCCATTTTCATCATTTGGCGTTTTTGTGGAAGCATCCGCTTGTGTATTTTTAGGCGCTGGTTGTTGGCTCTCTAATACGGCTTGAAATGGCAACGCAGTAGCTTGATTTTCATCAGTATGTGTTTCATTTTTTTGCGAATTGGCATTTTTAGCGGTATTAGCCGGTAAAGCTGTGGGTAGTAAGTTCGCGTTGACATCCATTTATTGGATTCTCCGTAAAGTCGCTCGTTGGGCAAATTCATCCATCTGTTTTTGCTCTAAACGATTTTGACGTTGGCATTCGGTATGTTCCGCGCGTTGAATTAAGGTATCAAACGCGTTGACTCGTTGTTGTTTTTCTTGCCAATGGCGGTTGGCGTCGTTAACTCGTTGCTCCCACATAGTCAGTTGCTGTTGTTGCTGTTCAATGGTGAGCTCTAGAGTCACTAGAAATTGTTGATAATTTTGCCATTTGTCAGACGCCATTCCAGCGTGCAGAGTTTGATTTAGTTTTTGTCGGTACTCTGACTGATAATTTTCCAACATATTGAGTTGTTGGCTCATTTGCGTATGCGTTTGACGTACCTGTGCCAATACTTTTGCTGCCTCTTCGGAGGCTTTTTCAGCTAAGCTTAATAATGTGGCTAAGGCATTGTTATTTGACATTTATCCCCTCGCTATTCACTTGGAACAACCTGTATAAGTTGCTCACAAGCTGTTTGATAATCACAACGTTCATCAATATCTTGCTGTAAAAATTTAGACATACGTGGGTAATACTGAATGGCTGAATCAAGTAAAGGATCGGTTCCCATTGCGTAAGCACCGACGTTAATTAAATCTCGGTTGCGTTGGTAACTTGATGTCAGCTGTTTAAAGCGTTGAATTTTACGATAATGGTCTTTGGTGATTAATTCAGTCATTGCGCGACTGATGGAAGCCTCAACATCAATCGCAGGATAATGTCCTGATTCAGCCAAAGAACGAGAAAGCACAATGTGGCCATCAAGAATAGCGCGAGCAGAGTCAGCTATAGGGTCTTGCTGATCATCCCCTTCGGTCAATACGGTATAAAATGCCGTGATTGAGCCGCCATTTTTACCATTACCCGCTCGTTCAACTAAGGCCGGAAGTTTGGCGAAAACAGAAGGTGGATATCCCTTGGTGGCAGGCGGTTCACCGACAGCTAATGCAATTTCACGCTGCGCCATACTGTAGCGGGTAAGTGAGTCCATAATTAATAGAACACTCATACCGAGGTCGCGAAAATATTCAGCAATACGAGTGGCATAGGATGCCCCCTGCATGCGCAATAGTGGGGAAACATCCGCAGGCGCCGCGACGACAACGGCGCGCTTTAAGCCTTCGGCACCTAGAATATTTTCAATAAAGTCTTTAACTTCTCGGCCACGTTCGCCAATTAATCCAACCACAATAATATCGGCTTGAGTAAAGCGCGCCATCATACCGAGAAGCACACTTTTACCGACGCCAGAACCAGCAAATAAACCCATGCGCTGGCCACGACCGACGGTGAGTAAGGCATTAATGGCGCGGACACCAACATCGAGTACGCTATTAATTGGCGATCGTTCTAATGGGTTGATAGGTGGAGTAATTAGCGGAGCGCGTGTTTTAACTTCGAGTACGCCTTTACCATCAAGGGGATTACCCTGTGCATCTAGCACGCGGCCGAGCAGCTCATTGCCAAGAGGTAATAAACGGCTAGTTTGTCCTTCATCACCAGTAGATTGTGCATAAACACGTGCCCCGGGCGCAATACCTTCTAAATCGGCTAATGGCATTAATAACATGCGAGGGCCATTGAAGCCGACAACTTCACAAATGACCTCATCAGTACCGCCATTCATAGAACGCTCGATAAAACAGGTGGCGCCCAAGGGCATCTTGATGCCCTCGGCTTCCATCACCAATCCGGTGATTTTAGTCAGGCGGCCGTATTGGCGCACCATTGGAATACCTTTCATTCGAGATTCAAAACCATCGAGTGCTGCAATCCAGCGCCCTAATCGAGCGGTCATGATAAGCTCTCCGGTGCATATAACCGGCACAGTTCTTGCCAACGAGTGGCAACGGTCATGTCAATTTCGCCATCTTCAGCGACAACACGGCAACCACCAATATGCAATTTTGGATCAGCCACTAGACGCCAATTATTAAGATTCAGCAGTGAGCCAAGGTGCTGTTCAATCAACTCAAAATGATTTGGATTAACATGCAATTCAGGCTGACCACTGAAGACAGGTTTTTGTTGTAATAGGTTACTGATTTCTTCAAGTAATGCAGTACCATCACAAACGGTAGATTGGCCCAAAACTTGCTTAGCCGCAGTTAATGCAATTTGCAGCAGCTTGGTGGTCACTACCGTATCAAAGGTATCTAGAGAATAATTAAACTCAGACAGCAATTTTTGCCAAGTTTCGATAACGGGCTGTTGCAGGGCGAGCGCTTGCTCGCGACCTTGTTCTTCTCCTGCTCGTAGGCCTTGCTCAAAACCGGCTTGATAACCCTCTTGCTGGCCTTTTTCATGACCTTGCTGAAAGCCCGTGCGCTGAGCCTCTGCTTTGATGTTATCCAGCAAATTAATTTGCTCTAACACCTCTTTTGGCTCAAGGCAGGGGATCTTAGGCACATCTGGCTCAGGTACATTACTTAATGAAGGAATTCCTGAGGAATTAAGCTCCCATTGATTAAGCTCACGTAGTTGCCAAGGCTGCCATTGTTCGTTTGATTTTGTTGACTTAGACATAGACATCGTCTCCACCACCTATCGCAATTTCGCCTTTTTCGACTAAACGGCGAACCACTTGTAGGATGGCTTTCTGCTCGCTTTCCACTTGTGACATACGCACTGGTGAACGAGATTCCAAATCGTCGCGAACAATTTCGGCTGCACGTGCGGCCATATTGTTGAGGAAATGGTCGCGCAGCGCTTGATTGCTGCCTTTGAGGGCAATAACCAACGAATCGGTAGAAACATCTTGTAGAACACGCTGAATGCTGCGGTTGTCCACTTCGATAAGATTTTCGAATAGGAACATTTCATCAATGATACGCTGAGCCAGCTCACCATCGTAATCACGCATTGCATCGATAACGCTTTCTTCTTGCTGATTTTTCATCAAGTTGATAATTTCTGCCGCGGTTCTTACGCCGCCCATTTTGCTGCGTTTGAGATTTTGGCCATCAAGCAAGTTATTAAGAACTTCAGTCAGCTCTGCTAATGCCGCTGGCTGTACGCCACCAAAGGTTGCGATACGTAGCATAATGTCATTGCGTTGACGCTCTTCAAATAACTCTAAAACATCGGCTGCAAGGTTACGTTTTAAGTGAACCAATATGGTTGCGATGATTTGCGGATGTTCATCACGAATGATATCGGCAACGGTTTGCGGTTCCATATAGTTGAGGCTTTCGATACCTGAAGTGGTTTCTTGTTTTTCGAAAATATCCTCGAGCAAGCTTGATGCGCGTTCTTCGCCAAGTGCTTTGATCAACACTGAACGTAGGTAATCGTTAGTGTTGATATTCAATGCTGCAAACTGAATGGCTGATTCTTCAAATTCGGTTAACACTTCCGCCAGTTCATTGTTGGAGATTTGGCGCATGTTAGACACCGCCATACTCAATTGTTGAACTTCTTTTGGATTCAGATGCTTAAATACTTCCGCAGCCTGATCTTCGCCGAGAGTCATTAGCATTACGGCGCTTTTTTCTGTTCCACTTAAACTCATTGCGATTTTCCTAACCACTGACGGATAACCATAGCCACCACTTGTGGGTCTTTTTCGGCCATTTCACGAATACGTTGACTTTGAATTTCAGCACTCACACGTTGACGAGTCAGACGACGACGTGTTTTCTCATCCATCTCTTCATCAATTTCTTCTTCTACGACGAATGGTGCAATTTTCTGTGTCGCGACAAAAACATCGGCATCCGCTTGTGCTTGTTGTGTTTTACGGTATTTAACCCATTGAGGTTTAATACCAAAGCGCCACATAAACCAAGCAATAATGGCAATCAGCAGAATTTTTCCATAATCCAAGGCTTGGGCGATCAACTGCGGGTTATCCAGCATCGATGGCTCAGCTTCAATCGGTGACTCATCGGTAAATAATGAGTTTGTAATGTTGATTGAATCGCCTCTGTTAGCAGAGTAGCCCATCGCTTCACGGGTTAATGCATCAATTTGTTTCATCATTTCTGGTGGCAATGGTTTCATTTCTGGACCACTTTCACCTTGCTGAGAATGATAATTAACGATAACGGCGACAGAAAGCCTATCAACCACGCCGATTTGTCGCTGGGTGTGACTAATTTTGCGATCCACTTCGTAATTCGTCGTTTCATCGCTTTGCGAGTTAACTGTCGTATTACGCGTGTTAGCGGTTTGCTGTGTGTCTTTATTATCTTTATTGGTTTCTATTGGAGCATTAGGCGCACTAGCAGGTTGGTTGGATAGTGCACCCGGAACACCGCCTGGACCGCCGTTGCTATTTTGCGTACTTTGGCTGTTTTGGCGCGAACGGATAGCGGCATCATCAGGTTTTTGATTTGGCTTATATTCTTCGGAAGTTTGTTCAACTTTAGAGAAATCCATTTGGGCGGTAACTTGTGCATGAATATTTGCACGACCGACTAATGGTGACAAAATATCTTCAATGCGTTGTTTGAGATGTGACTCCATCTCTTTTGTCATTTTGATTTGCGCGTTGTTCGCAGATTGCTGGCTATTATCATTATTCGTTAGCAAACGACCTGTCTGATCAACAATAATCACGTTAGCGGCTGTCAGACCCGTTACGCTGCTTGACACCATATGTACGATAGCGTTGATTTGACCTTCATCAAGCATTCTGCCAGGTAATAAGCCGACGGTGACTGACGCTGTTGGTAATTTTTGTTCACGAACAAAAAGAGTCGGTTTGGGAATAGCTAAATGTACCCGAGCACTTTGTACTGGGCTAAGTGATTCAATTGTACGAGATAATTCACCTTCTAAAGCACGTTGGTAGTTAATTTGTTCACTAAACTGACTAATACCAAACTGTTCTTTATCAAGTAACTCAAATCCGGTATTACCACCTTTAGGTAAACCCGTTTGTGCCAATTTTAGGCGTAATTCATGGACTTTATCCGCGGGAACCAAAATGGCACTACCATTATCAGCAATTTGATATGGTACATTCATCTGAGTCAACTGACTTACAATTTCGCCACCGTCTTTAGCACTCAAATTGCTAAGCAGTACGCGATAGTCAGGGCTGCGTAACCAGAGAAGAAGGGCGACAACAATCGATATCGCTGCAGCACCGGCAATAATTAACGGTATTTTAGGATTGGCTTTTATACTCTCAACAATTGAGGCAAAACCTGTTTTGGCCTCTCCCGTATCTTTAGATGCGGCACTCATAAATATTCCCTGCTTTGCAGACTAGACGGATGAAAATACTTTTGGTGAAACAATGTTATTTCCCTCTTCGTAACGTCACTTTTTTACGCTGCTATTATTTAATGCTTTGTTGGGTTCTAATGACGGAATCAGCCCCTAATTTAGGTGTTATTTATCGGCTTCAAGTTAAAAATGGTGTGGTAGGGTAGGCAAGCTAAATAATTTTTTGAAAGAATTTACTCTATAACAAGTTGAGAAAAAGATGACAATCCAAGCAATTGAAGGCGTTTTATCACAGCTAAATGTTGTGGCGACACAAGCGACAAATCAAACTAAGCCTATCATTGAGCCTGTTGGTTTTGCCGATCACTTAGTTGCATCCGTTAATCAAATCAATCAGGTACGTAATCAATCAGCACAGAAAGTCGAAGACTTTACGCTAGGTAAACAAGATATTTCCCTAAATGATGTGATGGTTGATATGCAAAAAGCGAGCTTGAGTCTACAAATGGGGATTCAGGTAAGAAATAAGCTGGTGTCAGCTTATCAAGAAATTATGTCAATGCCAGTGTGATACTATATTTAATTGGATATTATGAATTAATTGCCTTACCGTTTTTTGCTTGGAGTAGCGGTAGGGCATTTTTATTCAAAATAGTCATTAGGTCATCGTTATTTTTTGTCGTCTAGGAGCAAAGATCTTTTGTAATTTTGGATTTAGAATACATTTCACCCAAAATTTTCACAAAGTATAATTAATTATTTGAGCTTAAAATAAAAAGTTATTTACTTTGAGTGCAGACCGAAGGTCGTGATTATAACCTTCAGCCGATTGCCTATGAGCTAAAAGTAGTATTGTATTAGCTATCTTTTACTATTCGTCTTGATGTCTTGGATTAACTTTTTATATTCAAATTAACTTTGCTATAAACAATGACCCAATTAGGATAAGTCATAAATAGCCTATGGTTATTGAATTTAATCGCTTAAACTGGAAGGGTTATATATATTTTATTAACCTTACACGTTAACGAATCGCTTTTACTTAGAAGGTGCGATATTGAAAATACGTTCACTTATAAAATCTTTTCTTAAAAAGAAAATAAAATTAATGTTCTATTGATATTTATGATTTTTCATTATGAATATCAATAGTTTGTGGCATATTTTTATCAAGTATAACAGTGAGTTATTTGACAGGGTTTATAAGATTAAGGGGTCTATTTTAGATGTAAATTTTAACATCAGACCCCTAAATCATTTGATTAACAACTTACCAGTAGTAAGAGTAACTTAAAACACCTTGCACACCATCGTGTTCATACGCGGTTTGTTGCCACTTTGTTGATGCGCGAATGGTTGAATTTTTAGTAACATTCATATTAATACCGAGGGATGCATAAGGTGAAACATTACGTTCGTCACCTTTGTCATAAGAGTAGGCTCCAATATGCGATATGTACCCATTAAAGGCATCACGTTCGCTATTTAATTTGAAATCACTACCAATACTGCCATCTAAATTAAGCATCTCATTGAATTCATGTTTAAAATTCATACCCAACTGCAAATCAGTGCGTTCATTGCCCATACGACCATATTTAGCAGCGAACTCTGCATTTTGATGCTCAGTATAGCCACTACGGCTGATTTTTTTGTGAGTTAATGCTATTTCAGGTTGAATTTGGGTTTGGTTAGTCACAGGTATTCCGTACCCAATGCTAAGACGAGCTTGATAGCCTTTAACTGTTGCGTCACCTTTACCATTTTCAGTGTTTTTTAGTGTATCACGAGAGATGCTTACATCTTGGTTTAAATAAGAAGCGGATATATCGGCATAAAAGCCATTATTATTTCGATTTTGTTGATAGCGCGTAAACAAGCCCACTGCGGGTTGATTTGAGCCACGAGTGTCGTAGTTATCACTTAATGTTGTACTGTTTGCGAAATTGACGGCTGCCCCAACTGTCCAATTTTCTACGGGTAGGCGTAATGTGCTATATAGACCTGTAGCAACTTGATGGTTATCGCTTACATTATTATATTCACTAAATATACCGACACAGTAATTACTATCACCTAGTTGGCAACGGCTATAGCTAAGATTATTTAATTTGCTTTGATAAAAATCGAGTACTTTAAAGCCACGCTCTGCGGTACGAGCCATTGCACGACTTGAATTGGTCGCATCAACAACTACAATTTCAGGCTTAGTAGGGTCAACAGGC
>NZ_DOEH01000021.1:186392-229839 GCF_003533305.1 Providencia sp. | reverse complement strand
TTAGTAGGGTCAACAGGTTTAGTTGAACTTTTTATTTTCCAAAGGGTAGCGTGAATATCATTATCGTCCGTCGATGCGGCTCCTGCAACAATAAGACCATCATTTGAAACAGCATAGGCTGTTGAAGAACCACTATTATCAACTTTTAATGTGCCTAAGTTCATCATGCCAGAGCTTTCAGTCCAACGAAATGCATTGGTATCACCTTTCGCATTTTCGGACTCACCAACAATAACAGAGATATCATCGTTGACATCATGGGCTTCTGAAAATGTTGTATCATTGTTCGCTAAGCTGCCTATACTTACCATGCCCGTTTTTTCAGTCCAGCGAAAAGCTTGTTCAGGATGGGGGGCACTGGCGGGGCCAGTTCCGACTGTAGCGGCTCCCACTACAATAGAACCATCATTAGAAACAAAATCTGCTGTAGAATAAGTTTTATCTGTGCGTATTGAGCCTAGGCTTTGCATACCATCAGCTTTTGTCCACCTAAAGGCTTGGTGCGATGTATCTTCAGTAGTTGAAAAGCCGACAATGACGCGCCCATCTGTAGAAACACCATTGGCTGATGATGATCCTATATTATTTTTTTCTAGCGTGCCTAAGCTAACTATTCCAGTTTCTTTAGTCCACATAAATGCATTTGTAGAGCCATTATCAGTACTGGAGTCCCCTACAATTGTTGAGCCATCTGCTGAGATGCTATTAGGGTCGGAATTACCAGAGTGGTCAGCTCGAAGTGTTCCAATTGTTTTAAAGCTAACAGTATCTTTGCCGTTTTCCCAAACAAATGCAGTTGCATTAGGTCCCATTGATATTTGGCCAGTAATTACATTTCCGTCGCGTGATACTGCTTGAGCATAAGAGATACCAGCACCTATTAGGGGAACCAAACCACTTGATTTAGTCCAACGAACAGCGGTGTCGTTACCATATTTAGTTTGTGCTATACCAATAATAGTTGAACCATCACGGGAAAGACCATTGATAGAAACTTGACCTTGATTATTGGGTTGAATTGTACCGATATTAGTCATTCCTGAATTAGTGATCCAATGGAAAACGTTGTCATCACCCATAGCAGTAGTCATTTTTCCTGCAATGATTTGTCCATCATTGGAAAGATGAAAAGCTTCAGAATTTAATCCTTTACGACCATCCAAGTCTATTTTTTTTTCAATTTCAATTTTCTTTTCAGCTGCATAGCTTTGAACAACAAAAAATGAAATACCAATGGCAACTGCCATACTTATTTTGCTTTTATTCATAATAGATTCACTGTAAATAAAAAATTAAAGTACCTCTATGTAATAATTTCTGAATAGAGGTAATAGTTGTATTTAATTAAACTTAATATTATAACGCAATTAAACCTAAGTAAATAACCAGTTTGAATCTAAAGGGGGTGAGTATTATAATGTTAATTACTATGATGTAATAAGATAAATATGTTTTCAGATTTTAACTACAATAGGAAAAAGACTATAAAGTTTAATTTAGAGAGTATCGTAATAAATAACATTCACATTTATTAAGAACTATAATGATTTTTTTATGTATTTCAGTTACTTTAAAATAACTTCTTATTTTTATTTATCTAGAATTTAGATATGGCTTTTACTCACGAACTATTCATTGCATTGGCAAGTCTACAATGGCCTAATTCTAATTAAAAAAATCATAGTTAATTTAGAGTATGCTAAGTTGAGATTGCAATAATCCAACAATAGGGTGATGATAAAGCTTAAGGTGTTAAGATGTAATAAATTTTTTATATTAATCCGTTTAACGCTATGGTGTGCAATGAATACAATTGAACGTGTTGATTTTAAAAATAAAAAGCCTAATTTCGGTCGTTTGATTGATTATGGCTTTATCTTAGGTGACCAATGTTATGAGTATGAATGCACATTAAAAAGCAGTGGTTTTCATTTAAAAATAACTATTTCGCTTTCTGGTGTAGTTCATACAATGTTAACGGATTTGGATGCAGGAGAAGAATATACTTTGCATTTAAACCCAACATCGACAGGCGAATTTGTTGGCCTTGTTCGCCAAGAGTATAATCAAATATTATCGGATATCATCGAGAAATGTTTTGATAACAATGTTTTTAAGTCGGAACTAGCCAATAAAATTATTGAGTACGTTAACGTTGAATATTCCATTGAGTTTGAATATTTATGGGCTAAATTTCCCAATAATGCGATTGTGAGACGGTTGGATAATCAAAAATGGTTTGCTGCATTATTAACCGTTGAAAGAAGTAAAATAGGCGTATCTGGTGAAGGCATTATTGAGATTATAGATTTAAAAATGCGTCCAGAAGATAAAGAAAAAATAATTGATAATGATAAATATCTCCCCGGATATCATATGAATAAAAATCACTGGTTCACTATTTGCTTAGATGGAAGGGTAAGTTTTGAAGAAATAGTTGATAAGTTGAATGCAAGTTATCATTTGGCAAAATAAAAATTATTTAAATATTGCATGACTTATATCTAAAAAATTAAATTTTATCCTAAGTAGAATATCCGTTTTCAATAGGAATGATGCTTATGATAAGTTTATCTCATCTCTCCGGGCTTTTCTTAGGAATTCTTCTCGGCTTTGTAATGCAACGTGGACGCTTTTGTATGGCTGGCGGCTTACGCGATCTCTATCTTTTTCGTGATACTCGAATGCTGATTGCAATTTTAATTGTTATCTCTATTCAGAGTGTCGGCTTATTTATTTTCGCCCATTTTGAGTTGGCCAAAATTCCGACAGATGCATTTGCGTGGTTGGCTACGATTGTTGGCGGACTTCTTTTTGGTATTGGAATGGGATGTGCAGGGTCTTGCTCAACAGGTGCTTATTATCGAGCAGCAGAGGGGTTAATTGGCAGTATTTTAGCAGTAGTGGGTTTTGCTATTGCAAGTTGGTTGATTAGGCAGTCGATATTAAAAAATCTATTTCAACCGATCACCTCCCCAAAATTAGATAACAGCACTATCACTCAGACATTTAATATCCCCCCTTATATCGCTATTTTTATATTAGTCGCAATTACAGGGTTATTGGTATTTAGGTATCTCAAGAAAACGTCATCGATAAAAATACCGAGAATGAAAGCTAAAAGAACAGGAATTGCACATTTGCTCTTTGAAGCTAGATGGCATCCCTTTATTTCAGCAATAATAATTGGCGTTATTGCATTATTAGCATGGCCTTCAAGTCTTTCTGATGGGCGAATTGGCGGTTTGGGAATTAGTGGTCCGAGCGCTCAACTTTTCTCGTTAGTGACTGAAGGTAATTTGAAATTTTTTAATTGGGCTGGTTTTTTACTGATTGGTATTTTTGTTGGTTCATTTATTGCGGCAAAGGGAAGTCGAGAATTTAAATTTCGTCATCCAGGTTTTCCGGTCATTTTCAAAAGTCTAATTGGCGGCTTGTTTATGGGGGTAGGGAGTGGGTTAGCTGGTGGCTGTATGTTAGGAAATACTTTAGTGAATACAGCTTGGTTTTCATGGCAAGGTTGGGCATTTATTCCCTGTATCATTCTGGGAAGTTGGATTGTTAGTTACTTTACGATCATTCGTCCACAATATACGAAAAAGTGAGAAACAATATGAATACAGTTAAATTAGATACATGCGGCCATTTATGTCCATTTCCATTAATTGAAGCTAAAAAAGCAATAGAATTGATGGCAACGGGAGATCTACTTGTCATTGAATACGATTGTGCGCAAGCAACAGAAAATATACCTCGTTGGGCAGCTGAAGAGGGACATGAAGTTGTTGAGTTTGAACAATTCGCAGATGCTCAGTGGCGCATGCAAATAAAGAAAGGGTAACATTAGCATACGGTGGCGGTATATCCGCTGCTATTACTTAACGCTATGGTAAATTTTTACGCTATTATCTCTATTTGTTATTACTAAAATGCTTTTAGTTTTTCCTTCCTTATTTAATATTTGTTATTTATATTTTACTTTATGCAAGATTTAAATCTGATTCTTACTTTGGCGCTTTATAAAATCATACAGATAAATCCTAATTACTCCGTTCTTGTGTAGTTTCTTATTTTAGTTAATGAATATTCACTCAGTCATATCAACTATTTTAATCATTAAACGAATACCATGATAGTGGTATTATCGTTTCTTTAATAATACTTTTGCTATTTATTCCGTATTATTAGGTATTCATACTTGGCTCATATAGTTGTTATTCATTAGTTAAATCATTGTGTTATATATTGTTAGTATGTGAATTTAATGTATTATCAGTTTGGTCTTGAATTTCCCTTGGTTTCATTTTGATTATGTTCGAACCGCCATTATGGCGGTTTTTTTTATTTGATTTATTACCCAAATTTATCTCTTTAGATTTCCTACGTATTCGCACAAATTTGAGATAATTGACTATTTCAATTTTCGAGATAACCAAAGTCCACTTTGTTTCATAGAATAGCCAAACAAAACACCGACGATTAAAGATTGTATTGTTATCGCCCATTCGCCTTGAGCGGCAAATATCGCACATGCTCCAATAAATGTTCCAGGGATATAAGCAAACCATGATTTATGGGCTTGGATACACATTATAAAAGCGATAACGCCTGTGATGAGATATCCGATAACATTCGGAGAATCTTTTAGCCATAAACTGGCATGAATAATAATTAAACCCCAAGCAACACCACTAGCGACAGTGATAGCGGTTACAGCAAGTCCTTTGATGCCGTCTTTAGGATAGGCAAAATAGGCTGTACAGCCCAAAAATCCGGCCCACCCGATGAGCCCTAATGCGTCAGCAACCCATGCCCAGACGCCTGAAAGCAGTGCTGTGGTCAAAGAAAGAGAAAAAAGTATCTTCACAATTTACACTTAAAGTTATAGTTACAAGTGAGTAGAACGAATCCGTTAGTGCTGTACGTGGTTCATCCATCAAATTTAGGCATTATTGAGCCGATTTTATGCGGCTATATTGCCCTTGCAGGGGAGTTCATCGGGGAAAAGTGCCAATATAATTGCCAAACATACAAATATTATGATTTTTATTATGTTATTACAGCCACGCTATCTAACAAAGCCAAGCATTGTATAGGGACAGGAGAAGCGTTGCAATTTGTATAAGACAAATTTATCAGCTTTAAATTAAGATGATTTAAGCTTACTGTAGATCTCCACTTTCCATTATTTGAACTTAGCTATTTTAGTGAGTCTATCGATGGAAGTATTGATGAATAACAATTGAATAATGCATAGTGGGAGTAACTGAATGAAATGGATTATTGCTGGTTTTGCTGCATTGGTTTTGGCTGGGTGTGATAATGCATCTAACGCACCGTTTGGTCTTAATTGGGGACAAACGATCGATAGTGTCAATTTTATTAAAGGCGGTGATTGTAAAGTCAATGGAGGTAAAACCATTTGCACGTTCGATAATCAAAAGCCATTCAATGATTGGAGCTATCAAAATCAGCTTATATTTGAGGGTAATAACCTTACCCAAGTGGTTACAACTCTTGTCGGTGTCGAGGATTATTCATTGCCTAAACCTAATTTTGATAATTTTACGGGTAAATTGAATAGTGAGCTTAGTTACTTAACGTCGAAGGGTTTTAATAAAGAAACGAGTAAAATAATTAGCGATAAGTGTCAGCTTGAATCGACATGTAATAAAGTTGGCGAATCATCAAAAACAACCACAGGTATGTCTAACTTTTGGATTACCATTAATCCAACGCCAATTGCGATAGTGACATATACTCAAGAGTAAATTGTAAGACAGTTTCTGTAGTAGATTTAATTAACAGATATGACTAGTGAATAGCACCGAGAAGATGTCGGGACTATTCACTATTGAGCTATTCACTATGCACTATTAGTGAGTGGTAATTAAAAAATAACTTTAGCTGTTGTGGGTGTTAACAGCTGAATTACCAGCCAAAAGCGATACCCGCCCCCATAACAGCACTATCTGAGTTATTCCATGATATGGAACTACGTAAGTTTACGTTTTCTTTGAGTTGATATTGTGCACCAGCAGCGATCGCGGTACCATTTTTGTAGTTTCCTGCACCAACGCCAGCACTAAAACGTGTATTGGTTGCATATGGAATGTTGCTCATGGCGGCAACCGAGGCAATGCCTGAATTAGCCTCTTTAGATCTTTGGTCAATTTTGTTGTCTAGTTGATTAACAGCATTATCATATTTGCTTTCGAACGCAGTAAACTTTTTATCATTGGTTTTTTGTGTTTTTATGGCATTGGCCTTTATTTTTGTAACAATGATTTTATTATTACTTATTTCTTTATCTATATTTTTAAAGTTAGCTTCTATTTTATTATTTAATTCGTGATTATTTTTATTTGTATTTTTGATTTCATCAACTAAATGATTGACTCTGTTTACTGTTTCTATTACCGATTTATTTGTTCTTATTGAGTTTGTATGCAATTGATAAATAGTATTTTTTAGTCCATTTGAATTTTTCAAATTGATATTATTAGTAAGCGTATCAAATTTAGCTGGTGGAGTCAGTGGGAGGACAGGAGTAGATGCAGTAATAAGCCCCTCAGTAAATCCTTCCAGAAGTAGCATGTTTAATGCACTACTGCCTAACGCATTTTCAGTACTGATGATAGCCATAGTTGGGATGGCTGCATTTGAATGCTCTTGTTTTAATAATTTATCTTTTATCGTTGAAATTAAAGTTGTTGTTGATAAAGGTGAGATAAGGGGGGCATGAGTAGCAAAATCGTGGGGTTCTTGAGACGGTGATGTAATCTCTAGTGATACCATATTTTGCTCTTTATTGCTTTCATTTAAGCTATTAAAATATAATGGTTTTTTTTGATTCTCGGTTTTTAATTTGAAATCATGTAAGGAGGGGGCTGGTTTTGAATATATAGAACTATTGGTTTTGTTTTTTAAGTTATCTAAGGAGGAGGGAGTGGGCATATTATATGTATGATATGTATATTCATATCCATCATCTAATACTGTTTCATTATTAATAATTGGATTTGCTATAGTGGTATAAGATAAACTCGATAGCAAAGTAATAGTAATGCTATTTAATAATAATTTCTTTTTCATTCTGTAATTTCCATATAATTGAAAAAATAATAATTAAAATTAATAAATTAAGTTTAGTTAATTTTGCTTTTTAACGTGAAATGTAATAATAAAGAATTTTATTTTAATGGTAAAATCAGTTTTTTAATGATTTTGGTTCGGTATATCCGTGGTTGATTAAAATTAATACGGTAACATTTACAATGAAAATTAAAGTGATTAGCCTATTTTTAGTATTTATTTATAAATTAATATATTAAAAGTGAAATTAATTTTAATTAAATTGAGTGAATTAAAATTTACACTATAAGTTTATTATGTATTTGACTTATTTTGAATTACATAAAAATATCAATGAGTTAAATTTTTATGGTGGTAGCAGTGTAAAACTATAATCGTGAAGGCCATGAGCTAAAAGATAAATCAAGAAAACAAGCTGTTGAATAAAGCACCTATCAAAATAATTCATCACTATTTTTTCTAATTCAGGTGTTTTTTTCTATATAACATGTTATTTTTCTGTAAAACTTGTTATGTAATCTATTTTTGTTAAGTGATTAAAACGCCGATCATGCGCTAAGGTATTGAGTTATAATAAAAGATATCATCAATCAAACAGATATGACATTTTTTGCATGTAATCACAAAAATAAAAAGACGATAATATTTTATAGATATTTGAATTAAAGTAATTGAATTAATAGGATTTAAGCGATGGCAGTAAGAACGATTATTGAAATTCCTGATGAAAGATTACGCATCAAGTGTAAGCCTGTCACAGATTTCGAGGCAGTACAAACATTAATCGATGATTTATTAGATACCATGTACAGTACTGATAGCGGTATTGGGTTGGCGGCGACACAAATTGCTGAAACGTTGTCGATAATGGTGATTGATATTTCTGATGACCGTAATCAACCTATGGTGTTTATTAACCCTGAAATTATTGAAAGTGAAGGGGAAACAAGCTATCAGGAAGGGTGTCTATCTATTCCTGAAATCTACGCGGATGTTGATCGTTTTTTACGTGTCAAAGTGAAGGCTTTCGATAGAAATGGTAAACAATTTATTGTTGATAGCGATGAGTTTTTATCTATTGTGATGCAACATGAAATTGACCACTTACACGGCAAAGTGTTTATCGACCACTTATCCACATTAAAACGTAATATGCTGTTGAAAAAATTAAAGAAACAGCAACGTTTAAAGCAATAAGCTATCTGCTTATTTGTTCATTCCAAACGACTACGATATTTTAAAACCTCCCGATGAATACGATAAGTAGCGCGTGGGATTCGGGTTGAAGTATGTGGCGGTTAGATTTTAGTTATCAAGTTATATAGCGAATCTATTGATTGCTAATATTTTTAAACGGAGGGTTTAAGTGCCAGCTAGAAATGCCTGACACCTGAATGCTCATTCCATGGGTTTAATAATATAAGGGGTCTCTGAATCATTAAACTGGCCGTAGCTATTATTGAGTACCCGCTTTTGTTCTAATTGCTTCATTTCTTTACTGAGAAAATTTAAATGTTTTTGTAAGTACTCTTTAGTGATACGTTCATTCTCAATAATTTGCTGCAAAAACTGAATAAATTCATCAGTAATGGGTTCTTGCTGTTCGTATTCATGGGTTAATACGGTGAGATTTTCAACCGCAAGCACATACTCTGTTTCACGAGAAACTAGCGTCTCCCACTGTGCAGATTTGGCCAAGGCCACTAAATTTTCACTTAATACTAAGACATTACGATATATTTCTTGTAAATCGATAGGATTTTTATTGTCCACCTGATTATCTTTCATCCACATTTGCACCGATTTGCTGCCATGCAGACGCGATATCGGAGAGTAATTGGTAAACTTCTTGGACTAAAGCCACGTCGTTTTCGAGGTTGGCACGTAATAGTTGCATGACCATATAGTCATACAAACTTGCTAAATTTTCAGCAAGCTCACCGCCAGCCTCATAATTTAGCGATTGTTTTAAGCCTGTGTCAATGATGTCGATAACTTTTGAGATTTCTTTACCTTTTTCTGCCACTTTGCCTTGCGCCATAAAGATTTCACCTCGTTTAAGGGCACTTAATGCCCCTTTAAATAAGATTTGAATCAGTTGGTAAGGTGTCGCATTGGTAATTTCACTTTCTAAGTTGACTTGTTGATAAGCTTGATTGGCCTTACGTTGATACATAATGATTAACCTAAAAGTCTGCTTAATGAGTTTGTGGTGCTACTAAGTGAACTCATCATTTTATCGAGATTTTGGAATTGACGACGATAGATGTCCATAGTGTTTTCAATTTGCTTATTGGTTTGTTCAATACGCTTATCGAGGCTTTTCTTTTTCTTTTGTATGCCGTCAGTGGCGTTATGTAAGGTGCCTTCTTTACTGTCTAAAGTATCTTTTAAGAAATTAAAATTTTCAGTACCAAAGCCAGTTTTTTCACCGTCACCAGCAAAAAATACTTTAACACTGGAAGGGTTCTCTTTTAGTGCTTTATCTAAAATTTTATTGTCTATCTCTAAGGTACCGTCAAGCTTTTGTTTAATACCCATTTTATTGAGTAAATTGAGCTCTCCACTATTTTGGGCTGTTCGTACATGTGTGCGTAATTGGCTCTGAATGCCTCGTAAAGTTGAATCACCAATCAGTGGGCCGTTAGTTTTATTGGGGGCGGTGCCACTTTCTGTTGGTGTATATTTGGTTAATTCAGAGGCGAGTGTTTGGAATTCATTATAAGCATCGACCCACACTTTGATTTTTGCTTTGGCAGGTTCAATGTCTTCCGAGACAATCAAATGATCTGGTTTGCCATTTTCACTTTCTTTTTTTAGGGTGAGCGTTAAACCAGGGAATAAGTCTTTAGCTTCATTGGTTTGTGATTCTAATTCAAAGCCATCAATTTCAAGCAGGGCATTTTGCGGGGCAACTTTTTGCTCCATACCAGAGCTAGCTGCATTTTTTAAAGTTACATTACCTTTATCATCAATGTCAGATTCGACATTCAATATGGCAGCTAAGGTATCATCCCCATCAACATTAATACTAATGCGGTTTTCGGTACCTTCTTTTTTAGAGGTGACAACCAAATGGTAATTATTGGTTTTATCTTTAACTACTGAAGCTGTGATATTTTTATCAGTTTTATTAATCGCATCGGCAATTTCAATTAATGAGGTACTTTCATTATCAAGTTTGATAACGATTTTATCACTATCTTTTTTTTGCGAAGGCTGAGTAATGGTAATTGTACGTTCAGCGGCATCGCTACCTAATAGCGCTTTGTTATCTGTTTGCCCTTTAGTGGCAATGGTCTGTGCTTTAGCGAGCTGAGTGACTAAAATATCATGCACACCAGCAACGGCTTTACCATCCGTTTTGACGTCAAAAGCTTTGTATTCACCCGTCACTTTAGTGGTGCTGATATCGCCGTACTTTTTTAAATCTTCCGCTGCTTTTTTGAGCTTTTCTAATGAAGATTGCATTTTGCCAAAGGCACTGATTTGTGCATCATAACTGGCTTTTTGGGTGTTTAGCGGGTCAAGACGACGGCGTTCCATCGCTTCAAGTTGGTCCATTTGGACGTTTAAATCTAAGTTAGCCCCGATACCGAGTGTAGATATACCTGCCATGTCTTACTCCTGAATATAAATCCTAAAAATAAATACTGTTTAGCTCTTTATCGGCGGATGGGCTGAAAATATTAGACTATTTCTATAAATAATGATGACGGGAGTAAGGGGGCTAAATAGAGGTAATTATCTTTATTAAGAATAAATGATGATGAAATGAATGAAAATTCGGGTATTAAATAAAAAAGTTATCCGTCAAGAAGCTGATAGCAGCGCCATTTCTTACCTTGTTAACAAAAATATTCATTAAAAGGCCTAAAGGGGTTTTGGTTGCAGCCGATAATCTACTTGCTGACGAAATTTACAGAGTTAAGCATCTAGGCTTAACGTATTAATATGAATAACAAGGATATAAATCATGGCTCAAGTTATTAACACTAACATTCTGTCTCTGACTACTCAGAACAACTTAAACCGTTCACAAGGCGTACTGGGTACTGCAATTGAGCGTTTATCTTCAGGTTCACGTATCAACAGCGCAAAAGATGATGCTGCGGGCCAAGCAATTGCTAACCGTTTCACTGCAAACGTTAAAGGTTTAACTCAAGCTGCACGTAACGCGAACGACGGTATTTCTATTGCACAGACCGCTGAAGGCGCAGTTAACGAAATTAACGATAACTTACAACGTGTTCGTGAACTGACTGCTCAAGCACAAAACGGTACTAACTCTAAGAGCGATATTGAGTCTATCAATAAAGAAGTTAAAGCTCGCATGGAAGAAATTGACCGTATCTCTGAACAAACTCAATTTAACGGTGTAAAAGTATTAACTCAAGACACTAAAATGAGTATTCAAGTCGGTACTAACGATAATGAAACTATCTCTATCGGCCTGAAAAAAATCGACAGCGCTACTTTAGGTTTAACTGGTTTTGATGCAGCAAGCAAAGGTGATATGGGTAAAGAAATTGATTACTCATCAGATGCATACAAGCAAGCTACAGGTTTACCTGTTGATAAAGCGGCAGCGACTACTGCTGCTAATGCGTTACAAGTTGGTGGACAACCAATTACAGGCGCTAAAGTTTTCGAAAAACTAGATGCTGATGGAAAAGCATCAGCAACAGAAGTTTATATCACTGGTAAAGACAGCACAGGTAAAGAAGTTACTTTAAAAGCAACACAAGCTATTACCGCTGGTGCTGCTGAACAACCTGGTCCTCCGATAGTTCCAGCAACTGCTGCTACAGTAGCATTTAGCGGAGCAACCGAGCTGACTGAAACAGAGCAATCTGCAATGAAGCCATTAGATACTTTAGACAAAGCATTGGCTCAAGTTGATAGCTTCCGTTCAGATTTGGGTGCGATTCAAAACCGTATGCAATCTACCATCAACAACCTGAACAACTCTGTTAACAACCTGAGCGCAGCACGCAGCCGTATTCAAGATGCTGACTTCGCAACAGAAGTTTCTAACATGAGCCGTGGTCAGATCCTGCAACAAGCAGGTACTGCAGTGTTGGCGCAAGCTAACCAAGTTCCACAAGGTGTTCTGAGTCTGCTTCGTTAATTTAGACTTGTATTCCTGATTAAAGGCCAGCGTTGCTGGCCTTTTTCTTTGGTCGTCATACTTCAAGTCGTAGATGCGTTGGCTGCATAAGGCCACCCGAATCACGTACTTATGTACGCTCATCGGGATAACCTTATTTGCCGCCTTCCTACAACTCGAATTATTTAGACCATCATTAGCCATTTTTAAAAACTTTTTTAAAACTCCCACTTTTCAAATGTAAAGTCTAAAATTTAGCTCTAACCAAGTAATTTTAAAGGAAAATAGTGCTGGATTTTATCTATTGTGTCACCAACAAATCACATCAAAAATCCACTTAGAACAACTATTAAAATGGTAATCATTCAAATTTTACCTATTTAGGATAGGGTAAATAGAGCCTGATTTAGCGCCTTACTCTGCGGATTGAAATTAAAATCAACACAGATAATAACTACCTTTCGTAAAACTTGAAGGGTGATTCAGGTTGTGAGTGATTTGTATACTGCCGAAGGTGTCATTAATAAAAATAGCCTATGGGAGCGTTATTACCCTCTAATACGCCATGAAGCCCTAAAACTGCAAGTCAGATTACCCGCCAGTGTCGATATCGACGACTTAATTCAAGCGGGGGGCATCGGTTTATTGCATGCATTGGAACGTTTCGATGCTACCCAAGGGGCTTCGTTCGCCACCTATGCGGTACAGCGTATTCGGGGTTCTATGCTCGATGAACTGCGTAGCCGTGACTGGGCGCCACGTAGTGTGCGTCGTCAAGCTCGCGAAATGACGAAAGCGATCGGCACATTGGAGCAATCCCTTGGGCGCAGTGCCACTGAGCCTGAAATTGCCAAAGCGCTCGACATTGACCTCGTTGAATATCGCCAAGCCTTGCTAGACACCAATAACAGCCAGCTATCCTCTTATGATGAATGGCATGAAATTCATGGGGAAAGTTGTGAACCCTCAATGGATGATGACGATGGCGGAAATCCGTTAAGCCTACTGATGGAATCCAGTTTGCGTGAGCAAATTGTAGCTGCAATTGACCAACTACCTGAACGAGAGAAAATGGTCTTGATGCTGTACTATCAGGAGGAGCTGAATTTAAAAGAGATAGGGGCGGTGTTGGATGTCGGGGAGTCGAGGGTGAGTCAGTTGCATAGTCAGGCTATTAAGCGTCTCCGCGGCCGTCTCAAATAGATGCTCGTCATACTTCGCATTGTGGGGGTGTTGACTGCTCTCGGCTACTTGGGTCACATACTTATGTATGCTCCCCAAGATATCCTCGCTGGTCGCCTACCCACAATACGAATTATTTAGAGCATCAGATGGGTGGCGAGGGAAAACTGACTTAATTCTAAGATTAAAAATTAAAATACTAAGTTATTTCTAAAGTATATCTTCGTTTGTCTTCCATTCGTATGGTGAACTATTTAGTTACTGCTGTGCTGTTGTTAAATCTATTTCGATATTATAATCATTTGATATATAACTATTTTTGTTTATTTATCAGCTAATCACTGTGATTCATTCAGCTTATCTAAAAAATTTTTGGCATTTGTGTGCCATGCGCGGGGTGATTGGCTGAAGCCCAATTTTAAGTATCCGGTGTGGTTGCTTTCAGTGGAAAGAAACAGGATATCGCACTCGGGTGGGAGTTCTTCAGCGACCATACGCATAAGCTGTCGGTCGATGCCATGCTGGCGATAGTTCGTATCTATCGCTAATTCGGCGATATAACAACAAGAACTAAAATCGGTGATCGCTCGCACAAAACCGACCACCTGTATTTCATCCCATGCACTAATCAACAAATCTGCATTATTCAGCATATTCTCTAATTGAACGATATTATCGGTTTGAACCGTCGCATTGAGCGGTGATTGCCTAATTAGCGTAATAAAATCTTCAACCGCAATCGAGTGATTAACGTGATAAGTAAGGCCATTTGCTATTGCGTCCATAGAGTGGTCCTTTGCAAAGAAAGATGCTCTTATAGGTTTAGCGTGAAATTATAAAAATTGCCTATTTTTTTTGTATTTTTGTGGGGCTGAATTGCTTTCTACATTGATAATGGTAGTGATAAACATATATAGATATTACCGATATCCTCTAAAATAGTGGCATTTATGCGTTAAGTCATATAAGTCAAATTTGAGTCGGTTATTATATTTACCTGACCTATAATTGATATCGTAGAGCACCATAAGAAATCTATCCACCATGAAATAAACAGGATATGACTATGGAATTAAAGGATTATTACACCATTATGGGTGTAAAACGTACCGATGACCTAAAAACAATCAAGACGGCTTATCGTCGCCTAGCACGAAAATATCACCCAGATGTCAGTAAAGAACCCAATGCGGAGGCGCGCTTTAAAGAAATTGCCGAAGCGTGGCAAGTTTTGAGTGACAAAGAGCGAAGAGCAGAATACGACCAACTGTGGGAACACAGAAATGACCCACAATTTCAGCAATATGGCCAAGGGCAGCCTAATCAATCTTATCGTCAGCAAGGGGCCAGCCCTGAAGATTTTGACGACATTTACTCCTCAATATTTGGCCAACGTGGGCGCAGCTCTTGGCATCAACAACGTAGTACGCGCGGTCACGATTTAGAAATAGAATTGGCCGTTTTTTTAGAAGAAACCCAAGAAGCACATACGCGAACCCTGAGTTATAACCTGCCTGTATATAATGCTTATGGCTTTATTGAAAGTGAAATACCTAAAACTCTGAATGTAAAAATTCCGGCAGGTGTTGTAGAAGGGCAACGAATTCGTTTAAAAGGGCAAGGAACGGCAGGGGAGAATGGTGGCGAAAATGGCGACTTATGGCTAACAATTCGTATTGCACCGCATCCGCTATTTGATGTTAAAGGTCATGATATTGAAATTGTTGTCCCACTCGCTCCATGGGAGGCGGCTTTAGGCGCTAAAGTCACCATACCGACCTTGAAAGAAAAAATTGCCTTGACGATACCAGCTAATAGCCAAGCGGGACAAAGGTTGCGCGTAAGAGGCAAAGGGTTGGCGAGTAAAGAAAAAACCGGCGATCTGTACGCCATCATTAAGATAGTCATGCCAACCAATACGAATGCTGAAGCGACTGTACTTTGGGAGAAACTCGCAGCCTCCCAACAAGGTTTTGACCCACGCAAAGATTGGGGGAAAAAATAATGGGACAAATTACTACACTCACAACCGTTGAATTTTGCGTTCATACGGGTATCCGTGAAGATGAATTGAATGAAATTGTCGGTTTAGGGATAGTTCAACCCATTATCAGCCATACAGAATGGTTATTTGATGATAGTGCGGTTGTTATTGTTCAACGTGCAGTACGCCTTTATCATGAACTGGAAATTGATTGGCCGGGTATTGCAATTACCATCAATTTACTTGAAGAGAATGAACTGCTTAAGCAAGAAAACAATAAATTACATCAACAATTAAAACGGTTTATTAATAGTTGATTTGCGTTAATTTCCTCGATGCAAACAGCAAGCCTCGTACCATTTTTGATTTTGGTAACGAGGTTTGCTTATTTAACTAAAAATTAAATACTAGCGGCTTCAGCCACTAACTTGCCAAGTTCTTGCCAATTTTCGCTATCAATCAGCGAATTAGGTACCATCCACGAGCCACCACAAACGAGAACAGACGGTAGTGCGGTATATTGAGCAATATTGTTCAAACCAATACCGCCAGTCGGCATAAATTTGACTGGGTAAACGGCACCTAACGCTTTTAACATCGCAACACCACCAGAAGCTTCTGCTGGGAAGAACTTCAATGTGGTCAAATTAAATTCAAGCGCTTGTTCAACCAAACTTGGGCTATTCACACCAGGAATGATAATCACATTTTTTTGTTGGCAATAAGCGACGATTTTTGGATTAAAACCTGGGCTAACAATAAAATCAACACCGGCTTCAATGGCTTGATCCACTTGAGCTGTAGTTAATACGGTACCAGCGGCAATGAGCAAATCAGGATAAGCCGCTCGCATGTTTTTAATTGCTTGTACTGCCGCAGGGGTGCGAAAAGTCACTTCAGCGCAAGGTAGGCCATTTTCCATTAATACTTTTGCGAGTGGTGCGCCATGTTCAGCGTTATTAATTGTAATAACAGGGACAACTTTGAGACTTTTTATTTTTTCAAGTAGCTGATTCATTATTTAACCTTTTCAATTAATTAATAGCCGGCATTGCTTCAGATGGAATTATCGCTCCCCGGTGTTGGATGACGGTTCCAGCTAATAAATGGCCTGTTTTTGCCGCTTCGATAGGTGTACCACCTAATATACGACATGCAAGATATCCTGCACTGAAAGAGTCCCCTGCGGCGGTAGTATCCACCACATGGTCGACTTTATTGGCAGGTACTTCGATTTTTTGATGATCAATAATAATAAAACAGGCTTCTGCACCACGTTTAATGACGATCTCTTTTACACCACATTGCTGAGCGCGGGTGATGGATTCAGCTTCTTGGATATCACCATAGAGTAGTTGTTCGTCATCAAAGGTTAAAAATGCAATATCAGTTAGGTTTAGAATTTGTTGATATGCTTGTTTTGTAACATCTTTTGAAGGCCAAAGTGTAGGGCGGTAATTATTATCGAATATTATTTTAGCGCCATGCTGCTTAGCTTGTTGAAGAATTTCAAACAGTAATTGGCGTGCGGCGTCGGGTAAAATGGCTAAACTGATGCCACTAAGGTAAATAAATTGTTGTTCATTGAGAAGTTGCTGTGTGTGTGCTTTGCTGTCTTCATTTAACCAAAATTTAGCGGCTGCATTATCACGCCAATAAAAAAAACGGCGCTCGCCATCGGGTGAAGTTTCAATAAGGTACATGCCGGGAAGAAGTTTGTCTGAAATTGCGACATTTTCAGTGTTGATACCTTCTTGCTGCCAGCTTGAAAGCATTTGCTGGCTGAATGGATCTTGTCCTAATCCAGTAAGGTAACGGGTTGTGACACCTTGTGATTGCGTTAAGCGTGACAAATATAACGCAGTGTTTAGCGTGTCGCCACCGAAGGTTTGCTTATAAAGCTCCCCTGATTTTTGCAACTCAACCATACATTCACCAATAACGGCAACTTGTAGACCTGTACCCATATTTACCACCTACTCTATGACGATAACTTTGCGTGTTGCTTACTATTAAAACGCATTTTCAAAATAAGTTCAACAAAATGAAACGCTGTTTTAAAAATATCAAATCACTGTTCTTGTTTTTTAGTTAATGGGCAATTATGCTACTGGCTCTGTCGTGAAGTTTGACTGAACAGGTATAATGTAAATAATTAGATGCGATTTCTTATCAATAGTGGATGAATAGTAGATATGGATAAAACAATTCAAACGGATGCGGTGTCTGCGGTCGTTAAGGTATTTAGTATTCTCAGTGCGCTAGGCGAACAAAAAGAAATCGGCGTGTCTGAATTATCGCAACGTTTGTTGATGTCTAAAGCGACAACTTTTCGTTTTTTACAAACCATGAAACAGCTCGGTTATGTGACGCAAGAAGGGGAAGCTGATAAATATTCGTTAACGTTAAAATTATTCGAACTTGGTGCTAAGTCTCTCGAATATGTTGATTTAATTGAAATCGCAGACAAAGAAATGCGTGCGATAAGCTTAGAAACCCATGAGGCGGTACATCTCGGCGCATTAGATGAAAATGCAATTATTTATATTCATAAAATAGACTCTAACTATAATTTACGTATGTATTCACGGGTTGGTAGGCGTAACCCTTTGTATTGCACTGCAATTGGTAAAATACTGTTAGCGTGGAAAAGTGAAGATGCTATTCGTCATGCATTAAAAGATGAGTCATTTGTTAAAAAAACACAGACGACGCTGCTGAGTATTGACCAATTGCTGGCGGAGTTGGCATCGGTACGTGAATTGCATTATGCACAAGATAGAGAAGAGCAAGAATTAGGTTTGCGCTGTATTGCAGTGCCAGTATATGACCGTTTAGGTCACGTGATTGCAGGGTTATCGATATCATTTCCAACGATCCGTTTTGATGAATTGCAAATTGACCATTATGTGACGTTATTAAAAACTGCCGGTCGAAACGTGTCTGAGAAAATGGGTTTTCATCATTATCCATCATAGGTAGAGCGGCCTATTATAGATGAGCACAAAACTATTTTTGTACTCATTGGTGTATTAATAATTAATTGAGTGCCTGTGTGAAACGCTCAGAATACTCGAAATCTTCTGTTTGCTCTGGATTACCTGAGCTTGTTGCTTCAGGATAGGGACTAGCACCCGGCATATCTCGGGTAAGACTCCACATTGAGAGTAAATTGACGCCAGTGGTTTTAGCAAAATCACTCAGAATATTGACATCATCAAAAGTAAACATCGTTAGATCATCATTCAAGCCAATCATTGGCGTAATTTGGACCAAATTAAATAGCTCACTGTCTGATAGTGTCGGGTAAAAGGTTTCTAATTGATTTTTGATACTGATTGCCGCTTGAATGGCCGCTTTACCTAAATCTGGGTAATTAGGGTTATAATAATCCATTGCCATTCCATTGATTTTCATGACTAAACCTGCATCAATCGATTTTTTAACTAGTGCAAGTCCGGTACTTGTTAGGCCTGTCGGCATAGTGGGTAAAGTGAGGCTTAGCGTTATTTCGGGATTTCTTTCTATGATAACCGCTAATGCATTGAAAGCTTTATCTTCATCATAAAGTCCATTTTCAAAGTCATAATCTAAATGAGACGCTTGTAATATATCGATTGCTTGTTGATATGTTGCGATTAATTGCTCAGGTGTTTGTACTAGTGAAACATCTTTATTTGCTGCGCCACCAAAAGAGACCGCTACTTTAACCTTACCTGCAACTAATTCATCACTCATCGGTGTCGCCCATGAAATTGGCATACTCGCTTGAGCTGACCAAGCAGCATTGTTGTTAGGATCTGCGGTTAAAAAACCAAGATACAGAATATCCATTCCATACTTTATTGCTGCTTGGCTGTACTCGGGGTTAGGTCTTCCATTTGGATAATTTTGCCAGTCATCCCAAATTGCATTTACGCTGACATCAATATAGGGGCCAAATTGTGTTTTGTGCATTAGGTATTCCTTCGCTGTGGTGATCAATTAAAATAAATAATGTCGTAAAGGCATATTTAGCGTGATCACTTTGAAGGAAAAAAGACAGAGGGTACAAGGTTAAAAAATAGCAGTGTGCAATTTTTAAGTTTACACTTTTTGCTTATGGAAAAAGAATAATCTCATCAATCAATTGATTGTATAGTTATTTATTAATAACAAGTTGAATGATAAGCTTTTTATATATTTATTTTTAATTTTTAATAGCATTGAATTATCAGATGCCTATAATGCCAACTTATATCCAAAGTTTGGAGGTATCTATATGTTTAGAAAGATTATTTTTCTTATCTTTTTTGGTTTTTCTTTTTGCGGTTTTGCCGCCGATTATTCATACCATGAAAAGCCACCCGTTGACCGTCAGTATGCAGAAATCGGTCAAAATCGTGAAGAAGTACAGGCAAAAAAACAATTTGTTTTTGATCCAAACAAGAAAATCGCGCAAGAGGATAGAAGCTATCAGGATTTATTGGCACAAAGAGATTCAGATGAAAAATCGATATTGAATAAGTTTACGTTGTGCGATATTAATCCCAAGAGTGCCGGCTGCCCTAATTCACCAGCGTGGATAGATGAGCCACAACAACTGAAACATATGATGGAACAAGCGAAAATACCGCACTGATCTGATATTGCGCAGGATGCGTAGGTAAAAAGAAACTAAGCGGATATAAACAAGAGAAGTATTAGCTTCTCTTGTTTGTGACCGTTGAGTTATTTTGTTAAAAATTCTTTATATGCGCTGATTGTTTCTGCGGCGTACATAACAGAAGGACCACCGCCCATAAAGATAGCGACACCAAGAGCTTCAGATAATTCTTGCTCTGTCACGCCTAAATCAACTAATGTTTTCGTGTGAAAACCAATACAGCCATCGCAGCGGTTTGCAACAGCGATACCAATGGCAATCAATTCTTTGGTTTTTTTATCCAAGGCGCCATCTTGAGTGCCCGCAGTAACAAGGCCAGAAAATTGCTTCATGACATCTGGAATATGCTTGCCCAATTCATTTAAATTACCGGAAATATTGCTGGTTATATCTTTAAATTTAGTCATTTTTATATCCTATAAGCCGTTTATCAATAAAAAAAACCTCACTAACAATATACTTTTTAATATAATGTTTTTGTATAATTTATCAAGGTAATATATTAAAAAATTAGATTATAGAGTTAATGGCTTTTTATTTTTATGCTATTGAAATATTCCATTACCTGAAATAAGCGCTTTCGTTAATATCAGAGTTTAGTTCTGAAGGTGTGAAAAATAAGCAAAAAAAACCCTCCAAAATAAGAGGAGGGGAAATAAATAAAAATATAAAGCGAGGCTATCTGTATAACATTAAATTATTATAAACCATAGCCGACCAGTTAGTTTAAATTGTAAACTCATAATAGAGGTAATTTGATTGTCAAAAAATAATATTAAAATCATATGGATATGTCATTTTATGGAGTTTATTAGCCATTGTAAATAATTATCTTCTACTTGGTTTTGGTCTAAGCGGATCAATTCGGGTACTGTATATGGGTGAATTTCTTTAATCATCTCAAATAACTTAATTTGATTAGTTTGCATTGTTTTAATGAGTAATAATATCTCCTTATTTTGAGTGATTTTTTCCTTCCAAAGATATAACGAAATTATCTCCGGTAATAATGATACACATGCTGCAAGGCGGTTGTTTAGCAAAGATTGTGTTATTTTCATCGCGCTCTCATAGCTATTTGTTGTACATAAAATAATACAGGGTTGTTGGTTAGTCATAATATGAGTGTCATTTAGTGTCATTTTTATTTCCTTAATAGTAGTAGTCTTATTTGGAATAAATACACTGTAATGTTAGATTAAATACAACTGGAATGTTTAAATATTAAAAATAGATATCAATATAAAATCTAATTAATATTTAGTGTTGTTATTATATCAATTGAAAATAAAACTCATAGTCGTTGTATTTATTGTGGTGACTATTTTGAATTGGTTGTTATTTGTTCGGTTTGAGCTTGCTATTTGACCTTTTGTATCGGCTTTATTGGATTTAAATATTTACTATGTATATCTAATTTATTAAGTCATTTTTATATTTACTTTCATTTACTCGATTCAGCCTACAGATTTAGGGATGTAGATATAATTTAGTTTGTTTTTTTTGTATATTAAGATTGACGCCAACAGAATGATTTATCTTAATTTAAACTCTCAATAACTCTTTTACTCAACTTGCGGGTGAGGAGTTGTTTTAATAACTAAATATATTTGTATTGTGTTTAGTAATAAGTCATGTGTTTGCGTACTAAATAAAAAACATTTACTCAAAGTATGAATTACACTCTGTTACAAAAATAGTTACTTTTTATCCTAAACAAAGTAACTCACTGATAACGATCAAGGTTTATATAGGATGGTTTGTTAACATGGTGATAAAGATAAGAATATATAACTGTTTTTTCTCTGTTACTCCATCTTATAACTTGTATGGATACCCTAATGAATAAATTGACGCCGTTAAAACCTATACCTACCTTAATAGCCTTAGCTATCACTTTAATTATTTGGTTTATTATTCCTGTTCCTGAAGGGGTTAATCCGAATGCTTGGCATTTGTTGGCTTTATTTGTTGGAACTATTGCAGCCATAATTGGGAAAGCATTGCCGATTGGTGGTGTATCAATTGTGGCTATTTCTCTGGTCGCAATTACAGGTGTAACTAATCCTGAATCAACTAAAGGGGCAATTGCTGATGCATTAAGCGGCTTTTCTAATGATTTAATTTGGTTAATTGGTATTTCAATCATGGTTTCGATGAGTTTGAATAAGACTGGATTAGGCGCAAGGATTGGATATTATGTTATTTCATTATTTGGTAAAAAAACCTTAGGAATTGCGTATTCGTTAGCAATTGCAGAAACAATATTAGCTCCAGTTACACCAAGTAATACTGCTCGTGGTGGGGGAATTATTCACCCTATTATGCGCTCGATTTCAGATAGTTTTGGCTCAAAGGCTGATGATGGCACAGCGGGGAAAATTGGGCGTTATCTTTCTTTAGTTAACTATAATATTAATCCTATTACCTCTGCGATGTTTATTACTGCGACTGCGCCAAATCCATTAATAGTCAGTCTGATTATTAGTGAAACAAGTCAGGGGAATGAATTGACTTGGGCTATGTGGGCAATCGCAGCTTTTGTTCCTGCGATTGTGTCATTAATTTTAATGCCTCTTATTATTTATGCAATGTATAAGCCTGAAATTACCTCAACGCCAAACGCACCCGATTTTGCAAAGGAACGTTTACAGCAATTAGGTCCTATCTCCTTACCTGAAATAATTACTTTAGCAGTATTTGGACTATTGCTATTAATGTGGGCAGGGGTACCGGCTATGTTATTTGGCCCAGCGTTCAGTGTTAATGCGACCACTGCTGCATTTGTTGGTTTAAGTATTTTATTGGCAACTGGCGTCATCAATTGGGATGATGTTCTTAAAAATAAAGGTGCTTGGGACACTGTCGTATGGTTTTCCGCATTGGTTATGATGGCGAGTTTCTTAGGTAAATTAGGCCTAATTAAATGGATGTCATTATCGGTTGGTAATTCAATTGATAGTATGGGAATTAGTTGGGTATGGGGCACGCTAATATTGGTGCTTATCTATGTTTATTCTCATTATTTCTTTGCGAGTACCACTGCGCATATTACCGCTATGTTTGCTGCATTTTTTGCGGCTGGTTTAGCGCTTGGCGCACCGCCAATGTTATTAGCTTTAATTTTGGCATTTTCTTCATCTCTTATGATGTCCTTGACCCATTATGGTACAGGTACGGCACCCATTATTTTTGGTTCGGGTTATGCCACTTTAGGCGAATGGTGGAAAGCTGGTTTTGTGATGAGTGTGGTGAACTTAATTATTTGGATTAGTTTAGGAAGTCTTTGGTGGAAATTTCTTGGTTATTGGTAACTGCTTGCAGATAAAAACTGACTAATAACAAGTCAAAACAATAGCTATAAATCGTAAAGAGGATTTTCATTAACATCAGCCGGTTTTTCAACTAGCCGGCTGATTATTGATGTTAGAATCAAAAACTATGGTTTAGTTTTGAACATCGCTACAAAAAACAGCTTTTGCCAAATAGCTTCTGGTTTTTACCCTTTTTGCTTGCTAGTAATAGAGTATTAAAATGATAAATATTTAATGAGTACTATGATGGCGCACACAATACTCGAAATGACCATAATATTACGCCACTCAATTACTTTTTGCGATCTCATTGCATGCCGCCATAATATATTAATTTCATCAACATGAGCATACTTTCGAGTACGGATGGTTGACTTAATTTGTCTGACCAGAGAGATATCAGACTGTGTTTGATTGGTATTGGTCATTATAGCTACCTACCTTTGAAATAACGATTAATTCAAATACTAAGCTTTCTAATTGATAGACTTAGCTGTTATGTCATGATTATCTCAGGATAGAAAAAAAGAAAAATTGACCAGCTTATAAGTGGATATCCTCCTTTATCACTTGAAAAAGTATTTCTTAACGAAAAGGAGGGATGAATTCGCTGAATGAAAGTAAAAGTATCGCTGTTAAGAGGAAATTACCTTCATTTAAAGGTCTTATTTATCGAATTTTAGTTATAAATTTTTTTATGTTGTTCATGGGGAATAAAGACCAAAATATGATTGGTTTACCAACGAAAGCCAGTATGATGAAAGCTATTAAGCAGTAAAAATATTTAGAGGAAAAAATGTACTCACAAAGAAAAGCAGAATTATTCTTAGTGCTGACAACTATGATTGCCGCTTGGGGGTGGGTTTTTTCTCGTGAAGCTGTACAAGGAATGCCAATATTTGCTTTTTTAGGAACGCGATTTTTACTTGCTGCAATTATTTTATTACCGTTTTGTCGGGGTAAAGCAAATAAAGTTAGCCGCAAACAACTGCCTAAAATTGTGATGACGGGCGGTTGGATGGCACTAAATCTCGTATTATGGATCCATGCAGTTGCTATTACAGATTCATTAGGGGAAGGGGCTTTTATTATGAGCCTTGCTATGCTTTTTGTTCCTTTAGTGGCTTGGGTTATTCTTAAAAGCAAGCCAAGCCGATATTTTTGGGAAGCTTTACCTGTTGCGATTTTAGGGTTGGCGTGTCTAACTCTTTTTAAGGCTCAATTAGAATTTAAAGCTAGTCAATTATGGTTTCTTGGTGCAGCTATTGTTCAGGCGATTTATTTTTGCTACACCAGTTTATATACTCGCAGTGTCCCTATTCTACCTTTGACTGCGATGCAACTTGCCTGTACTGGAGTTGTTGGTTTAGTGTTATCGGCATTTTTAGAACAATGGCCTACAAATTTAACGACTCCTACAATTATGTGGTTTATTGCTAGTGTCGTTATAGCAACAAGCTTACGTTTTGTTTTGCAACTTATTGGCCAAAAAAATACGACTGCGGCTAATGCCGCAATTATTATGATTTTAGAGCCCGTGATGACTGTATTTGTAGCTGCTATTTGGTATCACGAAAGAATGCCATTTATTCAGATTGTTGGCTGTATTCTTATATTATTGGCCCTTTTTTATTATCGCTGGCGTTCTTTTAATTCATCGTCTAAATAAGATGAGTTTGAAAAATAAGTGACAGGTAGCAGATTTTTTATATTAAAGACGCTATTATTAATAACATGGCATTGTGGTAGGGATATTAATCTTAATATGATGTTTTTATTTTAGATATTAAGATTAATGGTATTTCAAACATAATAAATCCCCTAAATAATTTGAGTTGTAGTGAGTAAAACGTGGTTTTTCACTTCACTGCTTAGTGACAACTTGAAGCATAAAGGGAGAATAGGCGTAAAATGAAAAAAATTGCACTAGTATTGGGTATGGCAGGTTTAATGGCAGGTTTAATGACAGTTTTATCCGCATGTTCAGATGAAAAGTCAGAAATTGCAGAGTATAAAACCAACTTTGTAAACACTTGCGTTGTTGCATCAGGTAACCCACAAGGTGAAACTGCTAACGCTGTGACCGCAATCTGTGGTTGTGCCTATGATAAAACCATTGAAAAATATGGCTTAAAAGAATTTAAACGTATGGATAGTGAGTTGGCTAAATCAGGTACTGCGGTTCCGGAATTTCAACAGTCTATGATTGAATTTGTTCAACAGTGTTCACAAAATTCACGTTAATAGAATTAAATACTTGAATATTTAATTCTTAAATTAGTTCAATTTAAACCGCAGCTTGCACTATTGAAAGGCTGCGGTTTTTATTTGCAGTTATTTAAATAAATTTTTAAATTGATGAGGAGCGCTACGTAAATATTGTGGTGCGACTTCAATTTGTTGATTGAGTACGGTTGCCGCACGCCATGGCCAGCGAGGCTCAAATAATATTCCTCGACCAATTGCGATAAAGTCGGCTTGGTGTGTGGCAATAATGGCTTCAGCTTGAAGAGGTTCGGTAATTAAACCGACCGCAATTACGGGCATCATGGTTTGCTCATGAATAGCTTGCGCTAGAGGTACTTGGTAATTAGGGCTTAATGGTATTTTTTGTTTGTCACAAAGACCACCAGAGGATACATGAACATAATCACAACCTAATTCTTCAAGTGATGTACTTAGCTCAATTGATTCAGGAACATCCCAGCCACCGTCAATCCAGTCTGTTGCTGAAATACGCACACCCACGGCAATATTAGGATCAATGGCTTCTCTTATTTCCTGATATACATCAAGTAATAAACGGCTACGGTTTACAAAGCTACCGCCATATTCATCTTGTCGCTTATTGGATATTGGTGATAAGAATTCATGCAATAAATATCCATGGGCTGCATGGATTTCGATTACATCAAATCCTGCTTGTTCTGCACGTTTAGCTGCGTCCACAAATTGTTGTTTTACTTCTAAGATTTCATCGACACTTAGTTCACGAGGAGGATGATTCTGTGCGAAAGAAAGCGCTGTAGGGGAAACTGTTTGCCAGCCATTTTTATCTGTAGCACTTAAGCTTTTGCCGCCAAACCAAGGTAAGTCGGTCGATGCTTTTCTACCTGCGTGAGCAATTTGGATACCAAGGCGTGTATCTGAAAACTGTTTGATACCCGTTAGCATCTTTTGCATCTCAGTCATTTGTTGATCGTTCCATATTCCTAAATCTTTATAGGTAATACGACCAGCAGGTGTGATCGCACTGGCTTCCACGATGACTAGCGCAGCTCCTGATAACGCTAAGTTCATGTAGTGTGCATGATGCCAAGCAGTTGGCATTCCCTCGTCCGCAGAATATTGGCACATAGGGGGAATAATAATTCTATTTTTTAATAATACCTGACCAACAGACGCCGAGGAAAAAAGGTGACTCATTGTGTATTCCTTATCTGTAGATTTTAATAATCTCTTAAGTATACAAATTTTGATGAGTTTTTTTTGTGAGAAGGTGTGATATTTGATAGTTATTGTCTTTTTTCACTGAGTAGCAGATAAAAAATGCAAGTAGTTAAGTCTAAATTTGAGAAAAATAGCAAAAAGTATAATTTTCTGTGTGTTGTTATCGTATATCATGCATTTTAGCTAAAATAAAATAGAAAAAATAAAATAATGTAGATAGTAATATTAAACAGGCACTGATAATCCAAGTATTAATAATTAAAATAATAATAACCAAATCTAAATGGTGCTAATAATCACTAATGGTTTTAATGGCGCTAATAGTATTTTAAACTGATTTTTTATTTTAAAGGGTGATTTAAGTAATTGTAAATGACATGTTGCCATCGCAAAAAAATAAATTTCATCTTGCATGATTGTTGATAGGTTTATATAAGAAGAAATTGATATTTAACGAAAATAGAGTTTTACGATTTTAGTGTCCTGATGTCTAAAAGTAAGACATGTTGGATGTAAGTACTATTTTTAAAATCAATTCACCTGAAAAATATAATTCTAATAAGGAAGATAAATGTGTTGACGATTATTGGTATTTTAATCATTGTATCGATTGTGACTTTATTAATGATGGGGAAAGCAAGCCCTATTATTGCAATGTCTTGTATTCCATTTATCGGTGCCTTAGCCGCCGGTTATTCAATTCCAGAAATTTCCGTTTTCTTTGAGAGCGGTATTAATAAAGTTTCAAAAGTGGCAGCCATGTTTCTATTTGCCATTTTATTCTTCAGTTTAATGAAAGACCTTCATATTTTTGATCCACTGATCCGTATCATGGTTAAAATGACTCGAGGAAATGTCATTGTTGTTTGCATCATGACAACTTTGATTGCTGGGGTTGTACATTTAGATGGTTCGGGTGCGGCAACTTTTCTTATTATTATCCCAGCATTACTTCCGTTATATCGCCAGTTGGGTATGAGCCCTTATTTGATGCTGTTATTGATGTGCGCCAGTATGGGGATCATGAATATGGTGCCGTGGGGAGGCCCGCTAGGTCGAGCTTCTGCGGTAACAGGGATTGACGCATCCGTGCTGTGGCAGGGATTAATTCCGGTTCAAATTATTGGAATGGCTGGCGCAGTGGGGTTTGCTGCGATAATGGGAATACGAGAGAAAAGGCGGATTGCTGCCGCGGCGCAAAAAGGAACAACACCGTATCAAATGGATTCATTATTACCGCTCAGTGATGAAACAGCTGATTTGACCGATGTTATTCACAAACCTAAAAAACCACTGATTAATGGTGGTCTGATCATTGCTTCAGTTATCTGTTTAGCATTTGGATTATTATCAGCGCCTTATGTATTTATGATAGCGTTATCGATCGCGCTGTTAGTTAACTACCCTAATCCTAAAGACCAAATGAAAGTGCTATCGCAACATGCTCCGCAAGCCCTAGGAATGGTGGCAATCATTTTAGCCGCAGGGGCATTTTTAGGTATTCTATCTGACGGTGGAATGCTTAAATCTATCGCAACGGATTTAACGGCAATCTTACCTACTGAATGGATTTCAAAAATTCATATTTTCGTCGGTATACTCGGCGTCCCGATGGATATTTTCACCAGTACAGATGCCTATTATTTCGCACTGCTACCGATTATTCAGCAAATCGCGGCAACAGCAGGGGTGGACCCATCAGCGGTCGTATATGCCATGGCAATAGGCAATAACGCAGGGACATTTGTAAGCCCATTTTCTCCTGCAGCGTGGTTAGCAATGGGACTAGCAGGAATTGATATGGGAAGGCATTTGCGTTATTCGTTTGGATGGATTTGGGTGTTCAGCTTTTTTACACTGGCTGTTGGTGCTTTCCTCGGCCTCTACTAATTTGCTCGTTGTCTTTCAAACCGCAGCGTTGTTGGCTGCGGTTTTTCACCCTAGTCACATAGTTACTCGTTTTTGCTCGTTGTCTTTCAAACCGCAGCGTTGTTGGCTGCGGTCTTTCACCCTAGTCACATAGTTACCTATGCTCCCAGGGATGAAATCACTTGCCGCCTAGCTGCAATTTGAAATTCTTAGAGCAAAGATGGGAAAATTCAAAATTCAAAATTCAAAATTCAAAATAGGAGGATAGTAGGACAAACGTAATCGGCTAATTGCTAAGATGAATAATGTTTATCGGATAATTGATATTTTGATTGTTGGTTAAGTGTGGGATTATTCAGGGATTAGAGAGATGCAGATAATCTGTAACTTACCATCACTGATAAGGATGTTTCATGCGCCGGCCGTTATCGACATATCACCCAATACTTTATTGGCTACGGGTTCGGCAAAAACGATTTGTTCGCAGGTTACATTGGACATTTTCAACTAGGCAATATGCCCGAAAACGAGATGCACAGCGCTTGGAATATCGCTATAACAAGCACACGTCTAAACTTATTCGTAAATTGGGTAACTCAGATTTAAAACTTCAACATAATAAAGTGATTAACCTACGGATTGCTTCTGATGCAATGAATGGCATTGTTATTAGGCCGAAGGAATATTTCTCTTTTTGCCGCTTAGTGGGTAAGCCAAGTGCAAAACGAGGTTTTGTTGAAGGAATGGAATTGTCATTTGGTGAAGCGCGATCAGGTATTGGCGGCGGAATTTGTCAGCTTAGTAATTTAATTCACTGGATGATATTACATTCACCATTACAAGTGGTTGAGCGGGCAAATCATAGTTTTGATCCTTTCCCCGATGAAGGGCGGGTACTGCCATTTGGCTCAGGAGCCGCTATCTTCTATAACTATATTGATTTGGTTTTTTACAATCCAACTGAAACGACATTTCAACTGATTTTTAATATAGCAGAGCATCAACTTGAAGGTGAATTATTGTGCTCAGCACCTCGCGGTGTTAAATATCATATTCATCAGCAAAATCATAAATTCACACGAAAAAATGGTGTGGTTTATCGTCATAATGAAATTTGGCAAAAAGTGACGACAAAAGGGCAGGAACCCACTACGTTGCAAGATAAGTGCTTATATCGCAATAAGGTAGTTGTAAAATATCCTCTTGATGACAGTCAAATTAGTACTGAATAGATTGAAACGAATGTCAAATTAGGAATAAATTGATAGCCTTTCTCTTGACTATTGGTCTAAAATCTTCTCGATTTATTATTTCTTACTGTTTTTATTAAAAAACAAGCTTAAAGAGGCCGTAGCTCGGAACCAATATGTAATACCAACACTTGATTTCTCAATAATTCAACAAGCAAATCTTGCATAAGGTTTGTTGTTATTCCTATTTATGTAGAGAAAGCATAATGAATATGCAATCAAGAAAGTATGGTAGAACGTATCACTATCCGTTCTCACCCGGTACCACTAGTGACGATCGTATTAATCACGATTGGTGGTCACACATCCAAAATATTGAACAACTTGTTCATACTGAAAAACTTGATGGTGAAAATAATTGTCTGAATCGTCATGGCGTTTTTGCACGCTCTCATGGAGCACCTACGCAATCAGCGTGGAGTCAACAAATTCGCCAACGGTGGCAATTAATTAAAAACGATTTAGCGGATATTGAGCTATTTGGCGAAAACCTGTATGCGATACATTCCATTGAATATCAACATATTGAAGATTATTTCTATGTGTTTGCCGTTAGGCAGGGTAACTATTGGTTAAGCTGGGAAGAAGTGAAATTTTACGCAGCATTATTTGATTTTCCTACGGTACCACAGCTTACGCTTTCAATTGATAAACAGTTAGGCAAGCAAGAATACACAGGCTTATTAATGGATGCGGCATCATTAGATAGCCAATTCATTGCTAAAGATACTCATACAGGGAAAGCTTGTAGCATGGAAGGTATCGTTACTCGTGATAGCCAAGGCTTTCACGTGGATAATTTTATACAACATATCTTTAAATATGTACGCAAAAACCATGTGAAAACAGATATTCACTGGAAACGCAATTGGCAGCGTGCGCCACTTGCGTTTGAACGCCAAGGAGGTCACTAATGACTTGGCAATTAATGGATAAACCTAGCTGGTTACACCTTGAGGCACAATTTGATTTTGTTCGTGATATGCAAGCTGTACCTCAAGATAGCCAACATCATGCGGAAGGTAATGTGGCTATTCATACCCAAATGGTATTAGCGGCCTTAGTGAATTTACCTGAATATCAACAGCTTCCATTATTACAGCAAAATATTGTTTGGGCAGCGGCATTATTACACGATGTAGAAAAACGCAGTACAACACGAGAAGATGAAAATGGGCGCATTATCTCTCCTGGACACGCTAAAAAAGGGGAGTTATCCGCGAGAAACATTCTTTTTCGACAAGCAGAAACACCATTTGCTATTCGTGAGAAAATTGCGGCACTTGTACGTTTTCATGGTTTACCATTATGGTTAATGGAAAAACCGGATCCAGAGCGGACATTATTTGCCGCCTCGTTACGCGTTGAAATGTCACTTTTATGTCTGTTAGCGAAAGCGGATGCGATTGGTCGAATATGTGAAGATCAGGGCGAGTTACTTTCCCGTATTGAGCTATTTGAACTTTTTTGTCGTGAAAACGGCTGCTGGGATCAACCAAAACAATTTGCTTCGTTAGCAGGACGTTTTAGTTATTTTCATTATCAACGTGGCACAACGGATTACGCACCTTTTGAAGAGCAAGGCAGTGAAGTGATTATGTTATGTGGCTTGCCAGGGATGGGTAAAGATCATTTTATTCAGAAATTTTATCCGCAAACTTCAATGGTATGCCTTGATGATATTCGGCGGACACACAAAATAAGTCCTACAGATAAAAACGCGCAAGGATGGGTAGCTCAGCAAGGGAAGGATCAGGCAAAAATATTGTTGCGCGATAAACAAGATTTTATCTGGAATGCAACCTCATTAAGCGCTTCTTTAAGAGAACGAATGGTGAGTTTGTTTGCTCGTTATCAAGCAAAAATCCATTTGGTGTATCTTGAAGTACCTTACAAACAGTGGATGCAGCAAAATCGTCAGCGACAATATGCGGTACCTGATAATGCTATTGCACGAATGGCGGGTAAGCTCGAAGTACCAACGCCAGATGAAGCTCATCAGGTTTCGTATTATATTAATGGAAAATTCGTTACTTTATTTGAATAACAATAATGAATTGCTGAATTATTTGGCGAGTAGAGTGAATCGAGTATAGAAAAGTGAGAATAGCCTGTCTTGAATCTATTGAATAAGAGAAAATAGACAGGCTATTTATTGGTAATAATTTAAGGCACAAACACATCACCAACAAGCAATTTTCGAGCTGTTCTGATAATAGAAGCTTGTACCCCTTCAGGGAAATGTCCTTTTTGAGTCAGAGATACCTCAAATTTACCGCTTAAATGTTCTATTGATATATTTTTTGTATCAACAGCCTTGATATCAATATATTGCTGAATAATGCTGTCCGGTAATAGTACTCCCATAGCAATGGCAATCGCGCCTGTAACCGCCAATGCGCCATGGCATTTATGAGGCATGAAATAACGCACATTAATGGTGCCACCATTGATGGCGGGAGAAACTAAAATCGGTTTTGGGATCACTTTTTTACTGACATCACCGAGACCCATCGCAATGCCAGCTTGCAATCGAATACTTTCAACTTGCTGCATAAATGCTTTGTCTGCTTCAAGCTCAGCGGCAGTTTCATATCCGGTTTTATTTAACTGAGGGGCATCAATTAAAACGACAGGAACGGCCATATCAATACAACTCACATCGATACCATCAATAGAATCAATGACGTTACCAGTGGGTAATAATTTACCTGTTTTTGAGCCACAAGCATTTAGAAATGTTAGCGCTATTGGCGCAGAGCGACCAGGTACACCGGCAATCTCAGTCTCACCATCATATCGAACTTTACCATCAGGGGTTTGAACAGTGGAATGAACAAAAGTATCAGTATTTATATTGCGAATTCGAACCGTTGTTAAATCACCTGAAGTAGAAACTAAGCCTTGTTCAATAGCGAAAGGCCCAACAGCACACAGCATATTACCGCAATTAGGCGCTGTATCGACAATACGCTCAGTAACCGCCACCTGTGCAAATAGATAATCAACATCAGCATCAGGATGAGTTGACTGACTAATAATCGCCACTTTACTTGTTTGCGGGCTACCACCGCCAATACCGTCAATTTGTAACGGATGGCCAGAACCCATAATGGCTAAAATAAGCTCATCACGTTCTGTAATATTATTAGGTAAAGAGTCAGCGAGTAGGAAGACGCCTTTTGAGGTGCCGCCGCGCATTAAGGTGCAAGGAATTTTTTTCATAGTGTCCTTATTACTCTTCATATTTCAAGCTGTGGCGTTGTTGGCTGCGCTTGCTAACCCTAGTCACATACTTATGTATGCTCCTAGGAATTAGCGTCACTTGCCGCCTCGCCACAACTCGAACTATTTTGAGTAGGTTACTTATTCTATTTCAAGCTGTGNNGTTGGCTGCGCTTGCTAACCCTAAGTCACATACTTATGTATGCTCCTAGGGATTAGCGTCACTTGCCGCCTAGCCACAACTCGAACTATTTTGAGTAGGCTACTTATTCTATTTCAAGCTGTGNNNNGTTGGCTGCGCTTGCTAACCCTAGTCACTTGCCGCCTAGCCACAACTCGAACTATTTTGAGTAGGTTACTTATTCTATTTCAAGCTGTGGCGTTAATTTTGAAAGTAATAATCGCTTAGCAAGAAATAATACTGTATTTAAATGGGGTACAATTTTTACATTGCACCCCATTAGGAATATTTAGTGGGTAATTAAATGCGAAGGCATTAAATCAAGCCTGTATTGATTAGAATTTCCCACCAACCCAAGCCGATAGTCATATGCACTAACAAACTTAAGAAAGCGATGATCCCACCAATAATCCACCAAGAACGAATATCGTTATAACCTGCACCGAATACGATTGGAGCAGCAGCGCCTCCGTAATGGGTTAAGCTACCGCCATAGGCATTGGAGAATAATAAGCCTAGTGCTAACAGCATCGGAGGTGCACCTGCAACCATACCTACGGTAGCAAATACAGGTACCATTGCGGCGACATATGCACCGCCAGAGGCGAATAGGTAACGTATCGCGACACTGATAAACATAATGACAAAGAACGCCAGCATGGTTTGATCGCCAAAGGAAAGGTGTTGTCCCATGACATCAGCTAGCCATTTGAAAAAGCCTGCTTTAGTCAAAACACCGGACATTCCGATGATACCGCCATACCAAATCAGCGTATTCCAGCCACCTTTATTTTTTAATACGTCATCCCAAGTGACAACACCAAGAATTAGCGTTAATGCCATGACACCGATAGCCACGCTTGAGGCGCTAACGCCGACTTTATCTGCAAATATCCAGCCTGCTAGTGCAATAATAAAGATAAGAGCAAGCAGCTTTTCACGGATAGTCATTGGGCCTAAGTCACTAAGACCTTTTGCGGCGATTTCTTTGTTATTGACCTTTTTTAACTCAGGTGGATAGAGTTTATAAATAATCAATGGTGTTAAAATAAGCATGATTAAGCCAGGTACTGATGCCGCTAAAGCCCAGCCGCCCCAACTTAAGTGAATACCCATAATGTCCGTCATCATAGCCAATGCTAAAGCATTCGGTGCCATTGCTGTTAAAAACATATAGCTGGTGGTTTTCGTCACCATATAAACGTTAACTAACAAGTAATGACCTGCTTTGCGGGGGCTTTTTTCAGGATCTGAGCCAAGCGCTACCGCCACACTATTAATGATAGGAAAAACAATCCCACCCGCACGAGCTGTATTTGACGGTGTTGCTGGCGCTATGATTAAGTCAAGTAAAGCTGTGACATATCCTAGTCCTAGAGTTGTTCCGCCTAATTTACCAATGAGGATATAGGAGAGTCTTTTACCAAGGCCTGTAATAACAAACGCAGCACTCAGTGTAAATGCAGCAAATACCAACCATGTGGTACCGGATGCATAACCACTTAATACTTCACCCGCTTTAACTTCTTTGGTACCGGTTACGCCAATAATAATGGCACTAGCAGCGATAGTTGCTAACAAAATAACTGGTTCTGAATAAGGTTTTAATACCAGCCCAACAATTGCGGCAAGGTAAAGACCAAATAACAGCCAAGCAATATGAGGCAATCCTGCTGGTGTCGGTATTAAGGCGATAATTATTGGAATTGCTATTAGGAGCAATAGTTTCCATATCTTATCTTTTTGCATAGGCCAATTTCCTTGATTTATATACCGGTCAACTTTTAAATACTAGGAAGCAGCTTTAGTTGCTGTTTTCTACTCATTTAAATTGTTTAGGGTATAAACTTTTAATATTATGAATTTGTTAAACTGCATATCCGGGATATAGCTGTATCTTGAATAGAGATAATATTTTTAATGTTTATCATCTTTATTCGAGTTTTTCGGATATGTCATAAATTCTTTAAAACAATAATCGGCAATAAATTTAAATATAATTTTGATGTCTATTTTTATAACGGGTTCTATCGATTTATTTATTATCCCTGTGTTAATTAATGTTTAAATTATTGGTTGTGTTTGATCTATTTTGATAAATCTCAGAACACGGTAGTCGGGCAAAAAACCAAGTCAAAATTAATAAATCGGCACTGCCGCCGGGACTGAGATTTTTATTAATACATTGTTGGTCAAACTGTTTTATTTTTACTAAATCTGCGGGTTGATTAATCCCTGTTTGTAGTAGTTGAGCTGCTTGTTGTTTTATCCACGCTAAACCTTGCATACCGCCACGATTGGCAATATTGGTATCGTCATTAATTTTCATTAGTAAAATTAGCGTGTTTAATAAGGCAATATTTTGTGTTTTACCTAATGCAAGTTGCTGTAAATAATAAGGAAGTGAATGGTTAATCACTAATTGATAGCCGCCCTCAGCTTCACCTCTTGCTCCAGTTAACCCAAAATGCTGATATAAACGTTGTCCAGCAGTAGGTTTATCGGCGGGTTGTTTTAATTCAGTACAAATACCGTGGCACATAGCCGCAACTAATTGACAAATCGCGTCGGGAGAAACCCTTTGTTGTAAAGCGAGTAACCTACCAATTGCCGTCAGCACTAATCCGAGTGAAAAAATCGTGCCCTTATGAGTATTGACACCTTGAGTTGCACGGAACATTGATTTTTCACAATCTATACCGATAGTTCTAATTTTAGGTAGGACTTGCTCGATAGTTAAATCTTTGTAATTAGCGCCTGCTTGTAAAAATTGTGGAAAATGTTTTGCAATCGCTTTGGCGCTTAAATGAAAATCAGTGAGCGCCATATCTTTGTGCGCCCCGGTGTTGTGCTTGTCCACCAGTCCCGGTTTTGGGGTTAAATTCACTTCAGCTAACATGGCTTGCCAGCCGAGCAGGCTATAATGGTGAATGATATCTTCATTGAGCGTATTAGACTGTTCAATAAGTTGTAGGCGCATTGGCTAACTCCTCGATTCGATTCAGGATTTCGCTTAGCGGATGTGTGCGTAAACGAGCACACACTTTGGCTTCATTATCACAAATTAAACAGCTTCTTGAGGTTTGATTTAATTGACTACGTGAATACTGCTGTCCTTGTGCATCAAAAACATCAAAATCCCATAGTCTGCCGATGGGTGATAACTCTTCCGCTTCAATTAAGGCTTTTTTGACGAGATTTGCGTCTGCATCAACAGCAACAAAACATTCAGGACCTGTTTTTAAAGCAAAAGATTGTTGTGATAAAAGTACCCACTGCCTGCATAAAGCAACTTGTTTAAGCGCATTTAACCCTTGATTAAAGATGTGTCTAACCAAATGACTGTCTTTGACAGCCCCCGGGAAAACAACGGTAAATGAAATCAAGGTTACCTGGTGGAGACCAATCCATTGCTGCTGGCGAGCTTGACGGGTATCACGACTCGCCAGCAAATCAGGTAAAGAAATTTCAAATTGCTCTTTAGTATCAGGCAGTGGGCAAAACATGAACTACTCCTTAATTTGATGTACAACATCAATAACAGAGCCATCGCGATAACGGACAACTGCGACAACTTTATCTGTAAATTCAATTGGATTAGGTTCACCAGTGAGTAATTGAGCCCGTTCACGCAGCCAACTCATTGAAACAGTTTTAATACCTTGGCTTTCAAGTTGTTGCTTCAATTCAGGGCGAGCAGGGTTAACAGTGATACCATGGTCAGTGACTAAAATATCGATGCTCGAACCTGGTGTGACACAAGTGATAACTTCATCGACTAAGGTTGGAATACGACCACGTACTAAAGGTGCAACAATAATGGAAAGTTTCGCGGCAACTGCCGTATCACTGTGACCACCAGATGCACCACGGATCACGCCGTCAGAGCCAGTTAACACATTGACGTTAAAGCGAGTATCAATTTCCAACGCACTTAATATCACCACATCTAGCATATCAACCGAGGCTCCTTTGGAGTCAAAGCAGGCATATTGATTGGCGCTAATTTCAATGTGATTAGGATTACGCACTAGCGATTCAGCGGCTGCACGGTCAAAACTTTGCACGTCTAATAATTTGCGAATAAGTCCTTTTTCATGCAAATCGACAATTGTTGACGTGATACCACCGAGAGCAAAACCAGCTTGAATATTATGGCGTCTCATTTTGTCTTCGAGGAAGCGCGTTACCGCGAGTGAAGCGCCACCTGTCCCGGTTTGCAGTGAAAAGCCATCTTTGAAATAACCTGATTTTTCAATTACATCTGCCGCAGTACGTGCGATTAACAATTCTCTTGGGTTTGATGTCATACGCGTTGCATCGGCACCAATTTTGTCGGCGTCACCTACACGTTTAACCTTCACTATGTAGTCAACTTCATCTTGTTTAATGCTTGATGGGTTATGGGGATAAGCTAATAACTCTTCTGTTAACATCACCACTTTTTTGGCTGTTTCAGCATCAATTTTAGCGTAACCAAGAGAACCGCAGCTTGCATTGCCAGTGTAACCGTTAGCATTACCGTACTCATCACAAGATGGTACACCGATAAACGCCACATCGATATTTAACTCGCCGTTATGAACTAAGTTGGCACGTCCACCGTGTGAATGGATTTGCACCGGCTCATCAAGTTCTCCGCGAGAAATGGCTTCAGCTAACGGGCCACGAATGCCTGATGTATAGATTTTACGAATAACACCATGGCGAATATGTTCAACAAGCGGTGAGTGGCAACCACTTAATGAGCTAGAGGCTAAAGTTAGGTTGCGAAATCCCATTTCGGCAATCACTTGCATGACCATATTTACCGTGAGATCGCCACCCCTAAACGCATGGTGAAATGAAATTGTCATACCATCTTTAAGGCCTGAGCGACGTATAGCCACTTGCAGGTCATCACAAAGTTTGCGATTTCTTGGTTTTTGAACCTGCTGTTGCACTTTGCCAATATCTTTAAATGCACGCAATAGCTCATCAGTTTTAGGTTCTAAGTAGGCTGATACGCGCGCCTGACGCTGTGTAGTATTTGTCATTTTCTTTGCCTCACTCTTCCCGAATACCTGATAATGCCGCGCGTGATAATACAAGTCGGGCTCTGTCAATAACTGGGCCATCAACCATTTTCCCGTTTAGGGAAACGACGCCTTTGCCTTCGAGGGCAGCGGCATCAGCAGCATCAACAACACGTTGTGCATGGTCGACTTCTTTTTGAGTTGGTGCATAAAGATTATGAAGTAACTCGATTTGTCGTGGATTAATTAATGATTTGCCATCAAAGCCGAGCTGTTTAATGAGCGCGGCTTCTTTGAGGAAACCTTCTTCATTATTGGCATCAGAATAGACAGTATCAAAGGCTTGGATACCGGCTGAACGAGCGGCTTGTAAAATGGCGCACCGAGCATAGAGGAGTTCGATGCCGTCTGGAGACCGCTCGGTGCGCAAATTGCGGACATAGTCCTCGGCACCTAATGCGATGCCAATAAGTCGTGCTGATGAATGGGCGATATTTACAGCTTGAGTGATCCCCATTGGTGATTCTATGGCTGCAAGAAGTCCAGTACTTCCTTCTTCACGGCCACAGCTTTTTTCAATACGTAATATTTCACTTTCAATATCAATGACATCTTGTGCAGTATCAGTTTTTGGTAAGCGAACGATATCAGCACCGCCGCGTACGACAGCTTCGAGATCGGCAACCCCAAAAGCAGAATCAAGAGCGTTAACGCGCACAATCGTTTCTATGTCTTGATATAAAGGGTGTTGAAGTGCATGGTAAACCAAGCGGCGTGCGGTATCTTTTTCACGCAAGGTTACCGAGTCTTCTAGGTCAAACATCAACGCATCAGCTTTATAAATAAAGGAATTACTGAGCATTGCTGCATTTGAACCAGGCACAAATAACATACTTCTGCGTGTGCGTGTTTTTCTTTCTGGAGTCATTATTTGTTCTCCCAAGGCAGATATTCAACGTCACAAGCACGAGCAAGTAAGGCTTCAAGGCGTGCTTTGAGAACACACTCTAATGCGCCTTTATCATCAACTATAATCTGTGCACCTTGGATATTGTGTTGATTAACAAGCTCAAGCACGATGCCATGAATTGCATCACCAAACTGTTTTTCGACGCTACTACTTATTTGAATAGAAACCTCTGGTGTATCTTCTAAAGGTTCTATTCGTACCATGACATCACTTGATTCAAGTGTGCCGGCAACTGCTGCGTGTCGTATTTTCATTATTCACCTATCACTAATTCGGAACTTTCGATGCGGTTTATCGTAGAAGGTACTTGGGAAGCCAACATATCTTGTAAATATTGATAAGTGGCTTCGGGCACAATCGACTTAATCGCCGCAAGATCTTTTTTAGCGAGCAGTCTTCGAACTTGCGAGGCGGAGACCGCCGTGCCATCAATGACCATTCGCTGCAATTCAACGAGTTCAATAGGAGGGAAATTCATCTCTTTCGTTTCAAGCCAAAAGCGCATGTCTTGGTTATATTGATTAGTGACTTGGCAAAAAGGCTCAGAACCTACGAATCTATGGGTAATTCCCAACGCTGGAGCAATATATTGACGAAAAATCTTAATATCGATCTCGGTGTAACAGTTGTTGGCGACGGTTTTATCTTTAATAAAGTAGCAAGGGAATGTGGCACGAGAAATAATATATTCAGATCCTTTATGGATAGTTAAATTCTCTATACCTTTAGTGCCTGCTTCGATAAGATTGAGTCTCACGTTATAAGGAAAGCGTGAGGTATCTTCTTTAACGACAAATAAATGTAGCCAATCACAGGCTTTTGCTGCTTGTTCTATTAAATAACGGTGGCCGAGTGTAAAAGGATTCGCATTCATGACAATAGAGCCAATTCTTTTTCCTGGTTTGCGTTGTTCTTTTAAGCTTTGTAAATAACGTTTTAAGTAACAACAGCTATTTTCCATTAAAACCATGATATTAGGAACGGTGGCTATCGTATGAAATCCACATTGTTGAAATAGGCTTTCATTTTGAAATTTAGTATAAATAAATAAATGTGTAGTATTATTCTCATAAGCGAGATTAACTAATTCAGTCGCTAATTTTAATGCAAGACCTTCACCACGAGCGTCATCGCTAATTGCAACGCATTTAATTACGTTTTTAGCTAGTCCTCCGCAAGCAATTAATTTATCGCTGCGAGTTATGGTAATGAAAACGTCGATACTTGCATCAAGTTCTAAATCGTTTTCCTTTAAAAACTGAGTTATTTCAGCAAGTTTTCTGTTCTCATGACGTTTCACCTGATTAAACGTTATGTTTTCGAACATATTAGTATCCTGCATCTCTTTTAGAGATGTTTTTAAAATGTTGCTAATGTTAAAGTTAATTAAATAAATATTTTTTAAATTTTCTTATAATTAAATTCTAAGTTTTTATTTAATTACCCTTTTCAATATTAATATTAAAGCTACTGTATTTAATATACTTGACCTATTTCATGTTTCTAAAATGAGTTTGTATTTGTTTAATGGTTTTAAAGTTTTTAATTATCTTATATGGGGTTTATTTCGTGGTTTTAATGCGTTTAATTATTAATATGTGTATTATGATTTGGGTGTCAGTTTATTTTCTTGGTTAATCTATCATTTTTGTTTTAACAAAAATTTTACTTTTCAGTCAGTAACGAGATTAAAAATGAAAAAAGAGTATCAGCTTCCTACATTAAAAAAAGTAAACTCGATTTCATTTTCGGTCCGAGTTTTTTTCCTTCTATTAGTCGTCTCGTTATTTTTGACGTTAGGGCTCGGAAAATATTTTACGGATACGGCTGAAAACCGGCTAATGGCAAACATTCGTTCTTTGGCTATGAATCAAGCAAAATTGATTGCATCGATGGATGGCGTGATTGAATCCGTGAAAAAAAGAGATATCCTCCAATTAAAAATCATTGCAGATAAGCTTAATCAAGACTCAGATTATGACTATGTAGTAATTGGCGATGAAAACTCAATGCGTTTATATCACCCTAATAGTTCTAAAGTGGGTTATAAGATGCAATGGAATAAGCCGGGTGCTCTGGAAAATGGTGAAAGTTATTTTATTGGCGGTGAGGGTTCGATTGGTAATGCGATGCGCGCTAAAACTCCTATCTACGATGAAAATGAGAAAGTTATTGGCGTTGTATCGATTGGTTATCTAACCAATAAAATTGATACATCACGTAGTGAATTATTTGTTCAGACCGTTGCGACTTTTTTTGGTGTTTTAGTGATACTGCTATTTTTATCGTGGGCATTTACACGTTTAATTCAGCGTCAGATGCTGGGTATGGAACCCGATCAAATAGCACAGTTAGTCTTAGTTCAAAAAGGTATCTTTGAGGCGGTCTTTGAAGGAATTATTGCGGTTAATTATGATGGCAAGATTATTAATATCAATCATAATGCGAGAAAAATGCTTTCATTGAGTGAGCCGGTAGGGCAACTTATAGGTAAATCTATTTCTGAGCATATTTCACCAGCTGAATTTTTTACGAAAGATATCTCAACTACTAAGCATGATATTTTATGTGAGTTTAATGGATTAAATGTGATTGCTAATCGAATTGCTATTCGTGATGGCGATCAATTAATTGGTGCGGTGATCAGCTTTCGCAGTCAAAACGATATTGAATCATTGAATTCCCAACTGACACAAGTTCGTCAATATGTGGAAAATTTACGAACGCTACGCCATGAACATCTTAATTGGATGTCGACGCTAAGTGGTCTTTTACAAATGAAAGAGTATGACCAAGCTTTAGCGCTGATTAAAGGTGAGTCTGAATCTCAACAGCAATTAATTGATTCGTTGAGAGAGCAATTTTCAGATAAACAAGTGGCCGGCTTATTATTTGGCAAATACCACAGGGCGAAAGAACTTGGTTTACAACTTATTTTTACGCCCGGAAGCCAATTACGTTCATTACCTGATTCATTAAACAGTACCGAATTTTGTGCAATTTTAGGTAACTTACTGGATAACGCATTTGAAGCCAGTTTAAAAATTAATAGTGGTAATAAACAAGTTGAATTATATCTCTCAGATGAAGGACCGAATATTGTGATTGAAGTTGCCGACCAAGGATGTGGCTTTCCTCAAGAAATCCAAAGTAAGTGGTTTGAAAGGGGTATTACGACGAAAAGTGAATCTGAAGATGGCCATGGTATCGGACTTTATTTGGTTTCATCCTACGTGAACAGATGCAACGGTGAGGTTATTATTGAAGAAAATCAACCTCATGGTACAGTGTTCTCTATATTTATTCCGAAAGTGAAGATACAAAATGATTAAGATAAAAATCCTCATTGTGGAAGATGAATTACTTCTTGCAGAAATGCATGCTGAGTATATCAAAGCTTATCCCGCGTGCGACAAGGTTTGGGTAGCAGGAAACCTGGCCGAAGCCAGACGAATGATTGAATATATGAAACCTGATTTAATTTTATTAGACAATTATTTACCTGATGGTAAAGGGATTGATCTCGTTCATGAGTTGATTCAGGAAAGAAATACTGCTGATATTGTCTTTACAACAGCGGCAAGCGATATGGAAACCGTTTCAGAGGCGATCCGTTTAGGCGTCTTTGATTATTTGGTGAAACCTATTGCTTATGAAAGGCTCGGACAAACTTTAGATAGGTTTATACAGCGCCGATCTGTATTACAAACCAAGAGCAAAACAAGCCAAAGTCAAATTGACGATATGTTCAATACCTATGCCCGAGGTGAAGCTAAAGAAGAGCTGCCAACAGGCATTGATGCGCTGACGCTAGATAAAGTACTCGCGCTTTTTACACAAGCAGGGGCACAATACACAGCAGAAACTATCGCAGAAACCATCAAGTTAAGTCGCACAACGGCTAGACGCTACTTAGAGTATTGTTTGGCTCAAAATAAGATTGAAGCCGAGATAGAGTATGGAAAGGTGGGGCGGCCTCAACGCGTTTACCGAAAATCCTCTTCATAGTTTAAATTGTAGGGGTGTTGGCTTCATACGCTAACCCTAGTCACATACTTGTGTATGCTCCTAGGGCTTAGCTTTATTTGCCGCCTACCTACAATCTAAACTATTTAGAGGATTGATTACTATGCTTAACTTAATTTGAAAAGTGTTGG
>NZ_DOEH01000021.1:0-186250 GCF_003533305.1 Providencia sp. | reverse complement strand
CATACTTATGTATGCTCCTAGGGCTTAGCTTTATTTGTCGCCTACCTACAATCTAAACTATTTAGAGGATTAGTTATGCGTAGAATGCAGATCTTCTGATCGCGGCGGAATTATCTTTGTTGATTTTCTAAAATCAGTACCTTTTTTTGCGCGCGTTCATTCCCTTGGGCTGCTGCTAGCTTGTACCAGCGCAAAGCTTTATTATCATCTTGTGTTACGCCCATTCCATATTGATAACATGCACCGCTTGCATATTGTGCATCGGCGCTGCCTTGTTGGGCTGCTTTAATAAACCAATGACATGCTTTTGCTTGGTCAGCTGAAACACCATCGCCACGTGCATAAATTAAAGCTAAATTAAATTGAGCGGAGGCTTCACCTTTTTCGGCGGCAAGAGTTAACCACTTAATGGCTGACTTTGTATCTTTCTTAACACCTTGCCCGTAGAGATATAGCATCCCTAAACTATTTTGGGCGGGTGAAAAATTTAAATTTGCGGAGCGAGTAAAATATTGGAAAGCAAGAGGGTAATCTACCTTATTATACATTCCGGTTGCTGCTTGATAACCTAGCAAATATAAAGCTTGAGGATGATCTTTTTGTGCAAGGGATAGATATATTTTTTCAGCTTTCTTAGGGTCCTCTGTGACTGCGGTTCCTTTTTCATACCAATACGCCAAAGTAATTAATGCCGCAGGGAAATCTTGTTGTGCTGCTTTTTGTAACCAATTTTCGGCTTGCTGTGGATCCTTCGCTAAAAGCTTATCAATACCATTTAAAGTATATTCTGCCATATTCATTTGGCCTATTGGGTCACCTGCTTCTGCGGCTGTTTGCATCCAATACAGCATCAATTTATTGTCTTTAGCTATGCCTGTACCTTGTTGATACATAAGAGCAAGATTGATTTGTGCTTTAGTGAAACCTTGAGCCGCAGCTAATCCATACCATTTTAGTGCATCCTCAAATTGACGATTTGATTGATAAAACATCGCTAAATTAAATTGGGCTTCTGCTTTTCCTGTTTTAGCTAGTGTGAGTAAACTTTGTTCATCCGTTAAGGGGGGGGAAGTTTTCGCATAGGCTAAATGGATGAATACACTGCCTATGAGTAGCAGTGAGATAATTATTTTTTTCACTTTTATTCCTTTCAGCCGTATTTTTGCAAATGCATTCTAATGATAGGTTATCCTGTTGTTTTCATTCATGCAATCATCAAACAGGAATCAATATTTATTCGTATAATTTAGCAAAATTGTTATCTTTATTATTTTTTTCTAAGAAAAAGTGTAAAAAAAATAAAAAAAGATGAACCTTCTGGGGAATATGAATGTCTTATTAGTAACTATATTATTGTTTGCTTGCGTAAACATTCATATATTTACCCTCATCATTCATTTCTTTACACGAAGTAATGTAATAATGCAGCTACGTAGTGATAGTTTGAAAGATCCTTTAGTAGTATGCATTATGCCCAGTTCATTTTCTGGGCTTTTTTTTATCAAAAATTTGATATTCCCCCATTTTATTATCCAATCTAACGTAAATGACTAACTATTCATGCTAAATGAATAGTAGAGATAATCACAATTAGTGATAGTTATCTTATCTAATAATAATTTCAAGGTACTATTTTATACATATTCCCTCTTTGTGTTATTTAGGGACATCCTTGGGGCTGAAATTAAATCCATTAAATAAAAACGTACTGTTATTATTTCAATATAGAATAATATTCTTAACAATCGTTGAACATCTGATTAATTAGTGGTCGATAATAATGTTGTTATTTTGTGAAATATTGAAGTTAATAACGATTAAAATCTATTCATCCAGTAATTAACACTAGCTAATTCTTTATTTTTGGTGCATAAATAACGTATATTGAATAATGGATTGATAGGTCATTAGCGGTTTATATTCCTGTTAATGTTGAATAATTAATCAATTATACTTTAACTCATTGAATTTAATGTTCGTGATTCATAAACAATATTCACATACTGTTTTATTTGTTTTGAGGTCAGGGAATGATACTCCTCCTACCGAAAGTGAATCTTTCAGACTTTTAATTCTTGAGATCATAACAATGCGAGAGCGCAAATAGCGTTCCGTGGTTTTTTTGCATATGTACAGGTTGTACTAGAGGTAACTTGTGTCCACAACTAACAATAACAAAGAGGAAATAAGTCTTAACGCGTTTAAGCAACCTCGCTCATTCTATCTCATCTTTTCTATCGAACTCTGGGAGCGTTTTGGTTATTACGGTCTTCAGGGAATACTTCCAATTTATCTTAGCCAAGTGCTGGGAATGTCTGAAACAGAATCGATTACACTGTTCGCTGCATTTTCTGCTCTAGTTTATGGTTTTGTTGCGATTGGTGGTTGGTTAGGAGACAAAGTTCTTGGCACCAAGCGTGCGATTGTTCTTGGAACCATTGTCTTAATTGCGGGGTATGCATTTGTTGCCTACTCAGACCATGATGTGTCAATGGTATATTTAGGTTTAGCAACAATAGCTGTGGGTAACGGTTTATTTAAAGCTAATCCCTCTTCATTATTGTCTACTTGTTATGATAAAGATGATCCCCGTCTGGACGGTGCATTTACTATGTACTATATGTCCGTCAATATCGGTTCATTCTTCTCAATGATAGCAACCCCTTGGTTGGCAAAACATTACGGTTGGGATGTCGCATTCTCTCTTAGTGTTGTCGGCCTCATCATTACACTTATTAACTTCTTTATGTGTAAAAAGTGGGTTTCTCAGCATGGCTCTAAACCTGATTTTGAACCGGTCGTTATTTCGAAATTGCTGGCTACAATCGTTGGTGTGGTTGCACTAATCGCACTTTCAAATTGGTTGCTTTATAACCTCGGTGTTGCTCGTACTGCGTTGGCGATCATTTCATTAGGTATTTTAGTTATTTTTATCAAAGAAACATTGGCGTTAACGGGCTTGGCTCGTCGTCGAATGATAGTTGCATTGATTTTAATGCTTGAAGCGATAGTGTTCTTTGTTTTATATAGCCAGATGCCGACTTCTCTAAACTTCTTTGCTTTACATAATGTTGAGCATGATGTGTTAGGATTTGCCATTGAGCCTGCTCAGTATCAAGCGTTAAATCCATTGTGGATTATGATTGGTAGCCCAATATTAGCTGCTATTTATAATAAGATGGGCGATAACTTACCGATGCCGCATAAGTTTGCTATTGGTATGGTACTTTGTTCTGCAGCATTCTTGATTTTACCTCTAGGTGCTAAGTTTGCTAATGACGCGGGTATTGTTTCCGTAGAATGGCTGGTTATTTGTTATGGTTTCCAAAGCATCGGTGAATTGATGATCTCTGGTTTAGGCCTCGCAATGGTAGCACAATTGGTACCACAGCGTTTGATGGGCTTTATTATGGGCGCATGGTTCTTAACTAACTCGGCTGCGGCCTTTATTGCCGGTTATGTTGCATCCCTAGCGGCTGCACCACAAGGTGAGATAACTAGTAAAATAGAATCATTAGCGGTTTATAGTGATGTATTCTTAAAAATTGGTATTGCAACGGGTGTGATCGCCATTATTATGGTCTTTACCGCACCGATGTTAAACCGTATGACACTTGAGCGTTAATTTTTCGCTCGAATGACATAATAATAAAAGGGCTGATTTAGCCCTTTTATTATATTTAGTCTATTTCGATATTCAAATTAATTAAATTCATTTAGTTAACCGAATTCAGCGTTTATTTACGACACTTCTATATTCATTTCTATGTACCTCCGTTGTCTGTCACAACGATTTGGTACTTTTCGAATCAGGTAGATAAAAAGACTATTTAAAGTGGCGGTTATTGATAATTTTTAATGAGCGGTTGTGGCCACTAACTAAAATAGTATTCGATGTACGGCTATAGTCATCGTGAGAAATTCCCCCCATAAGCACGGTTGATGTAATCGCGGTGGCAGAAAATATAACGTCAGAAGTACTTACCATCATATCGAGAGATAAAATTTCGCCAATTTCAATCCCCATTTGCTTACAACGTAAGGTTTCTTGTAACGCAAGTTGCTTGTTTTGCTCGCTGTCGCCTTTAGCCTGATCGCGAGAAATTAATCTTGCTTGCATATCGCCACCTAGAGCACGTGCAATAGCCGCACTGATAATGCCCTCAGGTGCGCCACCAGTACCATACATCATATCAATTGGATGCTCTGGTAAGATAGTTAGCAATGATGCCAGCACATCGCCGTCAGGAATAGTGATAACGTTTGCACCAAAATTTCGAATGGTTTTGATGATATGTTGATGGCGTGGTTTATCTAACACTGCAATCGATAAGCTTGAAATAGGTTTATTTAAAGCAGTAGAAAGAAATTCAAGATTTTTTTCTAACGGATTTGCCAGATGTACAGCACCTTTAGCTGCTGCACCGACTACTATTTTTTCCATATACATGTCGGGAGCTTGTAATAGTGTACCTGCAGGCGCAGCGGCTAGTACAGCAATCGCATTTTGCTCATTACAGGCAACCATACGGGTTCCATCAATGGGGTCTACGGCTATATCTAAATGCTGATTTCCGGATTGTTTTCCGACTTGTTCGCCAATATAGAGCATAGGCGCGTCATCAATCTCTCCTTCACCAATAACAATTTTTCCATGAAAATCAATTTCATTAAGGCGATTACGCATTGCCTCTACAGCTGCTTTATCAGCTGCATTTTTGTCTTGTTTTCCTATCCAATCAAAAGCTGCAATGGCAGCAACTTCGGTAACTGATGCGATAGCAGAAGCTAATTCATCGCTAATTTTCATTTTTAATTTATTTCCCAGATGTATAAAAAGTAAGAATTTGACACCATGATACTTTTTTTGTGATCTGTCTTGCAAATATTAGGTGGATTAATCAGCGTAAATAAGGGGAATAAAATAGAGCTGGAGGGGAAATAAAAAGAATAGGGCAGATTATCGTTAATCTGCCCTTAAAAAATTAAAGCATTTCGACGATCGTAATACCGCCAATAATAGAAATTAATGCGGCTAAGGTACTGAGTAATACAGTTCCTGCCGAGGTTTCTGTATAGGCTTTATTACTAATCGCCAATGCAGGAACCGCTGTTGCTGTGGGTAATACACCGATAATAAATGCCGCTTTTAATAAGTCATCTTGGAGTCCAAGGGCAAGACCTGTGCCAAGTATTAATGCGGCTTGCACAAAGTTTTTAATGAAGACGTTAAAAATAATTTCCGCATTAATTTTTAATTTAATACCTGATAGAAGTAACCCAAGGAAAAACAGTGCCACACCACCTGCGGTTTTACCTAATTCATTAACTGAATTTTGTAATATTTCAGGTAATTTAATGCCACAAATTGCGAGAATTGCGCCAAGAACAGGTAAAAAGACTAAGGGTTGAGCAATCGCTTTTCCGATAGATTTTATAATGCTATTTCCCTGTTGCGTGCCACTTATCATCAACAAGGTGAATGGAATAATGATAACGGTATAAATAAGGTTACCTAACACCATGGCAATCAAACCAGATGATCCTACTGTTGCTAATAGCACGGGTGGCCCACAGTAAGCCATGTCGGGAAATGAAACGGATAACGCTTGCATGGCTGCATCTTTTTTATCGTGATGGAAAAAAACTTTCCCTACAATAAAACCAATCACATAAGAAACAATTAAACCTACAGCTAAAGCCAACAAGTAATCGATATTAAGTAATACATCCGGTGGCGCTTGGGCTGCCGCTAAAAATAAAGCAAAAGGTAATGCAATTTTGACAACAAAATCTGCGAATGCTTGAGAGTACTCTCTTTTAATAAAACCATACTTACCTGAAAGCCATCCTACAGCTAAACCCAGAACAATAGGGCCAAGTGCAGCTAGTATTATGTGTAGTAGCATAAGTCCTCTTTACGGCATAGTCTTTTTACGAGCTAGATTATATATTTGTATTTTTACGGCTGTTTTTTTCGCTTAAATACACTTTTGGTTCCATTAGAACTGAATATATAAATATCATAATCATGATAAAAAACACTAACTATCTCTCTATTTTTAAACAAAATTAATTATTATCTAAATGCGAGCATCGAAAAAATAGTATTAATAATATTCTATAAAAGGATATATAAATTTTAGCGGTGTTAAATAGCTATTAAGCTTTTTCTGAATTTTTTAATTTTTAAGGTAAGCGATGATACAAAGATATAAACTCATCTTTATTTGATACTCCTGTGGGGAGTTGAATTGGTGGGGCAATAATTATTTTGTAACAGTTTATTACATTGAGTTGGCAAGGGCATCAATGCTATCTACACTAGCGTTTACCACTGAGAGTGAGTGTTAGCCGTATTCTTAGTTACGAATTTCATTATGAGGAAGCCTATTTGTGGATATTTGGATACTAGTAGGATTCATATTAGTTATTTTACTTGGTATAGCCCCCATTTTGGCTATCATGGCAATTAATCGAACAAGTCGGTTAAATCATCAGATTTCTGAGTTAAATCAACGTGTTTTTTCTCTTGAGACAGTAGTTTCACAATATAATCAAAAGCATGATATAGACATTGGTACTCAAGAAAGCACCCAAACTGAAGGTAGTCCATCACAAATCAAAGTCAACAATAGCTGTGAGGAGCTGCCTGTTTTAGTGTCGGAATTTACCGACAAAACGTTATATTCGCAATCTAGTCAATCTGAAACGGTTAACTATACAGCAGTCATCCCACAAGAAACGCCTAGAGTCGTTAACTCAACCGCTGAAATACCTGTTGAAGGGATAAACCCAAATCGATTTGATAGTGTGAAAACTACCACTTCAACAATGAGAAATAATGATAATAATCCATCAATTTTTGGTCATTTCTTTAACTGGTTGGTTAAAGGAAATCCCCTCGCTAAGGTCGGAATATTATTATTGTTTTTAGGCGTTGCCTATCTACTTAATTACACCGTGCAAAATGATATTATTTCGCCGCAAATTCGATTACTACTCAGCACCGTGGGCTGCTTAGCGTTACTCGGTACGGGGTGGTGGCTGCGTAATAAAAAAGAGTTATTTGGTTTAATATTACAAGGCGGCGCAATTGGCTGCTTGTACATTACCGTATTTGCAGCATTTAAGTTATATACGATGTTACCTTATGCAATGACATTTGTTTTCATGTTGCTCATTTGTGCGGCGAGTATCATGTTAGCATTACTTCAACGTACAATTAGCTTAGCTATTTTAGCATCGATTGGTGGTTATTTAGCACCTATATTATTATCAACGGGTGGTGGAAATCACATCATTCTGTTTTCTTATTATCTGATGCTATCAGGTGCTATTTTGATTATTAGTTTGTGGCAAGCATGGCGACCACTTAACTTAGTTGGCATGTTTATGACCTATGGTGTTGCCATTCTATGGGGATTAACTAATTACCAGGCGGAATACTACCTGTCTTGCCAACTGTTTATTATTGCTAATCTGATCATCTTTAATGCATTAACTCAATTATTTGCAATACGTTTTGACCATAGTCAGCAGTTAGTGGTGGATAATACGTTATTATTCGTTCCGCCATTTATCAGTATTGCATTACAGTATTTTATTTCAGAAGGTATTGGGTTATTACCTGCTTTTGTTGCTTTATTATTGGGGTGCCTCTATCTCATTGCTGGCTTGCATATTCATAAGCGTTATAAAAATGCAGGTAAAAATATGGCATTGGGTAATATCATTATTGGTAGTGGCTTTATCACCCTCGCAATACCGCTTGCCTTAACTTTTGAGTGGACGTCGATTATTTGGTCGATGGAAGGTCTACTTATTCTTTGGTTCGGTTTGCAGCAAAATCAAAAGAAAATGACGCTTATTGGCTCATTACTTATTGTTGTCAGTGCGATTACACTGCTGAGTGATTATCCTTATCTTTATTGGACACGTAGTAGTACTTATATGGTGCCCGTATTATTGGTAGCTTGCTTTTGTGCTGGAGGGTTATTTCACTCGAGGCGTAAACAAGAAAGCCATTTTGATGTTTTAAGTTATGGTTTCTTAATTTTAGGATTAATTGTTTGGGCCTGTTGGGTGCCAATGATTACCGATATTCTGTCTTGGAGTGGTGAGTCAGAAGGTTTCATTATTATGGCACTTGTCGTTATTTCGGTTTGGATATGGCGTTCATATGCAATTAAGATAGATTGGGTTCCTTTACTGTTATGTCAGTCTTTTCTTTGGCTTGTTGGATATTATTATCTGGCACTCAATTTTATCTATGATGAAAATCCAATGGGGCTTGGTGAAGGCTCGTTAATATGGCCAGTTATTTTGGGAAGCTCCATATTATTTGTTATTCATGCATATAAAGTCCGTAATATCTGGATGCAACGCGTTTTACATGGTGCAAATTTTTGGTTGATACTCGCATTTATTGCAACACAGGTAAATTGGTTTGTGGAGATTTTACCTTGGGGTATGCATGAACTAGGGTATTTCTTCTATGTTATGGCAATCACCTTGACCACTTTAGTGCTTTATTGGTTACAGCAAAATAGATTATCTCCAATGAGACGTCATGGGCTTATTTATTGGTATAGCTTCTTACCTGTAATGGTCGTGCTTATTATCTTATCTTATTGTGCGAACTTGGAAGATGGCAAATTAATGTTCTGGAATTATATTCCATTAATTAATCCATTAGATGAAGCAGGCCTTTTTAGTATTGCTGCAATTTTGTTGATGCATCGAGGTTTTGCGCAAAAACTTAAAAAAGTTACCGAGTATGATATTTGGATTATGCGAGGACTTGTGGTGGCGACAGCTGCTCTTTCTGTATTATGGTTTAATGGCATTCTTATTCGTGCAACCGCAGACTTTGCAGATTTAAATTGGAATTTTTATGTGCTATATCATTCTCGCTTAGTTCAAACCGTGCTTTCAATTAGCTGGGCACTTGCTGCATTAGTATGCATGGTCATTGCTGCGGTGAAGAGAAATCGAATTTGGTGGTTCAGTGGCGCCAGCATTTTTGCGTGTGTTATTGTTAAATTGTTCCTTATTGATATATATGGGCAAGATGGCATATCACGAGCGATTTCATTTATTGTTGTTGCGCTATTGATATTAATTGTTGGTTATTTCTCACCACTACCACCTAAAGTTGATCATGACATTGCACAAGAGAAGGAGACGCAATCGTGAGCCTAATAAAAAAAAGAGGATTTAAAGGGCTACTTTCAGTCTTTTCCTTGGCATTATTATTTTCAAGCCATCTTTATGGTGAAGAGATTAAAGAGGCGACACCTTATAGTTATTATCAAGGCATAGAATTAGATATCCAAGATAGTAATAGTCCTTTTTTCTGGTTGGAGTTACCTCCAGAAGCTTATATTAACTCTGCGTATCCAAAAACATTGCAGGATGTACGCGTTTTTAACGGTACAGGTGATGAAGTACCTTCAGCTCTTTTCTATGATGCAGAAAAATCGATTTCGACTTCTAATATTTCTTTTGTGCCTCAACGCTTAATTGCACAAGTTGATAATGTAAAGTCACAGAATGAATATTTAGATGATCAACAATATTTATTAGTTGAAGCAATCCCTGGAAAAGTGACTCGAATTGAATTACCGAATATGCAAAGGAAGCAACAGACAAATTACCAGGCTTATTTATTGACGCGAGATCAGACTAAAAATAAGGAAATGTTAGCTCAAAGCTTGAATTTAGATTGGGCAAAAAGTGAAAAGGAATGGCAAGCGAAGGTTTTCATTTATGCAAGTAATGATAAAAAAGATTGGGTTAATATTTCTGCCAATCAGCCTATCATGAATTTGAAATTAGATTCAGGTACTATTGCAAGTAATACCATTGAGCTTTTGCGTGGAGATTCTGCGGTATTGAATGCGCCTTATTTGATGGCGATTGTTGTTAGCGCACCAGAAGTCCTCGTTCCTGATTTACAAAAAGTAAATGCGACCGCCAATATTTTAAATTCAACGCGTCGTCAGCAGGTATTTCATTTTGAAATGACCAATGATGGCGTATCGAGAGAACACATTATTTATCAACTCGCATCTTCACAGCCTCTTTCTGAACTACAGGTCAAGTTACAGCAATCAAATAGGGTTATTCCTTTAAAAATCGAGTATTCATCTGAAAATATTGATGACTGGAAATTATTAAGAAATATAGTTGCCTACAACCAAGTGACTGATGGGGAAAGTGTTAGTAATCCGACTATTGCACTCAATGGTGAAATGATCAGAAAATTAAGGATCACTGCATTAAAGGGAAGTTGGGAAGAGAGTCCTCCTCGTATTGACGGACAAAGGGATGGCATTAATATTATTTTTAATATGCAAGGTGCCGCGCCTTATTTGTTAGTGTGGGGTAATAAGCAGGCTAATCTTGATAAAATGACGTATAGCGATCTCATTGGTAAACCATATGGTGTTGATGAGGTGATGTCGCATTATCCTGAACTTTATGCAACAGATAAAGTTATTGAACTTGGTGGCGTAGAACGACTGAGCTCAATTGAGTTAGTTGATGATGATGTGAATTGGATGACAATCGCATTGTGGGTATTGTTATTTATTGGAATAATTGTTTTGCTGTATTTTTGTTGGTATTTATTTAAAGAGATCAACGCGTCAGATAAAGATACTTCAAATGATTTATAGCTTATATTTTTAGGTGATTAAGGGAGCTAAGTGCTCCCTTTTTTTATATTGATGGTGACAAAGATGATTAATAACTTTGGTTAACTAAACACAACTCGACGTAATTTTATTCATTTACTTATCTACGTAAACAATTACCCAATCTTGGTGTTATTTGACGTAGATATGGGATAAAACTGAGACATAGAAATAGGAGATGTTTATGAAGCGAATGTTATTGGCTAATTTATTCATGGTGGTTGCGTTATTGACGAGTACATCCGTATTTGCACAGGTTACTGATAGTGCAATTTCCTACGACCTAGCACCCTATAGTACAACACAGTTAAAATATATATCAGAACAGGCAAGTGTCCATGAACATGAGGTTGGTGATCTTGAGTCTGAACGCGAGGTCATTGAGGTAAGCCGCCTTCGTTTAAGTGAAAATACTAATGATAAGCGATTTACAGGACGTCAATTTAGGATCTATGATTAAAATAGGAATAAGGTTATCAAGTGAAAACGTGAGTATATAGATGATTTTTTATTAAGGAAAATATTATGCATCAAGGTCAATGTCTTTGCGGTTCAGTGAAAATTTTAACAAACAAGCCTGTTGATAAAGTGAGTGCCTGTCACTGTGGTATGTGTCAAAAATGGAATGGTGGCCCTGGAATTAGTATTGATTGCGGTAGTGATATTAAAATTGAAGGAGATAAGTCTATCACTCGTTTTATGTCTTCTTCATGGGCGGAGAGGGCATTTTGCAATAACTGTGGTACACATTTATTTTATCATTTGCATTCACCTTCCACTTATTATGTCTCAGCGGCCTTGTTTGATGAAAGCAAAGACGCCGAACTGAGTCTGCAAGTTTATATCGATAGCAAGCCAAAATATTATAATTTTGCTGAAAAAACACCAACGTTAACAGAACAAGACATCATGAATATGATGAGTTAATAATTATTTATAAAGCTGGTTTTCTTGCCAGCTTTTACTCTTTACAGTTTATCTAAAGTAAATTTAGCTCCTCTGTTGTAATGCTTGCGTCTTAAAATTGAATTACAATCAGGAAAACTTTATTGTAATGGCATTGATTGAACTTTAATTTAAGTAAGTAAAAGTACGCGCTTGGGTTAATATAAAACGATAGCCAATGCGTGATTCTAGAGGAATGATGAATGAATAATATGAAGGGAATGCGTCACGCTAGCAATATAGCATGGGTTTTACAGTGGATATTGAATATTGGATTAATTGCGTTAGCAGCGGTACTTGTTTTCTTTTTAGTTAAAGAAACGGTCACTATGGCAGCACTGATGTTTGGTGATGTTAAGGGAGTGACGGCGTATGAACTTTTAGAAGGTATTGTTATTTACTTTCTTTACTTTGAGTTTATTGCATTGATAATTAAATATTTTATGTCTGGATATCACTTCCCGCTAAGATATTTTATTTATATCGGAATTACTGCAATAATTCGTTTGATTATTGTCGACCATAGTGACCCTATGACGACCTTATTACATGCAGGTGCTATTTTAGTGCTTGTTGTAGCTCTCTATATTGCGAATACTGAGAAACTTAGACGAGAATAATACTCATAAAGTTAACTTATATTTTGAATTGACAAAGAGAATAAAAAATTTTTTTATTCTCTTTTTGTATTAAATACAACCGATTTAAGTGATATAACTAAAGCGATGTTTATAGTATCAAAAAATTTAGTAAATTAGCTTAATGAAAATAACTAATCCATTAAATTAATTTAATGTTAAGGTGAGTAGCTGATTTATCTTGTTAAAACAAATTACAAAAGTGTTTTACTTTTTCAAACGGGTTAACTACTGTAATAAAGTTTCTATTCTAATAACATAAGTAGCTTGTAAATATGACAACTAATACACTTCCAAAGAAAAAAGGTTTTTTAAATCGCGTTGAACGGATCGGTAATGTTATGCCTGATGTCACAATGCTATTTGTTTATGCCTTAATAATATGTTGGTTTTTATCTTATCTCCTTTCATTTGTAGATTTTAGTTATTATCATCCTATTTCAAAAGAGAAAATTGCTGTTGTAAATATGTTTCAGTACCAAGAAATAATACTATTTATTACAACAGCAGTGAAAAATTTTATTAATTTTCCACCGCTTGGAATTACAATTGTTGCAACTTTAGGGATTGGTATTGCCGAAAGTAGTGGTTTTATTAATACTGCTTTGAAAAAAATGCTTTCTTTTATTTCACCTAAAATGCTAACTCCTACTGTTGTATTTGTTGGTATCGTTTCTCATATTGCTTCTGATTCTGCATATGTCATTTTAATGCCAGTTGCCGCCATGATGTTTTATGCAAGTGGAAGGCATCCTTTAGCGGGTATTGCTGCTGCATTTGCAGGACTTGCAGGCGGATTTACTGCAAGTTATACACCATCAATTATTGATCCTATAATGCAGAGTTTCACGCAAGACGCAGCGCAAATGTTAGCGCCTGGTTATACCGTAAATGTCTTATGTAATTATTTTTTTAGTTTAGGCGGTACATTTGGTGTTATTTTTACTTGCTGGTTTATTACAGAAAAAATTGTTGAACCGTGGTTAAATAAAAATTGTCCTATCACAATAGCTGACGTAGATACGGACTCAGAGCAAAAATTGGGTGAAATTAAGCCAATAGAGCACCGGGCTTTTCGTATTGCAGGTTTAGTTCTTATTGCACTAGGGGTAGGTTTATTTGCACTATTATGGCCTGAAAATTCGCCATTACGAGGTCCCGATGGTAGTTTAACTAGCCCGAAAGCACCAATTATGCAAATTGTGGTACCTCTTTTATTTATTTTCTTTGCTCTTCCAGGTGTTGTTTATGGCTATATGACTAAATCTTTTACCTCAACCAAAGATGTGGTTAAGGCGATGGAAAATATTACAAAGTCATTAATTCCTTTTATTGTTTTTGCATTCTTTGCTGCACAATTTTTGTATTCATTTCAACATTCAAACTTAGGTACATTACTTGCATTATCTGGTGCTGAATTATTGCGTACATTAGATATGCCATCCGGTATGACCGTATTTGGCGTTATTTTATTGACAGCTGTTTTGAATATTATGATCACTTCTGCCACTTCTAAGTGGGCTATTATGGCTCCGGTCTTGGTTCCAATGTTAATGGCGGTTGGTATTTCACCAGAATTAACGCAAGCAGCGTTCCGTGTGAGTGATTCGGCAATGAACGTCAGTACGCCAATGTTCCCGTTTTATCCATTAATCTTAATGTATTGCCAAAAATATTATAAGAATGCAGGGATTGGTACACTTTGTTCAATGATGATCCCATTCACAATAGGATTATTGATTACCTTAACTGCGACACTATATCTATTTTGGGCCTTTGATATTCCTATTGGTTTTGATAGTGGTTATACGTGGCAGCCAGCATAATAAACAAAAAAATTGAGTAGAAGGAATATGTAATGAATGAGTTAGGTAAACAGCTTGAACAACGTTTCTACCGCTATTTAACAATAGAAAGTCAAAGTGATGCTTCAGCAACAGTTGTGCCAAGTACTGAAGGGCAGCGTGAGTTAGCTAAATTATTGGCACAAGAGTTAGAAAGTTATGGTTTAAAAGATATTTATATTGATGATCATGCGATTTTATATGCGGTACGCCCGGGTAGTAATCCGTTAGCACCAAAAATTGGGTTTGTCACCCATTTGGATACGGTAGATGTTGGGTTATCTCCTGTAATTAAGCCTCAAACATTAAAGTATGAAGGCGAAGATTTATGTTTGAATACACAAGAAAATATATGGTTTAGATCTGTAGAACATCCTGAAGCATCGCCTTACATTGGTGAAGAGATTATTTTTAGCGATGGAACTAGTGTACTAGGTGCGGATAATAAAGCCGCAGTGACAGTAGTAATGGAGTTAATGAATAAACTACAACATGCAGATTTTGATTGTGGTGATATATATGTGGCTTTTGTTCCTGATGAAGAAATTGGACTTCGTGGGTCAAAAATAATGGATTTATCTCGTTTCAAGGTCGATTTTGCCTATACTATTGATTGCTGTGCATTAGGAGAGGTGGTATTCGAAACATTTAACGCTGCTTCTATTGAAGTTTCGATTAAAGGTATTACAGCTCATCCCATGTCTGCTAAGAATGTATTGTTAAATCCTATTCGTGTGGCTCATGATTTTATTGGATGTTTTGACCGTTTTGATACCCCAGAGCATACGGAGCATCGGGAAGGATATTTTTATTTTACCGATTTGATTGCAAATCCGGATAATGCAAAAATTAAAATGGCGATACGAGATTTTGATCGAAATAGTTTCGAGGCACGTAAACGCTTTATAAATGAAAGTGTTGAATTAATTAGATCTCGTCATCCTCGAGCAACAATTGAATTTAAAATTGATGATGTGTATAGCAATATCAGTGACTCAATTGGCGATGATAGAACGGCAATCAACTTAATATTTGAAGCTCTAGACGTTCAAGGTGTTGAAGCAAACGTTATTCCTATGCGTGGGGGTACTGATGGTTCAGCATTGTCTGCTCGTGGAGTTTTGACGCCTAACTATTTTACAGGGGCACTTAACTTTCATTCTCGTTTTGAGTTTTTACCTATTAGCTCATTTGAGAAAAGCTATTTAGTTTCAGAAACTATTTGTCGATTAGTAGGGCAAAAATAATTATTTATTTAAATATAAAAATAGCCGTTATTATGACGGCTATTTATTATAAGAAATAGGTCAATAATTATATAATTAGAATGATTATTAAGTTTAGAGTTATTATAAATTGTGATTGATTTTTTTTGTGAAATGAAAGCTAAAAAATTACATATAATTTTATTGAGCTTTCATTTATTATCCTGTCTATTAGTTTATATAAAGGATAGGAAGGGTAATTGATTAATATTATAATTATTGACGATAATAATATTACTATTCGTGGGTTTGAAACTATATTTAGTCGAATATCACGTTGTAAAATTGTCGCATCATTTCCGTTGCTAGAACACGCTATTGCTTGGAATCGACAACAAAGAGCGAATATTATTTTAATTAGTAGTGATAATTGCCAATTTGAGTCGCTAAGAACAATCCAAATACTTCGACGAACTCAACCTGAAGTTGGTATTATTATATATAATATCCGTAGTAATTATTCATTTGTGCTTAAAGCACTTGATATTGGTATTTTTGGTATTTTAAGTATTAATATTAATGAAGACGATTTAATTGAAGCTATTCAAGTGGTTAACGCTCGTCGTCGAATTATTTCACCCGATATAGCTCAAGATATTGCCCTACAGAGGCTGCTTCATAGTCATGAACATGACTTATATGAGTTGTTATCTGCTAGAGAACTTGAAATTATGTTGATGATAACACAGGGAATTCCAATTAAAAAAGTTGCGCAGTCGCTTACGTTGAGCCCAAAAACAGTAAATACCTATCGATATAGAATGTTTGGTAAACTTAATATCTGTAGTGATGTAGAATTAACACACATAGCAATCAGTTATGGTTTAATTACGGCAAAACAGGGTTTATCAGGGTGGCAGAACAGTTCGAACCAAAAGCTTTCTTAAAAACAGTGACTAACCAGCCTGGCGTCTATCGAATGTATGACGCTGGCGGAACTGTTATTTATGTTGGAAAAGCAAAAGATCTTAAAAAACGATTATCGAGTTATTTTCGAGAAAATGTTGGTAGTCGTAAGACAGAACAACTCGTCAAGCATATCGCTTCAATAGATGTCACGGTGACTCACACCGAAACTGAAGCCTTATTGCTTGAACACAATTACATCAAATTGTATCAACCACGCTATAACGTATTGTTGCGAGACGATAAATCTTATCCTTATATCTTTTTAAGCAAAGAAACTCATCCTCGTTTGTCGATACATCGCGGCGCTAAACATGCAAAGGGTGAATATTTTGGGCCATTCCCAAATTCTTATGCTGTGAGAGAAACACTGGCTTTGATGCAAAAATTGTTTCCTATCCGTCAGTGTGAAGATAGCGTTTATAAGAATCGTTCTAGACCTTGTTTACAATACCAAATAGGGCGCTGTTTGGGGCCTTGTGTTAAAGGTTTAGTGACTGATGAAGAATATGACCAGCAAGTCAACTATGTTCGTCTATTTTTGACTGGGAAAGATAAGCAAGTTCTGACCGGTTTAATTGAACGCATGGAAAAGGCGAGCCAAGATCTCCGTTTCGAAGATGCGGCACGATTTCGTGATCAGATACAAGCAGTACGAGCGGTAACTGAAGAGCAATATGTTTCAGGCGGAAGCGACGATCTGGATGTTATCGGCGTGGCATTTGAATCAGGACTAGCTTGTGTCCATGTCTTATTTATTCGTCAAGGGAAAGTATTAGGAAGTCGTAGCTATTATCCTAAGATACCGTCGGGAACTTTATTAGATGAAGTTGTTCAAACTTTTTTAGGGCAGTTCTATCTGCAAGGTAGTGAGAATAGAACGTTACCTGGTGAGATACTGATTGATTTTGCTTTAGCTGAAAAAGAGTTACTTGCAAGCTCACTTTCTGAACTTGCTGGGCGAAAAATTAATATTCAAAGTCAACCTCGCGGTGTAAGAGCACGTTACTTAAAATTAGCACGTACTAATGCATTGATTGCGTTATCAACAAAAATTGCGCAACAGTCAACGATAATTCAACGAATAAAGTCATTGGCAGAAGTTGTTAAACTCGATTCGATTTCTCGCATGGAATGTTTTGATATATCCCATACCATGGGGGAGCAAACTGTTGCTTCTTGCGTTGTGTTTGATAAAACCGGTCCGGTTAAATCTGAATATAGGCGCTATAATATTACAGGGATCACCCCAGGCGATGACTATGCTGCCATGCATCAAGTGCTGACTCGTCGTTATGGTAAGCATATCGATGAAAATAAAATTCCTGACATTATTTTCATCGATGGGGGAAAAGGGCAACTTGGTCAAGCTAGAGACGTTTTTGACTCTTTAGAAGTGGACTGGAATAAAGACCATCCTTTATTAATTGGTGTGGCAAAAGGGAGTGATCGCCGTGCAGGGCTTGAAACGCTATTTTTAAAACCAGAAGGTGAAGGTTTCTCATTACCACCAGATTCGCCTGCGTTGCATGTTATTCAGCATATTCGAGATGAGTCTCACAATCATGCTATTACAGGACATAGACAACGCCGAGCAAAAGTTAAAAATACCAGTGCATTAGAATCAATAGAAGGAATTGGGCCTAAGCGCCGCCAAATGCTCTTGAAATACATGGGGGGATTACAGCCTTTACGCAATGCGAGTATAGAAGAGATCGCAAAAGTGCCCTCGATCTCATACGCACTGGCAGAAAAGATTTATAATGCATTGAAACAGTAAGTGTCTTAGGGCAACATACTTATAATATCCAACTTGGTCAAAAAGTTAGTGAGCGCGATGAAATTAAATATACCTACGTGGTTGACCTTATTTCGAGTCATCCTGATACCGTTTTTTGTATTGGCTTTCTACCTGCAAGTGAGCTGGGGGCCTTTTGCCTGTGCATTAATCTTTGTTATTGCGGCGGTGACTGATTGGTTTGATGGGTTTTTAGCCCGTCTTTGGAAGCAAACCACAAAGTTTGGGGCGTTTTTAGATCCAGTCGCAGATAAAGTGATGGTGGCGACTGCTTTGGTTCTTGTCACTGAGAGTTATGATGTTTGGTATATCACATTGCCTGCTGCAACGATGATTGCTCGTGAGATTATCATTTCCTCTCTAAGAGAGTGGATGGCAGAGATAGGTAAGCGTAGTAGTGTGGCGGTCTCTTGGATCGGGAAATTTAAAACAACAGCGCAAATGATGTCACTTGTTGGTTTGTTATGGCGTCCAAATCCATTGATTGAGAATCTTTCTATCGCATTAATGTATGTTGCTGCAATCTTAACTTTCTGGTCAATGTTCCAATATTTGATGGCTGCATGGAGTGATTTGAGCGAAGCTTGATCGAAATGATTGAAAAAACAGCGAACGATTCAATTATTTCAATAATTGTGTTGACTCGAAATGTGAAATCAGTAGAATGCATCGCATCGGACGGCAACTAGGTTTACGAAAAAAAATAAGTAAATCAGCCAGTTTGAAAAGCTAAATTAGAAGTGAAAACTTCATGCGGGAATAGCTCAGTTGGTAGAGCACGACCTTGCCAAGGTCGGGGTCGCGAGTTCGAGTCTCGTTTCCCGCTCCAATCTCTCTAAGAGATTAGTGGAAAAGGCGCGTTAGCAAAGCGGTTATGCACCGGATTGCAAATCCGTGTAGCTCGGTTCGACTCCGGGACGCGCCTCCAAAAATTTAGCCCAGGTGGTGAAATCGGTAGACACAAGGGATTTAAAATCCCTCGGCCTTTAGGCTGTGCGGGTTCAAGTCCCGCCCTGGGCACCAAATAAAACTTGACTGAGTAATCAACAAGTTAGAGTAACAAAGAAGCCACCTTTTAGGTGGCTTTTTTGCATTTGAAATTTGTCATCAAAAACGTCAAGTGGCGACAAAATGGCGGCAGGGTGGCGGCGTAGGTTTTTGCAGTATTTTTCTTTTGCCTTTTTTGAGGTTATCGCACAGTAGTTGCTCGTGTTTTTTTACTAAAAATAATTGAAATGTAAAAGAGGCTCACTATGTCAGAAGTTCCTGTAGTTGATATCTATTGGGAAAGTCCATTTTCTAGTGCGAAAGATGTTAAAAATTACGTAGATAAAAATGCCCCCACAACAGAAAATAATAAAAGAGGGCAGCGGACAGATTATTTTTTCTATCAAATTTATGGTCAGCATTTAAATAATGATGCTGATACCTTGTTATACATTGGAATGAGTGATGTAGATAAACAAAAAAATGGTGGAAATGGAGTTGTTAATAGATTAGAAAATCATCAAAAGAATTGGACAGGGGGATTACGTTCAGAAATAAAAATTTATATTGGGTCTTATGGACGGTTCGTAGATTGGAATCATTGGAATGATCCTGAAAATAATAAATATTATACAACACCTTTGGACAAGGATAATTTTCCAACTATTGCAGAAATAGAAGCTCTTTTAATTTATGCACATAAGCCCTCTATAAATTGCGCTTCTATTCGAAATGTTAACGCTTTGGAAAGATGCAATTTTTATTTATTCAATACAGGTAAAAGGCGCTCCTTATTTCCTGAGTTAAGCGCTAGGTACTATATAAATAATGAGCAAGAAAAAGGAATTATTGATGCTAGTACAGGTATTTTAGATAATAATTAATGTGATAATAGTGTGTAAAATGCCCCGTAATAGGGCATTTTACCTAAAGCGCTAACGCCTCTTGCTGGAATTTATTTGGATGTGGATTAACCGGCTTTACTTCCCCCGGGTTACTAATAAATCGCGCTATTTAGTCATGGATTTTGTGGTGTGGCTAAGACAATTGCACGAGGTGAGGGTTGTATGGGGGATGGGACAAAGCTTTATTGGTTATGTCTATAAATGATATTTATTGCGCTATAGTGTGAAAGCGGAATTTAATGATGAAAATCAATAATAATATTAAAAAAACTTACCATTGTTATGTTTCGTTTAATTTGTCTATGTTAACCTTAGCCCCAAATTTTTATAGCACAAATTGTTAAAAATCACCTATGAATAAAAAATTAAAAGATGTAATTATGAGCAAGTTAATGCTCAAATTTATTTCAATTTTTCTTCTCTTTTCCTTATTACATACAATAATGGGATATCCATTTAAATTAATATATATACTAACAATAAGTATTGTATTGCTTTATGTGAAAAATGGTTCATACCGCTTCTTTGTTTTATTTTTTACCACACTTGCCGCTCTTTATTTACCTATTGGCTTAATTTATGGCCCTCCAACATACAACACTGTCGCTTCTTTTTATTATACAGATATTCAAGAATCACGAGAATTTATAGCTAATATCGATATTAAATATTACTTATACTCAATTTTTATACTTATCTTAGGGGCTCTAGTTAGTTCAATTAAAGTAAATGCGGTGAACTATCACAAAAAAGTCGTCGTTATTTTAATGGCAATAATTTTCTTTTTTACTCCTGCAAAATATGCCTTAGGTGGTAAATATGAAAGAGCCGCTAACTCTGGTGCACCTGAAACCCGATTTTTCACCGAGTTAATTTATTCTATTTATTCATTAATTGATGAGGTTAAATTATATACAAGTAATGATTCATTTGAAATTACAAAAGTTAATAACAAATATGACATTTATGTCATCGTTATTGGTGAAAGTGTCCGAAAAGATTTTATGCATTCATATGGTTTTAAAGTAAGCAACACGCCCTTTATGAGTTCAAGTAATGGTACTTTCTTTACTAACTACATATCTGCTGCCAGTTCAACTCAATCATCTTTGACTCATAGTTTGGCTTTGTATCCTAAAATAGGAAACAATATCATGACACTAGCTAGTAAGGCGGGATTCGATACGTACTGGCTATCTAACCAAGGTTTTGTTGGAGAGTATGATGGTTCCGTTGCTGCAATTGGGCGAAGAGCTAATCATAGCTTTTTTATCAAAAGAGGGAGTTCAGATGATAAACGCGTATCCTCTGATACTGCATTATTGCCGGAATTTAATTCAGTGTTGAAATCGTTAGGTAATAAAAAACTTATTGTAGTGCATTTGATGGGGAGTCATACGCCATTTTGTACGAGAACAGAAGAGCAATATAATACTTTTTATCATAATAAAAAATTCTCATGCTATGTCCAAAGTATAAAAAATACAGACAAATTATTGTCTGAAATTTATACAGGCTTAAATGAATCAAAATCAAAATGGTCAATGATGTATTTTTCCGATCATGCATTATCTATGACATATGATAAAAATGAGTTGGCGCATAGTGACGGACATAAACAAAACTATGAAGTTCCTTTCTTTATTACATCATATGATTCTATTCAACAGGAATTTATTAATGCACGTCGTAGTGGATTACATTTTATGTCTTTATTTTCCCAATGGACGGGGATACAAGAAAATAGCATAAAAAATGAATGTGATATGTTATCTAGTAATGAATGTAATGATCAAAGTACAGTAATCGATTTTAACAAAAATCATCGTGATTTTGATAGTTTACCTAATGATCACTCTTAGTTATAAGGTAACTGGATGCTTTTATATTTAAGCATCCAGTTATTATTAGGGTTTTATTGGCCACTCAACATCAGACGCTGTTGAAGTATCAATTCGACTTAGCAGTACACGATATTTCTTCTATGTTTTTAGTTTTAAGAGTTCATCACCTATTGCTATAAGAAAATAGTGTGCATTTAACCATGCACACTACGAACACAGATTACAAATTTATTTTTTGTTCGATAATTTTTTTATTATCAATGTCTACTATATAATTAATAGACTTAATACTCTGAGGTGAGATAGGAACAGTGAAGCCAACTAAATTCATTCCATAAATAGAGTCTATTTTGTTGCTTTCCTCTATATGTATTTTATTTTCATTATCCATTATTATTATTTTATAGTTTTTATTTGGTATTAACGTTTCGTCATCATTAATTTGTAATGCAATGGTTGTTCCTTTTAAAAATCTGTCTTTACCTAAAAAGAGGTTTAAAACTCCAGTTGTTTCTGTATTCGGTAGAGGTAGTTTTTTTCCACTTAAAATAACAGCATAGTTATAGTTTATTTTATAGGCCACAATAGGGTGGCTAACTTTAAAATACTCAGCTATTGCATCTGGATTATGGTATAAATCCATTTCATCACCGCTCCTGAAAGAGCGCGGATAATAGTATTCAGGTATTTGCTTAGTTTCAGAACCGCCAATTAGTTCTTTATTTATTTCATAAATTCTTATTTTTTCTTGGTTAGTTATTGTATTATATGAATATATCATTTGTATATACGAAAAAATAAAACCACAAAGGGTTAAAGTTCCGATAAAAAATGTAGTTGTAATTCCCTTTTTATTTCTCATATTAAATGCATATCCAATAGAAAAAGAGCATGAAATAATATAAAAAAGGTGTGCACCACTCAAAGATCTAGTCGGAAAAGTTGGGGAGGCAACCATGGAAAATATACTTAAAATCCCTAAGGCAATGAATAATAATGAAAGGTAAAAGCTTTTTGATTTTTTTTCGCCAATATAGGTAGTTAGCAGAAGCAATGAAGCAAGTAGCACTCCCCATGTCTTAGTAAATGAGTGAGCAACTTTATCAGATAGGAAATATGTAATTTTTTCTATCGTACTAAGGGAATAAAAATCAGTAAAAAGGGCAGCGCGATGAAAATTACCGGGGCTTGAAATCAAGGTTATAAAACCAAGGATAACAAATACGGATGAAAAAATAATAAGTTTATTGTTATGTTTAAAAAAAATATAACAAGAGGTGATTACTGATATAGCAACTATAATCCAACTCGTATTTTCATTACTACATCCAGCGAAAAAAGAACTTATGATTAGTAGAGTTATATTTTTTTTAGTTTCAAGGTATTGGAATAAAAGATAAAGATAAATAACAATAAAAAAATTTGTTACAAGATAGTTTGCTGCACCAACAACCCAAAAAACAATTTGACCAAGGGCTGGGTTTGTGACCCAATAAATTGAAAATAAGAAAATAAATTGCAGGAAAAATGATTTTTTACTCGTGTCGGAATTAACACTCATTTTAGTAATTAAAAACAACATTGTCGTTAATACAAAAGAAATTATACTATTTTTTAATAGATTGGAGTTCGATGTAAGAACTAATGTACTGAAATAATCTGATACAAATCTTCCACTCCAGGAAAGATAATGGGATACATGAGCAGATAATGAATTTCCTTTAATATAATACACATAATCATCTGAATGCATAGGTGTGTAATATTCGATTAAAAAAATTAGTGAAAAGACAATTAGGATACTTATGTAACCTAAATTAAAACGATTTAAGTAATTAGTCATTTTTGTTCTCAATATTGTCTGTCTTTTTTAGCAAATATCTAGGCCTTTGCTTACTTTCGGTATAGATACGACCTATGTACTCACCTAACACACCTATGCCTATAAGCTGTATTCCACCTAAAAATAAAATCGAAACAAGTAAAGAAGGGTAGCCAGGAACAGGATTGCCCCAAATTAATTTATCTATCATCATCCAACCGCCATAGATAAAAGATACAAGTGCGACAAATAAACCAATATAAGTCCAAACACGCAATGGGAAAGTAGAAAAACTTGTAATACCTTCTAAGGCTAAGTTCCATAATTTCCAGCCATTAAATTTACTTTCACCAGCGGATCTTTCAGCTCGGTTATATTCAACTATATCAATTTTTCCGCCTACCCATGAAAGAATCCCTTTCATGAACAAATTACGTTCAGGTAATAGTTTTATATATTCAACGCTTTGACGAGATATTAAACGAAAGTCACCGACATTTTCTTCAATCTCAGGAGAGCTAATTTTATTATGAAGTTTGTAAAACCACTCTGCTGTTTTACGTTTTAACCATGTATCACTAGACCGATTGGATCTTTTAGCTAGAACAATATCTGCACCTTGTTTCCATTTTTTAATTAATAACGGAATAACATCAATAGGATCTTGAAGGTCAACATCGATTGGAATCACAGCATCACCGTTAGCATGTTCGAGCCCTGCAAATAAAGCTGGCTCTTTTCCAAAATTTCGGTTGAAGTTCAAAGGGATAACTAAAGGGTCAGCAATAGCTAACGCATTGATGATATTTTCAGTGTTGTCTTTGCTTCCATCATTTATAAAGATTATTTCGATATCATATTGATTAAGAATTGGATGCTCTCTTACTGACCTATAAAATATAGGAATAGCTTCTTCTTCGTTATAAACCGGTACTACTAATGATATCTTCATTGTTGAGTATCCTTAAAAACAAAGACTTTCGAATAGATAAAGCCTAGCACCAAACTAATGCCAGAGAAGATAATTAATGTAGCTAATGGAGGCAGTAGTAACTGATCTGCTATATAGCCAGTTAAGTAACTTAGGGCCCCCATAAAAATGGTAAATGATAAATATCGTGCTGCCGTAGCTTTGGCCTTAAAGGTGAATTTTGCATTAGCGAAGAAGGAAAAACTGACAGCAGCGATAAAGCCTATTAAGTTAGCTATAGCTTGAGAGGTTGAAAGAAACATTGTCAATAGCCCAAAAATAGACCAATGAATAAGAGTGTTTAAAATTCCAACCGAAAAGTATTTAGTAAATAACTTAAACATTTTAATTATTCGTAGCGAAAATAAGTACGTTAGTATAACTGAATATACTTATTGATGCAGTAAACCTATAAGGATAGTTTATGTAAAATGTTGTGTTAGTCCTATTTTCTCCTCCTCAAAGGTATAAGGTACATAAAAACAACCATAATAATTTGGTTTATCTCGGTCGTAGCATCATCCGTTTTTGCACCACTGATGACTAATGACTGTGACGTGCTCATTGCAACGCGAACATTAAGCGGACCATATTTATCACCGCTCTGTTTGATGATTTGTTCTCTCAGTGCATTACGAGTTTTTTTCTGAGAGCTTGTTACCTGACTATTTATCAAAAAGAATTTCAATACGTGGCATATTGCAATCTCCAATGCTGTTTTTATATACAGCACAGAAAGTATTTGCAATGTATTTTTCTAATTAAAGGATTATAAGTAACTTGTGTCATGAGGTAAGATTTGTTTACTATAATAGAATGAAACAATAAGACACTGCATTGTATTTATTGATTATTTTAATATGCTGGTGTAGTGAAATATAACATTAACTATATTTCTTGCGACGTTAAACCTAATTCTATTTATCGATTTTAAATTACATTTTATTAATTACATCTGTGGCACTACTCTTATTTAAATTGAATTAATGAGTAGAACCACAGATTAAATCTATTTTAAGATGATTTTGCAGTTTTTAAATTGTGTTGCTTGTGTTTACTAAAGAAACCAAGAATAAAACAAAAAGCAAAAACGGCTAAGTAAAGCCCATTGGCTGTAACTAATGCGGCATGTACACCATAATGTTCAACAATGGGGCCTGTGACAACGAAAGTTAGCATAGTACCAACAGTACCGCAGGTTAGAATAAGATTGACCAATTTTGGTGAAGATATTTTGGTTTGCTGGGAACCTAAAGTGATAATGGTTGGGTAAATTGCACTTGAAACAAAGCCTAAGCCAAATATGAAATATTTTAATAAATGGGTTTGGTCAGTATTCACAAAACTGTACATAGCGACAGTTGCTAAGCAAGCAAGAAAGACGACAATTTTTTGTAAGTCAAAGAACTTAATAACAAAGCTAAAGACCCACATTCCGACCATATATGATGTCCAGAAATAGCTAACAAGCACACCCGCTTCACCGATATCCATTCCTAAAGATTTAGTGGTATATTCTGGGACCCATTGAATAAAAGCAAGTTGACCAAGAATATAACAAAGTGCCGCAGCTGATAATAACACAATGTTTATGCCCCATTTTTCGGGTGCTATATGAGTTTCAGTTGTAGAGACTTTTTTACCGATGGTAGGAAAATCTGAAAGTAGCGTCAGGGTTATAATGCCTAAATAGATTAAAGCAATACAACCATAGACCCAATACCAGCCCATATGTCGAGTTAATATTGCTGCTGTAATGACGGGAAAAATGGTTCCTGCCATACTAAAAAATGAGTCTGTGAATAATAAACGGGCACCACGTTGTCTGCCTTCATACAGCTGAGTGATTAAAAATGTACCAATTGACATAGTTATTCCACTGACTGTACCTAGCACAAACATACAGGCAGAAAAAATAACTAATGATTTACCTAAAAATAAACCTGCCACAGCTAATATAATTAAAATAAAGCCAAATGTTAATTGTTTTTTAATTGAAAATATTTCCATCAACCAAACATTTAAAAATATGGCAATCAATATACCAGTATTAAGAAATGTAAAAGTATTACTCATGCTTGTTATTGGAACGTTAAAGTATTGAGCTATATCGCCCATTACCATACCGGTTACGATAATTAAAGCACCAGTAAATGAATAAGATAGGCAGCTAATAGCAAATAGCCGCTGAATGTTTTTGTTGCTCATATTTCCCTCAGAAAAACTTGAATTGATTACTACTACTGCAAATGAGCATAGTAACAGTAATTGATATACTAAATCTATAATATAAATTGCTTGTTATTAAAATAAATTTATTTTTATTCTAGAATTTATTGATAATGGGTTTTAATTTGAGTTTTGTCTCTAAGTGTTATTAATATTATTAGTCGCAGTATATGCTGAAATTATAATGAAAATTTATCTTATGTTTTTAGTTTATTGAATATGCAATCGATTACTATTAATAATTAATAAAGCAATCGTTTACGATAAGCATTTAATAGTTATAGATTGATACTAATTATTATATTTATTACCAATAAATTGGAATTATATGATGTGGTTGTTGTATGACTCATTATTGTTTAGATTATGGAATATGTTGTTATAATTAGATTAAAATTCAATCAATTTATGTGAGAAATTCAGATCTTATCATTAGATGTTAAACAAGTGAGACTCGCTATCATTAAGATTGTGGTTGTTATGTAGTCAATTAAAATATTATTTTTATCTGAGTTACTATTAACCTCTTGGCCTTAGTTGTATTTAAGAAACTTAATAGAAGTAAGATATATGGAAAGTTATTTTTTTAAAGTAGATTATTGTTTTGTTATTGCGTATGTTTTTATGTAAAAATATGTAATTCAGACCGTTCTATCAGAATTTTATGTCAGTATTCTATCTTTATTAGAAGGATACAGATATGTCTACGATGAAAACAGAGGTTGTGGTCATTCGTTTGACCAAAAAAGAACGTGCCTTACTTGATTCAGTGAAAACTAAACCGCTACTTGCTGATTGGATGAAAGAGATGGTTTTAGCCGAAATAAAATCGCAGGAAAATAAAGACACTTAACGGGTAGCTTTAGTATAAATTTGAAGTATGAATGTGAACACTTAACATTCAAGTATAAAAGCACGAATCTGAACAGTTCAAATAGCATTTCGTCAATAAAAACGGTGGCATTTAAATGCCCCATTTTTATTCACATCAAAAAATCAGAATGACTATTATTATGATAAATTATTGTAGTAATTTTGGTTATATTTTTATTTTACAATATGTTGAATTTATCTTCTGATAGCCTTTTGATTGGTAGTCATCTAATGAAGCAAGTGATGGGTAGAATACTTGCTATACTCTTTTCGCGTAGATATCGAAAGATTAATGATGGGGTCTGAGGGAATTGACATCTCAAGTCATAATAACCATTGACATTGTACCCTAACACTCGGATTATTTTCTCATGCTATTATTTGGTCATCACGATTAGTTATTGAGTTATTGCCATTATAATTAAGGAGCTAAAATGAAAGATCTGCACGATATTACTGAGTGGGCAAAAGTGAGAGAAACGTCGATTGAAATTGCTCAGGCTATATTTGAATTAGCAAATAATGATGAAGTGCTCGCTGAACAAATTTGGGAAGAAGGATCTGATGAGGTTCTTCCTTTAGCTTTTTCTAAAACTAAAGCAGACAGATTGTTTTGGGGTGAAGAAACAATTGAAAGAAAAAATGTTTAAATAACATGTAATGCCCTGTATTAAATAATATAGGGCAATCTATTATTCATTTTTATTGTTATAAATCAAAATAATAAATATACTTAACAAAGTATGCGGTGTCTTTTAAAGTGTTTAATAGCACATATAGACAAGAGAAATGCTTGCATTAGACCGATTGGTCTATTACAGTGAGAATATGAACAGAAATACAGAACATGATACACAAGAACACCTTTTAATCACTGGCGAACGTCTTTGTTTGCATCGTGGTTTTACCGGAATGGGGCTCAATGAGCTGCTTAAAACCGCAGAAGTGCCAAAAGGTTCGTTCTATCATTACTTTCGTTCGAAAGAGGCATTTGGTGTCGCAATGCTAGAGCGTTATTATGCTCGATACCATCAGCAGCTAGCTGCTTATTTCGAACATGGTGAGGGTAATTATCGTGATCGCATTTTAGCCTATTATGGTGGAATGTTAGAGCAATCTAATTTCAATGGGCATATTAATGGTTGTTTAACGGTCAAGCTTTCTGCCGAAGTGTGCGATCTTTCTGAAGATATGAATATTGCAATGGATAAGGGTGTTAAACAGATTATTGCTCTGTTGGTACAGACACTAGATAAAGGTCGTGAAGAAAAAACACTAACGTTTGTTGGTGATACGATAACCAATGCGCAAGTACTCTATTCTTTATGGCTAGGGGCTAACTTACAAGCTAAAATTACCCGTAGTCTGGCACCATTAGAAAGCGCTATGTTACATGTAAAAACAATAATTTATACGCCAAACTGTTAGCTGGCGTTTTTATTTCGATAGTTACTAATCGACCGGTCTATTAAGGAACCGATATGTCAGAAGAAAAAATTTTTACGCCTTTAAAAGTAGGGGCAATCACAGCACCAAATCGTATATTTATGGCGCCTTTAACGCGTATGCGTAGTATTGAACCGGGCGATATTCCTACGCCATTAATGGGTGAATATTATCGTCAACGAGCAAGTTCAGGTCTGATTATTTCTGAAGCCACTCAAATTTCAGCTCAAGCTAAAGGATATGCGGGCGCACCGGGCATACACAGCCCAGAACAAATCGCTGCATGGAAGAAAATAACTGAGGGTGTTCATGCTGAAAATGGCCGCATCGCGGTTCAGCTTTGGCACACAGGTCGAATTTCTCACGCGAGTTTGCAACCTAATGGACAAGCACCTGTTGCGCCTTCTGCGATTAGCGCGGGCACTCGGACGTCACTGAGAGATGAAAATGGTCATGCAACACGTGTTGACACTTCAATGCCGAGAGCTTTGGAATTAGATGAAATTCCTGGGATTGTTGATGATTTCCGTCAAGCCGTCGCTAATTCACGTGAAGCAGGGTTTGATATGGTTGAGCTTCATTCCGCACATGGTTATTTATTGCATCAATTCTTATCGCCATCAGCTAATCATCGTACTGACAGTTATGGTGGTAGTGTTGAAAACCGTGCACGTTTAGTATTAGAAGTGATTGATGCAGTGAGCGCAGAATGGGCGCCAGAAAGAATCGGTATTCGTGTCTCTCCGATTGGTTCATTCCAAAATATGGATAATGGACCAAATGAAGAAGCTGATGCATTGTATCTAATTGAACAATTAGCGAAACGAGGCATTGGTTATCTGCATATGTCTGAACCCGACTGGGCAGGTGGTCAGCCCTATAGTGATGATTTTCGTCAGAAAGTCCGCGCGCGTTTTCCGGGTGTGATTATCGGTGCAGGCGCTTATTCAATAGAAAAAGCGGAAGATTTAATTAGTAGAGGTTTGATTGATGCAGTGGCTTTTGGTCGGGATTATATTGCTAATCCTGATTTAGTGGCGCGTTTACGCCAAAAGGCTGCACTTAATCCTCAACGCCCAGAGACCTTCTATGGTGGTGGCGCAGAAGGTTATACGGATTACCCTTCATTATAATTATTTGAATATTTGGCGGTGGAAGATCACCGCCTGATATTTATTAATGCAGATTATTCTCTGATTTCTTACTGGGTTAAATATTTAATAAAATAATTAGCTCCATCGCGAATGGCATTATCTGCTGTTTTCATCATTCTCGAATAATGTAAAAAGGCGTGTAATGTGCCGGAGTACATTTTATATTCATGGGAAATATTGTGTGCCTCGAATGTGCGGTATAGTGCAATACTATCATCCAGTAGAGGGTCATATTCAGCACTGGCAATAAAGCAAGGGGGGATATTTTGAGTTAGGTCATTATTAAAGAGGCAGTAATAAGGTGCTTCCCGACTACCTGACTCTGTTAAATAAGCATTGTCATAATCGATAAGGTCTTGTTGACTGAGCCCATCCCAATCTCCGCCATATAGCTGGCGACTTACCGAATCTTGTAATCCATAAAGCCCATACCAAAGTAATAAAGCGCTAATCTTGCCACAATGTATCTGATTATCCCGTAACCAAAGTGTTGTCGCGAGTGATAGCATTGCACCGGCAGAGTCCCCAGCAAAGCCAATTTGATTCATATTGACATCATGCTGCTTTGCATTTTGATAAAAATACTGACAAACCTCGGATATTTCTTGAATGGCTTGTGGATAGGGGGCTTCAGGAGATAAAGAGTAATCAATACCAATCACTGTGCAATCAGTATATAACGCCAATAAACGCATAATACGCTCATGGGTATCTAAGTTTCCGACAATAAACCCACCACCATGTAGATAAAATAATGTTGCTGGACTTTTTTTCGTAGGTTGCAAGATTCGCGTTAGAATCTCACCATGGGTCGTTGGAATGAAAACATCTTCTATTCTATGCATATTTGGAGCATGCTCATTCCAATATTTTCTATCTTCATTATACGCTTTTCGAATGGCTTGATAGCTCCCATCTGATGGCTCTGCTGGTGTTAAACTTGCGTAAAAATTCATGACTTCACCCATTTCAGGGGAAATAAGATCAAGTACTTTTATTTTATTTTCGGTTTTCATTTCATACTCCCTATTCAATAAACATCATTGTAAAAAGAGGTCATAATTTAGCTGTGACCCTGCTAGCCAATATTAAACAAAGTAAGATAATGTCTTATTAGATTAAAGATGATCCACAATTTAGATAACGTAGTTAAAAATAAGATAGATAAATAGAGAGTTATAGCCAGTTTGACTAATACATAGTCTATGCCCTTGCTGTTTTATACATAAATTGCGATGTGCTTTTAACTAAGATAAATCCACTAGAAGGCGTATTCATAGATAGTGGAATATAGGCATTAAATTATATTGAGGTGTATTCGGAGAGTTTTATGAATAAGGCAGTATTGCTGGTACTGGCGGTGATGTTGATTCCATTATCTTCACAGGCGGGTTCAAAAAATCATGGTTGTGAAAAGAAAGTAGATAAGCTTGAAAGCCAGCTCTACAGCGCTATCCATCATGGAAATAGACATAAAGTTGCTAAATTAAAGAAAAAAATACACGAAACACGGTTTGATTGTTATGACCGATATAATCGCTATGACAGTCGCTCAGGGGCAACTAAAATACGTGGTTATTATCCTCAACAAAAATCAAGTGAGTTGGAAAGAGAGTTAGAGTCTTTAAGGCGAGTGATTGATGCACTAAACGACTTAAAATAGGGCAAAAATAGAACAGGTACGGTAAATAACTGGTCTGTTTTGTAGGTTTATTTCCGCTCTGTCTTAAGTATACGGAGATTATCAGGTATATTAGATGTAATTGTTAACTACCAAGAAAGAATAACTATGATTATTAAACCTAAAATTCGTGGCTTTATCTGCACTACAGCTCATCCGGCCGGTTGCGAAGCCAACGTTCGTGAACAAATCGCTTATGTTAAATCTCGTGGCGAATTAAAAAATGGTCCTAAAAAGGTCTTGGTTATTGGGGCATCTACTGGTTACGGTTTAGCCTCTCGTATCAATGCTGCTTTTGGCAGCGGTGCGGCAACTATCGGTGTGTTTTTTGAAAAACCTGGCAGTGAAAATAAAACAGGATCTGCGGGTTGGTATAACTCTGCTGGTTTTGATAAAGCGGCTAAAGAAGAAGGTTTGTACGCAAAAAGTATTAACGGCGATGCATTCTCTGATGAATGCCGTAAAACCGTTATTGATCTGATTAAACAAGACCTAGGTCAAATTGATTTAGTTATTTATTCTCTTGCCTCTCCAGTACGTAAAATGCCAGAAACGGGTGAATTGGTACGCTCTGCGTTGAAACCGATTGGCGAACCCTACAAATCGGTTGCCCTCGATACGAATAAAGACGTATTAGTGGAAGCGGTTGTTGAACCTGCTAACGAACAAGAAATCGCTGATACAATTAAAGTTATGGGTGGTCAAGACTGGGAACTGTGGATGAATGCTTTAGATGAAGCAGGCGTTCTGGCAGATAACGCACAGTCTGTTGCCTATTCTTATATTGGAACCGATTTGACTTGGCCAATTTATTGGCACGGAACTTTAGGTAAGGCGAAAGAAGATTTGGATCGCGCCGCTCATGCTATCAATGAGAAAATGAAAGCAAAAGGTGGCTCAGCTTATGTTGCCGTGCTGAAATCTGTAGTCACTCAAGCATCTTCTGCTATTCCAGTTATGCCTTTGTATATCTCTATTGTGTTTAAAATCATGAAAGAGCAAGGCATTCACGAGGGTTGTATTGAGCAAATCCAGCGCTTGTTCTCGACTAAGCTATATAGTGGCGCTATGCCGGATACTGACGAGCAACATCGTCTACGTTTAGATGATTGGGAATTGCGTGATGATGTCCAAGAGACATGTCGCGAAATTTGGAAACAAATTAATGATAACAACATTAACGAATTAACTGATTATCAAGGTTATAAGGCTGAGTTCCTGCGCCTGTTTGGCTTTGGTCTACAGGGTGTTGATTATGATGCCGATTTAAGCGGTGAAGCTAAGTTTGAAGTGATTGAATTAGTTTAAACGCCAAAATACGATGAGTTAGTTTGATGAGAAACCCGCCTAAAGTGCGGGTTTTTTTGTGTCTAAATAAAATCAATAAGTCAGTTTCAATAGGGCATTTTTCTTTATCTATCTTATTAAGCTAATGAAATAAATATTTCTTAATCATTAGATAAAGGAACTTTAATCGATATTTATAATTAATCATTTCATTACATTTTTCCTCATAGGCCAGTGAGATATAGCAAAATATAAAGATGGAGTGTGATCTCTATTACGCTAATCATTGCTCTACAGTTAAATTTCGTTAACCACACAACAAAAATAAAATTTTCATATAAAAAATTATGGAATATATATTTCATTAATGTATATCTATGTTATCGACATGTTATTTATGTTGATGGAATGAAAACACAACATGCATTCATAATCAGTGGGAAAAGTGAAATGAAAAAGATAATGAGATTGACCGCGCTGGTTGCTGTATTGGGTTTTTCTAACCCAATGATGGCAAAAGAAGAGCAAATTGTATTTAGTTTACCAACGCTATCTACGCCATTTGAAGTTCACATGCAAAAATCAGCGGTAAAAACAGCAAAAGAGCAGAATGTTAATATTCAAGTGTTAGATGGTCAGGGAAGTTCTCCTAAACAAGTTGCCGATATTGAAAACGCCATTACACGGGGTGCTCAAGGTTTTATTGTTTCGCCAAATGATGTTAATGCCATCGCTGATGCCGTGATAGAAATTCAAAATGCAGGCCTGCCTGTTGTAACCCTTGATCGCACGATTAATGCAGAAAAAGCGGTTCCACATTTTGGTGCCAATAACTATAAAGGTGGCTATGCCATTGCGGAATATGTGAAACAGCAATTTCCAGATGGTGCTGATTTGATTTTAATTACAGGGCAACCGGGTTCTTCTTCGAATATTGAACGCACGAAAGGTATTCGCGATAGTTTGAAAGAAGGCGGTAGTAAATATCGTTTAGTTGCCGATCAAAATGGTAACTGGATGCGTGCAGAAGGAATGCGGATCGTTGAAAGTTTGCTGCCATCATTGCCGAAAAAGCCAGATGTTATTTTATCTGCAAATGATGATATGGCGCTGGGTGCTATCGAGGCATTAAAAGCACAAGGTTTGAAACCCGGTGAAATTATGGTGACGGGTTTTGATGCAAGTCCTGAAGCATTAAGTCGCATTCAAGATGGTTGGTTGTCCGTTACGGCAGATCAGCGTGCCGGTTATGCAGTGAAAACAGCAATGGGACAATTGGTTGATAATATTCGAGATAAAAAAGCCATTACAGGTGCAGACTACCCTCCGGCAGTAATTAGCAAAGCCAATATTGACCAAGCTGAACGTATTGGCGAATTAAAATAAAACAGTGCCTTTTATTCGGGGCTCTTTGAGCCCTGTTTTCCTGAAAAGGAGTTTTTATGTCTGAGCCGCTACTTAAAATTACCAATCTGACCAAAAGTTTTTCCGGTATATGGGCACTGAGTGATGCACAAATGACCGTGATGCAAGGAGAAGTTCATGCCTTATTAGGGGAAAATGGCGCGGGTAAATCCACATTTCTAAAAGCGTTAGCGGGCGCTCAACCGCAAACAAGTGGTGACATTTGGTTTAATGGTGAAATGCTTGGTGGGAATGATTCGCCTGTATTTCGTCAACAAAAAGGCATTATCACTATTTATCAAGAGTTTAATTTACTGCCGAATATGACTGTTGCGGAAAATATGTTTCTCGGTCGCGAAGCGCTTAATATGAAGTGGATGGTCAATGAACGCGTAGTAAATCAAGAAGCTAAAGCCGTATTGGATTATCTACAATTATCTATCTCACCGACCACGCAAGTTGCAAGGTTGAGTGTTGCTCAGCAGCAAATGATTGAAATTGCTCGTGCATTAACGCTCAATGCCAAATTAATTGTGATGGATGAGCCTTCTGCGGCACTGAGTGATATTGAAGTAGAAAGTTTGCATAGAGTTGTTCGCGAATTAAAAAATCGGGGTGTGAGTGTGATTTATGTGACACATCGATTACATGAAGTTTTTCAAATTTGTGACAAATTTACGGTATTTCAAGATGGGCGCTATACCGGTTCAGGGGAAGTCGAAAAAACCACAGTTCAAGACATTATTCGCATGATGGTGGGACGCAATGTGATTTTTGAAAGAAGACCTTATAGCGAAACTTATCATCGTGATAAACCTGTTCGTTTTTCGGTGAATGGACTGTGTAAAGAGAAACCACCTCTCGATCCGCACGGCATTGCGCTTCACGATATTCATTTTGAAGTCCATGAAGGTGAGATTTTAGGAATTGCCGGCTTAATGGGGGCGGGCAGAACTGAAATCGCTCGGTGCATATTTGGTGCAGATAAATATGCTAAAGGTGAGTTTACCCTTGATGGACAGTCTTATCAGCCGATTAATCCGATGGATGCCCTTGAGAAAGGGATTGCTTTAGTGCCAGAGGATAGAAAAAAAGAAGGCGCAGCGCTTGGGTTGTCAATTCGTTACAACCTGTCGTTATCAGGGCTCGGAAACCTAATGAAAATGGGGTGGATGGTTGATATTCGTAAAGAAAATGATTTGATTGAGAGCTATCGGCAAGCACTGCAAATTAAAATGGTTAATAGTGAACAAGAAGTACGCAAACTTTCAGGTGGTAATCAACAAAAAGTGATATTGGCACGTTGTATGGCGATGAACCCTAAAATATTAATTGTTGATGAGCCAACTCGAGGAATTGATGTGGGGACTAAGTCTGAAGTACATCAAGTTATTTTTGAGATGGCAAAAAAAGGCGTTGCAGTGATTGTCATTTCATCTGATTTACCTGAAGTAATGGCGATTTCTGATCGTATCATCACTATTAGCGAAGGTCGTTTAACGGGTGAAATTCAAGGAGATGATGCAACGGAAGAGAAATTAATGACCATGATGGCAATTTGCCATCACAGTTTGCAAGCAAGCGCTGCCGTATAAGAGAGGCTTTTATGTCACAACAACAATCAGCTGCGGCAGTTGGCCGTAAAAAAATTGATTTTATCGCCTTTTTTGAGCGTTTTGGCGTATTGATTTTCATGGTGTTATTGATTTTATTTTTTCAAACGCAAAACAGTAATTTTATTAGTGAGCGAAATGTCACCAATATTCTGACCGAAGTGTCTATTTACGGCATTATGGCGGTGGGCATGACATTAGTTATTTTAACCGCTGGAATTGATTTATCCGTAGGCTCAATACTTGCCGTCTGTGCAATGACCGCCGCTTTTGTGATTAAAGGCGATAATCTTGTCGGTATTGACCCAGCAGCATGGGGCGGCATGAGTTGGCTAGTGGGACTTGTGATTTGCTTAGCGGTCGGTACCTTTATCGGTTTTCTACATGGTCTCGGTGTGACGCGTTTAAATATTCCTCCTTTTATTGTCACACTTGGCGGTATGACAATTTGGCGTGGTGTGACTTTAGTGATCAATGATGGCGCACCTATTTCAGGTTTCGACGCAGGATATCGCTGGTGGGGTAGAGGTGAGCTACTTGGTGTTTCTATTCCTATCTGGATTTTTGCTATTGTTGCTGTGATTGGCTTCTTTGCATTGCATAAAAGTCGTTGGGGGCGTTTTGTTTATGCTGTCGGCAGTAACCGCGAACCTGCTCGACTTGCTGGTGTGAATGTTAATCGAGTTTTAGTAAGTGTGTATGTGGTTATTGGTTGCTTGGCGGGTCTTGCCGGCTTTATTTTAAGTGCTCGCTTAGGCAGCGCAGAAGCAGTAGCAGGTTTTACCTTTGAGCTTCGAGTCATTGCATCGGTTGTTATTGGTGGAACATCATTGATGGGCGGTTATGGACGAATCGGTGGTACTGTTATTGGTTCGATTATTATGGGGCTACTCATTAATGGGCTAGTGTTAATGAATGTCTCAGCCTACTATCAACAAATTATTACAGGCTTAATTATTATTCTAGCTGTCGCTTTTGATACTTATGCTAAGAATCGTCGTGGCGCAAATTAGTTTATTATTTCAAAGATAAAATAAAACGCCTTTCTATTATTGGTTATAGCGAGGCGTTTTTTATTGGATATTATTTTTAAATTATACTTTTTTTCTAAAACGGTTTAATCACAAAAAATTTCAGGAATAACAATGAATTAAACTATTATTTATTTTGTTCCCTGAATTTGAGCTAAAGAGCCATAGAGGTTATACAGGGCATCATATTCATCTTGTTGATAAAACTTGATTTTATTCCAACAAAATTGTTTAGCAACTTCAACGGCAAAACGAGTTGCATCAATAAGTTCATTTTCATAACTTGCCCCAGTTTCAGAGCCGGGAACAATGGTATTCGCCGTGATTGCGAGTCCCACGACCGGAGCATCCGTTGCAACATGAGGCTGCATGATGGAGTTAAAGTGATAGACACCGTTATCGTAGGGTGAAATATCTTGTGTGGTAATTGGGAAGGTTTTAGCCATGTTTCCTGTTGCATACTCTAATAAACGCACTAAATCAGGGGCAACGCGCAAAATATAGCCTTGCTTTGCGGTGGGGGAAATGGCAATTCCTCTGTGCTTGATTATGCTGTTACCTTTAGAGGTATCGATAGATAAAATAGCATCCATTTGGGCATCGACTTCATATTGATTCATGGTGGTTGATGATACAGGCATGCCCATAAAATCTACCGGCTCGTGAGGGGTAATTGAAACATGGGTGGCAATATGCGTGGTGATAATAACATCACCCTTTAGTCGACTTCCGGTTGAGGCCATTTCTAATAACTTCATCGCACTTGCGAAAGCCACTATGGAGCCATCGGCGTCTGACACTAAACCAATACGGTTTGGTTGAGCTTGTTGTGCACCTAAACGACCAATAATACCTAATGTGGGATAGTGACCGCCTTGTGATTTTCCATCAGTGCCAGGAATAATAACTTTAATAAAGTCACAAAGTTGGCTGGTATCTTCAGGCTCTTCATAATGAACAGAATTGAGGATGATTTCAGCATTCGGTGGGCTGACTGATTTTAATATATTAACAATTTTTTGCCCATTAATATGTGGATTATCGAGTAGTTCATAGAATTGACTGACATATTTTAATGACATTATTCAACTCCTTTTATCATATTTAATGGAAATTGCTGATTGGTTTTTATTTCATCTATCTGATTTGGTGCTTTAAACCATAAGGCATTTTTATCACCTAAAACAGTTGCCTGATTATTTTCAATTAACAATGCAGTGCCTTCATATAAAGCGAGCAATTCTTCATTCGGATTTAATGTCAAAAATTCATTTAAGCGCTCCTCACGACTTTCTCCATTATGGCCTACTGGTTTTCCTGAAATAAAATGTGGATTAATTTGGAATGGAGTAAGATTTAGTGCACGAAATGATGGTGGTTGTACAATTGGCATGTCATTAGTTGTTCGTATGCTTGGCGTTGCAATGTTACTGCCTGCACTCCAACCTATATAGGGTAAATTATCGTGTTTGACGCGCTGTGATATTAAATCAATTAATTGTGCATCATAAAGGCGTTTTAACAGTGCAAAGGTATTACCACCACCGACAGCAATAGCTTGAGCTTGATTAACCGCGGCAATAGGATCGCTGAAATGATGAATAGATTTAAGCGTATAGCCAAGAGATTCAAAAACCGGTTGAACAATTTTTTCGAACTCATCAAAACTAAATGAAACAGCAGCATAAGGAATAAATAATATTTCTTGGTGTTTATGCTGTAATAAACGATGAATTTGTTCATGAGCATGGGATAAATAACCTTGTTGGCCCATACGTGAGCTACTCATTAATAATGCATTTGTCATTTTTTATACTCCATAATGATTTCATGAATACAATTAACTAATTGGTCAATTTCTGACTCTTGATTAAAATAATGTAGCGAAAGTCGTGCCATTTTTTCAATTTGATAAAATTGTAAAATAGCAGTTGCCATAAAATGACCTGATTCAATAATGATATTTTTAGCTTCTAGTGTTTGCATTAAGATGTCAGAAGATATTCCTTTAATATTAAATGGGATAATACCAAGACGTTGATGGCTATTTGTTGGGCCATATATTGCGATATTAGGTATTGACGATAATTTGCTCATCGCATATTCAGTTAATTGGCGGTTACGTATTTCAATCTGCGTCATCCCAATATTGAGTGCATAATCTAATGCTGCATCGAGGCTGATAATGGCTGGGATGTTAGGGCAACCTGCTTCGAATCGTTTGGCGGTGATGGGTAATGTGATATCTCCAGAGTTTGCATCAACATTACAATTCCACCAGCCAGCTAACATCGGTGTAAGAGTGGGTATTAATGCGTTGCGTACATAAAGAATACCAATTCCCTCAATTGTTCTTAATCCTTTACGACCACAAGACGATAAAAAATCACACTGCCACTCTTGTACGTTAATGCTATACATGCCAAGGGCTTGAGATGCGCTAACGTGGGTGAGAACACCATGTTGTTTTGCTATCTCACAAATTGACTGAACGGGTTGTACGACACCTGTAATATTTGATAGGGCAACAAAGCTCACTAATTTTGTTTTTGAAGTTATGGCTTGTTCAATAGTTTTAGGTGAGATGACACCTTGGTTATCTGCTTTAACTGTTACTATTTTTATGCCTTTTTCTTTGGCTAAAAGCTGCCAGATCGCTATGTTACTGAGCATTTCGGTATCAGGCAGAATCACTTCATCACCGGAGTGCCAAGAAATTCCTCGGGCAACTAAACAAATGGATTCAGTACCATTTTTTGTAAATGCGATTTCAGTTTCATCGGCACCGATAAACTGAGCCAGTTTACGACGACAGTTTTCTACACGTTGATAGGTTTCTTTGCGAAAACTAGGTAAATAAATTCCTCGTTCGGCAGTTTTATTCAAATATGTTTTAACCGCATCAATAACTGGTTTTGGTGGTGGTGCCGCAGCACCTGTATCAAAATAAGCATAATGCTGGGAAACTAATGTATCTTGGTAGACTTGTTGCCATATATTCATGATTATTGTTTTCCTAGTGCAAAACTAGCGAGCTAACAGTGAAAGCAATTTTGCTTTGATTGTCGGTAGAAAGGCTTTTGCTGTAGAGTAAAGGGCATCACCGGCAATGAGTCCGCCCGCAAAAGTCGAAATTTTGTCTGAACTGACATTAAAGAAACGGGCCACAATGATGCGTATAGCTAAAGCAACTAATACGGTCCAGCCTGCAATCGGGTAGTTAATCATTAGGCCTGTAGAGAACAGCACTCCAATTTGATGTTTGGCGCCGCCAATAAGTTGAATGATTGCCCCAGGAACAGCCCATAGAAGTAGCATCATGGCAACTTCTGATGAGCTACCTGCTTGGATTGTTGCCGCGTATAAACGTGAGGCAGGTACAATTTTATCTTGTTCAAAATAGAAATCGTAAGTTAATGCAACGACCACTAAGGCACAGAAAAAACCGACGATAGCAGCAAAATATTGTTGTTTTCGCCCATAAATTTCAGCACTTGGATTTTTACCATAGCCTCGGATCATAAATCCGGTTTTAAGGTCAAAGCCCATATCTGCAAACGCAGGTCCAGTTGCGACACAAAATCCAACTAAAACAGCAAGTGCTTCAGGTGGAAAACCTAATAACACACCAATCATGAGGGAAATTAAAGCAGCCGCTGTGGCAGGGAACCAGCCGGAATGCATCGCAGCCATACCAACTATCATTTCTTGAACTAATGCCGTTAAAGTCGCAAAAATCAAGAAACCAATTAATTGCGGTAATGTCATCGTGACAAATATCTGGCTAATAAAAGTTAGCGTGAGCGCAGTGAGAAAATAAAAGAAAGCGCCTTTAAGGAGTGTTTTTTTAATTCGGCTACTGCTTTGAGCTAATTCATCACTTTCTTCAATTTGTTGGTTATCATCTTTCTTTTTACGAAAAACAATAAAACCAATTTGTATTAATGCCACGATGCCCGCACCAATCATGACACCGTGAGGTACATAGTGTTCATATAAGTTATAGGGAATTAAGCCAGACTCAGAAAAACCACGAATAAGTAGACCTATTGCAAACATGAATAAAGCGAAAATACTGCCAATTAAGGCAATACCTGCGGATGCCATTGGAATTCCGAATCCGGCACCAACGGCGCCAAAGGTGAAGCCGGCAAGCAATGCACCTAGTCGTTTTCCACCTTTATTACCTGCCCATAAGGTTTCGGCTGTTGCAACGCCTGCGGGCCATGATGCGCTGGCAGGGTACGCTTTGGTATTAAACAAGCCATACAAAATAGTACCGTCAATAATGATTGCCATAAATGCGCCAGCCATCATTGGCCAAATTAAATCAGGCATTCCAAGCACCCAAGGCACTCCAATCGCAATCATTAACCCATTGGCGGCTGCAAAAGTAGCGGCTGAAATACTGGTTTGAATTAAATTTTGTGCGTCTATAAATCGAAATGATGAAAATATAGAGATGGGAATACGAGATAATAAAATGGCTAATACGGCACCAATAATTGAGGTATTAGCTGATATCCCGAGTGTGACGATAATTTGGATACCGATAATGGCACCCACAAAAGATAATATAATTATTGCGATAAATAATGGTGGTGAAAATATAGATACACGTACCTCTGTATCATTTTTATGTTGAGATACATTCATAGAGATTACCTATTTTTTATATTTTAATATATATCCATCGTATATTTTCGATGGTTTATTTAGCCATAAACAACAATTAAAATATGGCGGATAGCTGGGATGCTGTAGATTTTAATAATGGATAATATTCAGTTAAATCTTTACTTTGGCTTGATGCTGCAATACATAACGAACCTAATACCCCTTTCTCAAATGAGAAAATAGGAACAGACAAACCTTGAGTTCCTGCAAGGTAAGCTTCTTTCGAATAGGCATAACCTTCATTTGCATAATGTTGTAATTTAGTTTTTAAAATTAAGTCATCCTGTAAATTATGTCTTATCAAATAGTCTTGAATATATAATGTATTCATAGAACCAAGAATTACTTGAGTAAAAGGTGCTTCATGAAGTGATAATGCTTCACCTTCAGTTGATGTAAAACGAATAAAATGGTCACTTTCTAAAATAAAATTACAAATAGCGATATCATCATATCGCCGATATATAAATACAGTTTCATGCGTTTTTTCTGATAAAGGGCGTAGATAGTCAGTAGCTAATTGTGAAAATTGGCGCGTATTATTAGCTAGGTGACCTAATTCAATACAACGTAAACCTAGTAGATATTCTTTATTTTTATTTTTTTGTAAAAAGCCTTGTTCTTCTAAAATATTAAAGCCGCGCTGAACAACAGAAGGGCTCTTATCTATGTATCGAGCTAATTCACGCACACCCCAAACGGGTTTTTTTAATGAAAAATAATTAAGTAGTAATAAAACAAATCCTGCTGATTGTAGTCGATTATTCATGATGCCCCCTGAATGCAAAGGTAATAAGTAAAATGGGATTATTGTTATATTCACTGTTCCCTTATAAGGAACAGTGTTCCATTTCGTAATATGACTATATTTAGATGAATTGATTGATAAAGTAAATGAGTTATTGCATTTTTGTTAAACTGGTCACTGAATTGATTTTAAAATTTTAGGGATAGATATTAATTAAATATTAAGATATTGATTTTTAAGCTTTTATTTGTTTTTTCGTCTGTTCCTACTAGCGAAACAGTTGCTCAGTAACTGCGTTTTACTTATTTGGCGATTATTTATTATGTTTAAATATTGATTTTAGTGATGGTGATAATGGGGTAGTTTAGTTAAATAGTGAATGGATAAGCCAAGGATGCGTAATGTTAGTTGTTGAGATGCTAAGTACCGGTGATGAAGTGCTACATGGGCAGATTATAGATACAAATGCTGCATGGCTTGCAGATTGCTTTTTCCAGCAAGGTCTTCCTTTAAGTTGCCGAACAACCGTTGGTGATGAACTAGCCCATTTAGTTGAAATATTTCTTGAGCGTAGTCTCCACGCAGATATTTTAATTGTAAATGGTGGGCTTGGGCCGACGAGTGATGATTTAAGTGCATTAGCTGCCGCAAAAGCGGCAGGTGTGCCACTAGTCGAGCATTCTGAGTGGATTGACGTTATGGAGCGCTACTTCGTTGCTCGCGGGCGGGTAATGCCTGAAACGAATAGAAAGCAGGCGCTATTACCTGAAAATGCAGAGCTCATCGATAATCCTGTGGGTACTGCTTGCGGGTTTTCTGTCGAGATCAATGGCTGTTTGCTATTTTTTACTCCGGGCGTACCTTCTGAATTCAAAGTAATGATTAACCAACAGATCCTACCTCGTTTACAACAACGTTTTACATTACCTGAGCCTCCAATTTGCTTACGATTAACCAGTTTTGGTCGCAGCGAAAGCAGTTTAGCAAAGCAGTTTGATAGCCTAACTCATCCTCAAAATTGTGTTTTGGGGTATCGCTCTTCAATGCCGATTATAGAGTTAAAACTTACAGGTCCTGCGTCAATGCGTGATGAGATGGAAGCCCATTGGCAAGTGATTAAACAAGGGGTTGGCGATAATCTTGTTTTTGAAGGAACCGAAGGTTTACCGAGTGCGATTAGCCGAAAATTGCGTGAAAAACAGCTACAAGTGGCAGTGAGTGAACAATTTAGTGCAGGCTTATTGAGTTGGATATTACGTTCAGTTGATGGACTATTTACGCCAAGCGAAGTGGTTGAGCGAGACGCTCAACAAACGCTGCAACAGCTTGCCGAACAGGCAAAGCAGATATCAGCTCAGCAAAATGTCGCTATTGGATTAGCAATAGGGTGTTTTGACGATGGACAATTGGCTTTAGCGCTGCATACGCCAAATAAAAGTTACGCCCAGCGAGTGCAGTATTTACCAACTAATCATAGCCTAAAAGAGAAACAAGACGTCAGTGTAATGTTGATGTTAGATATGCTGTCACGTTGGCTAAATCAACGGGATGTGATAGGACAATATGAGTGGTTGGTACAATCAGAAACTTGGGTAAGTGAGTAATTTTTGTTGCTCCCCTTTGGTTGATAAGGGGAGCAATCATTGCCAGTTTTAGCCTTTTACGCCACCTGCGGTTAATCCATTAACCAGCCAGCGTTGTGCTAGTAAAAATACAATAGTAATTGGAATTGCGGATAACACTGCTGCGGCAGCAAAATCACCCCATAGGTAATTTTGTGGATTAAGATATTGCTGCATACCCACCGCTAAGGTATAGCTTTCGACATCACGCAGTAGTAATGACGCAACGGGTACTTCAGTAATAGCGGCAATAAAAGACAGAATAAAAACCACGGCTAAAATAGGGACTGATAGCGGTAGTAAAACCAGTCTGAATGCCTGCCAAGGTGTAGCACCATCTAATGCTGCGGCTTCTTCTAGTGAGCCATCAATCGTTTCGAAATAACCTTTAATCGTCCATACATGGAGTGCAATCCCGCCTAAATAAGCGAAAATGACACCGCCGTGGGTATTCAACCCGATCATCGGTATATATTGGCCTAACCTATCAAATAAGGCATAAAGGGCAACTAGTGAAAGGACGGCAGGGAACATTTGAAAAATTAACATTCCTTTCAATAAAGTCGTTTTTCCTTTGAATTTCATCCGCGCAAAAGCATAGGCGCAAGTTGTTGAAAGCACAACAATACCTAAGGCTGTCATTCCAGCCACTTTGATTGAATTCCATAACCACAATAAAACAGGGAAAGGTGGTGGGGTAACTCGACCATCAGCGTGTTCAACACTCAGGCCCAAGGCAAGCCGCCAGTGATCCCATGAGATATGCTCTGGAATTAGGCTACCCGTTGCGAAATTGCCGGGACGCAGTGAAATGGTAATGACCATCAGCAATGGAAACATAATAGCGGCAATAAAACTTAAAAGTAGCAAGTGTGTAAGAATGATGCGCCATTTCTGTGATTTTGATTGAACCATCGACATAAGGGTTCTCCGTTAGTCAAATTTCATGCGTGTTGCTTTGAGATTTACAATTGCAAGGACGCCGACTAACAAGAAAATCAACGTTGCAATCGCGGCTGCTAAACCAAATTCTTGTCCACCGCCGCCTTCAAATGCGATGCGATAAGTGTAGCTGACGAGTAAGTCTGTATAGCCCGCAGGGGTGGTGGTGCCTATTCGGTCAGGTCCGCCATTAGTTAATAATTGAATTAAAACAAAATTATTAAAATTGAATGCGAAGCTGGCTATCATTAATGGTGTTAATGGTTTGATTAACAAAGGTAATGTGATGTAAAAGAAATTTTGGAAGGGACCAGACCCATCCATAGCCGAAGCCTCATATAAATCTTCAGGTATAGCTTTTAATAATCCCATGCAGAGGATCATCATATAGGGGTAGCCTAGCCATGTATTGACAATAATAATCATTAGTTTTGCCGTATTGGGATCGCTAAACCATGCAGGTTTAATACCAAATAGGGTGCTCAAAACCATGTTTATTTCACCGAAACTTTGGTTAAACAATCCTTTGAATATTAAGATGGAAATAAAGGCTGGGACTGCATACGGTAGAATTAATAATAGTCGGTATGCGGCTTTGCCCTTCAATTGCTCCCATTGAACAACGCAAGCCAATATCATGCCAACGGCAACGGTTAATATGACAGTTAAGACCGAAAAAATGACGGTCCAGATGAAAATGGCAATAAACGGTTTTTGAATGCCTTCATCGGTAAAAACACGGGTAAAGTTATCCCAATTAACCGTAACGGTATAACCTGGACTTAGTTTTTCGCCGCTCCATTCACCTTGATTATCAATGGACTCATAAAAACCAATTTGATTATTGGCTTGATAATGAATGCCTGTTTTATTATTGGTTAACGTGCCATTACTGGCTAAGGTATAAAGTGGCTGAGTGCGAGAAAATTGACGTAATGAACTGATAATGAGTTTATTGCCATCAGGTAAAACTGCGGTGATCCCGCCCAATTTTTGGCGATTTTGCGTGATAGCTTTCAGGTTAGCGAGTTCACCGTGGGGGATTATCTTGGTTAACTCCATAGGTAATTGCTGTTCACCACCCAATGAAAAGGCAGGGGAGACAAAAAGCTGCTCGCCATCTTTTAGTGTGAGTTGCCATTTATCCTGTTGCTGGTAGAGATTAAAATTAAGCGCGTTTCCTGTTTGAAAAGTACGGTCAAGTAACACTTCCTGTACGCGTTCAAAGGTTAATTGATTGGTGCTACTGTAGTTGGTAAAAGCGATGGCGATGGTGGCGATTAATGGAAATAAAACAAATAAACCCATTCCCGCAAGGCCCGGGTAAACATATCGCCAGGCATAGGTGCGGCGATTAGCAAAAATATATAAACCCAAAGAGCTTAATGTCAGGGTTAATATGGCAAACAGGTATTCCCCTTGAGCATACATTAAAACCACGAGGTAGCAGGTTAGCAGGCCTAATGCAGTCATAACAGGCCATTTCAATATATTGCTGCGCCACCAACGGGGCTGTTTTACTACATCCATGAAGTTTGTCCTCGACAATGGAATGCATCGCATCGCCCCACTTCTTTAAGTAGGGCTTTTTTGAGGCAAATTATTTAACAATCCGTTTATGTGCATCATTTAGTGCATCGCTGACACTTTGACGCTCAGAAGTCGCGTTAAGTGTTGCGGTGCGCACGGCATACCAAAAAGCAGACATTTGCGGGACGTTTGGCATAATTTCACCATTACGTGCATTTTGCATGGTTGCAGCAATACGCGGGTCTGTTTCTAGTTTTTCTTGATAAGATTTTAGTGCGACGGCGCCCAGTGGTTTATCTTTATTGACGGTATCTAAGCCTTCATCGGTAATTAAATAATTCTCAATAAACTCTTTGGCTAACTCTTTATTTGGGCTTGCTGCATTAATCCCCGCACTTAGCACACCGACAAAGGGTTTTGATGGTTTACCATTAAATGTCGGAAGCGTAGTAACACCATAATTTACCTTACTTTTATCGATGTTTCCCCATGCCCATGGGCCATTAATGGTCATCGCGGTATCGCCTTTATTAAAAGCGGCTTCGGAGATTGAATAGTCAGTATCTGGATTGATATGTTTATTTTTTATCATATCTACGAGGAATGTGAGTCCCGCAATTGATCCTGCATTATTGACTCCCACATCTTTGATGTCATATTTTCCATTAGTGGATTTAAACGCATATCCACCATCTGCTGCAATTAATGGCCAAGTAAAATAAGGCTCTTGCAAATTAAACATTAATGCGCTTTTACCTTTACTGCGTAACTCCTTATCTAAAGCCGGTATTTCTTCCCATGTTTTAGGTGGATTAGGTAGTAAATCTTTATTATAAATCAGAGATAAAGACTCAATGGCGATAGGATAAGCGATTAATTTACCGTCAAAAACCGTGGCATCCCACGCAAAATCGAATACTTTATCTTTAAAAACTTGGTCTGGGGTTATCTCGGCGAGCAAACCTGATTGTGCATAACCGCCAAAACGGTCATGTGCCCAAAGAATAATATCTGGACCATCTCCTGTTGCCGCAACCATAGGAAATTTTTCTTCTAATTTATCAGGATGTTCAACGCTAACTTTAATGCCAGTGCTTTCTTCAAATTTCTGACCAATTTCTGCTAAACCGTTATAGCCTTTATCGCCATTAACCCAGATAACCAGTTTACCTTCTTCAATCTTTGCCAATGCTGCTGTGGAAAACATGGCTGTTATTAATGTGGAAAGCACAAGTAGGCGAGTGCTAATTGTTATTTTCATATTCCCGTCCTGTCGTTGAGATAGAGAAATTGAGATAAAGAAAAATACAGTCCCAAGTTTGCGTGGTAAACGCTAAATTCTCATCATCCTCAGCTCTACGCCTCCACGATTATCATTGTGATCCCGATTACATTATTTTTATTTATGTAATCGAGATCACGCCCAAAGGGATTGATTATCGCTATCGGCCGATTGAAAAATGTGACCTTGATTAACTATTCATTATTTTACCGCTAATTTTATCCTTCTCTCTTCTCCCACCGTAAAAAAAGTGTCATGGATGATTTATCGCTTTTAACAATCCGTTATAGTCCTGTCCAATGAAAAATACTTGTTTGCAAACAGTACGATGTAATAAGGAATAGCAGTATGGCGAATGTGCAGTTACGGAACGTAACAAAAGCTTGGGGTGATGTGGTGGTATTGAAAAATATCAATCTTGACATCCATGAAGGTGAATTTGTGGTCTTTGTTGGGCCGTCGGGTTGTGGTAAATCGACCCTACTACGCATGATTGCGGGGCTTGAAGATATCACGAATGGTGAATTATTCATTGGTGATAGAAAAATGAATGAAGTACCGCCTGCCGAACGTGGTGTGGGCATGGTGTTTCAATCATATGCACTTTACCCACATCTGAGTGTTGCTGAAAATATGTCATTTGGTTTGAAACTCGCTGGGGTTAAAAAAACGATTCGAGATCAGCGGGTTAATCAGGTGGCTGAAGTTTTACAACTGGCACATTTACTTGAACGCCGTCCTAAAGCTTTGTCGGGGGGACAGCGTCAAAGAGTTGCTATTGGTCGAACGCTGGTGGCGGAACCTGAAGTTTTTCTGTTGGATGAACCGCTTTCTAACTTAGATGCAGGCTTGCGAGTACAGATGCGGATAGAAATTTCGCGCCTACATAAACGACTTAAGCGCACCATGATTTATGTGACTCATGATCAAGTTGAAGCCATGACTCTTGCCAATAAAATTGTGGTGTTAGATGCAGGAAGGGTTGCGCAAGTCGGTAAGCCATTAGAGCTCTATCATTATCCCGCAGATAGGTTTGTCGCTGGGTTTATTGGCTCGCCTAAAATGAATTTTCTGCCCGTTAAAGTGACCGCTGTTGCGGTAGAGCAAGTACAAGTCGAATTACCTAATAATCAAAAAATTTGGTTACCAGTAGACAGCACTGACGTACAGGTTGGTACGCGAATGTCTTTAGGTATTCGTCCTGAACATTTGTTACCTAGCCATATTGCTAGCATTGTTTTAGAGGGCATTGTGCAAGTTGTTGAACAACTCGGCAATGAAACTCAAATCTATATTCAAATCCCTGCTATTTCTCAAAATTTAGTTTATCGGCAAAACGATATCGTTTTGATTGAGGAGGGAGCCACATTCGCCATTGGGCTACCACCGGAGCGTTGTCATCTGTTTAGAGAAGATGGCACCGCATGTCGTCGGTTGCATAAAGAACAAGGCGTTTAATCATATCAATAGATAATAAAAAACGACTTTAGGAGAATTAACGATGAGAACTTTGCGTAAGCATTCGTTAGCGATAGCTATTATGGCAGCAGTCGCGCCAATGCAGGTGTTGGCGGTAGATTTTCATGGCTATGCACGTTCAGGTATTGGTTGGACGGGAAGTGGTGGAGAACAAAAATGTTTTCAACTAACAGGGGCACAGAGTAAGTACCGTTTAGGTAACGAATGTGAAACTTACGCGGAGTTAAAACTAGGTCAAGAAGTGTGGAAAGAAGGGGATAAAAGCTTTTACTTTGATACGAATGTGGCTTATTCAGTTTCTCAACAAAATGACTGGGAAAGCACAAATCCTGCATTTCGTGAAGTTTTTGCTCAAGGAAATAACTTGATAGATAGTTTGCCAGGCGCCGATATTTGGGCAGGTAAACGGTTTTATAAACGTCATGATATCCATATGATTGACTTCTATTATTGGGATATTTCAGGGCCGGGTACTGGGATTGATGATATCGATCTTGGATTTGGTAAATTATCGCTTGCTGCAACTCGCGCTTCAGAAACTGGTGGTTCTTATAACTTCATTAGTAATCAACAACGTAAATATGCGGATCGTACCGCAAATGATACTTACGATGTGCGGTTATCTAATTTAGAAGTGAATCCGGGGGGCGTGCTAGAGCTAGGACTCGATTACGGTCGAGCAAATCCATCAGATGGTTATCATTTAGAAAATGATGCGTCTAAAAATGGTTGGATGATGACGGCAGAGCATACGCAGAGTGTTTTAAATGGTTTTAATAAATTTGCGGTGCAATATGCAACGGATGCGATGACTTCTCAAGGCAAAGGGGTTGCTCAGGGAAGTAGCATTAATAATGACGGAAAATTATGGCGGTTTATTGACCATGGTGGAATTTCATTAGGTGATAAATGGGATCTAATGTACGTGGGAATGTATCAAAAATTAGATCTTGATAATAACAAGGGCACTGACTGGTGGACGGTGGGTATTCGGCCTATGTACAAGTGGACACCGATTATGAGCACCGTATTTGAGCTTGGCTACGATAATGTTAAATCACAAGAAGTGAGCGCCACTAACAATCAATATAAAATAACGTTAGCGCAGCAGTGGCAAGCGGGAGACAGTATTTGGTCACGTCCTGCTATTCGTTTCTTTGTTACTTATGCTAAATGGGATGAAAGTTGGGGCTATGGCAAAAATAGTAATGGTGACCTGATGAATAATGCCTTTAAAGATAGTAGCGGTAAGGGAGTCTTAACCAATAGCCGTGGTGATAACGATGAGTTTAGCTATGGTGCACAAATGGAAATTTGGTGGTAATGGCTGTAGGGGAGAGGTGACTCTTCCCAAGTTATTATATTGATGAGGTTACAGGTTTTGCATCATCACCTGTTCACCACAAGGCTCAACTAACATAATAAGCATATATATGAAAAAGAAACTATTGGCATTGTGTTTAAGTGTGGGGTTATTGGCGAGTATTCCGGCTGTGAGTCTGGCTGATGTTAACATCGTACCTCAAGACCTTTCTTCAGCACCGAATATTGCAGCCTCACAGCTCAAGCAGATTTCATGGTTACCCGTTAATTCGACAGAAAAACAAACAGTTGTATTAGATAAAAATAGTCAAATAGTGAATTTTGGTGATATTCAAGGTCCTATTGCTGCTTTTAGTGTACCTGCCAATATTGGCGAGTTGACCATAAATTTAACTAGTGAAATAACGAAAAATAGGGTCTATTCACCCAATGTATTGGTTTTTGATCAAGATATGACGCCGTTTGCCTATTTTCCGAGTCAGTATTTTGAGTATCAAGCCCCAGGTATAATGGTGGCGGATAGTTTGAGGGGAACCATTAAGTTAACGCCTGCGTTAGGGCAAAAACAACTGTATTTATTGGTTTTTACCAAAACAAGTGATTTGGCTAAAACAACGACTCAGTTAGATCCTGCAAAGGCTTATGCGAAAGGTGCAGGTAATGCCATTCCAGATATTCCAGACCCGATAGCGAAACATGTTACTGATGGTAAAGTCACCTTGGAGGTAGCTTCAAATTCAAGCTCAAGTGTGCTTGTGGGGGCATTGTTCGGCTCACCAACGGTTTCACCTATCACCGTGGGTGATACGGTATCAGTGAATAATGCACCTATTGCTCAAAGTAAACCAAAACCTATTTTGGCGGGTACTGAAGATTACTTTAATCAAGCCATTACACAGGCAATCGGTAAAGGTGATATTGACGGGGCATTAAAATTGTTAGATGAAGCAGAACGGCTAGGTTCAACAACTGCGCGCAGTACCTTTGTTCAAAAAGTGAAAGGCAACCAACCTTGATTGAGTGATATCTCGTTATTATGTTCTATGTCATTAATTTGCACATTTTATATTATGTTAGTTAAGCATTTTTTAGATCATTTGATCTTCGTTTAAAATGTTGCGAAATCCGGTATTGAATTTTCAATATCGGATTTTTTTATTGCTTGCTATAGAAAGGTAATCAAATGGCTTCCCGATAAACCTGTATTAACATTAAATTATGAGACAGGTTTATCGTTTGGTTTATATGATAGGTTCTATTTACTGGCTAAATCGCATTATAGCCCATTGTCTGTAGTAATTGGCGCGCGAGCGTGACCGCTTCTTGACGATGTAGTACGCCGAGTTTTTGATATAAATTGCGGATATGTGTTTTTATTGTGGTTGAAGCGACGTTAAATTCACTCGCGATTTGCACATTGCTATAACCCGAGTAAATCAGTCCTAAAACTTGCCATTCACGCTGTGTCAGAGGACTAATCCTAATAAGTTCAGGAACTTGAGGGTGATTGAGCAGCTTGTTTACAAAACTCTCATCGAAATGAGCAAATTTGTGACGATGATGCTGATTAATCTCACGTAAAATATGCTGCGCCCGATGTTTTTCTAATTCCGAAAGTACGTTGAGTTGCAAAATTAAACGCAGTTGTTGAGCCATTGGCTCGCCTTCAATGACAAAATAACTGAGAAATCCAGTTCTTCCCGCTAAATTTAAGGCTTCTATTAATGCATTTTGCGCTTCAATTTTATTATCTTGTTGCCAGTAAAGTTGGTTCAGCAACAAGAGATTACGATTTAAATCACTGATTAATTCTAACTTGCGTGCGTTATTATTGAGGTCTATAAGAATGCGGTGTGCTTGCTGATATTCACCTAGCAATATTTGAGCGCGCGCAATATTACGCCATTGACGCTGTAAAAAATGGTTGCTAGCAAGAACCGGTTCTGGCGTTTGTTGCAGCCAACTTTGCGCTGATGCTTTATCGTTGGTTAATTGCCAATAGATAGCACGTACTTCATCTGCATTTGAAACCCAATCGTCATGATAACTGCCATTACTCAATAAATTTTCTACTTGATGTAAATAGCTGCGCGCATTATCAATATCACCTCGCACAAGGGCGTTAAGAACCACGAGCACTAAACATTGCAGTTGTTGTTGTGGTTGGTAGCTTGAAAGCACTTGAATACCTTGGCGTGCGGCGCTTTCTGATTCATCAAGTCGTCCCCAAGCCCACATAAGTTGCGCTCGAATACGCAGTAGAAACTCATGCATTGGCAATTGTTCCAAATGCTGTTCATGGATTAAGGTTATGGCTTTTTCTTGAATGTCATTTGCGGCTTGTAAAAAACCACGAGCAAATAGTATTTCGCTTTGCTGGATCATACTCCAGAGCGCGTAATGCCAAGCGCTATGGCGATATGCCATGGTTTCTATTTCTTGCATTATACTGAGCGATTTCTGTAAGTTACCGGAGCAATGGTGAACTTCACCTAAAACAGATGTCGCAATAATATGCCCATAATAATTCGCAATAGGCAGGTTTTTGATGGCTGAATTGGCTAACTGTTCTGCTTCTAAAGGATTGCCATTATTGATGGCAACTTGGGCTCGTAAGGCATCAAATTCACCACGCAAAGCACCGTCTAATTGCTGCGTCATCTCTTGTTCTGCACGGTCTAACAGTGTATTGACCTCTCTATAGCGATGCTGACTTTGCATCAGCCAAGCCTGTAAGAGTATTAGTTTTGGGTTTTCAAGTAGCATATCCCAAGGTAAGGCTTTTAGTGAGTCTTCAAGAAGTAATAACTCACTTTGATGAAACAGTTCCCATGCATGCTGTAGCAAAATATCACGCAACATTAATGGGTTTTCTGCGGCTAGCGCATGATGTATGGCTTCACTTGGAAATCCTTGAGCCATCCATTCCTGTGCCGCGGCATGATGCAAATGTGGAAGTTCGATAGCTAATTCCCACTGACATCTTTGACGTAGAAAACTGGCAAAAAGAGGGTGATAACTAAACCATTCACCACTGTCGTCCATGCGCTGTAAAAATAACCCTTGGCGTTCAATTTCTTCGAGTCGCATTTGTCCGTTATCGACGCCAGATACACGGACAATCAGCAGGTCGTTCATTGAGCGTAATAACGAGCTGGTTAATAGAAGGCGTCGTGTACTGCTATCGACATTATTCAGCACTTCTTCCACCAGATAATCACTTAAATGACTTAGATTTATCCCTGAAAGCCGTCGAGCAGATTGTTTAGCGGCATGGGTATTTTGCTTGGCTGAAAGTGCAATTAATTGCAATGCGGTTACCCAACCTGCGACATCATCACATAATTTTTGACACTCTATGATATCAAGAGGAGTATCTAAGCGGTTTTCAAAAAACTGTTTGGTTTCTCCATGGGTAAAAGCTAATTGCTGGCTATCAATTTCTAATAGTTGTTCTTGGACGCGTAAGCTGGCGATACCTAATTGTGGAATATTGCGAGAAGAAATGACCAGTGTTAGGTTATCAGGGTGATGCTTTAAGAAAAAGCGCATAGCATCATGAATTTCAGGGTTAGAGATCAGATGATAATCATCAATAAATAACCATAAAGGCTGTTGCCATTGCGCTAATTCGATAAATAACAGCGAAAAAAGAGAGCTCAAGTTGGCATACTGGCGTTTTTGCGCCATCGTCTCACTTTTTGCACAGCTGCCTTGAGTGGCTTGTTGAATCGCGGTAATTAAATAATTGGCAAAACGTTCAGATAAATTATCCCCTTCATCAAGGGTATACCAACCTATGTGATCTTTGTCGGCAGCCCATTGAGAAAGGAGTGTTGTTTTGCCGTAACCGGCAGGGCTAGTCACTAAGACAAGGCGGTAGTTTGTCGCTGTACCGAGTGTGTCGAGTAAGCGATCGCGAATTACTGTATTTTTATGACGAATAGGCCGACTTAACTTCGAAGGTATTAGCATATTCAATGAAGTAACCATACAAAAAGGCACTCCTAAACGATATTTAGAAATAAATTGTTACATAACTTCTATTAGATTATCAATTTATGCAAGCATGTCATGTTTTTAGTCCTAACAAAGTTGCGCTTTATCACAGTTTTAATACGAATGCTGAGTTTGAGTAAGGAAGGGCACTTAAAGAAACACTTAATAAACAAATTGTTGGCTTAAAATTTTATTTTTATATTAAGTAAATAGGTTTAATTACATATTAAATATTGATGGATTTCGTTTAATCTACCGGTGATGGTTTTAATTTATTGATATTGGCTTGCTCGTATTTAGTCTGGTTTTTATGTTATTACTTTTTGCTAAAAGATTAAAATGAATCGTTAATTGAAAATAGATAAATCGATAATATTATTATTTGAAACTTTATTTTTAACTCACTGTTTTTTATAAATTTAAAATCAAGATACCTCTCGATATTTCTCCGCCTCCGTTCTCCTCCTTGCTTAATTTTCTTGGGGATGAGGAAGCTTATCTATTGGCTCTGCATACTAATCAAATATGATTACACAACCAGTGGAGCTCTCTTTTCTATGTCACATTTTACTTTTGATAAAAAACAGTTTCAGGCGGCGTTGAATAGGCAATGGCAGCATTTTGGTTTAGCTGCGGCACAAGAAATGACGTCTCACCAATGGTGGCAGGCCGTTAGTGGCGCGATGGCGGAATTATTGGCTGCGCATCCTAAAAAAGTATTATCACCCACATTGCGCCATGTTAATTATATCTCTATGGAATTTTTAATTGGTCGTTTAACCGGTAATAACTTATTGAATCTAGGTTGGTATCAAGGCGTTGCCGATTTACTGAAAGAATATGACCTTGAATTAAGCGACTTACTCGAAGAAGAGATTGATCCGGCATTAGGCAATGGTGGGTTAGGGCGTTTAGCGGCGTGTTTTCTTGATTCAATGGCAACCGTAGAGCAACCTGCGATGGGTTATGGTTTAAATTACCAATATGGCTTATTCAGACAGTCATTTGCAGAGGGACATCAGGTAGAGAGCCCTGATAATTGGCATCGTGAAAGCTATCCTTGGTTTACACATAATAGCGCGTTAGATGTTCGAGTTGGTCTTGGTGGTAAGCTAGTTAAAGAAAGTAACCAGCAACGTTGGGAACCTGAATTTTTCATCAGAGGAGAAGCTTGGGATTTACCTGTTTTGGGCTACCAAAATAATGTCACGCAACCGTTACGTTTGTGGCAGGCACAACATGATAATCCATTTGATTTCTCTTTGTTTAATGAAGGCGAATTCTTAAAGGCCGAACAAATTGGAGTCGATGCGGAAAAATTAACTAAAGTGCTGTATCCGAACGATCATCATTTATCCGGAAAACAGTTACGCCTAATGCAGCAATATTTCCAATGTGCTTGTTCTATAGCGGATATTTTACGTCGTCATCACCTGGCTGAGCGCCCATTGAGCGTATTGGCTGATTACGAAGTTATTCAATTAAATGATACTCACCCCACTATTGCTATTCCTGAAATGATGCGAGTGCTGATTGATGAACATCAGCTCGATTGGGATAGTGCATGGCATATTACGAGTCAGACCTTCGCCTATACCAACCATACTTTATTGCAGGAGGGCTTAGAGCGTTGGGATGAAGAAATCGTTCAGCAGTTACTGCCACGCCATATGCAGATTATCAATACAATTAATCAAAACTTTAAAAAAATCGTTGAACAAAAATGGCCTAAAGATAAAACGATTTGGCAAAAGGTTGCCGTGGTGTTTGACGGGGAAGTGCGTATGGCGAATTTATGTGTGGTGAGCTGTTTTGCCATAAATGGCGTCGCGGCACTGCATTCAAAGCTTATCGTGACAGATTTATTTCCTGAATATAATCAATTGTGGCCAGAAAAATTCTTTAATGTCACTAATGGGGTTACACCGCGCCGCTGGATAAAACAATGTAATCCAGAATTAGCCACATTATTGGATAACACATTGAGTCATGAATGGGCGAATGATCTAGAGGCGATTAATGTACTTGAAGATTATGTTGATGATGAACAATTTTGTCAGCAATATCGAGCGATTAAACTCAATAATAAAGTGAAATTAGCGGCTTTTATTAAGGCTCGTACGGGTATTGTGATTAATCCGCTAGCGATGTTTGATATTCAAATTAAACGACTTCACGAATACAAACGTCAGCACCTTAACTTACTGCATATTTTAGCGTTATATAAAGATATTCGTGAAAACCCAACTAAATCGCGGGTTCCTCGTGTGTTTTTATTTGGTGCAAAAGCGGCGCCCGGTTATTACCTTGCAAAAAATATTATTTATGCAATTAATCAAGTCGCACAGGCAATAAATAATGACCCGCGGGTAGGGGAGCTATTAAAAGTGGTATTCCTTCCTGATTACTGTGTTTCAGCGGCAGAAAAATTGATCCCTGCGGCGGATATCTCTGAGCAAATTTCGACCGCGGGTAAAGAGGCATCAGGTACCGGTAATATGAAATTAGCCTTAAATGGTGCGCTCACGGTGGGAACTTTAGATGGCGCAACCGTTGAAATTGCCGAACAAGTGGGTGAAGAAAATATCTTTATATTTGGTTTAACCGTTGATGAAGTTAAACAGCTAAAAGCACAGGGGTACAACCCAGAAGAATGGCGTAAAAAGAATGCAGTGTTGGACGCCATTTTAAAAGAGTTAGAAGACGGAACCTATAGTTATGGTGATAAAACCGCTTTTACAGATATTTTGCACAGTATAAGTAAGAAAGGGGGCGATCCCTATATGCTAATGGCTGATTTCGAAAGCTATGTTGTAGCACATCAACAAGCAGAAGATCTTTATCGAAACCAAGATGCATGGACGCGTACCGCAATTTTGAACACGGCGCGGTGTGGCATGTTTAGTTCAGACCGTACTATTGCTGACTATCAAACCCGCATTTGGCAAGCTAAGCGCTAGTCGAAGGAGATGCCATGGCGTGCGATAAAATAGTGAAAAAAAGAATTTCACCTGATATATCAGAAAGCTATATCAATGCGCGAGGTCAGTTACAGGAAATTCCGCTTGATATACAACAACAGTTATATCAAGCGATGGGGGGAGATATCCCCCACCAAAAACAAATACAGCGAATTGTTCCTGCTGTAAAAGTAGTTTCTCAAGGTGAGCCAATATCGTTGCCAATACAGGGTAATGAAGAATTTGATTGGCAACTGACGACGGAAGACGGCAAATTGTGGCGTAAAGGCCATTTACTGGCGGAACAAGCGTTGATTTTACCCGCGGGTTTGCCCTTGGGATATCACAATTTACATGTCATTCAAAAAGAGAAAACGTCGTTTTGTCGAATTATAGTGGCTCCAAAACGCTGTTATTTGCCTAAGGCTTTATTAGAGGAACAAAAACTTTGGGGGGCGAGTGTCCAGCTTTATAGCTTACGTTCAGATAATAACTGGGGGATTGGCGATTTTGGTGATTTAAAGCAAATGATTAATGAAGTTGGGCGAAGAGGCGGCAGTTTTGTTGGCTTAAATCCTATTCATTCTCTTTTTCCGGCAAATCCTGAAAGTGCGAGTCCATACAGCCCGTCATCAAGATGTTGGTTTAATATCATTTATATCGATGTTACGGCTGTTGAAGATTTTAAGCACAGTAAAGGAGCGCAATTATGGTGGCATTCTCATGCAACCCAATCGAATTTAGCTGGGGTACGCGAAACTCAATACGTTGATTACACTGGTGTCACTCAGTTAAAACTCACTGCATTAAAACTTGCGTGGCAATCTTTTTTATTGCGAAATAAACACGATAAACAGCGTGTGGAATTTGAATCATTTATACAACAACGTGGTGAAAGCCTTCACTGGCAAGCGGCATTTGATGCATTGCATATGGAATTGATGGCTCAAAATCCTAGTTTCTGGGGCTGGCCGGTATGGCCAGAAGAATATCGTGAAGCCCAATCGTCAGCAGTGATGAAGTTTTGTCAAACTCATGCAGATGAAGTGCAATTTTGGTGTTGGTTACAATGGTTAGCCTGGTGCCAATTTGCGAATTGCTGGCAGCATAGTAGCGAACTCAATATGCCAATTGGCTTATATCGTGATATGGCGGTAGGGGTAACTCAAGGGGGCGTAGAAACTTGGAGCGACCGCGAGCTCTATAGTATTCAAGCTTCAATTGGTGCACCTCCAGATATTTTAGGTCCTTTGGGGCAAAATTGGGGTGTTGCGCCTATCAACCCGCATGTTTTAGTGGAACGTGGGTATACGCCTTTTATCGATTTACTGCGTGCCAATATGGAAAATTGTGGCGCATTGCGGATCGACCATGTGATGTCACTATTACGTTTATGGTGGGTTCCACAAGGGGAAAGCGCTGCGAATGGGGCTTATGTAAGTTATCCGGTTGATGACTTGCTGGCCATACTGGCGTTAGAAAGCCAGCGTATGCATTGTATGGTTATTGGTGAAGATTTAGGTATTGTACCTGCGGAAATTATCAGTAAGTTACGCGATTATGGGGTTTTTTCATATAAGGTTCTATGGTTTGAACATGATGATGAAAAAAAGGTTCGTGCACCTAAACAATGGGCTGCTCAAGCGATGGCGGTGATCACCACTCATGATCTGCCGACAATGAGAGGCTATTGGGAAAGTTATGATTTCAAATTAGGTGAGCAGTTAGGGTTATACCCTGATCTCGTAATGCTAGAAGAATTACGCAAGGAACGTGAAATCGCCAAGCAGCATTTATTGAATGCATTACAAACTGACAATGTTTCTAAGGAACAGACGGCAAGCAATGCTGCTTTTGGCACCATGTCATTAGCTTTAAATCAAAAAATACACCATTTCATTGCAGGTTCAAATAGTGCATTGTTAGGTTTACAGCCGGAGGATTGGCTAGATATGTTAGAGCCTGTCAATATTCCCGGTACTAGCACTGAATATGCGAATTGGCGTCGTAAATTAACTCAAACACTTGAAGAAATGTTTACCTCAGAACAAGTGAATGCACTACTTGAAGATGTTAATCAGCAGCGAAAAAACATTCAGGGTAAAAGTATTCAATAGTATAAGTGTGTCTATTAATCATTAAGGCTCTCTATTTTGGAGAGCTTTATTTTTATATTTAAAAAGCCACATATTTAAGCTTAAATTAATCGTATTTATATTGGCTTGTGGTAGCGTTATTTTTTTATTTTGAGGTATTTGCAATGTATAAGGTTATTGCTGGTGGGTGTTTATGTGGTCATATTCAGTTTCGTGCATTTGAGCCATCGAATGTGCATTCTTGTTCATGTGATATTTGCCAAAAACATACAGGCGCACAAATGGCGGTATGGATTGAATTTCCGGCAAACCGTGTTGAATGGATAGGTAAAGGTGGGAAGCCAGCTGTTTATCGCTCATCAGAATATTCAAGCCGTGCTTTTTGTCCACAGTGCGGTAGCTCTATAGGTGCTATTGATGACGCACCTACAGTCGCATTATTAACTGGCGTGATGGATAATTTATCTAGTCACGATTTAGAACTCGAATACCATTCATTTACAGATTTAGCACCCAAATGGTGGTGTAAATTATTGTGCTATGACAATGTGGAGTTATAGCAATGAAGGTCATCAATTTATTATAGGTTAGTCCCGTTGAGCTTTATTGGCTGGGGGATACTGTATTAATAATGTAATTCAAACTAGATATCCCTTTTTCACAGGCTGCATTTTTGAATGTGGATGGTGTTTTTTCAATCGTACTTTTAAGCGTTGAAAGTTGGTTTGAATATATTTCTGAGCCCGTAATCTCAGGGTTATCATTTAAGTAAGTAATTACAGAATCCACTTTTTGATAAAAATATTCACATTGATCGCCTTCAACAGTTATTGCCTGTAAATTTTTCAATGATTCAGGTACTAAATCTTGAGTATTTTGTTTTACTAATTCAGCATAATCACCTGATTTTACTTGTTCTAAGATCTCAATCGCTTTGTCTTTCATATTGTAAAACATGATAGCGGCAACAATCAGAAGTGCTACTAATACCACGCTTACTGCGATGCTGATACCAAGTAAATATTTTTTCATTAGATTCCTAGAGGGAAAAGTGTGGATGTTAGGTTAATTATCAAATAAGGATAATGTGCATGGATTTAGGTATAAATACAATCTAATATTTTGGAGGATAGGCAATTATTAGTGAAAAAATAAAATAATAACAAAAAATCCACTGAGGTAGATTTCTTGTTATTTGATTTAAAGGGAGAATTAGCGAACGGTTAATACCGATATTTTTGAGTTTTGGATGATCATGGATGCAGTTGAGCCTAGGAAGTAGGTTGACATACCTGGACGTCTTGAACCAATCACAATTAAATCCGCAGAAATTTCTTCTGAGACACGCAATATTTCATCTCTTGGCGTTCCCATTACAACTTGAGCACTATATTTGCTTGCCGGGATTTTAAATTCATTAATTATTTCAGCTAATTTTTTAGTGACATTTTCTTGCTCGCTATCCGCTTTTTCTGCGAAACCAAATCCCATTGTGGTATAGAACGGGATTGTTGGGATCACGGCTAAAAAATGAATATGAGCGTTTTCATATTCTGCAAGATATTGAATATGAGATAGAACTAAATGTGCCAAGCTTTTCTCTGTAATATCAATAGGGACTAAAATTTTGTTATACATGTTTTTCTCCAGCTCTCATTTATTGAGTCCATGCTGTATTGAATTATAAGTTTTTAGCGATATAGGGTATATAAAATAAGAGATATCCATAATATTAATAAATATCTCTAAATCACGGGAGGCGATATCGTCCCGACATTTAGGATAACGGATTCAAATAAAAAATACTTTGACGGTGTATTCATCTTAGGAAAGATATAAGGGCTAAATTGACGAATTAGATGACTGATTTGTGCTATCAGTTACTTGGTGACTTTTATCAATAACCTCGTTGGTATATGATCTATATATGAAACAACTATATTTTGTATATTCAAGGGTGCGATTTTGGGAATAGTTAAAATTTCAGATGAACTGCATGATTATTTGCGATATGCGAGTCAGGTCATGTCGCGCTCAATCAATTCACAAGCGGAGTTTTGGATCAAAATAGGTATGCAGGCTGAATTGAATCCAAATAAAACATTTACCATGTTAATTAATGAAATGCTTGAAAAAGAAGTTATTGAACAAAAAGGAAAAACGCATGAATAATATTACCATCAAAACAGCTGATGAGATTGAGCTGATGCGTGAGTCAGGCCGATTATTAGCACGTGTTTTCAACATGTTAGATTCTATTATGGTGCCGGGTATCTCGACCATGGAAATTAACGATAAAGTTGAAAGTTATATCGTCAATGAGTTGCAAGCGCGTCCGGCAAGTAAAGGGCAATATGACTATCCTTATGTATTAAATACGTCCGTTAATGAAGTGGTTTGTCATGGTGTGCCCAAAGATGATGAGTACTTGAAAGCCAAAGATATTATTAATGTCGATATTACACTCGAAAAAAATGGTTTTATTGCAGACTCAAGCAAAATGTATGCGATGCCTGAAGCATCCCCATTAGCAAAAAAACTGGTTAAAGATACTTATGCCGCTATGTGGGAAGGGATTAAGCAGGTCAAGCCGGGTGCTACATTAGGGGATATTGGCTCTGCGATACAGCATCATGCTGAATCCAATGGCTACAGTATTGTCCGTGAATATTGCGGTCATGGTATTGGTCGTGAAATGCATGAAGACCCGCAAGTATTACATTATGGAATTCGTGGTAAAGGGGTGGTACTTAAAGAGGGCATGACCTTTACGATTGAGCCGATGATTAACCAAGGTGCCATGAAAATCAAAACTAAAAAAGATGGCTGGACCGTTGTTACTCGTGATAAAAAGCTGTCGGCACAATCGGAACATACCATTTTAGTGACTAAAGATGGTTATGATGTGTTGACTTTACGTGATGAAGAAAAGTAATTCAGCTTAAAGCGAAATAATATTCATGCCTTCTATATGCAAGCTGAAGGCATGAATATGAGTATTAAGTACGGAACCGATTGATCACCATTAAGGCTAGAAAATAGCTACCCCCAAGAATGGCAACTAAAGTCCCTGCTGCAATTTGGGACGGATAAATAATGAGTTGTCCTAACCAATCTGCCCAAACCATTAAGGTTGCACCAAGTAGGCTACCCAAAATCAGTTGTGATTTCACTTTCTGAGCCCCCAACAGTGCGGCCATATGAGGCGCGACTAACCCAATAAAAGCCAAAGGCCCTACAGTTGCAGTTACTAAAGCACATAGTAGAGCAACTAATCCTAGCAGTAACATTGTCGCTTTTCCCGCATGTAATCCACGAGCTTGGGAAAATGCACGACCAATACTCAACAATGTTAACCAGCGACTTAGCGATAATGTGACAATAACAAGTAATACAACAATGATTGAGAATAGAATGGCTTGTTGATCATTGACTCGATAGGTTGAACCAGAAAGCCACAATAGAATACGATAATTGCTGAGCGTTCCTTGAGCGAGGAAAAATTGGACAAAGGCCTCAAGGCAGGCGGTTAGCGAAATTCCGATCAATATCAGACTCGCAGGTGCGAATTGATGTCGTCGGCCTAATAAAAGTAACAACGCTAACACCAGTAAACTGCCTAATAAAGCTACTCCCCATAATGAAGTTTGTATGGTTGTCCCTAGAATCATACTTATCAGAATCAAACTTACAGTAGCTCCCGAAGAGACGCCAAGAATATCTGGACTTGCAAGAGGGTTGTAGATTAAGCGCTGTAATAATGTACCCGCGACAGAAAGAGCGATACCCGCTATTAGTGCTGTTAGTAATCGTGGCCACCGAAGTGCCCATTGAAATGCTTCTGGTAATTGCCAAACTAAGGCATGTTCTGAGTTTTGTAAAAAAACAGAGAGCGTCATTCCTACTGCAAGTAAAAATATGATACAGCCGCCTGCACGGTACAACCATTGGGGGCGAATAATGGGTTTTAATAGTAGGGTGAGGCTATCTTGGGCTTTAAAGGTTCTGCGACTAAAAGCAATCAGTGCTGGTGCTCCGATTGCAGCGGCCATGACGCCTGTTGGGATTACGGAATGTAACCATTGGCTTATGGCAATGGCTAAAGTGTCAGCGAATAACAGAAGTAATGCACCCAATAAGGCACTTGCTAACAATTCACTCAGCGCTGTTCTTGCACCAAAAGCTCTGACAATGTTTGGTGCTAATAAACCAATAAAGCCAATCACACCAATAGTGCTTATTACGGCAGCAACTAGCCATGTAGCAACAACCATAAATAAAATAAAAATGGGTAAAACTGATAATCCTCTTGCCTGTGCGCCGTCATGTCCAAGGCGTAAGACAGTTAAAATTCGAGGGGCTGCAATAATAAATAACGCAGGTAATAATTGTGGCAGCAATCGAATGACTGCCGACCAACCATCTTGTGTTAAATCACCGGCACCCCACATAAAAATATTTTGAGCAAATTGGCTGTTTAGCGTAATAAGCGCCGTTGCGATAGCGCCGAGAAGAATATTAACAACCATGCCGGAAACAATGAGAGGTAGGCCTGTCATGTTACGTAGTCCGGTGATCGTCACAACAAGTACAAACGCTAATAATCCACCACCCATTGCGACTAGTGGTGCAAAATCCGCACTTAAATCAGTGAAACTGATCGATAGGATAACCAGCCCAAGCCAAGCACCAGAAGATGTTCCTAAAGTCAGTGGAGAGGTGAGATTATTTTGTGTTAGTTGCTGCATTAAGCTGCCAACTAAACCCAATGTCGCACCCACTAATAACGCCATCACTAAGCGAGGTAGTTGCCCATAAAGATAAAAAATTTCTGAAAAATTTTGTGCTGATTGTGGCGAAAAAATAAGACTAATTTGCTGGCTAATAGAGAGCCCAGGTTCTAATTGAAGATTGCCAATGGTTAATACCAAGAGCAATAAAATAAAACCGAATAAGGAGGTTATTTTCATGGTGCTGGTGCAATCTCCAATAAGCTATCGGTGATCGCTTGCGCCATACGTTGTAGCGAATAGACACCGCCATAATTCCACACAGGAATGACCCCATTTACCTGATTTTTTTGTACAAACGGCATCGCTTGCCATAAACGAGCATCGGCAAGTTTTTTTTCATCAGGAAAAGGACGTAGAAATAAAACATAGCCATCATCAATACGACTAAGTTCATTAATACGGCGCTGAGTGATCCCCCAAGGTCGTGCTGGTAATTTTACGGCAGGTTTCAGTCCTAAGCGTTGTAAAACATAATTGATACTCGCATTTTCCGTTGGCAGAAATACCGAGGTCAGCGTTGAAAATCGGATGACGGTGACTTCAGTATTATTAGGATAGACTTGTGCTAGTTTTGCGCGTAATAACTCAAACTGTTTATCTAACTGGGCTAATTGTTTTTCTGCTTGTTGTTGTTTATTAAACAATGTCGCCAAAGTTTTAAAATGACGGATAGCAACAATTGCTGCATCATCTTGAGCCGAAAAATTGGTTAAATAGACCACCGGTGCAATTCGTTGTAATAACGGAATTAAATCTTGTTGTGCGCTAGTCGCAAGGATCACGTCAGGTTTTAACGAGGCGATTTTTTCAAGATTAGGCTCTGCACGAGTACCTACTTCATCAATAGACTCAGGCGCTGCTGGCATAACAACCCATTGATTGTAGCTATTAATTTCGGTTGCACCGACCGGAATGATATCAAGAGATAAAACTTGCTCTAATAAATCCCAATCAAGTACCACAATACGTTCAGGTGAAGTGATAAAGGTTTGAGTACCTCTATCGTCATTAATTGTGATTTCAGCAAAACTTAGAGAACTGAACAGTAGTGAAAACAGCACAATTAAATGCGTAAATGGCAACGGAACTAATCGCATATCACCGCCACTTTACAGCCTTTAGGGCCTTCAGGATGTTCGATTAACCGAACACGCGTTTCATATAAATTAGATAGGCGTTGTTCATCATTTAATAAGTTTGCAGGACCTTCAAATGCTATTTGACCATTCTTCAATGCAACAATATGCGAGGCATACTGTAAGGCTAAATTTAAGTCATGCAAAATGACGATAATACCGACATCTTGGGTTCTATTGAGTTCACGTAGTAAATTCATTAATTGATATTGGTGGTGAATATCTAGTGCTGATGTAGGTTCATCCAATATTAAAACAGGAGATTGCTGGGCCAGTAACATGGCAACCCAAGCGCGTTGCCGCTCACCGCCGGATAAATTATCGGCGAGAGTATCCGCAAAAAAAGAGACACCGGCTTTATCCATGGCTTGGCTGACAATAGTTTTATCATCTTGATGCCAACGACCGAAGGCGCCACGCCAAGGAAATCGGCCTAAGCGTACAAGTTCGCGTACTGATAAACCTGCGGATGCAGGTAATTTTTGTGGCAAAAAAGCCAGTTGCCTTGCGAGCATTTTTTTATTGTAGTGTGCAAGGTTTTTGCCATCAAGATGAACGGTGCCTTGGTCTGGTACCGCTTGACCTGCAAGTAAATTAACGAGTGTCGATTTGCCTGAGCCATTGTGCCCCAATACAACGGTTAATTCAGTCGTCGGTAGCGTTAGTGATGGAATCGATAAAATCGGGCGTCCATCTCGTACAATGTGAATATCACGAAGTTCAAACATAAAAATTTTCTCAAATAAAAAAACTACGCCCTATTAAATGATAGGGCGTGAGCGAAGCAGATTACCAGTTGTATTTTGTTTGGATAAGAACGGAACGAGACTGACCGTAATAGCAGTAATAATCACAGGCAGAGACATATTCTTTATTGAGTAGATTATTGATATTCACCTGTAATTGCCATTGTTTATTGAGTTTATAGGTCGCAGCAGCATCCCAAAGTGTAGCACTCGGTACCGTAATATTGCTGGCTGAATTAGCTGGATTATCTTTTGACTGACCTAAATATCGGACACCTGATCCTAATGTGATTTCTTGGGTATCTGTCAATGGAATAGTGTAATTTGCCCAAGCCGAGGCCATATGTTTAGGGATTAGTCCTGCTTGTTTTTTGCTGTGATCAACGGTATCGGTGGTTTTTGAATTGGTATAGGTATAGGCGGCTTGAATGTTGAAATTATCTGTTAGCTGCACCATAGCTTCAGTTTCAATACCTGTTGAAGTGACTTTTCCTGCTTGCTTTGCCGCTGGAGTTTTAGGGTTGGTCACCAATGCATTTTTTTGTTCAATATCAAACCACGCAACATTGATATATCCATCAAAATAGTCTGGAGTATATTTCACACCCACTTCAACTTGCTCACCTTTTAATGGCTCATAAATATCACCTGTATCTAAGTTTAGGGTACTGAGTACTTCAAAGGATTGCGCGTAATTTGCATAAGGAGAAAGCCCATTATCGGCTAAATACATCACTCCGGTATTCAAGCTAAACTCACCATCATTACGTGATTTATTAACTTGTTTAGTTTTATTTTTATTTTCAGTTTTGACCCAATCATAGCGAAGGCCGGCAACACCTATCCACTGACTATCGAATTTCACTTGGTACTGTGAGTAGAGGCTCGATTGTGTTTTATCAATGGTGCGATTAATGTTATTTGCAGGGTCAATTGGGGTGTATTTGCCATAAATAGGGTTCCAAGGATTGATTTTGTCAAAGTCATATTTATCTTGTTCATCCCCTTTGGTTTGGTGATATTGCAGTTCAACACCAGTCAACAGGGTATGTTCGAAACGTTCAGAATCCCATTCACCGACAACATTATTATCAAATGTAATACTTTGATTTGTGCCATCACGAAATACAATGCCACGGGTTATTTTACTGATGGAGGTCTCTGCATTCGGTAATGCATAAACACTGCGCAAGGTTAATTTGTTATAACCATAATTTAAACGTTGAGAAAAGCGCCATGAATCATTAATACTGTGTTCAAGTAGATAGCCTGCGGATAATTGACTACGTTTATATTTATCGTAATCGGGCTCACCTAAATTAGTGGATGGCTTAATTTTACCAAAAGGTGATTTGATAGTTGTGCCTGCGGCAGGGAAGAATGGATTCGTGGGAGTACCATCATCATGTAAATAGGTACCCATTAATGTCAGCATCGTATCGTCAGAGATATCAATAGCTAAGCTCGGCGCAATATAAACACGTTCATTATCTGTGCCTTTTAGTTCACCATCACTTTTTTTCATTGTTCCAACGAGACGGTAGCGTACATTACCTTCTTCATTGGCATTACCAGCGACATCCAAACCGAATCCTCGTTGGTCATTATTTCCCGTCTCAAGGAAAACTTCGCCTTTGGGGGTAAATAACGGTTTTTTAGTCACGACGTTTACTGCGCCACCGGGTGTTGATTCACCGAATAAAACGGCAGAAGCCCCTTTAACCACTTCAATACGTTCGAAGCCATAAGGCTCTAATAGCCAAGTGTAATAACCATCGCGAAATAGGCGGCTGTTATCTAAATAAGTTGCAGCATCAAACCCGCGTACTTTAAACCAGTCGGTATCGTTATCGGCGCCGTAAGGTTGTGAAACTACGCCAGAAGTATAACGTAACGCCTCATCAAGCTTTTGTGGTGCGCGTGTTTCTAGCTCTTCTTGGGTGATCACTGAAACGGATTTAGGGGTTTCTTGTAGTGATGTATTCACTTTAAGAGCTTGAGCACTGACGACTAAGGTGTCAGATTTCTCACTATTCGGCGTTTCTGCAAAAGCACTGGAAATTGAAAATGATGCGGCAATGGCACTTAATAAAACGGGTGTTAGCGGGTGTTGTTTGAAAGGCGTCATGTTATTCACAGTGTATAAATCCGAATAGAGAATGATAATAGTAATGACTATTATTACTAATAATTGTATTAAGTGACATAATTATTATGTAAATGATGAGAAATAGAGAGTTTTGCAGGATATAAAATCATGAATTTGAAAAGTAACAGATGGTATGACGAGTAAAAAAATTAAAACTAATCAGTTGATTAACGTCTATATCAAAAAGGAGGCCATGAATTTGACCTCCTTTTTATTTTTAGTGATTGCCGTTAATTTAACGTAAGGCGGCTACTGTCTTAATGCAATTGCGACACGATTGAATGCACTCATTAAGCCTATCGCAAGGGTTAAATCAGAAATTTGTACGTCACTAAAGTGAAGTTTTACATGATTAAACAGTGAGTCAGGAGCCACTGTTTGTGCAATATTTGCGACAGATTCCGTCCAGGCTAATGCAGCTCGTTCTTTTTCAGTAAAATGATGGCTGACTTGCCAACCCGCTAAGGTATCAATTTTCTTATTGCTAACACCCGCAGCGCGCAATGAGGTGGCATGCATATCAAGGCAAAAAGCACAGCCGTTAATTTGAGAAATTCTAAGATAAACTAACTCGATGAGTTCTTTACCTAATCCACTTTTTTCTAGTGCATTTTTGCAATCAATTAAACCTTTGTAGGCTTCTGGTGACAGTATGTTGTAGGCTAGACGTAACGTACTCATAACTAATTCCTCATATAATTAAAGCATCAAGATAATATGCAGCTTATTGTCTTCATTGGTGTGGGTGTTTATATACTACACATTCTTGTTTTATCTGTTTTAGCACATTTAAATAACTGTAGCGCATATTAAAGCATCTTGGCCTATAATAAAGGGGCAAGAATAAAAAATATTACTAGGACAAGATGTGTTAAAAATGTTTCTACAAATTGATACAGCAGCTAATACACCACTTTATTTGCAAGTTTATCAACGTTTTCATGAAGGAATAAATAATGGGCAGCTACAGGCTTTCCAGCGTATTCCTTCAATACGAGCTCTTGCGAGTGAATTAAATGTGGCTCGAGGAACGATAGAACTCGCATATCAGTTGCTGATTAGTGAAGGATTGCTGGTGGCTAAAGGTGCTAAGGGAACCTTTATTGCTCAGTCGGTGAAAAATATACAAGACCACCAGACTAATAAATATCATGTTGCAGATGCTGTCGTATCAGAAAAAAAAGATCAAAAGCAGGAGAATAAGCAACAGTATAATATAACCGAGTATCCACAAAATATTGCTCCATTTAAATTAGGAATTCCTGCATTAGATGTATTTCCTGTCAAATTATGGTCAAGGCTATCAGCAAGTATTTTACGAGAAGCGAGTACAACACAGCTAAGTTACCCAGACCCTCAAGGCTTATTCAGTTTACGTGAAGATCTAGCTCGCTATTTAGTTATGTCTCGGGGGATCAATTGTACACCGGACCAAATATTTATTAGTGCGGGTTATTGCGCCAGCTTAACGCTAATTATGCAAAGTTTATTTAAAATCGGGGACATAGGTTGGTTTGAAGAACCGGGCTATCATATTGCGCGTTCATATTTACAGCATATTGGCATGAAATTGACACCAATCGAGGTTGATAGTCACGGTATAGTTGTTAAACAGGGCGAAAAAGTAGCGCCAAAAGCAAGATTTGCTTTAGTTACACCGACCCATCAAAGTCCGACAAATGTTTCGTTAACGTTAGCTCGAAGAATAGAATTACTTGATTGGGCTGATAGTAACCAAAGCTGGATCATCGAAGATGATTATGATGGTGAATTTCGTTATCAAGGTCGTCCATTACCGGCATTGAAAAGTTTAGATAAACATGAGCGAGTTATTTACTGCGGTACGATGAGTAAAGCGCTATTTCCTGCATTACGATTATCTTATATTGTTGTTCCTAAATCACAGATAGCTCAGTTTTATTCGGTTGCTAAAATTATAAGTAATCAAAGTTCTATTTGGCAGCAAGAAATTACACATCGATTTATTCATGATGGGCATTTTGCTCGGCATTTACGTAAAATGCGAAATTTATATCGTCAAAGAAGACAATATTTGATTGATGCAATAGTACATAATCTATCAGAGATTTTTGAAATTCAAATGCAATCGGGTGGTATGCATATTGTCGTGAAAATTATTAATGGCCAATCATCAAAACAATTTGCAGCAGTCGCGAATCAAAATGGTTTTGGTCTAGAATCACTTGATGAGTGGAGTATGAATAGCAGTAATAAGCAAATACTCATGCTAGGATTTACAAATATTAAGAATGAGGCTATCGCTGACCAATACTGTAAGCAATTAAGGGAAATAAGTTCAAAAATGTTAATTTTAAATGAGTGATTTAGCTTAAGATTGATTTTTAAATTAAAAAAATAAAGCATAACGTCAATTAAGATAATTAAATAAAACTGATGGAAATATTGAATTTTAAAATGTGATGCTAAATAAGTTTTATTAATTTCGTTATGATTCAATTGGTTGTAATTACTTGGATGGCTATGCGTTTTTTGCATACTATTTCGTCCATTTGCATTTCTCTTTAAGTTAAAAAAATGTAACTATCCATTTTAGGCTCAAGAGTCGCCTCAATAAAAGGGTCTTGTTAATATCAAAGACTTTAGATAAATACAATAGGGGTCCGAATGAATAGACAAAAATTGATGAAGCAAATTATTATTGCAATAGGGCTTGGCGTTATATTAGGTTGGGGATGTCATAATTACGCCGCATCGGTAGAAGAGGCAAAAAATATTGCTTCTTATATGAATATTATTACAGATGTATTTTTGCGTTTAATTAAAATGATTATTGCTCCACTTGTATTTGCGACTATTGTCTCAGGTCTTGTTTCTATGGGGGGCTCATCTTCCGTTGGTAGCATAACAATTAAAGCAATGGTTTGGTTTATTAGCGCCGCGATTATTTCATTAGCGATTGGTATGATTTTTGTTAATGTATTCCAATTAGGCGTAGGGCTTAATTTAGCTGTACCAGCAGTCGCGGTTGATAGTGGATTAAATACTTCAGGATTTACATTAAAAGCCTTTATTACGCATATTTTTCCGAAAAGTTTTGCAGAAGCAATGGCGAATAATGAGATTTTACAGATATTAGTTTTCTCAATATTTTTTGGTTCAGGATTAGCGTTTATTTGTAAAGATAAAAAAAGCCCAATTGTGACACTAATTGAAGATTTGTCTCGCATTATGTTTCGCGTGACTGACTACGTCATGAGTTTTGCACCTATCGCGGTATTTGCAGCAATTGCCTCTGCGGTAACAGTAGAAGGTTTAGGGTTACTATATGACTATGGTAAGTTAATTGGCCTATTCTATGTGGCGCTTGCTTTATTATGGGTGGTTTTATTTAGTGCGGGTTATTTCTTCTTAGGAAAATCAGTCTTTAATTTAGGTAAATTAATTCGAGAACCTGTTGCTCTTGCATTCGCTACTGCCAGCAGCGAGTCTGCTTATCCGAAAACGATGGAAGCATTGAACCAATATGGTGTGCCTAAGAAAGTTACTAGTTTTGTTTTACCCTTAGGTTATTCATTTAACCTTGATGGCTCTATGATGTATCAATCTTTTGCTGTCTTATTTATCGCAAATGCTTACGGCATAGATTTAAGTATTACTGAGCAAATCTTGATTTTATTAACCTTAATGGTTACCAGTAAAGGAATGGCAGGGGTCGCAAGGGCATCAATTGTGGTTGTCGCTGCAACTTTACCGATGTTTAATTTGCCAGAAGCGGGAATTTTATTGTTACTTGGTATCGATCAGTTCCTTGATATGGGACGAACTGCAACAAATGTAGTCGGCAACAGTATTTCAACCGCTGTGATCTCTCGATTAGAAGAGAGAAAAGGGAACTTACATGAAGAACCTGACGTTACTTTAAATGAAAAAGTAACCACAACATCATAACTCCAATATTAATAGAGCTTTAAAAACCGCTTCCTTCTTAGCGTAATGAATTAGGTGAATAATTACGCAAGAAGGAAGTGGGTAATAAAAATCGTATTATTTATAATTTTTGGTTGCGCATAAATTGCCAAAAGCGCTCAGAGGAAATATTTAGCCTCGCTTCGGTACGATAAATATAAACTCCCATTGTGATAGAAAGTTGATCATCTAAAATAGATAATTCTTTTTTTTCAATTTCATTCTTAATTGAATAATCAGGTAACCAACCAACACCACTCCCATTGAGTATCATACGTTTCAATACATCACTCATAGAAGAAACAAATGATAATTCAAAAGACAAATTATCTAGTTTACTCATTAATTGATTAACTTGTCGGCCCATATAGCTTTCATCGGTATATTTCATTAAGGGTAATAATGGGTCACCTAATTTAAAAATAGGTTGCTTATGGACATCACACAAAGAGACTAAATGTAAGCGACTTTCGAGTATTTTCGCATGCAAGAATGGAGATGACATGAGCTCTTCATTATAAAATGAAAGAATAAAATCACTTTGTCCATCTTTTAATTTGTAAACGGCTTCGTCAACATTGATAGATTCAACAAAAAATATTTTGTCAGTATCATGAGAAAACTGAGAAATAAAATCAGGTAGTAAAAAAACAGAAAGTGAATGTGCGGCTGATATATTAATACGTTGTTTGCTATTATCTACGCCCTTAATTTTATTTATTTGGAAATAGATATCATCAAGTAAGTTTCTGGCATAAACAATAAAGTTTTTTCCTTGGGGCGTAAGTTGAAGCGGATTTGTATTTCGATCAAATATTTCAAAACTTACGGCAGACTCAATAGATTGAATGCGTCGACTAAAAGAGGATTGAGAAATATTTCGTTTTTCTGCTGCTAAAGTAAAACTTCGATATTCTTCTAATACGACAATATCATGTAGCCATTTTATTTCTAAATTACTGATCATTGTTCCACCAAATTATTTTAGTTATTAATTTATTATGCAAATTTAGCATACCTTAGCGAAACTCTGCAATTACTGAAAGGCAGCATTGTGTCAAAATATATTTAATTTCAAGGAGGCTATATGAAAAAAATAATAGGTATGCTAGGTGGAATGGGACCTGGTGCAACGGCTGATGCTTTTTCAAAATTGATAGCTAATACACATGCGAAAAAAGACCAAGATCATATTCCTATTATTATCGTTTCTATTCCTGATATTCCAGATAGAACAGAAAATATTATTCATCAAGGGTTATCACCTTTACCTGCAATGATAGATTCACTTAAATTGCTCGAAAATGCAGGTGTGTCTTGTATTATTATGCCTTGTAATACGGCACATTATTGGTATGAAGATCTAAAGAAAATTGTTAATATTCATTTTATTAGTATTATTGATGCTGCCTGTAATAAAATCATTAACTCAGGTATTAAAAAAGTTGCTTTGTTAGCAACAAGCGCGACTATTTATACAAAATTATATCAAGAAAAACTAAGGAATTATGGAATTGAATGCTTTGTACCAGATGAAGTTAATCAATATAAGGTAATGCAAAGTATTATTTCATATAAGTCAGGAGATCTGGAGTTGGCTAAAGAATTAATCTTTCCTTATGTTAACCAACTTAAATCATTAGGTATGAATAAATTTATAATGGGATGTACCGAGCTCCCCATCATATTGAATGAGTTATCAATTAAATCACCCGATGACTTTATTGATGCTACAGAAGAACTTATTAAGGAAACAGTGATCTGGTATAATCTAACTAATATAGTAAATGAAACGGAAGATAATAAACTATCTTCTGCATTATGAAATCCATACAATTATCTTAAAAATATTTGGTTATTAAATAGACAGTTATTATTTTATCAAAAAAAATTATCACATCGTTGCAATGGCTAACAATATTTATTTTAGGATTGTTACACTTGTAGTTATTTTTATAGTAAGGACAATAAGCGCTTTATTATAATGACAATAACTAGATAGGGATAAGAAGATGCAGTTTAAATCGATGATAAAATTAGTTATAGCTGCTGCTATATTATTAGTTTTAGGATTGGTAAGTATAAATTCGTATACGATTGTACAAGATGGCTCAGTTAAAGTAGGAACTTTTTTAGGAAAAGTTGATCCTGTGGCTTATGATGCAGGACTACATTTTCCAATTAATCCATTTACTAACTTTGATACCTACTCAACAAAAGATATCCGAGTTTCTTTAAAAGAATTACGTGTGCCTTCGCAGGATAAATTAAAATCGATAGTTGATATTACTGTTATGTTGCAATTTGATGGTGTAAAAGCGCCTATGTTACGAATTAATGGAGGAACGGAAAGCGAAGCTCTTGATAAATATGTTCGCCAGAAATTAATATCGACTATTTTAGAATTTGGTAAAGATGTTGCTAATGCACAAGATTTGTATACCGCTGATACTCAAAGAAAACTTCAAGAATCTATTCGTGATGCTATTCAAAATTATGCATCCCCTTATGGCTATACTATTAAAGAAATTATGATCCAAGATATTACCTTACCTGAGGTAGTTCAAGAGCAGGTCGTTAATACAAAAATGCGCCAAGAGCAAATCAATCAAGCGAAAGCAGAAGCAGAAAAAGAGCGTGAACTTGCACAGAAAAAGGTAGTAATAGCTGAGGCTGAAAGAGAATCATCAGAACAACAAGCTATTGCTAGAGAACGTAATGCGCAAGCAAGTTCATTTGCTATGCGCCAAGAAGCGGATGCAAAATTATATGCAGCACAAAAAGAAGCGGAATCAAACGCCATATTGCAACGTACAATTACACAAGAAATGATTAATTGGAAGAGATTGGAAATAGAACAGATAAAAGCACAAAAATATAAAGGTGAAGTCCCTAATATTGTTGTTGGTGCAGATTATGATGGTAAGATGATTATGGATATGCGTAGTAATTAATCATAACATTTTGTTTATTATTATAATTTTACTTTAGTTAATAGTAGATTGTTATCAATTTAAACTATAGTGAATAAAATAGCTCACCTAGTAATAGAGTGGGCTATTTTTTATCTTAGAGTAATCATAATGATTTAATAAATTTGTTAGTGTTTAGCCTTTTATTTATAGATACTATGCAATGAGTATTTTTGGCGGTTTTTTGGTATGAAGATAAATGCGCTAGTTCTCTAATTGGTTGTCTACACTGAGAATTAAAATTTACCTCTGTACGATAAATATAGATAAAGTCATTGAGGTTGCTAATGATAGCAGTAAGTTCCTGCCTACTTGGTTATTGCGTTAGATATGATGGTAAACATCAATTATATTCCCCATTGAAAAAACTTTATGATCTTGGTTTAGTTATCGGTATTTGCCCTGAAGTACTGGGCGGTTTACCTACTCCGAGACCATCAGCAGAAATTATAGATGGAAATGGTGACGATGTTTTAGCTGGTAACGCTAAAGTCATAGAGAGTTTAGGGAATGATGTGACTGAGCAGTTTATTCAAGGTGCTCATATTGCCCTAAATATGCTAAAAGAAAATAAAATAGATTTAGTAGTTCTCAAAGCGAATAGTCCTTCATGTGGCAGTCAGCATATCTATAGTGGTCATTTTGATGGGACTTTAAAGGTAGGTATGGGCGTTTGTACCGCACTTTTTAAACAGCACAGTATCGAGGTTATCGATGAAAATAACCCAACCTTAAGTGATATTATTCACCATTATCTTATTCGTAATACTACTATTGTTGATAATGGATGATAATATTTAGATTGGTCGTTTTTATACCAATATTGCTTTTAGCTAAAGCATAATAGAACTTATATTAAATTTTGCGCATTTATACTATATTAATGGGATATGGATATGTAGCCGACCTGTATTTCATCATTAAAAGATATAATCTTAGATATAATATCTGAAATGAGCCTGTAAGTACTTAATAACTAGATAATTATATTAGTATTATGGTATATCATCGGAAAATCTATTCTGCGGGTATATTCTATGTTTAATATTTCTGAATTAATTAATGATTCACCGATTGATTCAATTTTGTTGTTTGTTGTTACTTTTATTTTATTAGTGCTGGCCGCTTATATTGGTAAGTATATTTTTAAACGCAAAGCGGCAAATGAAGAAGCATCAGATGACGAAGCTAAAATTATTCTAGGTGCTATTTTATCGTTGCTAGGCTTGCTCATCGGTTTTGTGCTATCGATTTCTATTAATGGTTACAATAATCGACAACAAACTGAGGAAAATGAAGCAATAGCAATAGGTACTGCATATCAACGAGCTCAACTATTAAATAATAGTACTGATAAAGCTGAAGCTTCACAATTACTACAACAGTATCTAGAAGCTCGTATTGAGTTTTTTAAGTCAGGGGTCAGTGATGAAAATAATCAATGGCGAATGATATCTCTCGATAAACAAAGCCAACTGTGGAGTATTGCAGTAAAAGAAGCAAATCAATCTCCGAATCCTATTGTTGCCTCTGTATTATCGTCATTTAGTGATTTATATCTCTCCCAACAAAAAACTATGGCTAGTTGGCGTCATCAAATACCTAATGCAACGTGGTTTTTACTTATTTTCTTTGCGATTTGTTCAAATATTTTAATCGGCTATAACATTCGAGGAACGAAAGGAAAGAATTGGTTGATAATAATCTTACCATCATTAACGACATTGGCATTATTTATGATTGCTGAGATTGATATTCCAGGGGAAGGAGTAATCCATGTAACGCCTGATGATTTAGCATTGTTACAAGAGTTTCTGTTTAGAGATGGAGCTTGGATTTCAAAATAGTTTTATTTATATTTTAGCTCTCCGTAAGCTTGTGCTAACGGAGAGCTTGATGATTAACGAACAATAATACCTAATAAAATTCCGATGGCACCAAAGTCCGCGTCACTGAAGGTAGTATTCGCAATACCAATGTCCCCAAGAACAGGTAGCAAGAACACAGGTAAAAATGTGATCAATAAACCTTGAGCAAAGGCACCCAAGATTGCACCACGACGTCCACCCGTTGCGTTACCAAAGACCCCAGCAGCAGCACCAACGAAGAAGTGTGGGACAACACCTGGGATAATCACGGTCATGTTTAAGGCATAGAGAATAAACATACCAATGACACCTGCTGCAAAGCTACTCAAAAAGCCAACTAAAACCGCGTTCGGAGCATAAGGAAAAACAACTGGGCAATCCAATGCAGGTTTTGCATTTGGCACTAATTTATCTGAGATACCTTTAAATGCAGGTACGATCTCTGCAATTACCATACGCACACCTTGCAATATGATGTAAACACCCGCAGCAAAAGTAATGGATTGCATTAATGAGAACATGAACCAGTTTTTGCCACCACTGACTTCACGAACATAATCACCGCCTGCAAATAAACAGGTAATGATAAAAATAATGAACATAGTGAAAGAGATAGCAACAGGAGTATCACGTAGGAATAACAAGCTTTTTGGTACATTCATATCTTCAGTTGAATGCGCTTTATTCCCAAATTTACTACCAATGAAACCGGCTAATACATATGAAATTGTCGAAAAGTGACCGATAGCAACATCATCAGAACCAGTTACTTTTTTCATATATGGGTGTGCGATGGCAGGGAAGAAGACCATACAAACGCCTACAATGATTGAACCGAGTGCAACTAATGCTGTTCCTTCCATTCCTGCCATTGATAATATAACGGCGATCATCATGGACATAAATAATGTATGGTGACCAGTAAGGAAGATAAATTTCCATGGTGTTAAACGAGCAATCAAAATATTGATTAACATCGCAAAAAACATAATCATTGCCATTTCACGACCGAAACTTTTTTGAGCGATAGAAACAATCGCTTCATTGTTCGGTACAACACCATTAATACCAAATGCGTGTTGGAAAATAGCAGAGAAATCACCTAGAGAGCTGACAACTAGGCCTGCACCAGCACCTAAGATCACAAAACCCATAATGGTTTTGATAGTACCTTTAATGCATTCAGTAACGGGTTTTTTTTGAGCAATCAAACCAATTAATGCGATCAGACCGACCAAAATTGCTGGTTCAGATAAAACATCTTGCATCAGAAAACGAAAAAATGACATATTGCCTCCGCTTACATTGCGCCGAGTTTAATTAACGCAGCACTGAGGCGATCTTTCATCGCCACTTTGTCTATCATATTTTCGAGTGCAACGATTTCGCCATCAACTTGTTGAGCAACAAGTTGTTCTGCGATGTCTTTTGTGCCAACAAAAATATCACTCACGGTACCTTTTGCTGAGCCAAGGTCAACGTGGTCAACTTCTGCATTAACTTGTAGATCTTTTAATATTGTCTTAATGCTCATTTCCATCATTAGACTCGTACCAAGACCATTTCCACAAACAACAGTAATTTTCATAATATTTACCTTAATACCCAATTATTCATATTTAGCGATGATTTTAAGAATGTCATCTACGTTTTCTGATTGCATGATGCTATCAATATCTTCTTGATTATCAAATAGCTCGGCAAGCTTAGCGATAGCGCCGATATGGCTATTACTATCTGTAGCAGCAAGAACAATGAGCAATTTGATTGGGTCATTTCCATCAGAGCCAAACTCAACACCTTGTTTAATCACGGTAAGTCCAAGAGATAATTGGTTTACACCATCTTCAGGACGCGCGTGTGGCATCGCAATACCAGGGCCTAATACATAATAAGGACCTATTTTTTCATGCGATTGAATTATGGCGTCAATGTATCGTGGTTCGATGAACTTATTATTAATTAAGGGGGTACAGGCTATTTTTATCGCGTCACGCCAGTCAGTGGCGCTATTTACGACTTGGATGACGTTTGGTGTTAGTAATGTCGTCAACATAAAACTTACTCCTGGTATCGTTACAGTTCTTTTTAGCTTTTCTATTAATGAAACGAATAGTAGTGATCTATGGTAGCGCTATCTAGCAGTATTTGTCGTTTTCGTGATAGCGCTATCATTTTAGGTAAATATAGACAATAAAGTGAAAACAAGCATGATTGCCGGTTAATTAACAAATCCAACCTGTGGTAAGTTAAGCGGGATAGGCAATACTTTTAGAGAAACTAAAAAATATTCTATGCAAAAAATACGAAAAAGAAAAAATACAGGAAGAGTGACATTACAAGATGTTGCAAAATATGCAGGCGTGGGATCAATGACGGTATCTCGTTCTTTGCGTACGCCTGAATTGGTTTCAGATAAGCTTAGAGAGAAGATCAATGAAGCTATTGAGGAGCTAGGGTATATCCCAAACTCTGCGGCGGGTATTTTAGCATCAGGGCAGAGCAGAACTGTTGCCGTGTTGGTTCCTTCTCTTCGCGATAACGCCAGTTCAGTATTCCTGCAATCATTACAAGAAGTGTTAAACAAAAATAATTACCAGGTTGTTATTGGTAGCCATGATTATCAGCAAAAAAAAGAATCAGAAGTATTGTTCACGTTATTACAAAGTAACCCAGCAGCACTGATAATTTTTGGCGCAATTAATTCTGAAAGTGTATTTAACACTCTTCTAAATCTTGATATTCCTGTACTCGGTGTAGCAGGGGAATCAATACATCCTTTTGCTTTAAATATTAAAAGTAATATTGGTGATGCGGTTAATTTTCTTACTCACTATATGTTACAAAAAGGACATAAAAAAATTGGGTATATTGGTGCTCAAATGGACAATAAAATGCAAAGTCAGCAGTTAAGTGGTTGGAATAAAGCTATGCTTAACCATAATCTCAGTGCCGAGCAAAGTATTACAACGCCTTATATTGCGACTATGGATTTTGGTCGCCAAGCTATTAGTGAAATGCTAACGCGACAGCCAGAGCTTGAGGCCGTTATTTGTAGCCATGAAATGATTGCACTTGGTGTGATTTTTGAGTGTCAAAGAAGATTAATCAAAGTACCAAAAATGCTTGCGGTTGCATGTGTAGAAGGCTCTTCAAATTGCGATCATATTCATCCGTCTTTGACTTCAGTGCGAATTGATTACAGTAAAATGGCGCGGGAAACAGCGAAAAGATTACAGAAATGGTTGGTAGATGTCGATTGTGATGTTGAAGCTCTACATGAAGAAATTGTTTTCCCTTATAAATTCGAAGCAAGGCAAAGCGCCTAACGTGGTATTTTTACTGGTCTAGTTTCGGAGAATCTGTGATGCCCATTTTAACTTCACATTTAATCTTGAAATATCTAAATATGATTCATCATAAAGTGATTTGACTCACTTTATGATAATAAAATAGGTTGTTTTTTTTTGTCTAAAAATAAGTTTGCAAGCTGAGTCACTGCATCATTTCTATTTCATGATAGCGTATCAAGATGGTTGATTTTTGCCATTACGTTATGGCGCGTTAACGTCATTTTTGCTACGAAATATAATCATGTGAAATGATTACAGGGGAAATTATGAAAATAAAATTATTAAAAGCATTCGTTTCAGCCGCAATTTTAGTTTCTTGTGGTGCGACAGCAGCAACTACGGGCTCTGAAGTTCTTATGGTTCAAAATGGTGGAACACCAAATAAGGTGTATACCGCGAATAAGCCAACGATCAAAGTAGCGACTTATAATATAGGTAAAAATGAGCTTTCAGGAGATGTGGCTGATTTAACCAACTTGAATAAAGCTATCGCTAAAATAGATGCAGACGTCATTGTATTAACAGAAATAGATAATAAGACGGCACGGAGTAAAAAAGTACACCAATTAGAAGAAATCGCAAAAGCAAATAAAATGCATTTTGCTTTTGGTAAAGCTTTAGATTTTGATGGTGGTGAGTATGGCGTAGGTATTTTATCAAAATATAAAATTGAAAAATCCCAAGTTATTAATTTGCCATCAGGGGAGGCTGAACAACGTGTGGTTTTGTTGTCTCAAATCACCAAGCCGGGCTTTGATACACCGATTATTATCATGGGGACTCATTTGGATTGGCAGAAAGATCCAACGGTACGTATTGGTCAAGTGCGTCATATTTTAGATGCAAGTATTGGTGATACCTCGACCGATTTTGATAATATTGCGGCTTCAATTAAAATTTTGGCCGGAGATTTTAATTCAACGGCTAATGAATTACCGACCCAAGAAATTAATTACTTATGGAATCCAGTACTGAAAAAAGGTGTTGATTATCGTACTTGGCCAGCGGTAAACCCAGCTATTGATATTGACCATATTTTCACCTTTAAGGGGCAAGTGTGGGATGTTAAAAATATGCAGATCCCAACGGACAGTAAAGATTTTCAATGGTCTGGTGTAAGCGACCATCTGCCTGTTATTGTTGAGCTAGAATTACAAGAGCAATAAAAAATTGAATCGATATTTACAATAAATAAGAGTATGCAGCTTTAAAGGGAAAGTTAGAGCTGGAAATTGTTTTGACTCGGTGTATTTAAATTTCATGTTTAAAGGCCTCTTATTATGAGGCCTTTTTTTATTTATTAGTATTTTGCAAAAGACTTTGACGCTTTAGAAAACGAGCTTCAGCTGCATTCAAATAATTTTCAATTTCGTTATAAATTTTAAGGCGTTGCTGGCTTAATTCAGGATTACTTTCTAGTGTGTGTGCTGTTTGTTGAATGAAATTTTCTAAGAAACTTTTAACACTGGAGTATTTGCTGGCAATATTGGCATGGTAATATTGGTATACATAAGACTCCTGTGAGTGACTTAAGTTAATGTTTTGTTTTATGTTATTGGTTGCAAGTAATAATAATTGAATATTTGTCATGGTTTACCCTTTTTATTGAGAACAAATGCTACACGATTTTAATTTTTTTTTTTATCATTATTAGTCGGATAATTTTATATTTGCGTTTTACCTAATATTAGATAGGAATATTCTGTAATTTTTTTGAATTATGGTTTCTGTAACTATCTATAATTCTTAATTTAAGTTGTGTAGAAACGATAAGTGAGAAAAATAGCGTTAAAGAATCTTATGATTTTTAGTTTGTATATTTTTTGTTAAAAATACGAAGTTGTGGGTGTTTAAAGGTGTTTTTATATTTCCCTTCTGAATATAATTAATTAATATCAATGAGATACGTGGGTTTCTTGATTGAAAAATAAAGAGATGGATTTTCTAGGGAGATGGCTCTTATATTTTTATTATGTGATTTTATATTTTAATAAAGTTAGAGTTACTTTTGTATCATGATGAATAATAAGATTTATTGTGATTTTTGTGTTTTTTTCTAAAATTACTAATATTTAATTTCTTTGTATAAAATACATTTTACTCTCTGGCTGAGTTTATTTACCATTGTTGGTTGTTTATTAACAATTGGAAATGTTTATTCTTAATTTATTATGTTTTATAATGCCAAAACCATAGGAAAATTAAGGTGTGGTTAATAGTTAAGGTAAATTTTTATATTTAATATTGTAAGAATTGAAATATTTCTAAGATAAAAAATACAACTGGTAATAGTTAATCTTTTGTTTGCTATTTATATTACACTAGTGATGCTGTTATACTTACTCCCCTTATAGGTAAAAGTGTATAAATACTCAATATTAGCGTTTTATTAATTATGTCTATTTGTTTTAATTAGTGTTAGCTCTTTGCACGATAGCCTTAGTGTATGAGCCATCGCTTATAAAACATATTTAAGTAAGTGATGATTTTTTAAAGTTAAATATCGATATTTGACATAGGGATTAACTATTATCTTATTACGATAATCGTATTAGATTTTTGCAATTGGTGTAAAACCTGGTTTTATGAGAGCTTAATATATGAATATAATAAAATTGCTCACGATCCTTTTGCTAACAGGATGTGCCTTTTTGTTGGGAGTTACAGTTAACTATGCACCTAAACCTGATTTGGTTAGCTTAGCAAAAATTACTGTTGAGGATTATTTATCCTATCCAGAAACTGCTTCATTTAAAAATGTTAAATATAATTTTGTTCGCCAAACATCAGATAAAGGTGATCTGGGATATGTTTGCGGTGAAGTATTTCGGGTCAATAATGAGAAACTAGAAGGGTATAAAAAATTTATCGTTAAGGTGCATAATAATCTTGATGGGCGAGTATCGCTATCAATACCATTAGTTGAAGGTGATTATGATTTATTACCGATGGAAATGATTGAGTCGATGTGGCATAAATATTGTGAATGATTTTTGTCATTAGTTTGTGTCTTTTGGGAAGATACGTGCTTAGTTAGAATTGAAAATAACCATTGTGAGAATAGAGAAAACCTGAGTAGGCTTTCTCTATTTTTAATGTGCTTAACCTTTTAGTTCTCTTGCACATTGCTGCAAATTCAAAAATGAAGTGAAACGAATGTTATGTTGTTCTTGGTAATCGCCATTGGGTTGGTAAGTCAGATCAATAGTTGAAAATTGATCCATTGCCTGTGCTACAGTATTGCAAAGGCCACCTGCAACGGCGCCTAGTATGGCAGAGCCAAGTAAAACAGGTTCACTTGCTTGGGTTGAAATGACCGGCACATTGCATGTATCGGCTAATAATTGACGTACCAACGGGTGCTGTCCTGCGCCTCCACTAACTACGATATTTTCAATTGAAGCTCCCGATTGTGCTTGAGCCTCAATAATTTGTCTTAATCCATAACCAATCCCACAAATGCCCGCAATGTAGAATGATAATAAGTTATCAATGCTGTTATCCATTGAAAGACCTGCGATAACAGCGCGTGCATGTGGATCGGCAAAAGGAGCTCGATTGCCTAAAAATTCAGGAACTATATGGATACCTTTAGCGGATTCCACTGCTTGAGATGGCGAGGTAGCTTGTTGCAGTACCATATCGGCCAACATCACAGGGAGTGATTTGTGTTGTTCTTTAGCCAGTGCTTTAGCCTGTATTGCGGCAGGGTGCAGGGAAAGTAGTTGGTCGATAGCAGCTCCTGCTGCACTTTGGCCTCCTTCATTCAACCACATACCTGGCACCATGGCTGAATAATAAGGTCCCCAAACGCCAGGTATAAATACTGGTTCTTGAGTTGTCGTCATGGTGCAAGATGAAGTGCCAAAAACATAAGCCATGTTTGCTGTGGCATCTCCATTTACTCCGACAGTGCCGATTCCACCTGCATGAGCATCAATCATCCCTGCGGCAACAGGGGTTCCTACTAAAAGTCCCATTTGCTGCGCGGCTTGCAGGGTTAAACCCTGGCCACAAGGTGTGCCGGGTTCAACAATCTGTTGACCAATACGTGCAAATTTTTCATCGGCGAGTTCTGATAAACCAATTTGTTGGAAGTAATCTGCATCCCAACGTTTTTCATGAGCAAGGTAAGTCCATTTGCAGGTTACTGTGCAGGTTGAACGAGCTAATGAATCAGTGGATTTCCAAGTTAGAAAATCGGCTAAGTCAAAAAATTGCCATGTATTATCATAGGATTGTCGACGATTTTCTTTTAGCCATAAAATTTTAGGTGTTTCCATTTCAGGGGAGATTTTTCCTCCCACATAGTTTAAAACAGGATGTTTTAACTTATTAATACGTTCAGCTTGTTCGGTTGCTCGATGATCCATCCAAACAATAATATTACGATTTGGGTCCTCACTTGGGCTGATAGAAATAGGCTGTTTATCATGGCCAAGTACGACAAGTGAACAAGTCGCATCAAAACCGATACCTGAAACTTGTTGTGCAGAAGTATGAGACGAGGCCATGGCTTGCCTCACACAATGGCATACAGCTTCCCATATTTCATCACTTGATTGTTCTGCAAAATGAGCACTGTCTCGGTAAAGAGTAATATCTTGTTTAGCTGATGCAAGCATTTTGCCTGTCATATCAAAAATGCCCGCACGTGCGCTACCTGTGCCGACATCAATGCCAATAACCACTTTATCACTCTTTATTTGTTGTTCTTTTGGGCTATTCATTTTTCCTCCTGAGTATTTATCTCAGCGTTTAAAAAGTAAAACTAGAGGTCGACACTATTTGGTAAAATAACAAGGTCACGTACAGTGACATTTCTCGAGCGAGTTAGCATGAACAATACGGCTTCCGCGACTTCAATTGGTTGCATTAAGCTACCGTTCGCTAAAGCTTCTTCCATTTTTTCTTTTGGCCAATCATCGAGCAAAGCAGTCACAACAGGGCCTGGCAATACAGCACCAACGCGAACACCATGTTCTGAAACTTGGCGACGAGTTGAATGGACAAATGCTTGAACGGCAAATTTTGAAGCGGTGTAGATTGGTTCCCAAATGACAGGCACTACGCCAGCTATTGAACTGGTGAATAAAACATCACCTGATTTTTGAGCAATAAAATGTGGTAGCACAGTGCGAACACAACGAAATGCCGCATTGATATTTAAATTTAAAACTTTATCCCAAACGTCAGCATCACCTTCTGCAACAGGACCACCAATATATGCGCCTGCATTGGCATGAAATATATCTAAACCGCCTGCTTTTTTAATAATAGCATCTAACATGCCATCGACTTGCTCGGGTTTCATTAAATCAATGACTAATGGAATTGCATTTTCACCGAGCTCTGCGACTAGTTGATTAAGTCTTTCTTCTGCGCGGTCAATTAAAACAACTTTTGCACCTGCTTTAAGAAGGGTTCTAGCACATTCAAGACCTATGCCGGAAGCTGCGCCTGTAATTGCTGCAACTTTATTTTCAAGTGATATGGCCATTATGATTACTCCAATCGGTTATTTAGAAAAAGAGATAAAAATAAAATTTGATAAATTCAATGAAATGAAAATGATTCATAAGCTGGCTTGATTGTTATGAAGACGTGTTGACATTTATTTATAGCGCTAGAAATAGCTAATACGAGGATATCAACTCAACATTTCATCAATTTCAACCTTGCTCAATCGATGTAGCAGTATTGCGAGTTTTCATCTTTGGTGTCAAGCTAGCAAAAAATGGAGATAGATATTTGTGACAAAGATCAGACAAAATAAGAAAACAACCATCTATGACCTTGCGGAACTGGCAGGCGTTTCAGCCAGTGCAGTAAGCGCTGTGCTTAATGGTAATTGGCAAAAAAGGCGTATTAGCGCGCAGTTGGCTGAAAAAATAATTCGTATCGCACAGGAACAAAATTATGCAGTCAATAAACAAGCGAGTTTATTGCGCAGTAATAAATCAAAAATTATCGGCATGTTAGTGCCTAAATACGATAACCGTTACTTTGGTTCAATTGTTGAACATTTTGAAGAAATGGCGCGTGAACGGGGATTATTTCCAATTATTACCTGTACTCGACGTGACCCTGTGTTAGAGCTAGAAGCGGCTCGAACAATGATTTCTCATCAAGTTGATTGGCTTATATCAACAGGGGCAACTAATCCAGATAAAATTACTGAGGTATGCCATGCATCTGGAGTAGCTACTTTGAACTTAGATTTACCGGGAACGCTAGCTTCATCAATTATTTCTGATAATTTTAGTGGTGCTAAAGCGTTAACCCAACGTATTTTGCTAAATAGAATGAATAAAAAGGCATCGTTAGAATCCCTTATTTTTATTGGGGGGAGGGAACGCGATCATAACACCCGTGAACGTATTCGTGGATTTATTGATGCACATAGAGAGTTAGGCATTATCGTTCCTGAACAACATATTTTGACTTGCGGTTATGCGGCAGAAAAAGCAGAGAAAGCATTATATAATTTTGTTAATATTCAAAAAATTGAGCAATGTGGTTTATTTGTCAACTCTACTATTTCCTTAGAAGGAGTCATGAGCGGATTGCTCAAAATGTCATTAATAGGCACACGCCAGCCGGTAATGGGGTGTTTTGATTGGGACCCATTTGTCGCTTTATTGGGCAATGATATTGAAATGGTGAAACAAGATGTTCCTACTATGTTGGATCATATTTTCAGGCTGATTGACGAAGAAAATAATAAACTACAGCTTATTGAGGTCTCCCCTATTGCGGTCTGCAAAACTCAATGAATATTAGTATATTTATATGCCGCTTGAGGGTTCCCTTTTATTTAATGCAGAGTTATAGGAAAATCCAAGCGGTAAATATGAGGTATTATTTATTCAATGTTTCGATAAGCAGTTGATGGCGTTGATTATAAAATTTAATGTACGTCATATAGCCGGCTAAGATTGTTGAAAGGCTAGCAGTGGCTAATAGCATAAAAGTGACCATGATTTGGTATTTTACGGCTTCTAATGGGTCAACGCCCGCAAATATCAAACCAGACATCATCCCTGGAAGGCTAACAAGACCGACGGTTTTAGCTGAATCGACTGTTGGGATCAACGAAGCTCTAATACTTTCTCGAATAATGGTGGCAGAAGCAATTTTTGGTGTGGCTCCTAAACTGAGCATTTCTTGAATTTGTTGTTGTTGGCTACTAAAACGTTGCCCAAGATTATTAAAGCACAAGCCGACAGCAATCATTGCATTACCTGCAATCATGCCTGTAATCGGAATGACTTGCATTGGGGTGAAGGCAATAGCATCGCTCACAATTAAAACAAGTAAGGTTAAAAAGGTTCCAGAGGTAATCGCAATCAATGCCGTTACAAATATCTTATCAATATATTTACTTCTTTTTTTCGCATTCCACGCAGCATTGAAGCAAATAAACATAACCAGTGCGATGGTCAAAATTTTATTATCGACATTAAATATGTATTTTAAAATATAGCCTGCAATAAGTAGCTGAATAATGGCTCGGCAGGTACTCCAGATAATATCTTTTTCCAGTGACAGTTTTTCTTTATGGCTAATAAAAATAGCCACTAAGACTAACATGATAGAAAAACCAAGCGATTCATTTGAGATAGTCGGTTGATGCACGGTTATTTCCTATTATTCAATATGATGGACGGGAAGAACAAGAATATCATCAGCGTGAGATATCTCATTTTGGTCATGAGTTACCCACAGTATTGCAATGTTATTTTTCACAGCAAGTTGATGAACTAACTCATTTACTTTAGTTTTATTGTCTTCATCTAAAGCACTGGTAATTTCATCCAATAAGAGGATCTTTGGCAAGAATTGTAGATTTCGAATTAATGATATTCGTTGTTTTTCTCCACCTGAAAGTTCATTTATGCCTTTATGAATAATATCTTCAGATAGCGAAAAGTAGTGCAGGTCATCTAAAATCTTACTTTTATTGAGTGGTAAATGGCGAATTTGGTAAGGAAAAAATAAATTGTCATAGACCGTGGTGCCAAATAATGCCGGAGTTTGAGTGCAATAAGATACCTGCTGACGATAGTTTTCAGGTGATATGGTATCGATATCTTGCCCTTCGAAAATAATTTTTCCACTACTCGGTGGAATCAATGAAGCGATTATTTTCAATAATGTGCTTTTACCGCAGCCTGAAGGACCAGTAACTAATTTGAATTCACCTGCCGCTAAGTTAATCTGCACATTATCGAGAATGATTTTTTTATCAATTTGATAGCCAATATTTGTCAGTTGTAAAAGCACGTTTTTTTATCCATGTTAGGTATTGACTCGTTTTATCCTATTATCTAATTTTGTGCGTTGTTTCATATCAATTTAGATATAACTAATATTATGCGCTATTTGAAAGCTAATTCACATTGCATTATGGTGATATGTTTGATGGCTAATCAGGGGCTATGATTTTCATCATACGACTAGCAGTTTAAATCTTAATGGCAATTAGGAATTAAATACGTTTACATGAACTCATGATTTGCCATATTATTTTGTGGTAATAATATTTAGGGAGATGGTATTCCTCCTGTGATAAACCGCCCATTGTGGCTGATGATGCCTACGTTAACCTTTTCAATCGATAGGGTACGTAGGTATTATGTGCCCTAAATTTAGGGCATAAATGTATCTCAAGGTTTTTCCTTTCATTTATTCCCCCGTTATGTTTTAAGGGAATTATCTATGTATGCAGCGCTTTTCGCTATTGCCGTCGGTTCAGTTTTAGGGGGATGGCTAAGATGGTTTGTTAGTTTGAAACTCAATCACTTTTATCCCAATATTCCTCTTGGAACCGTATTTGTTAATCTAATTGGTGGGTTTATTATTGGGTTTGCTATCTCTTATTTTGCAAGTGCCAATATCAGTTCAACCTATAAATTATTTATCGTGACAGGCTTTTGTGGTGCATTTACGACTTTCTCAACTTTTTCGTTGGAAGTTTTGGTGCTCATTCAAGAAGGAAAATTAGCCTTTGCTTTTAGCACGATAGCCATTCATGTTATCGGTGCTCTACTCTTTACTTTACTTGGAATGCTGTGTCATAACTGGCTAGCTCAAGGCTAAATAACCTAATTGAATTAGCTCAAGCGATTGAATCTATTACCGCTTGAATTAATTCAAACTATGGAGTTAGGCATCTGTAAGTAACTTACGGGCGGTGGCTTCATCGGTGACGAGCCCTGATATCCAACGGCCATTAAGCACAGCTTTAACGGCTTTATATTTATGCATGCCACCGGAAAAGGCTATGACAGGCTTTTTTGTCTGTGCTTCTAGCGGTACGCTGGTGTGTGTATCATCAAGTTCGGTAGACAGTCGCTCTCCATTGGCTTGAATAAAATGCCCAAGCATTTCTGCTGCAACGCCTTTTTCAAGTAACATTGCAACTTGCTTATCAGTAATAAAACCTTCTGAATTCAAAGGGCAGCCAATACCAACCTCACCAATGCCTAAAAAGGTAATATCAGCATTGATAGCTTTTTCAGTTACGTCTTTATAAACACGATGTTGGCACCACATTGCTTTATCTTCAGGACTATCTGCATATAATGGCACCGGTAAGATGTAGTGCCGACAATGTAATTTTTCAGCAAAGCTGAGGGGAACATCATAACGCGTTGCAGAGCTATCTCGTGCAATGGCACCAATTAATGAAACACATTGATGTTGAGGAGTGTTTAAATTGGGCAATGCATCAATAATATGGCGCAAAGTTCGGCCAGATCCAATACCAATCACCTGTGGCTCTTCTTTATCAATAAGTTGTTCCATCAACTCTGCACCCGCGACAGCTATCATATCTAATACTGACTCTGCATCAAGCTCTCCCGAAGGAACCACATAACAGTGTGTTAGCTGATATTGTTCCTGTATTTCAGTGGCTAACTTTAAACATTCAGTTATTGGGTGCGTTATCTGAACATGTACCATTCCCTGTTCTTTTGCTAGCGATATTAGGCGCTGAGCGACCTGCCTTGATAATCCTAATTCATGGGCTATCTCTTGCTGTGTTTTGCCAGCAACAAAATATAGCCAAGCTGCGCGTGCGGCTTGCTCCATTTTTTTCATTTCTCGCAGCATTCGTATTTCCCCACTTTTTATTATTGTGTTTATGAGCCATGGACGGATGATTAATTAGTCAATGAACTATGAGTCAGTGAACAAGAGATATGAGCCATTATTTATCTTCAGCCTAATTATGGCGATTATTGTAGTTTTGGGCAAATGTTTATTAAAAGGGCAAAAGTTAATACTGTGAGCGCTATCGCAGTAATATTAATGCTATTGAAACTAAACTATAACAAATGGGCATATGCCCTATAAATAAACAAATATCCAATTCAGGTTGAGGAGTCACAATGTTAAAACAAAAATCGGTGTGGATGCATATCGGCGCAGGTTCATTTCATCGTGCGCATCAAGCTTGGTATTTACACCGTTTAATTCAGCAAGGGGATGATAGTTGGTCGATTGCGCTGGGGAATATTCGTAACGATGCCAACACACTATTAGACAACTTAGCAAAACAAAATGGTGAATACACACTTGAAACGGTTTCACCTGAAGGTGAACGCAAATATGAAAAAATCACGTCGGTGCGTAAAATTTTGCATTGGGACGAAAAATTAACAGAATTAGTTAAGCAAGGTTGTGAAAAAGAAACTCGCGTTATTGCTTTTACTGTGACTGAAGGCGGTTATTATTTAACACCTCAACATGAATTAGATAGTGAACAATCTGATATTAAAGCAGATTTGAAAGGTGAGTTGCGTACTATTTACGGCACATTAGCACATATTTTACGAGCACGTTTAGCGGCTCATGGGGAAGCGGTTACTTTACTTAATTGTGATAATTTACGCCATAATGGTGAACGCTTTAGACATGGTTTTCTCTCTTTTCTACAATTAAAGGGCGAAATCAAATTATATGAATGGGTAAAAAATCAAACTCGTTCACCGAATACTATGGTTGACAGAATTACACCTCGTCCAACGCCAGATGTTGCTGAGCGTGTGAAGCAACATACGGGATGGGATGATAAAGCCCCTGTTATGGGAGAGTCTTTTATTCAATGGGTAATAGAAGACGATTTTATCAATGGGCGTCCTGCACTGGAAAAAGTTGATGTAGAAATGGTGGATTCTGTATTGCCATGGGAAGAAGCCAAAATTCGTATTTTAAATGCGAGCCACAGCTGTATCGCTTGGGCGGGAACGTTGATTGGCTTGAACTTTATCGATGACAGTACCCGTGAGTTGCCTATCAAACAAATGGCTTGGAATTATGTTACCCAAGATGTTATTCCGTCATTGTCTCCGAGCCCGTTAGATTTAGAGCAGTATCGCGATGTGGTATTAGCGCGCTTTAGTAACCCTTATATTAAAGATACAAATCAACGTGTTGCCGCGGATGGTTTATCTAAGATCCCAGGATTCATTACGCCGACATTGCAAGAACGTTATGAACAACAACAAACGCCAAGTGCGACAGCGGTGCTACCCGCACTATTTTTTGTATTCCTTAAACGTTGGGCGCAAGGAAAATTGCCTTATGAATACCAAGATGGTGTTTTGGATGTGGCCTATTACCAAACGCTGATGAACGCTGATAATGCGCTCGATAAATTTGTTGCAGATGAAACGTTATTTGGCTCATTAGCCAATTCGGCTGAATTTCATACATTAATGATAAATACCGTGGCAAATATTGAAAACTGGCTTAAATCGCCAGAACAGACATTGTAAAGGAGATTTGTCATGTATCTCGGAATTGACCTTGGCACTTCAGAGCTTAAAGCGGTATTGATTGATGGAGGCGGTGAAATTGTTGCGTCTAGTCATATGGCTTTAACCGTACAACGACCTTATCCGCAGTGGGCAGAACAATCTCCTGATAGCTGGTGGGAAGCGACCAATGCGGTTGCCGCAACATTACGACAAAAGGCACCTAAAGAATGGGCGGCGATAAAAGCTATCGGTTTATCTGGGCAGATGCATGGTGCTGTTTTACTTGATCAAAAAAATAATGTGCTACGTGATTGTATCCTCTGGAACGATACCCGAAGTGCGAATGAATGTAATTGGCTAATGGAAAACTACCCGCAATTTTTGACTATAGGGGCAAACTTGGTCATGCCAGGCTTTACTGCCCCTAAATTATTGTGGGTTGAACGTCATGAACCTGAGATTTTTAGCCAAATTGGAAAGGTATTGCTACCGAAAGATTATTTGCGTTGGAAGATGACTCGTGAGTTTGTTAGCGAGATGTCTGATGCTGCGGGAACTTTATGGTTAGATGTCGCAAAGCGCGATTGGTCTGATGAATTATTGGCTGCAACAAATTTGACTCGTGAACAAATGCCATCATTAGTGGAGGGTTCTGAGAAAAGTAGTGTATTAAGCGCTGATCTTGCCTCGCATTGGGGGCTAAGTGCAGATGTCATCGTCGCTGGTGGTGGGGGGGACAATGCGGCTTCTGCGGTTGGTGTTGGCGCGATTAATGAAGGTGATGCTTTAATTTCATTGGGTACCTCTGGCGTGATTTTTGTGGTTAACAATCAATTACAAGCCGCGCCACATAAGGGGGTACATGCTTTTGCTCATGCACTACCTAACCGTTGGCATCAAATGAGTGTGATGTTGAGTGCAGCAAATTGTTTACGTTGGCTGTGCCAGCTATTGTCGACAACAGAAAATCAATTGATGGACGAAGTTGGTCAATTGAGTGAAGAACAGAAAAAACAATCCCCCGTATTTTTGCCTTATCTTTCAGGGGAAAGGACGCCTCATAACGACCCTTTTGCGACAGGATCATTTTTTGCACTGAAAAATGAAACGACCCGTGGACAGCTGGGTTTTGCTGTTATTGAAGGCGTTACTTTTGCACTTGCAGATGGCATGCAGGTGCTTAAAGAAACAGGAACACAAGTCAGCTGTTGTAGCTTAACAGGAGGAGGGGCTCGGAGTCCTATTTGGGCACAGCTTATTGCGGATGTAATTGATATTCCAATAGTTACCCATCCTGCGAGCTCTTCTGGTGCACTCGGTGCTGCGCGCCTAGCTTGGTTAGCGGATGGTGGAATTGAAGAGCTGGTGTGCCGTAAACCCGATGTTCTGAGCACTTTTTTGCCTTGTAAAGATAACCAAGTCTGGCTTAAGCAACGTTTAGATGTGTTTAGATTATTGTATCAACAGCAAAAACAAGCAAGAGCATTAATGCCGTGATAGGACCAGTAACGGCGGTTATTTACCCTACAAGCCGTCGTTACTTTATGTGTTTTCGATTTAAAAAACATTTAATTAATAAAACTACAATTTAAAAAAGAGGAAACTGCAATGGAGCAAAAGCAGTATTGGCTTGGATTACCTAAGCATTTGTTCTGGGGTTTCATCGCTATCGCTATTTTTATGAGCGGTGATGGTTTTGAAATGGCCTTTCTATCTAAACATATTACTGATCTTGGCTTTACACCGACACAATCTGCGATGGTTTTCACTGTATATGGATTAATGGCTGCGGTAGCGGCTTGGGCGTCGGGCGTAGTTGCTGAAATTATCACTCCATTGAAAGCCATGATGATAGGTTTCGTGTTGTGGATCGTAATGCATGTTTTATTCATGGCATTTGGACTCGGAATGAAAAGCTATTCAATGATGCTGTTATTTTATGGTATCCGTGGTTTGGCTTATCCACTATTTATCTATTCATTTATGATGATGTTGGTTCAAGTTATTCCTCGCGCGCATTTAGCGGCAGCGACAGGGTGGTTTTGGGCGATGTATTCAGTGGGTATCGGTGTTATTGGTAGCTATTTACCGAGTTTTTCCATCCCATATATGGGGGAGACGGGAACACTTTGGATGGCGATAGGTTGGGTTGCCATTGGGGGAGCAATTGCTTATTTTAGTCTCCGTAATGTGCCTGTTGATCGCTCGAAAGTAAATTTACCGATGAAAGATAAAATGTCCGAGCTGTCACGTGCTGCGACAATTTTATTTACCAATAAAAATATTCTTATGGCAAGTATCATTCGTATAATTAATACAATTTCGCTATTTGGATTTGCGATTATTATGCCATTATTATTTGTTGATAGATTAGGGTTTACTATTTCTGAGTGGCTACAAATTTGGGCAGTGTTCTTTTTTGTGACTATTTTCACCAATATTTTTTGGGGTATTGTTGGAGAACATATCGGCTGGATCCGTCAAGTAAGATGGTTTGGTTGTTTAGGTATGGCTGTATCGAGTTTAATGTTTTATTACCTACCCGTATATTTTGGTCATAATTTCGCGATTGCATTAATTCCAGCCATTATGTTAGGAATATTTGTTGCCGCATTTGTCCCTATGACGGCAGTATTCCCAAGTATAGAGCCTCATCATAAAGGTGCTGCGGTATCTATTTACAACTTATCTGCTGGTCTTAGTAATTTTGCTGCGCCGGCTATTGCGAGTTTATTTCTTCCTTTTTTTGATATTGTCGGTGTTGTTTGGGCTTACACTGGTTTGTATATATTTGCGGGTGTTTTAACTTTCTTTATTAAAGTGCCACAACCTGGATTTGAAAATAACCGTAAAATTAAAAATGTAGTTGTTTCATCAGAGCAGTCAGCTGCAAATCAGTAATGTATTAGGGATTAAACTCAAATAATGTTGTAAACCTGATTTTGCGAATTCAAACAACCTCATCAATATTTAATATATTTGTGAGGTTTTTTATTTATTACATTTAAAGATTTTTACGCCTTTTATGTTTATGTTGAAAGGGAAATAACTCAAAAATATAAAAAAGTAGAATATATGGTTCAAAGAAAAAATTCCTTGTTATTGTTGTGTCTTTTTTAGATTGTTGTCATGTGTAATTAAAAATATAAGCCTAGGTAATAGAATATAATTTCATGGTTTAAAAATTAACCTGAAGATTATACCGTTAAAAAAAACATATAAATAAGAATTTAACACTAATTCTCTGTTAGGTTGCTAGAGGATATGGGAAGTATATAGCTAAGCTTTATTATATCTGACTATAAGATTTATTATCTCTGATTATTCCTATCTCTATCATCCTGGTTTTGTGACCTATACATCTGGATTTTCAATGATATTATGAAATTTGTTGCGTTTTTGTATAAGTATAGATAATTACTCTTAATATTGGTTATATAACATTCATAAGCAAAATTTTAATCTGTCTCAATGTAAGATAAAAAGTTTGTAAAACTAAAAATAAACAATTAAAAAAAGATACATTCGGGGAAAAAGTCATGTCACAGATGTTAGCGCTGTTTCTTATAGTGGGGATATTGTATATCGGGGATGCGATAGCGGTGAGGACCAAAGCATGGATCCCATCGGTTTTCGTTTGTGCTGTTTTATTTTTGGTTGGCTATTGGACTATATTTCCAAAAGATATTGTCAGCATTGCCGGTATTCCACAAGTGGTTGCTGTATCACTGATGTATTTATTGATAACCAATATGGGAACCTTATTATCGCTTAAGGAATTACTGCGACAATGGAAAACAATTTTAATTTCCTTATCCGGTATTTTAGGCATCATCGTCTTTATTTATATCATCGGGATGGCACTGTTTGATTTAAATACCGTATTGGTTGCAATACCACCGCTGGTGGGCGGCATTGTCTCTTCATTAATTATGTCAAAGGGTGCGGCGGAGGCGGGTCTTGTTGATCTTTCTGTTTTTGCCATCTTAATTTATGTTATGCAAGGCTTTGCGGGATATCCACTAACAGCAGTTATGTTAAAAAGAGAAGGGCGTCGTGTTTTAGAGCAGTATCGTAGTGGGAAATGGCATGAATCATTAGCTGCGGAAGGGGCTAATGATGTTGAAGTTAAAACGTTGGTTTCAGAAGATGAAATGCCGCGTATGTTTAAAAAAATACCTTCTCATTATAATACTAGCTACTTTAAATTTTTACGATTAGCGGCTGTGGGGTATATCGCTTACATTGTTTCTTCATGGGCCGCGCCATACGTTAGCATTAGCCCATTTGTATTATGTTTATTATTTGGTGTTATTGCATCGTCGGCTGGATTTTTAGAAAGACAACCATTGCAAAAAGCCAATGGTTTTGGTTTTGCCATCATGGGATTAATGTTATTTATTTTTGATACATTAAATCATGCAACTCCCGATATGCTATTACGCCTTGTTTATCCGATGGTCGTGTTAATTGTCGCCGCTGTTATCGGTATGTATATTGCTTCATGGATAGTAGGTCGAATTTTAGGTGTTTCCAAAGAGATGGCTTTTGCGGTTTCATTAACAGCGTTATATGGTTTTCCAGCAGATTATATTATCACTAATGAAGCGATTAATGCCTTAACCAAAGATGAGAAAGAGCGTCAAATACTTACAAGTCACATGTTAGGGCCTATGTTAGTCGGTGGCTTCATTTCGGTTACGATGGTTTCAGTGGTCTTAGCTGGGATTATGGTTGCTTACATTGTTCCGGTTGCAGGGTAATTATTATGGAAACAAGTATTTCTAGAATACAACGTCATTTAGAGCAATTGGCGGAATATACATTAACACCTGGGCAAGGTACTACGCGCATGAGCTATAGCGAGCAAGATAGTCAAGCTCGTGCTTACTTAAAACAAGAAATGACTGCATTAGGTTTGCTTGTCCGTGAAGATGCGATTGGTAATATTTATGGTCGATTAGAAGGACAACAGCCTGAGCTTCCGGCGGTGATTATTGGTTCCCACTTTGATTCGGTGCCTAATGGTGGGGCTTTTGATGGCCCAGCAGGCATTATCACTGGATTGGATGTGGTCGCGCGTCTGCGTGAGCAAAACCTCCAGCCACGTTATCCACTTGAGGTGATCGCACTGGTTGAAGAGGAAGGAACGAGCTTTGGTCGTGGTTTGATGGCATCTAGTGTGATAACCGGACTGATTGGTAGTAAAGAACTTCATCAGTTAAAAGATAGGCAAGGTATAAGTGCCGCGCAGCGTATGGCGACAGTAGGCTTCAATGCAGATAAAGCCCATGAAGCGGTGCTGAAACCAGAGTCGGTGAAAGCATTTCTAGAATTACATATTGAGCAAGGTCCTGTATTAGAGCAAGCCAATGAAGATGTTGGAATTGTCGATACCATTGTTGGTATTAGTCAATTAGAAATAAAACTTCAGGGCAAAGCAGGCCATGCAGGTACTACGCCAATGAATATGCGTGCAGATGCATTAGTTTGTGCTAGCCATATTATTAGTCATATACCCGAGCTTGCTAAGGCTGCGGGCGATAATACGGTAGCGACGGTGGGGCGCTTAAATGTGATGCCCAATGGTGCAAATGTTATTCCAAGTGAAGTTATTTTTAGTGTCGATATTCGTTCAAAAAATGATGTTGCGTTACGAAAGGTCATTGAGCAAGTTATTGAATTAACAGAGCAAGAAAGCGAAAAATTCAATATTACTAGCGCTATTGCTCAGCCTTTGTATGTGAAGCCGACAGTATTGAATAGTGATATTTGTGAATTAATGAAACAGCACGCCAGTGCACAAAATTTACGTTTTCGTACCATGGTGAGCGGTGCAGGTCATGACACGATGATTTTTGCAGGCATTACTCAGACAGGACTCATTTTTGTGCCTAGCCGTAACGGTTTAAGTCATCACCCTGATGAATGGACTGATTATGCACAAATCGCACGCGGTGTGGATCTGATGTTTGCTACAGTAAAATCGCTGACTGAATGTTAATCATTATAAATTATTAGAACAATAAATTGCATATAACTAAATTGTAAAAAGTAAATTGCAATTAAAGTGTCTGCAAAAAAGCAAAAGGTAAAAAAATGGTCAATACAACAATTGCAGCTGCAATCAAAAAACATACACAAGATATGATTGCATTTCGTCGTGAGCTCCATGCAAACCCTGAGTTATCATGGGAAGAGGTCCGAACGACCCAGCGCATCGCCCAAGAGCTGGCAAAAATTGGCATTGAATATCGACTTACCGAGCCAACGGGAATTATTGCTGAAATCAAAGGCGGTAAACCAGGTAAAACCGTTGCATTGCGAGCGGATATCGATGCATTACCTGTTTTAGAGTTGAATGATTCATTAGAGTATAAATCGACAATCAAAGGTAAAATGCATGCTTGTGGACATGATGCGCATACCTCAATGCTACTGACTGCCGCAAAAGCTCTTTATGAAGTGCGTGATCAGCTAAAAGGTAATATTAGGTTGATTTTTCAACCAGCTGAAGAAACCGCGAAAGGTGCAAGCGCAATGATCAAACAAGGTGCAATTGAAAACGTGGATAACGTATTTGGTATGCATATTTGGTCTACTACGGCGTCAGGCAAGGTTTCTTGTAATGTAGGCGGAACTTTTGCTTCTGCGGATTTACTTATTGTAAAATTTAAAGGTCGCGGTGGACATGGTTCGATGCCTGAAGCTACCGTTGATGCAGCTATTGTTGCCTCTTCCTTTGTGATGAACTTACAAGCGATAGTTTCCCGTGAAACTTCCTCACTTGATTCTGCGGTTGTCACCATCGGAAAAATGGAGGTGGGTACCCGCTTTAATGTTATTGCAGAAAATGCGGTGTTAGACGGGACTGTTCGCTGTTTTGATCTAGAAACTCGTACCCGCATTGAAGCGGCTATTCGTCGTTATGCAGAGCATACAGCTGCAATGTATGGCGCAACGGCAGAAGTAGATTACATTTATGGAACATTACCAGTTATCAACGAAGAGCGTAGTGCACTGCTAGCACAATCTGTGATTAAACAGGCTTTCGGCGAAGAAACGTTAATGTTTGAAAAACCGACACCGGGCGGTGAAGATTTTAGTTTCTATATCGAAAATATACCGGGCTGTTTTGCTTTATTAGGTTCAGGTAATGCAGAAAAAGATACCCAATGGGCGCATCATCATGGTTGTTTTAATGTTGATGAAGACGCGATGGCAACAGGTGCAGAGCTTTATGCACAGTACGCCTGGTCATATTTACAGCAAGAGAACTTTTAAATGATCTCTATTATGGCTTTCGGATTGATATTATTACCTATACCAGGATTAGCGTTAACCCTATTGCCAGTGCTTTTTGTTTAAACGATGCTAATGGATTATTAGGGTGGAAACCCTAATAATCTTTATTGGTTATGATGAACAAAAATGGCGTCTCTTAAACGTTGCTGCTGCTCAAACCTCTGTTCGTCTGTTAATCCCGCATCATGAGATAACTGTGTGAGCAATTCATTCATGTTATGAACAATATTTTCGTCTAATTTTAAATCAACTTTTTTAACTATTTCTTCGTAATATGTCATTGCGCATCGTCCTGTAAATTTAAAGGTCAAATTATAAGATATGAAAATATTAAATGCATTATCGATAATTATATCTAATTAAGTGCTAATTTTGTTTATCGATAACCATTACAGCCATCGTATCAGGTTCAAGTGCCCGCATAATATGAGGCTCATCTCCAGGATAATGAATATAGTCGCCGGGGTGCAACTCTGTTGGGTTATCAAGCGGGCCGACTAAGGCTCTACCTGACATCAAAATAATATGTTCACTCACACCGTGCATATGGGGTTCTGAAATGCGGTCACGACCTGGTTGAGCAACCACGGTATAAATATCACGTCGTGAATCAGAGGGTGCCGACGAAAGTAAAAAAACTAAATAATTAGCATGTTCAGCACTGATTTGGACACCATCACCATGACGGATCACCGTTACTGTTTCTCGTTTATCTTCAATGAGACGAGCAAATGGAATATCTAAAGCAATACAAAGTGCCCATAACGTCTCAATACTGGGATTACCTTGGCCTGATTCTAATTGGGATAAAGTCGATTTAGCGATCCCTGCCTGACGAGATAATTCAGATAAAGATAACCCGCTTTTTAATCTCTCACGGGCGAGTGCTTTTGATATCAGTTCGATAGGGGGCGAAAGTAAGCTCAATTTTAATATCCTATTTTGATTGACTTAGCGATAATCATCGACATAATGAACGAACGTATTATATATCGAACGGTTGAATTATGCTAACTTCTACACTTAATAATAACACAGTGAAAAATATTACACTGGTGTGTATTGCAGACCTTATTGTTGGAATTTCGTATGGGGCACTGGCCCATTCCCAAGGATTTGATTTATGGGTGCCCCTGACTCTGTCTATTTTAGTTTTAGCTGGGGCATCAGAATTTTTATTTATTGGTGTTATTTTTACGGGAGGAAGCCCTATTTCGGCGGCATTAGCGGGGCTATTGGTAAACTCGCGACATATTCCATTTAGCTTTGCTGTCAGCGAATTGGCAGGAAAAGGGCCAAAAGCACTACTGGGATATCATATTATGAATGATGAAAGTGTCGTATTTGGTTTAGCACAAGAAAATAAAACAGAAAAACGTGCTGCATTTTGGTTATGTGGGATAGGGATCTTAATTTGTTGGCCCGCAGGTGTTTTGATTGGTGAGGCGCTGGGTAGCTTCATTAATGATACTCATGTGTTGGGAATGGATGCAATGTTTCCCGCGATCATTTTAGCATTATCATTACCGGCGCTAAAAGATAAACGTTTGAGGATCACTGCAATTATTGGGGCTGTGATTGCTGTTGCTGTGACTCCAGTATTACCGGCGGGAATACCCGTTTTGCTTGCGTTATTGAGCCTAGTTATTTATATAAGGAAATAATTATGATGGATAATCCATGGCTTATTTTAGCGGGTATTTTAATATTGGCTATTGGTACGTATTTGATGCGCGCATCTGGCGCTATTCTAAAAGATAAAATAGTTTTATCCGACAACAGTCAGGCTCTATTTTCAGCGGCGGCGATTGTGATCTTATTCTCTGTTGCAGTGACTTCAACAATCTTTGATGGAAGTCACCTGTCTGATTTACCTAAAGTCGTTGGTGTTTTGGTGGCTGGTATTTTAACGTGGTTTAAAAAACCATTTATTTTGATTGTGTTATCTGCGGCGGCGGTAACCGCGTTGCTACGTTGGATTCTTTAGTAGTAACATCGAGATATAGCGTAATCATAACCATTTGGTTTTAAAATAGATATTGTCAAAGCTGTCCCTACCTTATCGGTAGGGAACAGACATTTAAGCAGTTAAATCATTTATTGTTTCGGTGGAACCATTTTTCTGGACAGAGGCTATGCCTTTTAGTGCTGATTGTTTTGATGCATACATTTCACTTGTCGCAATGATTTCATGATTTGCAGCTTTTAAAACAAAGTAATAAGGCTGAGCCACATCTTTGGTCGATTTTTTTAGTTCAAAATAACCCATGGTTAGCTCCAAAATAATTTTAACTATATTAAGGTTGATTGAGGTTGGAAATTTAATCTATATAAAAACTTCAGTTTGTATAAGGTATTCAATATATAAGGTAATTCAAGTTATATGAGAAAATGGAATATTATCAATAACTTTTATAGATACTATTAATGGAAATTACGTTTACAACAAATTATCTTTAGTTACTTCGATTTAAAGATTAGTCGTAATAATGTAATTTTACCAGTGCTTAAAAAGTAATTAGGATTAAGTACAAAAAAAAGCCTCTGTAAACAGAGGCAATCGTAGGATATATATAAAATTTTTATTATCTGATTAACATATATTTTATTGGCAATAGATACTATGCGGTTATACATATCGTTGTGAAAGGTATTACCGAACACTTAAATTATATTCAACCATTTGTTCACCAATACAATCAGATTATTGTGTTACGGGTTTGTTCACTGGCAGTGGTGCTGGCATCGTATATTTATTTGAATTTTCAGGAACTTCAATTACTGCAACCTTAACGATGTAGCGTTTACCATCTTCAATTTTTGGCACATTATTGGCTATTTTTTTTATTGTTTCATTAGGTGTAGTTGTTTGTTCCGTTACGCTATACACCATGTTATGGTGATTTCCCATATGTTGGCGTGGCGAGCTGTTTTCCATGTTTTGGCGCGGAGTATGGTTATTATTCGCACTGTTAGCGACTGCTACAAACCCTACTGACATTAAGACTAAAGCAAGTAAACCTGAATTAATTTTTTTCATCATCTATCCCTCTATGTTTTCGATAACTAGATACTCGATGAATTCATTTCTTCTCGCAATCGCTTTTACCTCTGTTGACTGAAGCTTCATAATTACTGCACTTTTTATTCATGTTTGGCTCATATTGCTATTTATTCGCTATTTCTGTACCGATTAAAAGTCAAAATATTAAGTTTTAGTCCAGTTGTGCTGAGCACATTCCAATAGCTGGTGAACAGGGAGGTTATCGTCTAGGATGGCTACAGAGTTAATAAAAAACTAACTAAGTGAGTTGTCATGTCAGATAAAAAAATTCCACTTTCCTTACTCGATTTAGCGCCGATTACTCAAGGTTCGACTGCAAAAGAGGCATTTTCTCATTCTCTAGATTTAGCGAAAATGGCACAAAAGCAAGGCTATTATCGTTATTGGTTAGCAGAACATCATAATATGACGGGAATTGCGAGTGCGGCTACGTCCGTTTTGATTGGTTACCTTGCGGCGAATACAAGCACACTTCGTTTAGGTTCTGGTGGCATTATGCTACCAAATCATTCACCTTTGGTCATTGCTGAGCAATTTGGTACATTAAATACACTGTATCCTGAACGTATTGACCTTGGAATAGGGCGTGCTCCGGGCAGTAATCAGCAAACGATGCAAGCATTGCGTCGCCATATGAATAATGATATCGATAACTTTCCCCAAGATGTTGCTCAAATAGTGAATTGGTTTGATGCGACCGATCCTGATCCTGCCGTGCGTCCAGTTCCTGGATTTGGTGAAAAGGTACCCGTATGGTTATTAGGTTCCAGTTTATATAGTGCAAGGCTTGCGGCTGAAATGGGATTACCTTTTGCTTTTGCATCACATTTTGCCCCCGATTTGTTATTACAAGCGTTGGAATTATATCGTGCTAACTTTAAACCTTCAGATAGGCTAGCTAAGCCTTATGCAATGGTATGCATTAATATTATTGCCGCAGATAGCAATCGTGATGCAGAGTTTCTATTTACGTCTATGCAACAAGCTTTTGTTATGTTGCGTCGTGGACAAACTTCTCAACTCCCACCGCCAGTCGAAAATATGGAAACTATTTGGTCTCCAGCAGAACAATTTGGGGTTCAGCAGGCACTCGCTATGTCTTTGGTCGGCGATAAAGCTAAAATTCGTCATGGATTAGAATCGATATTACGTCAAACGCAAGCTGATGAAATCATGGTTAATGGACAAATATTTGATCATCAAGCACGGTTATATTCATTTGAATTGGCAATGCAAGTGATGAATGAAATCTCATGATGAGTTGATTGCAATACTAATTGAGTTAGCTTGGAAGATAACCCAGAAATGCTCTGGGTCATTGACGATTAACAAGCAATTTGCGGCCGATTTGGCTCGAGTGGTGCTAATCCATAAGCCGCGCGAGCTTTATCGCAAGCTTCATTATGTATCCCATTAAGCCAAGATTGCTCAAATTCATGACAAGGCGTTGGTCTTTGGTGATATATTGCACAAGAAACATTTTCCCCAATATTCCCTTTAAGCGCAGTACAGCGTGTATTTTGTTTTTGATTAGTTCCTTGCATACAACTCATAAATGGTGTGATTTGCTCTGTTAGATGTTGTGGTACAGTGCCGCCACCTATTTGCGCTTCAGCCCAATAAAAGGAAACACGAAAATAGGCGCAACAAGCACCGCAGCTAATACAAGGGTTATTTGAGGAATTAGTTTCTAGTATATGAATATTGGTCATATAATTACAGGAGTCCATATTTATAAAATCATTAGAAATATTAATATTAACTGCAATTAAATTGTTTAGTGTTGATGGCTAGTCTATTGTATTTTATTGTTTTTTTATTGCTGAGTTATGCAGTATTACTTTTTAAGTAAAAAATAATCCTATATGCTTATTTATCTTTTAAGCTAAAAAAGTTACCCAAAACCTTAGCGAAATTCACCCTCAAAATAGTACAGAAAGTAGACTATTAAAATTACATCAATTTGCCATTCTTTTCTATGGTCATCGTCATAATTATCTGCCAATTTTTGTGATCTGTGATCCAATAGTTTTTGAGTATTTACACCTTGATATCGATACAATTTTTTTGATAATGATCTTTATTGCATGTGTAGTTATGCATAATAATCAACCAAAAATTTAAAGCTTCATTTAACATAGATTTATATGACAGAGAAACAAGACTGACATTTGACGTTGTACTATATGCAGGGGGCTTTCATTCAGTTGCTGGCCTCTGTTCTTATTTTCTACTGGAAATCTCTATTGACGATATGAAATTTCTAAAAATTATGGGTGTTGAAGTATGCATATTCAGATTTTAATTGGTAGTGTTCGTCAGGGGCGTATTGGGCCACAAATAGCATGCTGGGTTAAAGATGTGGTAAGCCAAAAATACTCTACAGAAATTATTGATTTAAAAGATTGGTATTTACCAATGGATGATGAACCTGGATTGCCTGCTGAAGGTATTTATATGCATAAGCATACAATTGCGTGGAGCAAAAAAATTCAAGAAGCAGATGCCTATATATTCGTTTTTCCACAGTATAATTGGGGTTACCCAGCGGCATTGAAAAATGCTATAGATCATTTGTATAAAGAATGGAATAAAAAACCGGCGATGATGGTCAGCTACGCAAATAGAGGAGGGGGTAAAGCTGCACATCAATTACAGCAAGTTCTGGAAGGAATTCACATGAATGTGACTGATACGAATTTAGAAATAAAACTCTCAGAAATTAAATTTTCTCAGTCTGAAGATGTCACTAACTACCCTGAATCCCTTTATCATTATGAAGACAATCTTATAATGGCAATGAATCAGATGCATGATATTCATTCTTATTGAGAATAAAAGTCAAAACGTTGCATTATCAAAATTACTAATTAAAAATTTAGATAATAATTAATGGGTTACCACATAATTTATAGATTGAAACCTCGCTTAACGCGGGATTTTCTGTTTTCTGAGGAATTGATAATGCAAATATTAACAGAGTTAGTATTTAGACCAGTTAAAGAAACGTTAATAGAAAATATAGACGATATATGTATTGATACAGTTAATATATTTAGTTACACACTATAGACGAAATTAATAACTTATGAATATCAATTTACTCACCACCTGAGTAGTATTCTTCGTAGCCAACAACGCATGTTTATTTAAAACAGCTAAAATAGTATGGAAGAGCGACTGGTGACTATAAGTTTACTAAAGCATGAATGCAATTTTGCTAAGAATAAATTATTGCAAATGTGTTCAAGGTGAAATTTAGCATTTGCATTAACATGGCAATGATAAAAAGTATGCAAACCTACTAAATATCAGTGAGATATATAAAAACTGCTAAGGAACACTTAAATGAAATCCCTTATGAACAAAACAATAAAAAATAGAGTTAAGAAAGGGGTGTTTAGTTCGTTATTACTGACTTTCAGTGCGCTTTCTTATGCCGGTGTTACATGTACTCCTCTAGGAGCGTGGTTCCCTTTGCCATTACTATCTATTGATATGAATACAATACCAGGAAATATCCCTGCTGGAACAACATTAGGTAGTGGTTTTTCAGCTATATCATGGAATTGTAATTTTTCAGGATCTCAAGCGGATAGAACTATCTGGTTTTACAATCAAACGCCCGAATCAACTAAAGCTTATCTTCTCTCTAGTGGCGTTAGAGTTTATCAATCAGCTTATGACACTAATGAAGTAGAAATTACAGCACTGAATACACCTAGATTAATGGTTGGGTATTGGAATACAGGTAATTATTCAATAGCTTTATGGCATACGTTTACTATAAAGCGCGGAGCGGGACCATTAAAATCATTTGATACAGGTAATTTTACTCTCGGTTATCACACGGATGGTGTGAGAAATCGTATTGGTGATAATTACACTATCCGTCTGGTAGGAACATTAGTTAACTATTGCCCGACACCTATTGTTACGATGAGTGATGAGGTGGTCGATTTTAAAGAGCTTACGACAGACCAATTTGAAAATAATAAAACAGTAAAAGAAAATTTTAATTTAACATTAACGCCTGTTTCAACATGTGAAGCCGCACTGGAAGTTAGTGTTAAATTTCAAAGTAATAAAGGCGTAGTCAATAATAAATATTTAGTTTTTGATAATGGCTTACAGATGGCGATTACAGACAGAAGTTTAGGGCAAGAAATTCGCTTTGATCAAGAATATTATAAAGGTGTTATTTCTCAGCAAAAACCGGGTAATTACCTTTATTCAGCGGAATTATCTAAAGAAAATAATTCAACGATTAAACAAGGCCCGTTTAGCAATACCGTCAATGTTTTATTCTCATATAGGTAATAGAAACATAGTTTTCAAATATTGTTGATGAAAATAGAAAGATAATAAAATAATCAAAAGTATATGTGAGGTATTTTAAATAAGCTTTAGTTTCATTTTTAAGCTTTACTTGTATCAATTTAATCAAAGGCTGCGCATTGTGTGGCCTTTTTTGTATATAGTCACTAAGAATCAATAAATTAAAGCAAAAAAAACCTGCCTAAGAAGGCAGGTCTATTAGCTGAACTAATAATTAAACATGCTTTAATTCAGTATCATTTTCTTGATTGAAAACTGATTTATCAGTTTCGCCCATTAATTGACTTGTTACGGTACCTGCTGTCATAGAACCACTGACGTTAAGTGCAGTACGGCCCATATCGATTAGTGGCTCAACGGAAATCAATAGAGCAACAAGTGTGACGGGCAGTCCCATCGCAGGTAGCACGATTAGCGCTGCAAATGTTGCACCACCACCCACACCTGCGACACCTGCTGAGCTGATAGTCACCAGACCCACTAACGTTGCTATCCACAGAGGGTCAAATGGATTGATTCCCATCGTCGGTGCAACCATGACTGCAAGCATTGCAGGGTAGATACCCGCACAACCATTTTGACCAATAGTTGCACCAAAAGAGGCAGAGAAGCTCGCAATCGACTCAGGAATACCAAAACGACGTGTTTGTGTCTCGATATTTAGCGGGATACTTGCGGCACTTGAACGACTAGTAAACGCGAAAGTTAGTACAGGCCCTGCTTTTTTGAAAAAGGTAATAGGGTTCAAACCTGTTGATGCGACTAATATGCCGTGAATAACAAACATAATGGCAATAGCGACATAAGATGCAATGACGAATGTCCCTAGGTTAATGATGTCTGCAAGATTAGAGCTCGCAACGACTTTTATCATTAACGCCATAACACCATAAGGGGTTAAACGCATAACTAAACGCACTAATTTCATTGCCCACGCTTGTAGCACATCAATAGCCGCTAATGCTTTCTCACCGCGTTCTTTATCATCTTTAAATAGTTGCAGTGCAGCTACACCGAGGAATGCAGCAAAGATAACAACACTGATGATAGAAGTTGGACTTGCGCCAGTTAAATCAGCAAACGGGTTTTTAGGGATAAATGATAAAATCAGTTGTGGAACCGTTAAATCTGAAACCTTACCAATATAGTTAGTTTGGATAGCACTTAGACGTGCTGTTTCTGATTGGCCTTGAACTAAGCCTTCAGCTGTCAGCCCAAACATATTGGCAATTAATATACCAACCAATGCAGCGATTGCCGTAGTGAATAACAACGTGCCGATTGTTAGAAAGCTAATTTTACCTAGTGATGAGGCCTTATGTAGCCTTGCTACCGCACTCAAAATAGAGGCAAAAACTAATGGCATAATGACCATTTGTAATAGTTGAACGTAACCATTACCTACGATATTGAACCAAAGAATGGAGTCTTTTACTGTTTGGTGGCCGCTGCCGTACACTAAATGTAGTACGACACCATAAGCAACACCGAAAACGAGACCAACCAATACTTTTTTAGACAGGCTCCAGCCTTTTGAACCAAGTTTTGCTAGCAGTATTAGTAATGCCACAAAAACGAGTAAATTTATAATTAGAGGAATATTCATTCCGGACTCCAAATCGCTGATTTTAAATTACGTTGCTTGTTATTTAATCCTTCATGGTTATAAGGATTATATTTCTTCTAACAATTGGTTATATGTTATCAGGTGATAAAACACATTTCTTATAATGAAAAGTAATAAGATAGTTTTATTCATGCTTACAGTATATTACAAAAGCGGCGTTTATGTAGACAAGTGTATATCCATTTGATTATGAATATATTTTATTGCGCTCTCAATTTGAAAGTAAAAATCCAACTGGTAGCCTGCCGGTAACAAACATGCACAAACAGTCAAAACAACAGAAATAAAACGCTCACCTCGTTTGCTATTTTTACTGCGTAATAATGGTAGGCAAAAACGTTGAGGTAAAGGCCATAGAAGAGGAACCCCTGATGGAGTGAGCATATCGGCGACAAGATGACTCAGATAACCTAATAAAAAAGCTTGAATTAAATCACTGGGAATACCCCAATCAACAGGTAACCATTGATAGCAGGAAATCATTAATATAAGCCATGCTATTAAGCTATGAGTAAAGCCACGATGGCCACAGAGTTTTGATATCGGAAGGGAGACTATACGTAACAGACGCCCAGGGATAGATGAAGGGTGGTCAATATCGGGCAGTAATGCACCTAATAACGTTCCTGGGATCATGTGCAGCCAATCACCTTGAGCAAGCTCAGGCGTTAATTGTAATTTATGAGCCATTATTAACGAGGCGACGGAAAAAAGCAGATGCCCTTCAGCAGTCATGGTGGATAAAATACCATCTGTTTATCTATACAGTTAAATGGCAGTATAAAACGTTTAAAAAGAATATGATAGAGGGAGTAAGTTAAAAAAACTCTTATTTATTAGCAGATAACAAAAGAATTTTATTCTCTGATGCAAATTCCCCTATCGAAAGTGGATAGGGGAGCGCACTTATTAATTTATGAGGCGATGATTAGCGTAAATATTCAGCAGTTAAGTCATTGAGTGATGCCAGTTTCACATCAGCTAATCCGAAACGAGGATCGTTGAAATGTTGACGATCCGGTATCACAATAGAGCGCATTCTTGCCGCTTTTGCCGCTATCATACCGTTGAATGAATCTTCTAAAGAGACGCAATGGATTGGTTTTGTCGACAGTTGTGCCGCTGCTTTAAGATAAACTTCAGGATGCGGTTTACTCATGGGTAAATCAGCCGCAGAAACTACCGCTGAAAAATAATGGCGAATATTAAGCAGCTCTAGAACTCTTTCTAACATATACATCGGCGAGGCAGAGGCTAGGGCAATTTTTAAATCTAAAGAGCGACATAATTCCATTGCATGTTCGACACCAGGAAGAACAGGACGAGTTTCTTCAACTAGACCAATAACGCGGTCAATAATTCGTTGTTTCGCTTCTTCTTGGCTACAACCTTGCCAAGGTGAAGCTTGATACCAAAGTTCAACAACGTGATCAATACGTAACCCAAGTGTGTCTGGAAGTGAATCAGCGATAGAAAGATCAAGCCCCAACTGTGAGAAAACCTCATGTTCTGCTTGTGCCCAAAAAGGCTCTGAGTCTATTAGCAAGCCATCCATATCAAAAATAACGGATTGGATAGGTAATTTATGGTACATGTCAAAACTCCATTCATGTATGAGTGTATTCTTGCCAGATTTCAAGTGATTGAATCTAAATAAAACATCACAATAGACAGTGTTCTCATTGTGATTGGCAACTTGAAAGTGTTAGCGCCTACTTTGAGTGATGCATTGTAGCAAGTCAGCACCCGATTAGACATATACAGCTAGCGCTAATATTGAACCCATTAGTGCATAGGGTAGTGCATAGGGCACTTGAATAATCTGAAAGTGATAACAAAACTATCATTTCTAAATGGAAATTTGTAGAGGATGGGCAATTTCAGCTATTATTAATAGGAAAATTGGGTGACAAAAATAAATATTGTTAAGGAATAGTTGCAATGAATTTCCGCAATGCTAGTTATATCGCTATTGGTAAACGTATTTTGGGGTGGGTTGTATTTCTTGTGGCGTTAGTTTCTACGTTAGCTTCTTTAATTAAACTAGCAGCGATAAAAGGATTAGAAGGTGAAGGGATTAATGCGGTCGCGAATGATTTTATAAAATTGATGGCCGAAATGACTCGCCAAAGTACCGCATTCCTTAATATTTTTTGGAATAACTCACCAATACCTCATGCCGCAGATGGTTTATCGGCTAACAATATTAGTTTTACGGTAATTTTTGTTTTTATATTTGTTGGGCTTGCTTTAAGTGCTTCAGGATTGCGGATGTACAGACAAATTAAGTTTATTCGTGAAAGTCTTGAAGATCACGTAATTTTGGAAAAAGCCAAAGGTATAGAGATTTCAAAAGAAGAATTAGAAGCTAAAGTGACTATCCCTCGACACACTATTTTTACACAATTCTTTATTTTATATTTTTGGCCAGTTGTGCTAGGAATTGGTATTTTCTTTATGTTGAATTTTTTAAATTGGTAGGTTCTGTTAACCGTAGAAATTATAGTTATTGAGTCTAATAAGTTATCCGAATCACTTAAAAAGTTAAGTGATTCGGCATTACGCTAGCGTAGTATTTTATTGTGTTTCAATCAATTTATCGATGATCGCTCTTGCTTGCAGGTAACTTTGTTCATTACCAAAAATATTGGCTTGATTGAGTAAATAATAAAGTTGATAAATCGGTTGTCGTTCCAAAAAACCATTAGGTAGCGGCCATACGCTTTGATAGCCATCAATAATTTGAATTGGTAGCTCATGATATAAAGGCAACATAGCAATATCACATTCTCTGTCTCCCCAATAACAGGCAGGATCATAGAGAACACCGTCAATATGATTTGTTACTGCGCAATTAGCTGGCCATAAATCGCCATGTAATAAAGACGGCTGAGGTTGATGTCCCGAAAGACGGTTTTTAACAATATCAACAATCAATTGAATATCACCAAATACCATCCCTTTTTCAGAGGCAAGCTGTAATTGTAATCCAATGCGTTTTTCTGCAAAAAATGAATTCCATCGTTTTTCCCAGCTATTTGGTTGGGTGATGGTACTTAGCATAGTGTCAAAATCAAAACCATAACTCGGTTGTTCTTCCCATTGATGCAAGCGAGCAAGTTGTTGACCAAAGTGCCAAGCGTTTGTGGCGTCAAAGGGTTTTAATGGGAAATATTCAAGAAGGAGGAAGCTATGATGTTTATTGCTACCAACACCATACACTTTAGGGATAGTGACGGTCTGGCTTTTTGCTAATATTTCTAACTGTTCAGCCTCTTGTTTAAACAGCGGCAAAAACTCGCGTCGATTTTGCTTAATGAATACGGTGTGTTCACCGTAGTCAATGCGTAATGTATGGTGAATGTCACCCCCTGATAGCATGACTTTATTACGTAGCTCCGCTTCACCTAAGTGTTCACTTAATAAACGACACATTGCTTGCCACATGATCCACCTCGCTTTGCTTTGGTCTTCATTAATACAATACTATAGCGACAGTTTAGGAATTAATAGTGATAATTGTATAAAAAGAAGAGCCTATCACGAAATAATTGGCAGGATATTTTGTCTGCATATAATTCTAAGACACAGTAAATGAAGTACATCACAATTTATCTAAATTGAGAATGTTCAGATAATCTGGATACAAAACAATATCAGCGAGCTTTTGATTCACAATTTAAGGTAAACTGACAAACAAAATCAAGATTGAGATAAGGGATGATATGGGCGCTGATTTTGAAAAACCACGCTGGTTAAGAGATTTAATTCGATTTATTCCATTGAAAAGCCAGTTTGTTTTATTTGGTAATGTTCGAGATTTACAAGCCAGTGAAATAGCACCAAATATTGTGACGCCTTTACCGTTTAATCAATCGCTATTTAATAGCTTATTTGAAATTGGTTATACGCATATCATTACCTATACGCCATTATTGGGTTTTCAATGGGTACCAAACCTAGCGCATAATGCGCAAGAGGGCGCTTTGCTGATGCAAAATCTGGGCCTTAATACCACAGATGATAAAGCGGCAGGTGGCATTGATATGCTCAATCACATATTAGATAAATTTGTAAACTATAAAGAGCAACCTATTGCACTTTGTATTGATTTTGCCTCATGTTTAATTTCTCATCGAGATAACTTAACACCAGCAGAACACGGCTTGTTTACGCGCGCATTAGTGGCTTCACACCAAGTCAAAGCTCGTCCTGCTGGAGAGAATAACTTACCGTTTTATAATTCATTATTTTGGATTGTTGAAAAAGAAACGGATTTACCTGATTGGTTCTTGGTGAATAACCCCCGTATCCGTGCAATTCCTGTAGCAAAACCGGATAGTCAAATACGGCGTATACTTGCGCCTACATTGTTAGGATCATTATCTGGTTTTACTCAAATTAGCGAGCCAGAAAAAGAAAGTCTTTTAAATGACTTTATCGATGAGACAGAAGGATTGTTATTACTTGATTTAACGGCAATTATTCAATTGGCACGAATTGAAAACGTAGATGTTATTCGAATCGGTGATGCCGTCCGTCGTTATAAAGTCGGGATCACCGAAGACCCTTGGAAGAAAATTGATAAACAAAAAATCCATCATGCGCCAGACGTTATTCAACGTCGAGTTAAAGGCCAGCAACATGCGGTCACCCATTTATTAGATATTATTAAACGCGCAATGACTGGTGTGGGAAGTAATAAAGGTGGGCGTCCCCGAGGCGTGGTATTTTTAGCAGGACCTACAGGGGTTGGTAAAACAGAGCTCGCAAAAACGGTTACGCAATTACTTTTTGGTGATGAAAATGCGTATATCCGCTTCGATATGTCTGAATTCAGTGCCGAACATGCTGACCAACGGCTAATTGGTGCTCCTCCAGGTTATGTTGGCTATGATTCTGGCGGTGAATTGACTAATGCAATTCGAGAAAAGCCATTTAGTGTTGTTCTATTTGATGAAATTGAAAAAGCACATCCTCATTTAATGGATAAGTTTCTTCAAATTATTGACGATGGTGTTTTAACATCGGGGCGAGGCGACCGTGTTTATTTCTCTGAATCTTTAATTATTTTTACTTCAAATTTAGGTATCTATCGACTTGATAGTAATGGGGAACGAGTTGCCAACGTACAGCCTCATGAACCTTTTGAAACCGTGACTCGAAATGTTAAAAGCGAGATAGAACGTCATTTTAAATTAGTGTTGAATCGCCCTGAATTACTTAATCGTATTGGTGAGAATATTATTGTTTTTGATTTTATTCGTCCTGATGTTGCTGAACAAATTTTCGAACAAATGGTGAGTAGTATTCTTTTAGGTATAGAGAAGCAAGGATTGGTTATATCGATATCAAATAACGCTAAGCAAATACTCAATAACTGCTGTTTAACTGACCTGTCCAATGGTGGGCGCGGTATTCGTAACCAACTCGAAACTCATTTAATTAATCCATTGTCCCGTGCAATTTTTGATAACGATTTACAAGTCGGTACTGCTTATCAAATCACTGATATTGTTCTTGGCGGAACAACTCAAATTTCGTTATCTCCTGTGGTGAATTAATGTAATGGAAATTAGTTTGTCTCGCATGCATTTTCCAGTCACAACGTTAGGGCCAGGTAACCGTATTGGTATTTGGATGCAAGGTTGCTCTCTACGCTGCAAAGGGTGTTTATCGCCGGATACTTGGTCTGTAAAAAATAATGGCATCACGGTTGAGGTACTGGTTGAACAAATGAAAGATTGGTTGCCTTTTGCCGATGGTATCACTATTTCTGGAGGAGAACCCTTTGAGCAACCTGAGGCCTTGCATTCTTTGTTAGTTGCAATACGCAAAATTTCTCAAGGAGATATTTTAGTTTATAGCGGTTATGAGTGGCATAAAATTGAGTCGCAAGTTTCTGCTATGAAAGGATTAATAGATGCGCTGATCAGCGAGCCTTTTCAAGTTAAAGCGACACAAACTAAAATACTCAGAGGTAGTGATAACCAACAATTACATATGTTAACAGCGCTAGGTCGAAAACGTTTTGAGCAGTACGAAAGAACGATGACTACAAAAGATAAAGTTTTGGATTTATCGGTTGATGAAACGGGACGGATTTTTCTAACCGGTATTCCTCAGCGTGATGATATGCAGCGTTTACGATTATTACTTGAGCAGCAAGAACAACCATTAAAACAACTAAAAAAATAACGATATTGGAACAACGGATGACCATGATACGCTTTTGCCCCCATTGCCATACAGAACGCCCTTTAACTGAAATTTTTTGCGCAGGGATGATTAATCTTGAACAAAATAACAGTAAAACCTGTGGCTGGGATTTAACGCTTGAGCCTATTCATGAGTCCGGTTGGCGACCATTAACGGGTGAAAGTGTTGGTCTTATTGACATACCAGTTGTTGAAACGGAATCAATAAATACAGATAATCCGTCGTTATCATCGCTTGTTTGTACCAATGGTCATCCTATGAACGACGGTGATTTCATCTGCTTTACTTGTGGCGCTGACGCTGCACCATCTCATGTACATGAAAACACAGACGCGCTTGCTCCTGAATCGCCAAAACAAATTATTGGTGATTGGCAATTAGAGCAGCGTATTAATGGGATTGATAGTACAAGAGAACGCTATCTGGTTAACCATGTAACGACAGGGCAATGTGGCATTCTCACGCTTTATCAAAAAGGTGAAGAACCCGATCCTGCTGTTTATCAAGTACTAAAATTAATTCCTACCGACCATGTTCCTGAATTTTATCAAATTGGTCGCTGGCAGCAACGGGCTTGGCATGTCACTGAACGCCTTAGTGGTGGTTCATTGAGCCAATTTATCGAACAAGGTGACTTTTGGCAGCCCACTGAGATCCCAAAATTAATTGAAGAAATGGGCCAAGCGATTGCTGTTTTTACTGAACACGGATTGCGGCATCGCGACTTGCGTCCATCAAATTTATTGATCCGCAGTCGTGATCCTCTTGATATTGTTGTGATTGAATATAGTTCTGCATGCTTATCTGAATTTGATCTTGATATTGTATCTCCTTTAGATATTTCCCGTTATAGCGCGCCTGAAACATTGGCTGGGGGAGTGAGTGCAGCGTCAGACTGGTGGAGTTTGGGGATTATTTTACTTGAGCAATTGACTCAAGGTGAGTGCTTTGCTCATATTCAAGATAATGCCTTTTTGATTCAAGTTATGACCAATGGTATTGATTTACCTGATGATATTGATAGCAATACACAATTGTTACTTCGTGGGTTATTGTGCCGCGATCGCTTTTTGCGTTGGCAGTGGCCACAAGTTTCTGCTTGGTTGCAAGGTCATCCTGTCCAGGCTCCTGAATCTTCAATCGAGAATTTTCAACCACAAAATCATCAAATCCAATTTGCTAGTTTTCAGTTCAGTCAACTCGATGCATTTGCGATGGTGGCGGGTGAGAAAAAGCATTGGGATGAGGCTGTTCAATTATTGATGCGTGGTGAAATTAGCTCATGGGTCGCTAAATTTACTAATGCAAATCAGGTGATTAAGCAATTACAGAACTTGGTTGATATGCAAGTTCATCAAGATATGGACGACAGTATTAGACTTACTTTGGCGTTGAAGATACTCAATCCTAATATGCCATTTGTCTATCGTGGCGAGATTATTACACCATCATGGTTACTTGATAATCCTTCATTAGCTTATCAACTTATTTGTGAACCATTAAGTCAATATATACAAGCGATTGATGCTCAGCATTGGTTGGTTCAGCTGTATTATCGCCAAAATCAAGTTCGTCAGCGGGCACAACAACAAAATATATTATTGAGTGAACAAAGCTTACGGCTTTATTTACTGATTACATCTATAAGCCAATTATCAGCCCGTTGGGATATTATTCACCAGCAATTTCCTGATTCACATAATGAAAGTTTACAAGCGCTATTTGATCGTCAAAATAAGCAAGATGTCGATTATATTTTGTTATTAAGTGCAGATATTGGTCAATTAATATCCCTCGAAACTATCATTAATGAAGCATCAGTATTAGCGAAACAACATGATGTTGATAATTTTAATGATGATAGTGCGAGACAGCAGCTTTTATTACCTCGCAATGAGTTATATTCATTATTGAGTGAATGTTTGAGTGATTTTAAAAGAATTGGAATTGCAGAATTAGATAGCTGGTCTGAACGATATCTATTAACTCGTCGCTTACCATTGAATAAAATATTAGTGATGTTGGCTGTGCCTATAAATCAATGGCAAGTTCCGGAGTCACAAAAATATATCTTAGAAGTATTACATTTTTTCTCGCAAAAACTCATTTCTGTCACCCAACGCGGTAGTTTAGTTCGTATGCGCTTAACGCAAAATACAGGCAGAGTTGATCTAACCGAATGTGATAATTCTTTGCATAGCTCATCAGCACATAGTGCTAGTGTGTTACTCGAACATATTATTAACCGAAAAAAAAGCGGCGTATCTATTGATAGTGACTTATTATTACAACGCAGTGGTGTCAATAATCGCTTACGTATTCTACAGTCTAATACGCAGTTATATCAAAGAGATACTGGTATTAATGGCATGTATCTTGGCTTTCCATTCTTATTGATTAACACTCAGCCGAATCTTGTGAAACCACGTATTGCCCCGTTATTTTTGTGGCCAGTATCATTGTTGTCATCAATTGCTCAAAATCGTCCAATTCAATTAAGTTTCGATAATGAAAGAGCAGCAATTCGTTTAAATCCGGCGTTAGCTAATTTTGTAGGGATCCCTGCTGTCAATGAATGGCAAAAAGTATTAGATAAATTACTATCGAAATCAGGGTTAAGTATTGAAGATATTATGGATACGTTGTCATCTTTATTGCCTGTAAAACAATCAATTTTGACCCCGTTACCGATAATTGACGACGCAATCGCCGATAATAGTGCTGAAATTGTGTGTTCGGCGGTGTTGTTCCATACTTCATTTATTGGTCAAGCAATGAGCAGTGACTTACAGCAAATCGCCTCATTGCCGATTAACCAAACCGCTCTAGCCACGATGTTGAACTTGCCTTTACATTCTAGCGATAACGAAAAATCCAGCTCGACTGATGTCCATTTTGACGCATCTACAATCAATCAATTCACACTTTCATTACTCGATCCTTCACAGGAACAAATTGTAAATACCGCTCGTACCAATACTGGGCTATTGATTGAAGGGCCGCCAGGAACAGGAAAGAGCCAAACTATTGTGAGTTTAATTGCAGATGCAATTGGTTTACAAAAAACAGCATTAGTGATTTGCCAAAAACCTGCTGCATTAGAGGTAGTTTATAAGCGGTTGGTTGCGAGTGGTTTATCAGACAGAGTGCTGATGGTTAATCAGAACCAAAAAAGCAGAGAGATTATTTTAGCGGTTAGAGAACAAATTGAGCAGCTATGGGCCAAGGAAAATAATGAAAAAAATTGGCTAGAACAGCGTTTGTACCTTGTTTCTCGTGTTCAACGTTTTGAAGAAAAACTAGACCATTATTATCAATCAATGTATCAGGTCGATAATACATATAAGTTGTCATATAAAGAGGCGCTCACAGGGCTAATTCAATTAGAGCAAAAATCACATTATTATTTTGATAACGAAAAAATTACCGAACATTTATGTTTATTAAATAAACACAGTTTTGAGGTATTAACCGAAGATTTAAGACAACATGGCCTACAATGGTGGCAACTTGACTATGAAAATAGTGCGTTAAGAAAGTTAGCACAATTTTCAGTCAATGATCTGCAATATGAATTAGTTAATCAATATATTGTGCCGTTTATCCAAACAGAAAAGGAACGTGAACAGGCTTATGCTTCTGCTTATAACAAAATAACGATTACACAGTTAACTAATCATGAGCAAGCGATTAAGCAATGTGAAGAACATTTGTTATCACAATCAGTGGAACAGTGGCAATGTTTATCGAAATGGTTAGTACTGTTTCTAAATCGGCGAGATGATGAGCGGGTGGAAAATAGTCTAATTGCTCAACTCGAACAATTAAATCAACGATTATTAGCCATTGATGACTTAGGTTGCGATCCTTTATTATTTCAATTATTGGCACCAATAAATAATCAAGTTTTAGCACAATTATCATGGGCTATTACCGATAAACTCGAAGGTTCATTCTTCCGTTTCATCAATCCATTTTATTATCAGCGTCAAGGTCGATTAAATAACTTTATCGCCTCCAGTGGAATGTTTGGTGATAAAGAAAAACTCATTGTTTTACTTAAAAATATCAAAGTTGAACAACAGTGGCGCTTATTATATCAAGAGCTTTTACCTTTTTATCAACAATTGTCCATTGAAACTAATACCCAAAATGGTGAATGGCGGCAAGCATTGCATGTTTTGATTGGACAATTAAAACAGGTTGAATCCTCAGCGGTGATATTAGCTCAATATCCCGAGCAGGAGCATATTATTAATGGGATAACCAATCAGCCACAGGCTGAATTTACTCAGCTTATATTTACTCAGCAATGCTTAGAAATTAAATCTGCTATTTTAAAAGCGACAATGCAGGCAAAAAGTTTACGGTTATTACATGTATTACAAAATGCATTCACAGAAGAGAGCTTTGAACAATTTAGTCAAGCGATCGATTTAGGACAGTCGCTGGCAAATGAGCTTGAGAAATTAAATAATGAGCTACCTAAACTAGCTAAATTTCAATTGTTTAGAGAACAAACTGCGCATTTTACTGATAGCCATTGGTATTTCTTGTCTTTAATGCATTCTAAGCTTGGTGATACGGCATCTTATGTTGAAAGCGATTGGGTTGACGAATTAATTCAATCCATTAAATATGAATTTTTTATCTACGTAAAAAGACAATTTGAAGTGCAAAGACCGGCTTTAGCAATGGATAATTTACAGTTTATGTCAGATGTGGCTCAACTAACAGACGCTCAAAAGCAATTACATGATTTTAATAAACAAGCGCTTCCCCTAAATATTGAAATTGAGAAATTAGCGTCGAGACGGGATTGGGAAGAGATTACGCGTTTGGCCGGACCTCGTGCTAGGCGTTTACGTGAATTTATTAGCGAAGGGAGCCAAATGGGATTAATGCAATTACGCCCAATTTGGTTGATGACACCTGATGTTGCAAGCCAAGTCTTACCGCTTAAAGCGGCAATGTTTGATAGCGTAATTTATGATGAAGCCTCACAAATGCCAATTGAGTTTGCACTTTCGACTCTGTTTAGAGGAAAAAAAGCTATTGTAAGTGGCGATGAAAAACAGATGCCACCTTCTAAGTTTTTTACGGGTAAACAGATAGAAGAAGAGGACAATGATGAAGAATTTGATGAGCAGCAAGATCAAGCTGATGCTCAATGGGACTATCGTCAAATCACTGATTGCCCAGACTTATTGCATTTAGCCCGAACTGTATTGCCAGTACATACTTTGGATATTCATTATCGTTCTGCTTATCGAGAGCTAATTAATTTTTCAAATTTTGCTTTCTATGAAAATCGTCTCAATATTCCAGCGCAGCTTTCAACAACCGCCGTTAATAAAATAAAACCACTACATTTAATCTCCGTGGGTGGTACTTATATCAATCAAAGTAATGAAGCGGAAGCTATTGCAGTTGTTGAGCATCTAGAAAAAATTTGGCAAATGCCGTTCGAAAAACGTCCTTCAATTGGTGTGGTAACGTTTAATCAAAAGCAAGCACTATTAATTAATCAACATATTCGAGCTAAAGCGCAACAAGATGAGTATTTCTTACAAGCTTATACGCAAGAAAACCAGCGGCAGAAAAATGATGAGGACATGTCATTTTTTGTGAAAAATGTAGAGAATGTACAAGGTGATGAACGGGACGTTATTTTATTCTCGACCACTTTTGGACGAAATGCCCAAGGGACATTTAGACGAAATTTCGGTGTATTAGGGCAAACAGGAGGGGAACGTCGTTTAAATGTTGCGATTACGCGAGCCCGTCAACAAGTCATTATTATGTCATCAATGCCAATTGATGAAATTTCTGACTTATTGAATACCTTTAGAAAGCCTGATATCCCTCGCGATTATCTTCAAGGCTATTTAGCCTATGCGACAAATGCATGTAACCCATTAATGCAAAAAGAGAATGAACGTTTGCTTAATCGTATGTGCCATACTCAGACTGCGATTGAATCTAGTTATCATCAGCAAGATGCATTTATTGAATCTGTTAAAGCATTTATTCAGTTAAATGGCTGGAAAATTGCTCAATCAAAACAGACAGATTTATTTTATTTTGATTGCCTAATTGAGGATGAAAATAGCGGCAATTTTCTAATTGGTATTGAGTGCGATATGCCCTTTCATCCTTTATTGAAAAATGCGCGAGCAAGAGAATTATGGCGTAAAATGGTGCTAAAACAAGTGGTTCCAGTGTTTCATCGTGTCTCCATCAAGGAATGGTATTATGACCGCACTATGGCACAACAACATTTATTTGAGGCTGTGAATCAAGCTTTATTACTTTCATCCACCACAAAGACGTCAATGACGAGCATTTGTAACCAAAACAGTTAGGTAGCTTAGAGATGAGTTCATCCGTTCACCGCATTACCGTTAGAGAAATGAATGAAATCAAATGTCGTCGCCAGCTTGCGGTGATGAATCGTTTGTTCAAACAATGGCAAAAATTGAGTCAACAGGGAAACTATAACGAAAAGCGAATTTCACAACTGAATACGATATATACAAAAATTGAGAGGGATGCCCTAGAAATTGCAAAACAGACGTCTCGTCATTTAGTACAGCTCAATAAAGATGTAAAAGAATTTACTGTGGTCTTGATGGAGGAAATGCGTGATGTCAGGGAAAAAAGGCTTGATCAACAAGCGTTAAACGCAAGGACTGAGATATATCGACAACGTAATTATATTGAGCTCATTGCACTTCTTCGCCAGCAGTTACCAACAGAAACGGATTTGATTTCAGCGCTAGAACAAGCGAGTAGTTTAAGTGTCGAGCAGATGAATCTGTTAGTTTTCCGCGCACTTTCTGTATTAGAAATTAATTCGACACAACCAACTGATGTTGAAAAGCAGTTATTGAGCGAATTAAAAGCGCAATCGGAAGAGGTTAAGCAATTCTGGCATAGTGGTGCACCCCAAAGTCCATTTTCTTTACAGTGCGAACAAATTGCACTGATGATTGAAAAACTAAAACAAATCGGTACGACTCAGGAAGTTCAAAGTAGTGAGCAACAGCTTAATTTGATTCAGGCAATGGAACAAAGCTCAAAACGTCATTTGCGTGCAGATTCACTCCTATTAACAATGGCTTCTCAGCTGAGAGAGAGTCAGCAAAAAATAGAATTAGTTGATAGAATTGAACAATTAATTGATGAATTAGCTATTTTTGAAAATGCAGACCGTACCGTGATTGAGGATGCATTAAAACTGATGAATAGTGGTACCTTGATTCAATATACACAAATGATTGAAAAACTTGAGGTAATTATTGAGCAAGCGGAACAGAAAATCATCGCTCAAGCGCAGAGAAAAACGGTATTAGATGGTCTGAGTCAATTAGGTTATCAAGTTAACGATAATGCAGTTAAGTCATGGCTAGATGATGGAAAAGTGGTTGTGACACATCCTTCAACTCCAGGTTATGGATTGGAATTAGGGGGAACTCAAACGCGTTTTCAAACACGTACAGTGGCTTTTTCAGCTGATAGAGATATTAACCGAGACAAAGATGTAGATGCAATATGGTGTAGCCAACATCAACAGTTGCAAGAAATTATTAGTACATCAGACGGGGAATTAGTTGTTGAACGTGCGCTAGCTGCCGGCAGTGGCGAAATGAAAGTGTATGAAAATCAGAATGAACAAAATCAAAGTCACAATAAGGTGCTATATAACCGCCCTCGTACGATGAGTAAATAAATTCACTACTAGTACGATAATGACAAATAGAAAGGCCGAATAGGGTAAATATCCTGACTCGGCCTTTTTTATTTAGTTCTATTTTTTATAACATCTTAAGCAGCGTGCAATTTATTATTAGTCGAAATTTTTGATTTTTTCCGGGCTAAAACTAACTTGCTATATATTAATGCAACAATAAAGTAGACCGCTTGAGTCACGACGATAGTCGGCCCTGTGGTTGCATTAATATGGAAACTTAAAATAGTCCCAATTACACTCGATGTGACAGAGGCAATTACCGCAATAATCAGCATCCAGCCAAAGCTACGACATAGAACGAAAGCAATGATGCCGGGGGATATTAGCATTGCAATGACTAATATGATCCCAACTGCTTGCAACGAAGCCACAATGGTTAAGGCTAGTAGTGAAAGTAATCCATAATGAATTAATTTGACAGGAAGGCCGATGACACGAGCCTGATTAGGGTCAAAACAGTACAGCATGAAATCTTTTCGTTTTAATAAAATGATAGCTACTGTGATGCCAGCAAATAATAAAATTTGCTTAAATTCATCATCGGTAATACCTAAAATATCACCAAACAAAATATGAGTAAGATGCTGTGCGGTATCGATTTTTGCGAACATAACCAGACCAATAGCAAACATACCCGAAAAGACAATACCCATCACGGTATCTTCTTTTATTCGGCTATTTTCTTTTAGGTATCCGGTTGCGACTGCGCAAAAAAGTCCTGACGCAAATGCACCAATGGCGAGAGGTATCCCAATTAAAGAGGCAAGAATAATTCCGGGAAGCACTGCATGAGAAATCGCATCTCCCATTAGAGACCAACCTTTTAAAACTAAAAAACAAGACAATATGGCGCAGACAGTACCTGTCACAATGGCGGTAATCAAGGCTTTTTGCATAAATGGAAATGCAAATGGTGCCATCAACAAGTCAATAAAATCACTCATTTGAGGCTCCTTGTTGTTTTTCTTGGTGCAAGATTGCGACTTCTTTTCGTGCCTTACGGCGAGAAGCAAATAAACCATGTTTAGGGGCGAAGAAGAACGCAAGTAAGAAAATAACAGTTTGCAATGTGACAATTAAGCCACCCGTCGCGCCATTTAAGAAGTAACTTGCATAAGCACCAACAGCACTGGTTACTGTACCGATAGTGACTGAAATAATCAGTAAACGTTTAAACTGATCAGTTAGCAAATAAGCGGTTGCACCCGGGGTTACTACCATCGCAATGACTAATATTGCTCCGACAGTTTGTAATGCAGCAACGGTACAGGCACTTAATAAGGTAAAGAAAATTATTTTTAAGCGTAACGGATTTAATCCAATCGAGCGGGCATGGCTTTCATCGAAAAAGACAGCTAATAAATCTTTCCATAAGCACATTAATACCACGAACGACACAGCGATAATGATCTCGACTTGTAGAACGTCGGCGTCTGCAATACCGAGAATATTACCAAAAATAATACTTTGTACATTTACTGAAGTTGGGTTTAGCGAAACAATTAACAGTCCGGCGGCAAAGAAAGTCGAAAAAATAAAACCAATGACCGCATCTTCACGTAAACGAGTTAAATGTTTAACTAATGTCATAGCAAGTGCAGCCAGAATACCGGTAAAAAATGCCCCTGCGGCATAAGGTAAGCCCAATGCATATGCACCTGCAACACCCGGAACAACCGAGTGGGAGAGTGCATCTCCCATTAATGACCAGCCTTTGAGCATCAGATAAGCCGAAAGGAAAGCACACACTGCGCCAACAATGGCACTGACCCAGATAGCTTTCGCCATAAAGTTGTACTCAAAAGGCTGTAGTAACAACTCAATCATTCTGATTCCTTAGGCTGGTTTTTCCTAACCGGTGCATCATGGTCGTGACCATAGAAAACAGCTGCTCGTTCATCATCGGTAATAACGGTAATTGAGCGTGGATCATCATCGTCATGTAGTTCTTGACCTGACAGGTTAATGTGTCTCAGAACACCACCAAAGGCTTGTTGTAAATTTCTTTGTGTAAATGTGGTCTCTGTTGGACCGCTTGCCAATACGGTACGATTAATCAAAATAACTTGGTCACAAAATTCTGGCACACTACCTAAATTGTGAGTAGAGACTAAGATTAAATGCCCTTCATCACGCAAACTACGCAGTAAGTCAATGATTGCATTTTCCGTTTTGACATCAACACCAGTAAAAGGCTCATCTAGTAGCAAAACTTTACCTTGCTGAGCAAGGGCTCGAGCTAAAAATACTCGTTTTTTTTGGCCACCGGAAAGCTCACCAATTTGTCTGTCTTCAAGCCCAGAAAGGTCAACTCGCTCTAATGCTACCTTGACGGCTTCTTTATCTTCTTTTTTAGGGATACGGAAAAAACCCATTTTTCCATAGCGTCCCATCATCACCACATCAGAAACCAATACTGGGAAGTTCCAATCAACTTCTTCTGTTTGCGGAACATAGGCAATTATGTTTTCTTTCAAAGCGGCTTTTATTGGTTGATCGTTTAGGGTGACACTACCGGATGATGGGGTCACTAAACCCATCACCGTTTTAAATAGTGTTGATTTACCACTACCATTTACGCCAACAAGTGCGCAAATTGATCCACCAGAGATATTAAAACTTGCATCATAAATGGCGGTGTGACCATTGTTATAAGTCACCGTCGCATTATCAACGACTAGATTTGGATTTTGGTATTGATTTGAGTTACTCATATTACTGTGAAAATCCTTTAGCAATCGTGTCTACAGTGGTCGTTAATAGGTCGATATAAGTGGGTACAGGGCCATTTTCGGTAGAAAGGGAATCTACATAAAGGACGCCGCCATATTTCGCGCCCGTTTCTTTACTGACTTGACGTGCGGGTTTATCCGAAATTGTACTTTCACTAAAAACAACTGGAATTTTATGCTTGCGTACGGTATCTATGACTTTTTTTACTTGTAGAGGAGAACCTTGTTCTTCTGCATTTATTGGCCATAGATAGACTTCTTTAAATCCGTAATCCTTAGTTAAATAGCTAAAGGCACCTTCGCTTGAAACTAGCCAACGTTCATCTTCTGGTATACGATTTAGACGTTCACGCAATGGCGCATCAAGTTCTGCGATTTGCTGTGCGTATTTTTTGGCGTTTGCATTATAAATCTCAGCATTTTCTGGGTCATATTTAACGAATGCTTGGCGAATGTTTTCGATATAAATTTTTGCATTTGCAGGTGACATCCACGCATGTGGATTTGGATTATCTTTATATTCACCTTCGCGGATAGGCATTGGTTCAATACCTTCAGTTAGCACAACGGCTGGCACATTTTGAAAATTTTCAAAGAAACGCTGGAACCACACTTCTAAATTCATGCCATTCCATAAAATAAGATCAGCGTCATAAGCTTTCATAATGTCTTTAGGAGTAGGCTGATATCCGTGAATCTCAGCACCAGGTTTAGTAATTGATTCAACAATGGCAGCGTCACCAGCTACATTTTGAGCCATATCTTGTAGGATCGTAAAGGTAGTGACTACTTTGAATTTTTTAGCAAAAGCAGGTTGGCTGACAAATAAAATGGCAGTTAAAGCAAATAGGATGGCTCGTAGAGGTGCAGATAATCGCGATAATTTGTTCTTCATAAAAATTGACCCTGATATTATTGGCTTAGTATTATTTTAACTGTATTGTTACTGTGGTTATGTAACCAATATATTTTATAACTCAACTGATAATGATTATCAATATCATTTGTGAAAAATGAGTATAAATAATGGAAAAGAGCATTTTATCTATTTAAATTTGTTATTTCATCTATGGTTATGATTACTATTATCTATGACTAAAACACGTCCTTTAGTAAAAGTTAAGTAAAAATTATTTTATTTTTCTTGTGATTAGTTATTCTTTCATCTTCTTGATTCGCAGAGGTTACTACAGTGAAAAAAATGATAAGCAGTGCCTTTGTGCTTCTGCTACTTGCTGGTTGCTCAAGTACCTCCGAGCGCCCCGTGAAAAAACAGCGTATGTTGGACAACACTAATCAACAACCAATCACAACACAAAATACGGCATTTCCTCGTACTCCATTCGATGAATTCATTCGAGAATCAGCTTCCCGCTATAGCGTTGATGAGACTTTAATCAGAGCCATTATTGAAGTCGAATCTAATTTTAGGCCAGAAGTTGTGAGTAAATCTAACGCGATAGGACTAATGCAAATAAAAGCTTCTACGGCAGGGCGTGATGCATATCGCTATCATGGTAAATCTGGCGAACCTACCTCTGGGGATTTAAAAGATCCACGAAAGAATATTGATATTGGCACTACTTATATTCGTATTTTAAAAGAGCAACATTTAGCAGGCATTAATCATCCGCAAACAATGTACTATGCAACGGTTGTCGCATACGTAAATGGCGCTGGAGCGTTATTAAGAACTTTTGATAATGATAAAGGCAGAGCTATTGCTATGATTAATAATTTATCTCCTGAAGAGTTTTATCAGCACGTACAGGCTAAACACCCTGCATCACAGGCTCCACGTTATTTATGGAAAGTTAAAAATGCCTATAATGCATTAGCCGTAAGCTATTGATATTCAGTTATTAGGTGTGGGAGCTGCGCGACAATTTCAACGATACCGTTGATAACAAATTGCACTCCCATACAAATCAACAAGAAACCCATCACCCGGCCAATTGCATCAATTCCACTGTTTCCAAGCCAACGCATAATTGAAGTTGCTCCTCTTAAACCTATCCAAACAATTAAGCTAGTAATCACGAAAGTAATAACAGGTGCTACCTTGAGTATCCAAGGTGCAAAGCCAACATCGCCTTGTAAGGATGCCGTGGAGCTTATAATCATTGCAATCGTTCCGGGACCGGCAGTGCTTGGCATCGCCAGAGGAACAAATGCAATGCTGGGTGATTCTTGACGTTTTTTCGAGACATTAGGATCATCTAAAGAAGGGGAGTTATTTTCATCAGAATTATCATTACTTGGAAACAGCATGCCAAAACCAATGAATGCAACAATAAGTCCTCCGGCAATTCTCAAACCTGGTATTGATATACCAAAAGTATTCATAACCAGTTGGCCTGCATAAAAAGCAACAGTCATGATAATAAAGACGAAAATCGATGCGAGAAATGCTTGATGATTTCGTTGTTCTTTTGTCATATTCGCTGACAAACTGAGCATAACGGCAATGGCTGTCAGAGGGTTAGCGAGTGGTAGCAGTAAAACGAGCCCTATACCAACAGCTTGAAAAAGCTCTAGGAAATTTGTCATATAAATAATTCCAGATATCAATAAGTGCGATGTAAAAACTATATGTATGGGACTATAACAAAAATTGTTATGAATCTGTAGATTAGCAGATGGTGGTTACAGATTAAGGTTGTTGGAACAAGTTAGGGATTAAGTATTTACGTGGAGAAAAATCATTCAACTGATGAATAAAGTTGTTCACATTAACTGTGGATAACCGTCGGGTTCAGTTGTGAATAACCTGAATATTATCTTATATAACAAGGCAGTGAGGGTATGGGTTAAAAGTGTCCAAAATGAAAGGCAAAAAAAAACCTTTTTATGGGGGTCATAAAAAGGTCAAAGGCATCTATTAGCAGGGTGTCTATAATGTCGATATGGACTCATTATACTGACTGTAATGTCGTTTACTGATATTTTATGTAAATTCGTTAAAAGAAATAGGGTGTAGCTAAACGTAAAGGTGCATATATGCCAATTAAATTACTTTCAACCATACAACATGAAGAAGAGCCACTTGAATCGTTATTAATAGATTGTGTTAAAAGTGGTGCATCGGTTGGTTTTATTGCGCCATTACAGCAATATGACGCAAAGCAATATTGGCAACAGGTGGAAACAGATTTACTGGCTGGAAGCAGGAAGTTATTGGTATTTTATGTAGAAAAACAAATTGCAGGGGCATTACAACTATCATTTTGCCAAAAAGCGAATGGATTACATAGAGCTGATGTTGAAAAATTAATGGTTCATTCTGATTTTCGTCAGCAAGGTATTGGTAGGCAATTACTGGAGTTTGCAGAAAAGTTTGCTTTAGAGAACCATCGGTCATTGTTAGTATTAGATACACGAACTAACGATGTAGCTTCATATTTATATTGCCAACAAGGGTATATTGAGGTTGGTAAAATCCCTAAATTTGTGACAAATGAAAAGAATGAATTTGAAAGCACGACGATATTTTATAAGTTACTTTGTGATCAGATTGAATAAGTAACTAATTATTAGGTCATTTTTTGATTGGTTTCTATTTGTTTGCCGTCAATTCTATAGATAGCCGTATAAAGCTAGAGTTTTCTTTACATAGATTTTTTGATTTTAAAAATCACTTTACGCAATGCGGTATATCCTATTTTTAGTTTCAATTTTAATTGAAGTCGAATAGTAAACGAATTATAGGATGGCCAATGAAAAATATAGTAGCGACACTAGCGGGTACATTTATGTTGATTATTTTAGCTATCGCTATGTTGCTTATTCTCTTTCCTCAACAGTGGAAACAAAATATATACCCGAATATTTCTCAGATATTACCTGAATCTGTTAGTTATTTTGTGCCTTCAATGATGACAAAGAATAATGCTTGCTCCAGCTTAGAGGGAAACCTGCGCAGCTTTGCAGAGTATTTGAAAATGAACCAAGATATTGTTGATGTAAAAGGAATGAATAGTTTGGATGATCAATTAGCTCGTATACAAACACGTGTAGATACTATGCCAGGAGAGGTTCGCAATATTGTTTGCCAACAAGAATATGCACGATTAGAAGGATTAAAAAGTGTTTTCACATTAGGCCATCCAAATCAAAATACGTTTTAGTTAAACTTATTTAATTGTAAATAATTGGTCACCATTATCTTTACGTTTTCATGATATGCTTATAACGTCATTTTATTTACAGGGTAATGTGATGAGCATTTTCAAATTTCCATTGTTAAATTGGCTAATTTTAAATGGCTTCGCTGTTTATTATCTTTTTTTGCGAGATGCATTTTATTGGGGCTTCTCGGGTTGGATGGGAATACTTGGAATATTAATCGCACTAGAAAGTTTAGGATGGATATCAGCCAGTCTGTATTATTTTATGCGTTATAAAACCTCGCCAAATCCAGCCACTAAAGCCGCCTATTTAATTACTCGGGGGCCATTTCGTTTATCTCGAAACCCATTATACCTAGCATTTACCTCTATGAGTTTAGCATTTTCGTTTTTTACGCACTCCCCTTATTTTTTAGTATCAGGTCTCGTGTTTTGGCTAATTACAGATCTTTATACCATCCCTCAAGAAGAAAAATATTTATCTGAATTGTTTAAAGATGAATGGCAACAGTATAGCCAACACACTCGTCGTTGGTTATAGATGTCAAGATTCTCTTGATTGTGTCGTAGGTCGCAATCTTTTACAAATCAAAGTGGTATATAATATATAACAGTGAAATTAACTTAAGGTGGTGACGAATGAAAACATTTGGCGTCGTTCTTTTTCTTCTTGGTATTGTCGCTGCTATTGCATCTTTCAGCATGGATGCGAGTATTGTCGTGTCGTATGGTGAAAAAATTATAGATGCGGGTTTAGCATTTGACAGGCAAAACTATATTATTGGTAGCTCACTTATTGCGCTGTGTGGGGCACTAATTTGGTTTTTTGGTAAAAAATAAGTTATTTACTATTCTAAGTAGTTGAACCAGTACTAAACTCAATAATGTCAGTGCATATGAGGTATTTACCTGAATTTTTAATAACTAAAAACGAATCGATTTAATGAAAAGAATACGATAAGTAGATCACATCTATGTTTAGTGAATTATTTAAAAGCAAATTATTTTAAGAATAGATGGTTTTTAGAGTAGATTGTTTTAAAAGCTAAATTTAGGTGGGGGAGATAATCACCTTCTTTCTATCGCGAATAAATGAGTCTGTGTTATTATTGCTGTGGAGTTACTTTTGATGTGCGTAATCGTTTTATGATGTATGTACATATCTCGCATAGTGAAGTGAGAAATCGAATGTAACGTATTGATATACAAACTTTGGAATAATCAAGCAAGTGATCTTACGTGCGGGTCACCACTGCGGATAAGGATTTTTTAATGCCTGTTATTACTCTTCCTGATGGAAGTCAACGTCAATTTGACCATGCTGTATCAGTCATGGATGTCGCTCGCGATATCGGTGCAGGTTTGGCGAAAGCGTGTATTGCTGGTCGTGTTAATGGTGAGCTAGTTGATGCTTGCGAAATTATTGAACATGATGCGAATTTGTCCATTATAACGAGTAAAGATGACGATGGACTTGAAATTATTCGTCACTCTTGCGCTCACTTGTTAGGTCATGCAATTAAACAATTGTGGCCAAACACTAAAATGGCAATTGGTCCAACTATCGATAATGGTTTTTATTATGATATTGACCTTGATTATACGTTGACCCAGGAAGATTTGGAGAAGCTTGAAAAGCGCATGCTTGAGCTTGCCAAAACGGATTATGACGTGATTAAAAAACGTGTTTCATGGAGCGAGGCTCGTGAAACATTTGTGGCGCGTGGTGAAGACTATAAAGTTGAAATCTTGGATCAAAATATAAGCCAAGACGACCGCCCAGGTTTATATCATCACGAAGAATATGTAGATATGTGTCGTGGTCCGCACGTGCCTAATATGCGTTTTTGCCACCATTTTAAATTACAAAAATTGGCGGGTGCATATTGGCGTGGTAACAGCGACAACAAAATGCTACAACGTGTTTACGGTACTGCATGGGCAGATAAAAAGCAGTTAGCTGCTTATCTGTTACGTCTTGAAGAAGCGGCTAAACGTGACCACCGTAAAATTGGTAAGCAATTAGATTTATATCATATGCAAGAAGAAGCGCCAGGTATGGCATTCTGGCATAATGATGGCTGGACAATCTTCCGTGAACTTGAAACTTTTGTACGCACTAAATTAAAAGAGTATCATTATCAGGAAGTTAAAGGTCCATTTATGATGGATCGTGTTCTGTGGGAAAAAACAGGCCATTGGGAAAACTATAAAGATGCGATGTTCACTACTTCATCTGAAAATCGCGAATATTGTGTAAAACCAATGAACTGCCCTGGCCATGTACAGATTTTCAACCAAGGTTTAAAATCATATCGTGATTTACCTTTACGTATGGCTGAGTTTGGTAGTTGCCACCGTAACGAGCCATCAGGTGCATTGCATGGTTTGATGCGAGTACGTGGCTTTACTCAAGATGATGCGCATATCTTCTGTACAGAAGAGCAAATTTTGAGTGAAGTAAACAGCTGTATCCAAATGATTTATGATGTTTATGCAACTTTTGGCTTTGAAAAAATAGTTGTTAAACTGTCAACTCGTCCTGAAAAACGTATCGGTACTGATGATATGTGGGATAGAGCTGAAGCGGACTTAGCAAATGCATTGAAAAGTAAAGGTATTGAGTTTGAATACCAACCTGGAGAAGGTGCTTTTTATGGTCCAAAAATTGAATTTACACTGTATGACTGCCTTGACCGTGCATGGCAATGCGGTACTGTACAGTTAGATTTCTTCTTGCCAGGTCGCTTAACTGCTTCATATGTTGGTGAAAATAACGAGCGTATTACGCCAGTCATGATCCACCGTGCAGTGCTCGGTTCACTTGAGCGCTTTATCGGTATCTTAACTGAGGAATATGCAGGATTCTTCCCAACGTGGTTAGCACCACAGCAAGTTGTTGTGATGAATATAACGGATAATCAAGCTGATTATGTTCAAGAATTAGTCAGTAAGTTACAAAGTGTTGGCATTCGTGCGAAAGCAGATTTACGAAACGAAAAAATTGGTTTCAAAATCCGTGAACACACTCTGCGTCGTGTTCCTTACATGTTGGTTTGTGGTGATAAAGAAGTTGAATCAGGAAAAGTCTCCGTCCGTACCCGTCGTGGTGTAGATGTAGGCAGCCTTGATGTTAACGAATTCACAACTAAACTGTTGGAAGAAATTCGCAGTCGTCAACTCAATCAGATGGAGGAATAAGGTTATTAAAGGCGGAAAAAAACTCCCAACGGCACGTCCAAATCGTATTAACGATGAGATTCGTGCTACTGAAATTCGTGTGACTGGTTTAGAGGGTGAACCACTCGGAATTATGAGTGTGCGTGAAGGCCTGACTAAAGCAGAAGAAGCTGGTGTCGACTTAGTTGAGATAAGTCCAAATGCTGAGCCACCAGTTTGTCGTATCATGGATTACGGTAAATTTCTTTATGAGAAGAGCAAGTCTCAAAAAGAACAAAAAAAGAAACAAAAAGTTGTTCAAGTGAAGGAAATTAAATTCCGACCGGGAACAGATGAAGGCGACTACCAAGTTAAATTACGTAGCCTGATCCGCTTTTTGGAAGAGGGTGACAAAGCTAAAGTTACACTACGTTTTCGTGGTCGTGAAATGGCACACCAGCAGATTGGCTTAGAAGTGCTTAATCGCATTAAAGTTGATTTGGAAGAACTGGCAGTTGTTGAGTCATATCCTTCAAGAATTGAAGGTCGCCAGATGGTTATGGTATTGTCACCAAAGAAAAAAATATAAAAACAATTAGTTAGTAGATATATAGACAGTAAGTAGCGTTCAATAAAATGAGCGCTACTTTTCTATTTTGAAATTACAAAAAATATAGTATTAAAAAATAATACGGAAACGAATAGTAAGAATGATTTGCCCGATGGCCTGTAAAAACTTATACGTGAATCAGTAAATGTGAACTTAGAAATGTTTGTCTTTAATGGCGATCGTTAGTCGACTTACTATGATTTCAAGTGATTGGCTGCGAATAATTTCAATATCTGCTTGAGTAATCCGTTAAGAAGCATTAAAATCCGCGGTCGAATCCCTTTATTAAGTTTGGAAACAAAAAAACTGATAAAGCAAAATGAATATTGCGTTTTGATTAGTAGCCGTTTTACTGTTGTAATTTGTGTCACTATCAGTTCGTTGTTTTTAGAGAATGTAGCAAATCTCTTTATCCAGTTGGAGGAATAAAGTATTAAAGGCGGAAAAAGAATCCCAACAATACGACCGAATCGTATTAACGATGAAATTCGTGTTACTGAAGTCCGTTTAACCGGTTTAGACGGCGAACAGCTAGGCATTATGAGCATTCGCGAAGCGATTGAAAAAGCTGAAGAATCAGGTGTAGACCTTGTAGAAATCAGTCCTAATGCCGAACCGCCAGTTTGTCGTATTATGGATTACGGCAAATTCCTTTATGAGAAGAGCAAGTCTCAGAAAGAACAGAAAAAGAAACAAAAAGTTGTTCAGGTGAAGGAAATTAAATTCCGCCCTGGTACAGATGAAGGTGATTATCAGGTCAAACTACGCAACCTGATACGCTTCATAGAAGATGGTGATAAAGCTAAAGTAACACTGCGTTTTCGTGGTCGTGAAATGGCTCACCAACAGATCGGTATGGAAATGCTTAATCGCATCAAAGCTGATCTGGAAGAGTTAGTAGTCGTTGAATCATTTCCTTCAAGAATTGAAGGGCGTCAAATGATCATGGTACTAGCACCTAAGAAGAAATAATTAGGCCATCAAGTAGTAACTTGTGTAGAAATGCAGAAGATATTCGCCTAGTTAATTCGTAGTTAATCACAATGCGAAGTTGGAATTAGAAATGCCAAAGATAAAAACTGTACGTGGCGCAGCAAAGCGCTTTAAAAAAACTGCAGGCGGTGGCTTTAAGCGCAAGCATGCAAACCTTCGTCATATTTTGACCAAGAAGTCTACTAAGCGTAAACGCCATTTGCGTGCTAAAGGAATGGTATCTAAGGGCGATTTGGGTCTGGTAAGTGCTTGCCTGCCATACGCATAAGTAAACATTGGTTAATTTAAGATAAAAGACGATAGGAGATATATATGGCTCGCGTAAAACGTGGTGTTGTTGCCCGTGCACGTCACAAGAAAATTCTGAAGCAAGCGAAAGGTTATTACGGAGCACGTTCACGTGTTTACCGTGTCGCGTTTCAGGCAGTAATCAAAGCTGGTCAATACGCTTACCGTGACCGCCGTCAACGTAAACGTCAGTTCCGTCAACTGTGGATTGCGCGTATTAACGCTGCAGCTCGTCAGAACGGCCTGTCTTACAGTCGCTTCATCAATGGCTTGAAAAAAGCTTCAATTGAAATCGACCGTAAGATCCTAGCAGATATCGCAGTTTTCGATAAAGTCGCATTTGCTGCGCTTGTTGAAAAAGCGAAAGGCGCTTTGGCGTAATTGTTTGCTTGAAAAAGAGGAAGGAAACTTCCTCTTTTCATTTGTATTTTTTGTGATTATACTTTAATAAAATGATTTACTAGAGAAATTTTCATATGTATAACGTTGCTTTTCGCTTCTTTTTTTACTTTAGCACCTGAGTATCGGGGGCTTGTCTGCGTAAGAAAAGAAACGAAAAGTTACGCTAAAGCCTCCTAATGGAGGCTTTTTTGTTTTTGATTTCAAAGAAAATGCAGTAAAATCAGTTAAGTACTTATCTGTTATTATAATGGTGAGTTGAACTTAATATAATGAATAACTAGCAAAACGACCGAGTGGTCATAAAGGGGAAACAATGCCACATCTCGCTGAATTGGTTGCACAGGCAAAAGCAGCCATTGAACAAGCCCAAGATGTTGCTACGTTAGAGTCAGTGCGTGTTGAATTTTTAGGCAAAAGCGGCCACTTCACACTACAGATGAAAACGTTGCGTGATCTGCCTGCTGATGAACGTCCAGCAGCAGGGGCTGTTATAAATGAAGCTAAAGTTCAGGTTCAAGATGCACTGAACGCCCGTAAAGATTTAATGCAAGCTGAAATACTGAATGCGCGCTTATCTTCAGAAACTGTGGATGTTTCTTTACCGGGACGCCGTATGGAAAATGGTGGATTACATCCGGTCACTCGTACAATTCAGCGAATTGAAGAGTTTTTTGGTGAGTTAGGTTTCTCTGTTGAGACCGGTCCTGAAATAGAAGATGACTACCATAACTTTGATGCGTTGAATATTCCAGCTCATCACCCTGCGCGTGCCGATCATGATACTTTTTGGTTTGATGCTAAACGTTTATTGCGTACCCAAACATCAGGTGTGCAAATTCGTACAATGGTTGGGCAGCAACCACCTATTCGTATCATTGCGCCGGGTCGCGTATACCGTAATGACTATGATCAAACACATACTCCAATGTTCCATCAAACAGAAGGTCTGATTGTTGATAAAGATATTAGCTTTACCAACCTCAAAGGAACATTGCACGATTTTCTAAATAATTTCTTTGAAGAAGAAGTTCAAGTACGCTTTCGCCCATCTTATTTTCCATTCACCGAGCCATCTGCTGAAGTCGATGTGATGGGTAAAAATGGCAAATGGCTTGAGGTATTAGGTTGTGGAATGGTGCATCCAAATGTATTACGTAATGTAGGTATCGACCCAGAAGTTTACTCTGGATTTGCATTTGGTATGGGTATGGAACGTTTAACTATGTTGCGTTACGGCGTTTCAGACTTGCGCGCATTCTTCGAAAATGATCTTCGTTTTCTCAAACAGTTTAAATAAGGCGGGTTTATCTCATGAAATTCAGTGAACTATGGTTACGCGAATGGGTAAACCCGGCGATAAATAGTGAAGCTTTATCAGACCAAATCACAATGGCAGGTTTGGAAGTTGATGGCGTTGAATCAGTAGCAGGGCAATTTAATGGTGTGGTTGTAGGGGAAGTAGTTGAATGTGGGCAACACCCTAATGCCGATAAATTGCGAGTCACTAAAATCAATGTAGGCGGCGATCGCTTGCTAGACATCGTTTGTGGTGCGCCAAATTGCCGTTTAGGTTTAAAAGTTGCAGTAGCAACTGTGGGTGCAGTACTACCGGGTGACTTTAAAATTAAAGCGGCTAAATTACGCGGTGAGCCGTCAGAAGGCATGTTGTGTTCATATTCTGAGCTAGGTATTTCTGATGATCACAGCGGTATTATTGAATTACCAGCTGACGCGAAGATAGGTACGGATATTCGTGAATATCTAAAACTTGATGATAATGCGATTGAAATCAGCATTACACCAAATCGTGCAGATTGCCTGAGTATTATCGGGGTTGCACGCGATGTTGCTGTTATCAATAAACTTGAACTCAATGAGCCGGTTATTAATACCGCTCAAGTTACGACGAAAGAGACATTTCCTATTCGTGTTGAGGCACCAAAAGCGTGTCCACGTTTCTTAGGCCGTGTTATTCAAAACATTGATGTGTCAGTTCCGACTCCATTATGGATGAAAGAAAAGCTGCGTCGTGGTGGCGTTCGTTCTATTGATGCCGTTGTTGATATTACAAACTTTGTCCTACTTGAGTTAGGTCAACCGCAGCATGCGTACGATTTGGACCGTTTAACAGGTGCTATCGTAGTACGTATGGCAAAAGATAAAGAAAAGCTTGTATTATTAGATGGTTCAGAAGTGACCCTAAAATCAGATACTTTAGTTATTGCTGATGAAAAACAAGCATTAGGTATTGCCGGTATTTTTGGTGGTGACCACTCTGGTGTTAATGGCGAAACAAAAAATATTCTTCTTGAATGTGCTTATTTCGACCCACTATCGATTACAGGACGCGCACGTAATTATGGCTTGCACACTGATGCATCACACCGTTTTGAGCGTGGTGTTGACTCACAATTACAATTTAAAGCTCTTGAACGTGCAACGGCATTAATTGTTGATATCTGTGGTGGTGAAGTTGGTGAAATAATCGATGCAACGAGTATTGAGCATTTGCCTAAAGCTGCTAATATCAAATTGACGCGTCATAAACTCGATCGTTTAATTGGTCATTTCATTGCTGATGATTTAGTGACGGATATTCTGACGCGTCTCGGCTGTAAAGTGACTGTATCTGCTAATTGTTGGGATGTAGTCGCACCAAGCTGGCGTTTCGATATGCAAATCGAAGAAGATTTGGTTGAAGAAGTAGCGCGAGTGTACGGATATAATAGTATTCCAGACGTGCCTTTACGCGCTGATCTGATCATGACTAAGCATAAAGAAGCTAACTTGCCGCTGAAACGCATGAAAGCGATGTTAGTCGATAAGGGCTATCAAGAAGCTATTACCTATAGTTTTGTTGACCCTAAAATACAAGCGTTGCTTCACCCTGAGCAAGATGCATTAATTTTGCCTAATCCAATTTCAGCTGATATGTCTGCAATGCGTTTGTCATTATTGACCGGCTTATTAGGTACTGTGGTCTATAATCAGAATCGTCAACAAAATAGAATTCGATTATTTGAGACAGGTCTACGCTTTATTCCTGATAATCAAGCAGAATATGGAATACGGCAGGAACCTATGTTGGCTGGCGTGATTACAGGCAATAGATTTGATGAACATTGGTCATTAGATAAACAAGTTGTTGACTTCTTTGATTTAAAAGGTGATCTTGAAGCTGTTTTTGAATTGACTGGAAAACTAAATCAAATTACATTTAAATCTGAGGCACACCCATCGTTACATCCTGGGCAAAGTGCTGGGATTTATCTGGAAAATGAACACATTGGCTTTATTGGTGTCGTTCACCCAGAATTAGAACGTAAACTCGATTTAAATGGTCGTACAGTCGTGTTTGAGGTTCGTAGTGATGCGATAACACAACGTGTAGTCCCTGAAGCTAAGGTGATTTCACGCTATCCATCGAATCGTCGTGACATTGCTGTTGTTGTACCAGAAAATGTAGCAGCTGCAGAAGTTTTGGCAGAGTGTAAAAAAGTTGGCATAAATCATATAGTTGGCATAAACTTATTTGATGTGTATTGTGGTGAAGGAATAGCAGACGGTTATAAGAGCCTTGCTATTAGTCTAGTCTTCCAAGATACCCAGCGTACGATGGAAGAAGAAGAGATTACCGCGACCGTTGAACTGTGCGTTGCTGCGTTAAAACAGCGATTCCAAGCCTCCTTGAGGGACTAAACCTATGGCGCTTACTAAAGCTGAAATGTCGGAAAATTTGTTTGAAAAACTGGGTGTTAGCAAACGTGATGCTAAAGACCTTGTTGAAACTTTCTTTGAAGAGGTTCGCCTTTCTTTAGAAAATGGTGAGCAGGTAAAATTATCTGGATTCGGTAACTTTGATTTACGTGATAAAAGTCAACGTCCCGGACGTAACCCAAAAACTGGGGAAGATATTCCAATTACTGCACGCCGTGTTGTTACATTCCGCCCAGGCCAAAAATTAAAAAGCCGTGTAGAAAAAGCAACACCAAAAGACTAATCATATCTATTGATATCAATAGATATAGAAAAAGACCGCTTAGGCGGTCTTTTGTTTTTGTATAATCATATGTTTTATAAAAGGATTTATAAGACACCATCCACATCACATCCACGATGTAACCCATCTTAAGCATTGGCCCCTAAAATTAGGGCTAAATATTATAGCGCCAAGGCCACTTGTTGAAATTTATTCAGATACGGTTTACTGGCTTGACTTCCCCCGGCTTACTAATAAATCGAGCTACTGATTCATGACTTACAAACGTTGCACCACAATTGATGTTTTGGCATTGGTTATAACGTTCTTTGGTGGTTGAAATTCGCAGTGAAGAGCGGAAGTGTGCGGCGTAATTGCTTAACGTGACGTTATTATTAGGGTAGTTGTACGGGAAAGTCAGACGCTTGCTAATTCGATTATTGAAACCATAACGATTTTTTATTTGCACTGAGTGGCGTATTTTACATATACGTTTTGACGTATGTGTTTTTTTGGTATAGTTTATAAAAAAGATTTAAGAGGTACACATGGAACCATTACAACTGTTTAAAATTTTAGGTGATCAAACGAGATTAGATATTGTCTTGATTTTAAAAGCATCAGGTGAACTATGTGTTTGTGACATTTATACAGCGTTAAATTTATCGCAGCCTAAAACATCCCGTCATTTAGCTATGCTCAGAGAGTTTGGTTTATTACTTGATTCAAAACATGGTAAGTGGGTTCATTATAGATTGTCTCCTACATTATTGCCGTGGGTAAAAAGTATCATAGATGTAACATACGCTACGGAGAAAAATAGAGTATCAGCCTTGCTCAGGGCTGTTATAGAGACAAAAGAGTCGGTTAATAGCTGTTCTAAATAAATTTTTTTAAATTAACATATTCGAAAAAACATATATGTATTGAGTCAATTGGTATATCAGGATTAATCTAGCTAGCAGATTAAGTATAATTTTAGAAAAATAAAAGGAACATATATGCTCCTTTTAAACGAGGTTGTTATGTTTATTGCTGCATTAATTTTTATTCTGACGATCACTTTTGTCATTTGGCAGCCCAAAGGACTTGGTATTGGGTGGAGCACAACAGTAGGGGCGATACTTGCTCTTATTTTTGGTGTAATTAGTTTTCAAGATATTCCTACAGTTTGGAATATTGTTTGGAATGCAACGGCGACATTTGTTGCGGTCATTATTATTAGTTTAATTCTAGATGAAAGTGGCTTTTTTGAATGGGCAGCATTACATGTAGCTAGATGGGGAGGCGGTAAAGGAAGGTTGTTATTTAGTTATATCGTGCTACTAGGTGCAACAGTTGCGGCTTTATTTGCTAATGATGGTGCTGCATTGATATTAACACCCATTGTTATTGCTATGTTGCTTGCACTTGGCTTTAACAAAGGCACAACGTTGGCATTTGTTATGGCAGCAGGGTTTATTGCGGATACGGCAAGCTTACCGCTTATTGTTTCTAACTTAGTTAATATTGTTTCTGCTGATTTTTTTAATATCGGTTTTACTGAGTATGCATCAATTATGGTTCCTGTCGATATCGCTGCGATTATCGCCACATTAACTATGTTGCATTGGTTTTTTCGTAAAGATATACCTAAGCAATATGATGTTACAAAACTTAGTGACCCAACTTTAGCAATTAAGGATATGACGACCTTTAAAGCGGGTTGGTTTGTATTGGTGCTATTACTGGTCGGTTTTTTTCTCTTAGAACCTTTAGGGATTCCTGTTAGTGCTATCGCTGCAATTGGTGCTTTGACCCTTTGGATAATTGCAGCTAGAGGCCACACAATTAATACAAAAAAAGTTCTACGTGGTGCCCCTTGGCAGATAGTCATTTTTTCTTTGGGCATGTATTTGGTTGTTTATGGGTTAAGAAATGCAGGGCTAACCGATTATCTTTCTGAAATACTCAATTACCTTGCAGATAAAGGGCTATGGGTAGCAACAATAGGGACTGGGTTTATTACTGCTTTTTTATCTTCAATTATGAATAATATGCCAACAGTATTAATCGGGGCTCTATCAATTGAAGGTAGCAATGCTACAGGGTTAATCCAACAGGCTATGGTTTATGCCAATGTTATTGGTGCAGATTTAGGCCCTAAGATTACACCAATTGGTAGTTTGGCTACGCTATTGTGGCTACATGTTTTATCACAAAAAAAGATGACCATCACGTGGGGATATTATTTTAAAACGGGCATCATTATGACTGTTCCTGTACTGACAGTAACATTAATCGCTTTGGTGCTTAGGTTTTCACTCTTAAATTAATGGTAATCAAATGAATGAAATCACTATTTATCACAATCCAGACTGTGGCACATCACGTAATGCGCTTGCAATTATTCGTAACAGTGGCGTAGAACCTACAATCATTTATTATCTAGAAACCCCACCAACTAAAGATGTATTAGTTCAACTTATTGCAGATATGAAAATCACAACAAGAGAGTTACTACGAAAAAATGTTGAACCATATGAACAATTAGGTTTAGAAAAAGATGTTTATATTGATGAACAACTGATTAATTTCATGTTACAACATCCAATACTGATCAATAGACCGATTGTGGTAACGCCGTTAGGTGTAAAACTATGCAGGCCATCAGAATTAATATTAGAAATTTTGCCAAATGAACAATTAAATGAATTTAGTAAAGAAGATGGACAGAGAGTTGTAGATAAAAACAGAAATAAGACAAACTAATACATAAAGGAAGCTCATCTTTTTATATTGTTATATCTTTAACTTATTGATATATAGGTTATCAGCCCTTAATGCTCTAGTGTGGGATACCTATTGGATTGGCTAGGGGAGGAGCTGATACGGTTTGAGCGGTATTCATTGGACTTGGACGACGAGCAGAAATAACTTATCAATATGATTAATGATACCGCCCATCGTGGCGGTATTTTTTCGCCTATAGGTAGATGATATTGATGACCCCAATAATAATAAGACCCCACGATATTATATCAAACCCACACCACCAAGACGAATCGGCAGAAATTAGCCCTCACCAGACACCTCTTTAAACACGCTACAAACCATTACGAAGCACGATGAATTAATTGCTATCTAGTTATATAAAATTGAATTAAACGCCGCTATGAAGCTGAGATTTTGCAGACGGACAATTAACAATAAACATCTCGCCGCGCAATCGTAGCCCCGCCACGCCTGCCCACTAAATAGGGCGATTTTCATGCAGGTGCAAGGGGGCGTCTGAACCGCACCAGTGCTGGAGCTTGGTGTGGGTAACGATCCTTTTTTGATCTTGCGGATTTGGGCGAGAAATTGCGGAATTTTGCATTGTAATAAAATAATCAATAATGTTAATTATTTTATATTGGATAAAATTAAATTTAATTAAATTCACGTATATTTTTATTGTTATTTTTAATTTAATTCTAATTAATAATCTTATTTTGATAATTTTTAGAATAAAAATGATAATTGACTAATTTTTAATCAAAAAAATGATTTTAAGTAAATCCTAATTTTATAAATAGGTATGGATATAAAAATCTAACCTATCGCGGGATATATCCTGCACCGCGGTATTTATCATTAGAGGTCATAATGATTAAACCAATAAAAAACAATAAGAATTTAATACGAAACTTTAAAAGTTTAATTTTTATCTTGCAATACATATTTGATATATCATTTTTTGGTGTTGGAATATTACTTAATGTTATTATATTTCTATTCGATTGCTATCATAGCAATAAAGGCTTTATCCAAAAATTAAAGCAAGTTATCAATTTAAGATTAAGATATAGAAATTTTAGATTAAAAGTTAACTCTACCAAAAGGAAGATTAATAATGGATTTTGGAAAACAATCACTTTTATAAAAGGCATTGTCAAGTAACATCAACTGAAAATAGGGTATGTATTTTACATACCCATTTTTATTTCGTACGCTACCTTCTATCAAATTGACAGAGATACATTTCGGCAAATTGTAACGGTGTAAAATCATCACTTTTTTCTTTCATATGCTCGTAGCACCATTGATAGTCATCATTTGCTTGGAATAAATTTACTCTATCAATAAAAAGCGCCTCATCGTCCATAATAGACACTCCCTCTATACTCGCATTATCTATATACTTGAACGAGTTGAATAGTATGTTCTACGCCAGTGCTGATGGGTTGTAATAGCCATGGAAATTTTCAAAATATTGTCAACATGACTATTCCAAGACCATTCAGGAATATAGATATCTCCCACAATAGCCGCAAAAGTCGTTTTTTCACTCGAAATGAAATATACTTTTGCTCCATTACTTAACCAGATAACTACTCTACCTGCTTTCTTTATCTGTTTAATTAATACTTGACTATCTAATTTACCTACATGGCTGCAAAAATATGCTATTTCATTTGAGATTAAATTTAAGTCACCTAAAAATATTTTATGCCTCCCTGTTAAACACGCATCATTTACCGCCTCAAGTGAAAAATACCAAGAGGTACCTACTTGTCTTGCTTTGTTTAAAATTCTGTTACGGTGGAATTGATTGTGACTCCATCTTTTTTGCCATTGATTTAATTCAGTACTCATTTTAAACGCTAAATTTATTAATAATTCATTTGTGATATTTATTGTGAATTTCATTTATCACCCTCATCAGAAAAATATTGAATATCAATCCATATAATCAATAAAATAATCAATGCCACTGGAAATGAAACAAACCAAAAAATAATAATTAAAATAGTCCCCCATACTGGCAATCTATCAGTCGGTTGTCTTTTATAGTACCAAAGAATGCTGATAGTAAATATCATTGCACCCATATACCAAATCATCGCTAAAACCAACAAAGTTTCATTCATTTATTCTCCTCTCTCAATTTATTAATTCGTGATAAAGCATCAATACACCTTTGCCTATACTTCCCACTAATAGCCTCTTTTTGCGCTTCTAATTCCTGTTTCTGTTGCTTTTTCCGTCGTCGTTGAAACTCAATCTCAACCGTTCACCGTCAAATTTCATGTAATAGAGCCCATCACTAACCCCCATACCATTAGTAAACATGGTTTCAACCTGTGGAATATCAAAACTAATACCAACCTCATTGGCAAAAGTGACAATTTCCGACTGAATTTCGTTATCACTCTCGCCTAATTCAATATTTGATATCTGCCTTTGCTGCTTACCCTGTGAAATCTCACTCCCTATCGCGTTGTCAGGGTCTGTTTCGATAAACGCAAAACCATATTCCTTTATATTGCATACTTCCCTTGAGCCGAGCTCAGGCTCGTAAAATTGCACATCTGATAGATTGGATGTGATCCGCGATCTACAGTTATTGACAGGACTCCGAGGCGCGCCGATGGCGCTTTTTAAAAGACCATCGCCCGCAGCATCGGAGTTTTTCTTCACAATCTTGAACTGCCTTTCACGGGTTTTAAGCGTGGGCTTATTTGCGATGAGTTGGTTATAAACCCCCACAACCTTTTGAACCTCTTCACCGTAAACATTCACATCGCTGATCTCACGGGCAACACGTATCGTTTCCTCTTTACGGCGAATACATGGTCCACCTTGAGACATAACATAATTAAAAAAGTCACCTTCATCGGCAGCGGCGCGAACACGCTCGGCAATATCTCCGAGTTTGTCTGAAATAGAGACACCGCGCGGTAAACGACGACATTCGCGATAAGCGCCTTTTGAGGGGAGTTTATAGAATTGAAATTGAGGGATGCGCCAAGTAGAAGCCCAAGCGGTGACCGCTGCCGCCATGCTTTTTAAGTCTTTACCGGTTTCATGGTCTATCTCGCCATCAAGCGCGTAGCCATCAATATTTTTAGCCACATATTTAGCGATATAGCCCACAGCGCCACCACGATTCATATGCTTGCATTCGAAACGATTTTTCTGTGCACCGGCTTCGTCGCCATCTTCTTTTAATGCGCGTTTACGCATAATATCAACGGCTTTGGCTCGACTGGCTTTATCAACAAATAACAGCATATGCCAGTGGGGCGTACCATCGTGATGAGGCTCTACGACACGAATACCATAAACATCGATATTATTATCATTGAATGCAGAACGAATACGAGACCAGATTTTCACTAAATATTGTTGCCCATCTTTTGGCGTATAGGCTTCATCTTTCCACTTGTGATTAAGCACAGCGTCAATCTCTTTGCCTTTTCTTCGCTGCTTAGTGGGATGATATTTTGATGGGCAGGTCAGCGTAATAAACATGCCAATATCGTCACGCTCTTTTGCGACACGCTCAATGCCGGCCATTTGCGACATTAATTCCATACGACGAATTTCAGGATTAGACACACTCACCATCACTTTATCGAATAGATCAAAACGCTCACCCGTTTCAACATCTTCAATATCCATGCCTTGCAAATACTGCATATTGGATAAACGTTGCGCCTGCACCGCGCGAATAGCTTGCGATACCAATAATCGGCGTTAGCTAAATTGGGGGGGAATGGTGAGAATTAGTATATTATAATGTCTGTAACTCTTTGATATATGTTGTCAGCCCCAACGCTCAGGGCTGACGATGCTCTTTTAGGTGGTCTTTTGTTTTGGTATAAGTTAATTAACTTATTTTTGTACTTGGCTTAAGTCTAATTCTCTTTGAATCAATAGCTCTAAATATTTGTTAGCGGACTTAATTGCGGCGATATCTGCTTTGCTTATCTCTAATTTTTGGGGTGTAGATTGATTCACAGAAAGATTATGAGGCGACATAATACTATGAAACGAAATTGCGATACCGTTTGGTGTCATGCGATTAGTTTCAATATTTTTTACTAACTCAAGGAGGAGTGGCATGGCGATTTGAATAGCTAGTGGCAGTTCTTTAAGTGGAGGTATTTTAGCTAATTTATTTATTTTTGCTCGCTTTAAAATTTCTTGGCTATTAACTGGTTGATTATTGGTTACGTATTGAATGGTTGCTTCTTCTTGCTCAGTAGCTTCATTAATTTTCTCAATTAATTGAGCTAATTTGCTTGTTTCACTCTGGGACTTATTTATAGCCTGCGTTAGCACTATTTTGGACGCACTAATTAAATCATTCAGTGCGATCTTATTTTTATTTATAAGTACATTACTAATACCTACACCGGAAGAGATGGAATCTAAAATTAAGTCAATTTTTTTCTTTACGCCAGGTACGCGTGAAATGCCCTCTTGATTAGTGAATTCTGGTGTAGCTATAGCTTGAGCCATGATTTCATTAAATTTTGAAAAAGCTGTTTTCTCTGCTTCTGATAAATCTTGGTAGTTACTTATTGTTTGTAAGTTTGAATTTGAAATTTTAGCTGCTATTTTTTGCTGTTCACTTTGCTGCTTAAGACTATCCGTTCTGTATGAAGACTCTGGAGTCTGCGCTTCTAATTCATTATTATCAAAAATTCTGTACTTTGCGGTAGGCTCAGTGTGGTTTCGCTCTTTGGAAAGTTGGTTATAATGAAAACGTTTTTCAACTGTTTCAAAAGGCTTTTGCTGTGTAATCTTTTGTTCTGCCAATTTTAGTTCCTGCTTTGTTTTATATATAGAAACTGGAACTGAAGGCTCTTGTTCGTTAGTATTAAGTTTTCTATTACTCAGTAATTCACATTTATCTTGTTTTGAAATACTAAAAAAATGCTGGCAAGAACGAATAATATTTGTGATTGATAATAAAAATCCTTTATTTTCTTGTAATTTAATTGGAACGTTTCTCGTTACATTAGAAGTTGCTATTGGTAAGCTAGATGATGCTGAAGTAATCTGCGGTAGAGTCATATTATTACCCTTTAAATGTCATTTTCACATTGAAAATCAAGTATAAAATTATTGAATTAGCACTACTTTCATAAATAAACACTAGTTTATTAACTTAAAAGATAATCAGATAAACTACAAAATGGCTCATCTAATAAATAAACTAAAAAAACAACAAAAAAATGCTGACATACGAGTGGTTATATTACTGGCTATTTTTTTATTGATGATAGTTATCCTTTCCCTAAGCGCTGGGGAAATATGGCTATGGCCAAACCAATGGACAAGTGAGCCTGCTCAAATGTTTATTGGTCAAATTCGTTTACCTCGAATGTTGGCAGTTATCGCTATTGGTGCAGCACTTGCCGTAACAGGTGCAATTATGCAGGCGCTATTTGAAAATCCTCTCGCTGAGCCTGGCCTATTAGGAATAAGTAACGGTGCTGGGGTCGCGGTGGTATTAACCGTCTTATTATCATCAGGTATTACCCATTATTGGTTAATAAGCACAAGTGCGATTATCGGTGCTTTAGTGCTCACTTCTGTACTACTTTATTTTGCTCGCAGTAAACACCTGAATAACTCTAGTTTGCTCTTAGTCGGTGTCGCTTTAGGGGTTATTAGTGGTGCTTGTATGACATGGATGGTTTATATGAGCAGCAACTTAGATTTGCGGCAATTACTTTATTGGATGATGGGTAGTTTTAGTGGTGTCGATTGGCGACAGTTTGGATTAGTGATGGTGAGTCTTCCATTTTTGTTGTGGGCTATTTGCCAAGGTAAAACATTGAATTATCTTTCACTCGGCAGGTTGCAAGCTTATCAGCTTGGCTTTTCGCCCCAAAAATGGCGTTTGGCCTTAATTATTGTTAGTGGTGTGTTGATTGGTTTTAGTGTTGCAATTGCGGGAGCGATTAGCTTTATTGGTTTGGTTATCCCCCATATATTACGCTTGAGCGGGCTAACTGATAATCGCATATTATTACCAGGTTGTGCCCTTGCAGGCGCATTAGGATTATTAATCGCTGATTTGTTATCTCGCTTATTGATGGCTAATGCTGAAATTCCTATTGGTGTTATAACAGCAACATTAGGCGCACCTATCTTTATCTTTTTACTTATCCGTAACCATCAATGGCGTTAAAAAATGAATATGAAAAGAGTCATTGAGATAAACAATTTGTCGGTTGCTAATCGTATCGTAAATCTTACTGAGATGATATTTGCTGGCGAACAAATTCATTTATTAGGTGCCAATGGCGCGGGGAAAAGTACATTATTGGCTGCATTAAGTGGTTTCCTTGATTTTGACGGACAGGTACTAATCAATAATCAGGATATTAATGTCTATAGTGTCCAAGAGTTGGGGCGACAACGCGCATATTTGCCACAAATGATAAATTCATTGCCAATATTAAAAGTATTTCAATACCTCGACTTATTTTTGCCCTTAACAAGCCGTTCTTCTGACAGCTTGTCTGTCAATATTGTTGATTCTCTTTGTTTAGATTTTCAGTTAACACCATTGCTACATAAATCAATAAATCAACTTTCGGGGGGGGAATGGCAACGAGTTCGGATCGTCGCCGTATTTTTACAAGTCTGGGATAGTAATCAATTATGTGGAAAATTTATACTATTTGATGAGCCAACGAACAATTTAGATATTATTCAGCAAGCCAACTTAGATAAATGGATTAAATATTTTTGTCATTGCTTAGGAACGGTTATAATGAGTGGACATAATCTTAGTCACACTTATAAAAATGCTAGTCGTATATGGATGATAAAAAAAGGATTGATGGTGGCATCAGGAAAACCTGATGACGTAATGACTGACAGTAACTTATCCGACATTTTTATGTCAGAAATTAGATTAAGTGAAAGTAGCGCCAATAAGATATGGCAGATTATTAGTTTTGACGATTAACTAAAAAATTGTTTTAATCACTCGTTTTTATGTAATTTCTTATTGTAATGATGATGAGTGTTGAGGTTCGGTTAAAGTATCATTAACTAGAATATCCTATTATCAATGAAAACTAGGCTATAACAATATGAGCAATTTCCTTCCGTTTTCAAAGCCTGCAATCGGTGATGAAGAGGTAAAGGCAGTAGAGAAAGTTCTACGTTCAGGCTGGATAACTACTGGGCCGCAGAATCATCAGTTAGAAGAAGATTTTTGCAAGCGTTATGGCTGTAAGCATGCAATTGCATTAACTTCTGCAACAGCGGGTATGCATGTTGTTTTGATGGCACTAGGTGTTGGTCCCGGAGATGAGGTTATTACACCTTCGCAAACTTGGGTATCCACAATTAATATGATTGAGTTGCTAGGCGCGACTCCGGTAATGATTGATGTCGATCGTGATACTTTAATGATCCAACCCGATGCAGTTGAACAAGCACTGACAGCAAAAACTAAAGTTATTATTCCTGTGCATTATGCTGGGGCGCCTTGTGATTTAGATGCATTACGTGCAATTGCCGAAAAAGCAGGTGTCTTTTTACTCGAAGATGCCGCTCATGCAGTCGGCACACGTTATAAAAATGAATGGATTGGTGAGACTGGTACTGCAATTTTTTCATTTCATGCGATTAAAAATGTCACTAGTGCTGAAGGTGGTTTAGTCACTACGGATAATGATGAACTTGCACAACGAGTTCGAACTTTAAAATTTCATGGATTAGGGGTTGATGCATTTGATAGACAAATGCAAGGCCGTAAGCCTCAGGCGGAAGTCGTTGAGCCTGGTTTTAAATATAATTTATCCGATATCCATGCTGCGATAGCTGTGGTGCAGTTATCGCGTGTTGAACAAATGAATCAACGCAGAGCTGAACTGACTGCTCGTTATCGTGAGTTGTTGAAAAATTCACCATTAAAAATGCTCTCATTTCCTGATTACCCGCATTTACACGCTAATCATTTATTTATGGTGCGTGTAGATAAATCGCAGTGTGGTATTGATCGCGATACATTTATGGAAAAACTAAAAGAGCATGATATTGGCACAGGTTTACATTTTCGTGCAGCGCATACGCAAAAATATTATCGCGAAAAATACCCGGAACTTTCATTGCCTGAATCAGAATGGAATAGCGCAACTCTTTGTTCGCTGCCTTTATTCCCTGATATGATAGATGAAGATGTTGATCGGGTTGTTAAAGCGATTACTAAAGTTCTTTTGGAGTCAAAATAGTGTCAATAGCAGATGAATTTGATGAGATTAAAAAAGTCTCAGTAGTTATCCCTGTTTATAATGAAGAAGAAAGTTTGCCTCAGTTATTAGAGCGCACAATTAAGTCGTGTAAACAACTCACGCAATCTTATGAATTGATTTTAGTAGATGACGGAAGCAGTGACCGTTCAGCAAAAATGTTAGTAGAAGCCGCTGAAGATCCAGAGAATCACATTATTGCTATTATTCTTAATCGTAATTATGGTCAGCATTCAGCGATTATGGCGGGTTTTAACCAGGCTGATGGCGATTTAGTTATCACTCTTGATGCGGACTTACAAAATCCACCGGAAGAAATTCCACGTTTAGTTCAAACGGCAGCGCAGGGTTATGATGTAGTCGGTACGCGCCGTGCAAATCGTCAAGACTCATGGTTCCGTAAAACCGCATCAAAAATGATTAATGCGATGATAACCAAAGCAACAGGGCGCTCTATGGGTGACTATGGTTGTATGTTACGAGCTTATCGTCGTCATATTATTCAAGCGATGTTGCAATGCCATGAAAGAAGCACATTTATTCCTATTTTAGCGAATACATTTGCACGTAGAACCATTGAAATTGATGTCGCTCATGCGGAGCGCGAATTTGGTGATTCTAAATACAGTTTTATGAAACTGATTAATTTAATGTATGACCTGCTAACCTGTTTAACGACAGCTCCGTTGCGTTTACTGAGCGTAGTGGGCAGCGTTATTGCCGCAGGCGGTTTCTTACTTGCTGTATTATTAATTATTTTACGTCTGCTATTCGGCGCTGCATGGGCAGCAGACGGCGTATTTACACTGTTTGCGGTACTCTTTATGTTTATCGGCGCACAGTTTGTTGCTATGGGTTTATTAGGCGAATACATCGGTAGAATTTACAATGATGTACGTGCTAGACCTCGTTATTTTATTCAAAAAGTCGTCGGCGCAGATATTAAGTCCGACAAAAATCAGGAAGAAAACTAATGAAAGCTATTGTTTTTGCCTATCATGATATTGGCTGTGTAGGGTTAAAGGCGCTTAAAGAAGCAGGTTTTGATATTCAGGCAGTATTTACACACACTGACTCACCTAATGAAAACCACTTTTACTCTTCAGTAGCACGTGTAAGCGCAGACATGGAACTTCCTGTTTATGCGCCTGAAGACGTTAATCATCCACTATGGATTGAACGTATTCGCGAGTTGAAACCTGATGTTATCTTCTCTTTTTATTACCGCGATATGTTAAGCGAAGAACTGCTGTCAATTGCACCAAAAGGCGCATTTAACCTGCATGGTTCTTTACTGCCAAAATACCGTGGTCGCGCACCAATCAATTGGGCGCTATTAAATGGTGAAAGCGAAACGGGTGTGACGCTGCATAAAATGGTCAAGAAGGCTGATGCTGGCGATATCGTTGCTCAAGAAAAATTTGCGATTAGCGATACCGATACCGGGCTAACACTTCATGCAAAAGCACGTGAAGCAGCAGAAGTACTGTTGACTAAAACGTTGCCATTAATCGAAGCGGGTAGCTATAAAGCGGTTGCTCAAGATGAAAGTAAGGCGAGTTACTTTGGTCGCCGTTGTGCTGACGATGGACAAATTGATTGGAATCGCTCAGCAAAAGAAATCAATTGTCTTATTCGTGCTGTTACTGAACCTTATCCTGGTGCGTTTACCTATTTAGGTGCGCGTAAGATGACTATCTGGCGTGCTAGCGTATTAGATGATAACCAAGGTCGAGTTGCCGGTACGGTATTGTCTAATAATCCACTGCGTATTGCTTGTGGCCAAGGTGCAATTGAAGTTATTAGTGGTCAAAGTGAAACCGGTCTATATATGCAAGGTAACCGCCTTGCAAATGAAATGGGTATCGTGAAAGATGTTCGTGTTGGTGAAAAACCGACTACACAAATCAAACGTCGTAAACGCGTTTTGATCTTGGGTGTGAATGGCTTTATTGGTAACCACCTAACTGAGCGTCTGTTGAAAGATGATAACTATGATATCTATGGTATGGATATCGGTTCATCTGCAATTGAACGTTTTATTGGTAACCCACGTTTTCATTTTATCGAAGGTGATGTAAGCATTCATACTGAATGGATTGAATATCACATTAAAAAATGTGACGTTATTCTGCCGTTAGTAGCGATTGCAACGCCTATTGAATACACCCGTAATCCACTGCGTGTTTTCGAATTAGACTTTGAAGAAAACCTGAAAATTGTTCGTTATTGCGTGAAATATAACAAACGTATCATCTTCCCATCGACTTCAGAAGTTTATGGTATGTGTGATGATAAAGAGTTTGATGAAGACGAATCACGTTTAATTGTAGGTCCAATCAATAAACAACGTTGGATTTATTCTGTATCTAAACAGTTACTTGACCGAGTTATTTGGGCCTATGGCGCGAAAGAAGGTCTGAAATTTACGCTATTCCGTCCATTTAACTGGATGGGACCACGTTTAGACAGCTTGAACTCTGCTCGTATTGGTAGCTCTCGCGCAATTACTCAGTTGATCTTGAACTTGGTTGAAGGTTCTCCAATTAAGTTAGTTGATGGTGGTGCACAAAAACGCTGCTTTACTGATATCAAAGATGGCATTGAAGCGTTATTCCGTATCATTGAGAATAAAGATGGTAAATGTGATGGTCAAATCATCAACATTGGTAACCCAACTAATGAAGCGAGTATTCGTGAATTAGCTGAAATGTTGCTGGAAAGCTTTGAAAAACATCCTGAGAGAGCAAAATTCCCTCCATTTGCTGGCTTCCGTGAAATTGAAAGCAGTAGTTATTATGGTCAAGGTTATCAAGATGTTGAGCATCGTAAACCAAGTGTTGAAAATGCGCGTCGCCTACTTGAGTGGGTACCAACGATTGATATGAAAGATACCATTGAAGAAACACTAGACTTTTTCTTGCAAGGTGCAGTTGAAGAATTGAGTGATAAAGACTAATGAAAAAAGTTGGCTTGAGAATAGATGTAGATACCTATCAAGGAACATTGAAAGGGGTACCTCAGCTACTCAAAGTGCTGAAAGAGCACAATATTCAGGCCAGTTTTTTCTTCAGTGTAGGACCCGATAATATGGGGCGCCATTTATGGCGCCTTTTGCGTCCTAAATTCCTGTGGAAAATGCTGAGGTCTAATGCAGCATCTCTTTATGGCCTAGATATTTTACTCGCGGGTACTGCGTGGCCAGGGAAGAAAATTGCTAAAGACTTAGGTTATCTAATGAAACAAACATTAGATGCTGGGCATGAAGTGGGTTTACATGCGTGGGATCATCAAGGTTGGCAAGCCAGAGTTGCCAAGTGGAGTGAGTCCCAATTGACAGAACAAGTTAAATTAGGTGTTGATGCATTAACCTTAGCTATTGGGCAGCGGGTAACTTGCTCGGCAGTTGCTGGCTGGCGTGGGGACGAAAGAGTTCTTAAAGTTAAACAACAGTTTAATTTTGATTATAATAGTGATTGTCGTGGAAAGTACCCATTCAGGCCTATTATGCAAGATGGTTCGATTGGTACCGTACAAATTCCGGTGACATTACCCACATACGATGAGGTCGTGGGAACGGTTGTTACTGACGACGCATTTAATGATTTTATCCTTCAGGCGATTAAAAATGATCAAGGCGTTCCTGTTTATACAATCCACACTGAAGTGGAAGGAATGTCAAAATCGGAACAATTTTCACAATTGTTGGAACGAATCGCACAAGAAGAAATCCAATTCTGTACATTGAGTGATTTGTTGCCAGAAGACATCAATACACTGCCTAAAGGAAAAGTGGTGAGAGCACCATTCCCTGGGCGAGAAGGCTGGCTGGGCTGTCAAGAAGAGGAATAACAGACGTATGTTGAATAACCGAGCGAGCAAAGTAGGAGCCTCTCTGCTGGCTCTTTTTTTTATCCTGACTTATTTTTTGCCGTTGAACAGCCGTTTACTTTGGCAACCTGATGAAACGCGTTATGCAGAAATTAGCCGTGAAATGCTACAGCGTGGAGACTGGATTGTTCCGTACATGTTAGATGTGCGTTATTTTGAAAAACCCGTCGCAGGATATTGGATTAATAATATTAGCCAAATGATTTTTGGTGAAACTAACTTTGCGGTGCGTTTTGGCTCTGTATTTTGTATTTTTCTCAGTGCCTTACTTGTTTATCGTATGGCTAAAATGATGTGGAGAAATAATCATGTCGCTTTTGTTGCTAGCTTCATTTATATCTCTATGTTTTTGGTTTTTTCTGTTGGTACCTATAGCGTACTTGACCCGATGCTATCTCTGTGGATAGCGGCAAGTATGTATTGCTGTTTATGGGCGATGAAAGCACGAGAAGTTAAAACCAAGCTAGCGGCATGGGCTTGTTTGGGGCTTGCCTGTGGTATGGCATTTATGACTAAAGGGTTTTTAGCTTTGGCAATCCCCGTCATTGTGATGATCCCGATTACTCTCTATCAAAAACGTTTCCTTGAAATGATAAAATATGGCCCAATAGCCATTATTTTTGCGATCTTAATTAGCTTGCCTTGGGCGTTGGCGATAGCTCAGCAAGAGCCTGATTACTGGAATTATTTTTTCTGGGTCGAGCATGTTAAGCGTTTTACAGCAGATGATGCGCAGCACGTGGCTCCTTTTTGGTATTACATCCCTATTATTATATTGGGTGCTATTCCTTGGGCTGGCTTATTACCTGGGGCATTAATTAAAGGTTGGAAAGAGCGTAAATCAAGCCCTGATATGTTCTTTTTATTGTGTTGGTTTATTGTTCCGGTTATCTTTTTTAGTATTTCTCGTGGTAAATTACCGACTTATATGCTGCCATTTATGGCACCATTAGCGTTACTGATGGCAAAATTTGGTGTTGATTGTGTTCGTAATGGCAAAATGGCTGCATTGAAAGCGAATGGGATCATTAATATTATCATTGGTATCGCCGCAGTGATCGCAGTAATTGTCGTGAGTTCAGTGATTAAAAAACCTTTATATGAACCTGACGAATGGTCAAAAATGGTTTTAGGGGTGGTTGCATTTTCCATCTGGGCAATTATTGGCTATCTGTGTACTGTATTGAATGCTAAATATTGGTTATGGGCTGCATCTTGCTCATTAGCAGTCAGTTTATGTATCGGTAGCGCTTTACCAAACAACACGATTGATTCAAAACTACCACAGAACTTTATTCATCAAAATCATGATTTATTAATGAATAGCCGGTATTTGATGGCGAGTAATGTTGGCGTTGCGGCAGGATTAGCATGGGAAACCCAAAACTCACAAATCTACCTTTATAATAGTAGTGGCGAATTGACTTATGGACTTGAATATCCAGATAGCCAACACCGACTGGTTAAGCCTGAAAACTTTGCTGCTTGGTTAGAAAAAGCACGAAAAGAAGGGCAGGTAACCGTAGTGTTCTTACTTAAGCGTAAGGATGGTCTACCAGATATCCCTAAGCCAGATGAGGTGATTCAAAATTCGCGTATGGCCATTGTGGTTTATCATAAGCAATGATTACGCAATTATCGCTTTTATTATTCGTTAGTGTATTAACCTGTGTCGGGCAAATTGCACAAAAGCAAGCCGTGGTTTGTTGGCAAGGTGATAACACTAATAAAGCAGCATCAGCCATTCGTTGGTTGGTGCTAGCGGTATTGATGCTTGGGCTAGGGATGCTTTTTTGGTTAAAACTGTTAGAAAGTATGCCATTAAGTATTGCTTATCCCATGCTAAGTATCAATTTTGTGTTGGTTACATTGATTGGCCAGTTTGTTTATCATGAACAAACTGGGTTTAAACATTGGTTAGGTGTTATTTCAATTATGTTTGGCATTTTGCTAATGAGTATCAGTATATGAATAAAGGCTACTTATGGGTATTGGGTAGTGCGATTTTAGTGACAATCGCTCAATTGAGTCTCAAAGCGGGTGTGATGGAACTGCCTTCGTTCGCATTAGGTTGGCATTGGTTGCAAATTGATTGGCTTCTGGCAAATACAGTGAGCTTAAGCATTATTTTTGTTGGTTTAGTATGCTATGCCTTATCGATGCTATGTTGGTTATTTGCACTTAAATTTATTGCACTAAATAAAGCCTATCCGCTAATTAGCCTGAGTTATGTTTTTGTTTATATTCTGGCAGTAGTATTACCTTGGTTTAATGAACCTGCGACATGGCTTAAAGCAGCCGGAATTGGATTCATTTTGCTTGGGGTATGGCTCATTAGCCGTCCGACAGTTCAGCAAACAAAAAATATTAAGTAAGATGCATTTATCGATTAATTGTATATTTTTCATGCATTGCTCATTATGATGTTAGATTAAGCATATGTTTTAACTGTAACTTGTTAGGGTGCGCTATGATAATGAAAATACAACACCTTCCATTGCTGCTTTGTTTGGTGCTAATCGGATGTTCATCAACATCAGTTAAACGAACGCCTGCGCCCCCTTTAAAAACACAGCTCTCTGATCCAATTATGACGATAGCGCAGTTAAAAGATCAGTTACAACAATGGTATGGCACACCTTACCATTATGGTGGAATGAGCCAAAACGGTGTGGATTGCTCGGGTTTTGTCTATCGTACTTTTAATGATCGCTTCGCCATTCAATTACCGCGAACTACAGTTGATCAAACTCAGCTTGGTACTCGAATAGAAAAATCAGATTTAATGCCTGGAGATTTAGTTTTTTTCAAAACCGGTTCAGGTGAAAATGGCCTGCATGTTGGTATTTACGATACAGATAATACATTTATTCATGCATCAACTAGTAAAGGTGTTATTCGTTCATCACTCGAAAATGTCTATTGGCGAAAAGTGTTTTGGCAAGCAAGACGTATCTAATTTCTGTGTTTTCACCATTATTTCTTCAATGATTATGCTATCTTAGACGTAAATTTTGTTTCTAGGATAGCCTAATGTCAACGTTACGTTTACTCATCTCAGAATCCTTCGATCCTTGGTTTAACCTTGCGGTTGAAGAAACTATTTTTCGTCAAATGTCTGCAGACCAACGAGTGATGTTCTTATGGCGTAATGCGGATACCGTGGTTATTGGTCGCGCGCAAAACCCTTGGAAAGAATGTAATACACGCCGTATGGAAGAAGATAATGTGCGTCTGGCACGCCGAAGTAGTGGCGGTGGCGCTGTATTTCAAGATTTGGGTAATACCTGCTTTACTTTTATGGCAGGAAAACCTGAATACGATAAAACTATTTCTACACAAATTATTGTAAACGGATTAGCTCAAGTTGGAATTGATGCTCAGGTTTCAGGTCGAAATGACTTAGTTTTAAATACCGACAATGGGCCCAGAAAAATATCGGGATCAGCATATAGGGAAACTCGTGATAGAGGTTTTCATCATGGCACGTTACTCATTAATACCGATTTAAATCGACTGGCTAACTATTTGAACCCAGATCCGAAAAAGTTACAGGCTAAAGGGATCACTTCTGTTCGCTCTAGAGTTGCTAACCTATGCGAACTGGTATCGGATATCAGTCATGAAAAAGTGTGCGAAGGCATAATTAATAGTTTTTTCAGTCATTACGGTGAAACAGTTGTCGCTGAATATATTTCACCTGACAAATTGCCTGACCTACCTAATTTTGCAGAAACTTTTGCCAAGCAAAGTAGCTGGGAATGGAATTTTGGGCAAGCTCCTGCATTTTCTCATTATTCAGATACACGTTTTTCATGGGGTGGTATTGAGTTTCACTTTGATATTGAAAAAGGGATTATCACCCGTTGCCAATTTTATACTGATAGTCTAGACCCATCACCACTTGAGTGGATGAGTAACCAGCTTACAGGTCGAGTTTACCAAGCTAATACTATTAGAACATTAATTCAACAAATGACTCAGCAGTGGCCAGATTTAGCTGAACAATTAGCGGATTTAGAACACTGGTTAGTTCATGAACTGAGCTAAAAAAAGAGCCGATTTAATCGGCTCAGACATAGACTTCAATATTTGAAAATAAAAAACTAATAGGAAGGAATGGTATTCTTACAATTCAATTTACTTGGTGATTAGCAGCTACAGGTCATAAACGCTTTACACTCAGGCATTTCACCTATTTGGCGAAATTTTGCAGGTGTTGTATCAAAATGTTTTTTGAAGATCCGCGTAAAAGTTGCTTGAGAGCTAAAACCGTATTGCAATGCAATATCAAGGATAGGCAAATTGCCTTCACGTAAGGATTTAGCTGCTTCTAATAAACGACGTTTACGAACATATTCACCTAGCGTGCATCCTTTCATCTCTTTGAAAACACGCTGCAAATGCCATTTTGAATATCCGCTTTTGTCGGCTATCGTATCAATTTTGATGCCTTCATTGCGCTGCAACTGGCTTTCTAGCCATTTAATAATCTCGTTGACTACACTTTCTGACATATTTACCTCCTACTATCGTAGGTTATTGTTCATTAATTACTAATAATAGCTCTGGAAATTAGGGTCTATTCTTCCTGTTTTTCCGATATATCGATAGGCTAAACGTGCGGTTTTTTAGTGAGAATAACTATTGTTACGATAGGTTTTAAAAAAACAGACAATTTAAACATACAGTGATGAATGTTTAAAGTTCATTAAAATCAATGTATTAACCTAATATCTCATGATGAATTTATTAATAATTTTATCAATTTAAATAATATTCAAATATATTGTTGAAGCTGTTCGATTTTATTAACCAAGTAAACTATTGAAAAATTAATTTAACTTAAATTTGATATGAAGTGGCGGAAATAACAATAATCAACAGGAAATTCCGAAATGAGTGATTTGAAGTTAAATGCTGAAAATAATCAATTAAGTGGTGTAATAGTTAATAATAATAGATTTAAACAGAGTGATTAATTATTGATAGTATTAGTACTGGTTAGATTTTGAGAGTTATACACCAATTGCACTATACATTGATTGCTATTTAATCAATGTATAGTGCGTAGAGATGAATGATATTATTCAGATAATCAAAAAACGCATTTATTGGCGTAAACAAATATGAGGCTTTAAAGTTTCAGGGTGTGGAATAACCGTTAAGTCGGCTTTATACCAGCGTGTTAAATTTTCAGTGGTTAAAACGCTAGATACGCTACCTTCACTGACTTTTTTACCTTGGTGCAGTATATATACCCGATCAGCGTAAAGCGCTGCTAGATTGAGATCATGTAAAACACAACATACACCTAAAGGGCGTTCACGAGTTAATCGACGTAATAGCCGCAATGTATGCTGTTGGTGATGAAGATCTAATGCAGAAGTGGGTTCGTCAAGAAATAAGCAAACAGGCACATTAACTGGCTGCCAAATCTGTGCAAGTGAACGGGTGAGTTGTACTCGTTGCTGCTCTCCACCTGAAAGTTGGCGGTATTCGCAATAGCGTAAATGGGTACAATCCGTTTGTTGCATCGATTCTTCAATCGCTTGCTGTTTATTTAGTGTGCCATGAGGAATTCTTCCCATTGAAATAATATCTTCAACAGTGAAATCAAATGCGATATGGCTATGTTGCTTCATGACGGCACGCTTTTGAGCTAATTTATTTACTTGCCAATCTAATAAAGAATATCCATCAAGTAAGCATTCACCAGTGGTTGGTGTCACAAAGCCGGTCAATAGTTTTAGTAAGCTAGATTTTCCTGCGCCATTGGGGCCGATAATGGCGACTATTTCATGGGTGCCAAGGGTGAAGCTAATATCATCAATTAATAGCTTATTATTGATTTTGTAACTAAGGTTGTGTGCTTCTAACAGGTGGGAGGTATGTCGCTGAGTTTTAATAATAGCTTGTTGAATTAACGACATGAAGTTAATGCCTCCTATTTGCTTTACGTAAGATTAGCCATAAAAAGTAAGGTGCGCCAATCAACCCAGTAATGAGTCCAACAGGAATTTCAGCTGGCGTGACTAATGTTCGGGCTAGAGTGTCCGCCATTAATAATAAAATGGCACCTGCGAGTGCAGAGCCCACGATTAACCATCTGTGGTCAGCGCCTAACGTCATACGGACCAAGTGAGGTATGACCAATCCGATAAAGCCAATAACACCACTCATGGCAACAGCACAACCAATAAGCAATGCACTTAAAAACAATAAAATAAATTTAGTTTGTGCAACGTTTAGGCCTAAATAATGAGCATCTTCATCACCCAATTGAAGGATATTGAGTTTGTTGCTCTGCCAGAGGCAAATAAAACAAGTCAATAAAATAACGGTGGCGGCGACAGTAATTAGTGACCAATCTCCATTAACTAAGGTTCCCATCATCCAAAGGCTAAATGTCCGTAATTGCTGATCATCACTGATATAACTTAGCACGCCAATTAATGACATAGCTAAAGCATTGATGGCAATTCCAGCAAGTAATAACGTTGTTAAATTTCCATTGGAATAACGGTTCAAGCTGAAAATTAGTATTGAAACGAATAAGCTTCCGATGAAAGCGGCACCTATGTAGCCGTAGTTTTGTAATGTATCGGGTAGCGAAATGGAAAATACTATAAATATAGCGACACTAAATGCGGCACCACTACTGATGCCGAGTAAGCTCGGATCTGCGAGTGAATTACGAAATAGCCCTTGCATTATCGTGCCCGATACGGCGAGGGCGAGCCCAACAAGAATGGCTAATACAATACGAGGTAGTCGGATATTGAGCCAAATTTGCCATAGCGGATCGCTAATAGGGCGCGACCACAAAACTTTAAACGAGAGATCCATTGCGCCAGTATTAGAAACTATTATCACAATCCCGATAAGAGCGAATAGCATCGCAATAACACTTCGAATAGGGTATTTAGTTAGATTCATGGCAATTTCTCTAACGCTTCACGTATCTGATTCATGACGGCGGGTGTGCCTAAACTAAAGCTGAGCATGCCCATATCATCGACTACCAATAAGGCTTTATTTTTAGCTGCGGTTGTCATTGCCATACCGGGTAACAACCAAATTTTATCTATTCCACCCAGTGATTTAATGCTCTCTTTACCAACAATAATTAAGTCAGGTTGACTTGCTATTACCCCTTCAGGTGAAAGAGGGCGATAATGGTTAAACTCGCTTAATGCATTTTGTGCGCCAAGAGCGAGGATCATACTGTCAGCTGCGGTTTGTTTTCCTGCCGCAAGAGGTAAAACGCCGCTATGACTCATAATGAACATGATTTTTTTATTAATACTAGTGGTATTTACCTTGCTAAGTTCTTGGTTAAAACGTTGTATTAGCTCTTTTCCTTGCTCAGTTTTACCAAGCGCAGAGGCTATTGTTGAAATTTTGTCAGGAATGGCTTTTAAGGTAGGGACACCAGTAACTTTGATTACTCGTACACCATTTTTTTCAATTTGTGATAATGCCATTGATGGTTTAGCGAGAGCACTGGCGATCACTAAAGTAGGATGCATAGAGAGCACACCTTCAGCGTTAAGCATTCTCATGTAACCAACGTCCGGTAGCTTGAATGCAGCTTCAGGATGTCGGCTGGTGCTGTCACGAGCCACGACTTGAGAGCCAGAACCTAAGGCAAACACAATTTCAGTCACATCACCACCCAAAGTAACAATACGGTCTGATGCTTGTGCATTCAGTGTTGTTATCGTGATGACTACCATGATCCCTACCATTAAAAGCCATTTTTTCATATTATTTACCTAATTAATTAAATTTTCGGTAATGAGAGAATTTGATCGCGCCATATTTTTTGTTCAGGCTCACCTTCGGTACGCTGGCCATACATTTGTATGATTTGATTACCATTTCTATCAAAAACTTCTAAGCTGGTTACAAAACCATCTTGAGTGGGTTTTTGGGTTACCCAACATTCGGTTACACCATTTTCGATCATATGTAAGGTGAAATTTGAGTTGAAAACATTCAGCCAGTTGATACCGGAGTCTTCTTCAAAAAGAGGGGATAAACGTTCAATTAAACCGGTAAATATTTGCACACAACCACGGTTGCCAACAAAAAGCATAATTTCATTTTGTTGCTCATGAGCAATTGATAGTAATTGAGAAAGTGAATTGATTGGAACTTGCCAAGCAAGCTCATCACTGACCGCACGAAAGACTTGTTGGCGACTTAGATTGTTATTTTTCAACAAAATAAAAAATTGGTGAACGTCGGTCATGCTACGCCATTGTTGTTCGAGTTGTTGCGCTAATGCTTCATTAATAGGCTGTTCTGAGAATGGTTGTACTTTGTTAATTATTAATTCAGGATTATGCTCTGTAGCATACTGTTTGATCAGCGCATTCCATGCAGACATATCAGTGTGTTCAGTTGCATAGACTTTATGTAGTGCATCTCCGTGTTTATCGAAAAACTGAATGCTGTGATGTTCTCCATTACTAATATTTTCATTTAATGCAAATACACTATCCCATTGTGCAAAAAACATTCTAAGGTCTAATCCTCTAGGGTTTAAAAATAAGCCTGCATGTGAGCTAAACTTGGCATTATCGTATTGACCTATTTGCTGACTAATGGCGAATTCATTACGTGTAATTGCTTTAACTTCACCAATCGTTGATAGTGCTTGGAGTAAGTCAGGGATGTTTGCTGATAATCGTTGGGAACCATCTTTACTAACACGACTATGCAAAATTTCTGCCTCAGAAACATTAAGGTGATCTGCCAAATTTCGAGTATATTTTCCTTTATTTTCTTTTTTTGCTTGTTGGTAGCGTTCAAAGAGTATTGTATTCACTATTATTTCCTTAGTATTAATATAGTTATTGTTAATTTGCAGGTTACTTGGTATTAATAACACTTGTATGAATGTAGGGTACTGCAAGCCTTTAATATTCTTGGTTATTAGCTAAATACTGACGATGAAGTTTTTGTTTTATTATCGTAGTCATCTGATATCACTTTTTTGATAACAACTTATCCATAACAACGCGTCAGCAATTTTGTTGGTTACCACTTATAATTCATACTGAAATAGAAGTTTCTACCTTCTTGTGGTACCCCCATTGATGAAACGTATTGTGTATCAAAGGCATTTTTTAATGCTAAAGTTGAACTCAACCCTTCAATAAATTGATCTGCTTGATAATTTACATAAAAATCATGTAGTTGGTATCCTGGGTATTGAATGACTTCTTTGTGATAACGATCTAAGCCTTTATCTGATTTATGCTGCGCTAATTTATAGGTTGAATTGCCTTCAAGTGCTGTTTTTGCCGAAAACTCACCAACCCAACCTAGGTTGAATCCAGTGGCCGCTATTGGTGCATTTAATCTAACAAGGTAAGTTTCAGGTCGAACTGATGAAAGGGAATAATGAGTATCATCTTCTTCACCAATAGTTCTGTTATGACTGATATTTAAATCGAACCAATAAGTTTTATAATGAATAAAACTATCAACCCCATAAATTGTGGCTGATGGGATATTGGTGAAATATATTTCACGGGGGAACCATTGGTAGATACCTTGCGTCCAATTGTATTCTTTGGTGTAACGTCCTTCGACTGCAATATGGTTTTTCGCTTTAGTTTTAAAATAAGTAGTACCGAACTGCAAAGAATCTCCAGTGAAGGCAAGATCATCAAAACTAAATTTTAGCCCTGCTTCTAGTGTTTTATTAGTTTCGGGTTTTAAGTCAGGTGATGGTCTAAACTCTGAGCTAAAAATAAAAGCTTTAAAATGGTTTGAGTTGTTATAGAGCTCAGCCATACGAGGTGTACGATAACCCTCTGAATATGAAGAATAAATATTTAGCCAATGAGTAGGTGTTGCACTAAGTGCAAAACGTGAAGACCAGTTATTGTGCTTATTTTCATCAAAATTTTCACGGGATGCTTTATATTGTGTAAAGCGGGTGCCTACTGAAAAAGTAACTGGTAAGTGATGCAATGTGATGTCATTTGCTAGCCAAACTGATGCATTTGATAATTCAGCTGGCGGATAACTGATAGTATGTTCATTTGGCTTTTGTTTTTGTTGGTAATATTCAAATCCACTTTGAATATAATGGCTTACCCAACTGTGCATAGGAAGATTAAAACTATTGGTGAATTTAGTGCCATAAGTGTACTGATTACGTTTTTCGGTACCGTATTGTTTTGTTGATTTTACTTTGATTAAATCAAGTTGGCTTAAAGCGAGGTCGGTGTAATAAATATCCCAATCTGCTTGCCAATTTAAGTTGTTTTTGGGTGTAAAGTGCTGATGTATCAAAATATCTTTTTGATGACTGTTTCTTTCATGGGCGGTATTTTTAAACTTAGGTTGTTTGGTATCAATTACTGTTGGTTGTTTTAAACTAATACCATGATTCTGATACTCTTTTAATTGTAACCCAAGGCGATAAGATGGATGGGCAAACCACAACGTTTTTAACATCCAGTTGTGAATTTTCTCATTATTATCAAAAGGAGGTAACTCTGGAGAACTCCTGAGTTGTTTTGTCCTTTGGGTATAACTAAATAGGGCGTCAACAGTGTCTGTTCGGCCTAATAATGTGCCTCCTGCATAATAGCTGTGATCGTTACGGTTAATACCACTGAAAACACGCCCCCCCATATTTTGTCCAGGTTTCAAAATATCAGCTGCATTTAGTGTTTTCATTGAAACGACTCCAGCCAATGCCCCCCCGCCGTGATGCAATGAAGAAGCGCCTTTATGTACATAAACTTTTTTAATTAGAGATGGGTCAATAAAGGTCGCATCGTATAAGCCGGAATTAAAATCTTGTGTGATATTATCAACGGTAATTTTAACTCCCCGTGAATCGTATCCTCGCATATGAATACTTTGGCCATAAGTACTACCTGAACCGGAAACAAATACGCCAGGCTGACCTTTTAATAGATCAAGGGCGGAACTAGCAGCTTGGTATTCAGGCGCTTGAGCATCAATAACATCAACTTGTTCAGCAACTGCAATGCTTTTAGTGCTAGGCGGGAGTGCGGATACATGTAGGATGTCACTATTTATATTTTGAGCTAAGGGAGCGCTACTGAAACCGGCTATTGCAAGTGCGATAGCAAGAGTAGAAATAGTAAATTTTTTTTCTTGAAGAATAATAGTGGTTGATGAGGGCATCAGGTTACTAGCCATAGGAAGTCCTTTCCTTATGTATAAATTAAAGCTGGCTGCCTGAATTGAGTTCTGGGTGGCTTGCCGAATAATGTGTTTTTATGCAGATTAACTATTTAAATTATTAGTCGTTCATATTATTTTGTTAAAATTAATTTACTAGCTTGAGTTTGCGTGAGTTGGTATAGCATCACTTTGATGTAATATTTTTATTTTATTATTTATATTGAGCAGCTTATGGGTATTTATCCACTGAGTTTTTACTGTCGTGATTGATGTTTTATTATAAATAAACGAATGTATTGCTGTATCTAATGGCATGCAGACCTTAAAGAATTACATTTTTCTTAGTGAGAATAATTATCGTTAAGCTGAGGTAGGATATCAAGACATTTTTGAAATATTTTATATATTTATAATAAATTATTAGTCAATAATATTGTTTTTAATATATTAATTGAGTTTATATTCGTTGGAATGAGGGGGAGGTGACTATTTTGGCAATAAGCTTTATGAAAAGCCTACGCCAAAAAGTCTATATTTCGAGGATTATTTAAATCGATAGTCAATAGCTTGAGCTAAAATTTCGATGAGTTGTTCGGTATCTTCCCAACCAAGGCATGGATCAGTGATTGATTGTCCATAGACAAGTGATTGGTTTGGTATGATTTTTTGAGTACCTTCAACCAAGAAACTCTCGGCCATAATGCCGCTGATTGCGGTTGACCCATCTTTAATTTGTTCAGCGATATCGCGAGCCACTTCTAATTGACGACGATGTATTTTTTGGCAATTACCGTGGCTAAAATCAACCACTAAGTGCTCTGCAAGTTCAAATTTACGTAATTTGTCACATGCAGCGGCAAGATCGCCGGCACTGTAGTTTGGTTGCTTACCCCCGCGCATAATAATGTGACCATGAGGATTACCTTTGGTTTGGTAAATCGTCATTTGGCCATTTTTATCGGGAGATAAAAACATATGTTGAGCTTTAGCTGCACGAATGGCATCAATCGCGATATTGATATTACCATCAGTACCATTTTTAAAGCCGACAGGGCAAGAAAGGGCTGACGCCATTTCACGATGAATTTGGCTTTCGGTGGTTCGTGCGCCAATCGCTCCCCAACTAATAAGGTCAGCAATATATTGCCCAGTGACCATATCGAGAAATTCAGTGGCGGTGGCAAGCCCTAGCTGATTAACTTCTATCAGTAATTTTCGAGCTAATCGAATGCCCGTATTGACCTGACATGAGTTATCTAAATTAGGATCAGATATTAATCCTTTCCAACCAATGACGGTGCGCGGTTTTTCAAAATAAGTACGCATCACGATTTCCAAGCGATCTTGGTAGCGTTCACGCAGTACATTTAGCTTACTTGCATACTCAATTGCCGCATCGATATCGTGTATTGAGCAAGGGCCTACGATAACCAGTAAACGGGGATCTTGGCCGGAGAGAATATTTTCAATTCTTTTTCGTGACGCTGTCACGTTTTCGGCTACTTTTTGGGATATAGGAAACTCTTCAGCAAGTGTTTGTGGCGTAATTAAGCTACCTACACGCTGAGTGCGTAATTCATCTGTTTTTTGCATTTTTCTTTCTCAAAACTTTAATAGGCTGAGCCATATCAGTGATAAGGATCACAATAAACGAAAGTGGCTCAATTTCAACCTCCAACTGAGATTGAATTAATTATTTTTTATATTTTCTTTGCACGTATTAAAAAATACGTCGTTGTAATCCCATACTATCAATCACTTTAGCGGAGATTTCTTCTACAGAATAATTGGTAGTATTTAAATAATTGATCTTATTTTGTCTAAATAAGGCTTCAACTTCTGCAATTTCAATACGGCATTGGCGTAATGAAGCATAGCGGCTGTTTTCACGACGCTCTTCGCGAATAGCTGCTAATCTTTCTGGACTAATGGTCAAACCGAATAGTTTATGAGTGTAAGCACGTAGCGCAGTAGGCAGCTGCAAGTTATCCATATCATCTGCGGTGAAGGGATAATTGGCAGCTTGAATACCAAATTGCATCGCTAAATATAAGCTTGTTGGTGTTTTTCCACAACGAGAAACGCCTATCAAAATAACTTGTGCTTGGTCGAGATTACGTAGCGAAATGCCATCATCATGTGCGAGGGTATATTCAATAGCAGCAATGCGCGCATCATATTGGGTCATGTTTTGCATTGATAAGCCATGAGTTCGATTGAGCTTGGGTTCAGGCTCTAGGCCTATTTCTTGTTGAATTGGGGCCACAAGGCTTTGCACGATGTCCTGACAAAACCCAGAACTCTGAGTGATGATGGCTTTAACCGCAGGTGAAATAATGGAATAAAACACTAATGGGCGCATTTGTGTCTCTTCATAAATAGTATTAATTTTTAATTTTATTTCTTGCGCCCGTGCTTCAGAGGTTACAAAAGGTAGCGTATACGACATAAAAGCGAGCGGAAACTGTGATAATACCGCATGACCTAATGTCTCAGCAGTAATTGCAGTGCCATCAGAAATGAAGAAAACGGTTCGTTGTACCGAGGCTGTACTTTTATTCATAGGGTTCAATTCGCTCATAGATTTCTTCTTTTAATGAATTTTAATGTATTTATCTCTAATTTTAGAAATATATTATATTTGATTAAAGTTTAAAAAATAGTTTATAGCGGAAAGTATAGCCATAATTTGAATGTTTTTTAGAACAAAAAAGTTTTCTTGTTAGATGGAACGATTCACCTGTCCATCTTCTCATAGCGTCTGTGCTAGTCTATTTTCCGAGGCGAGTTTTCGCCAATGAGATTTCTTACGATTTGTACTCTGTCACTAAATTGCTATAAAAAGGATCGCTTTCAATGTCCACAAATGGCCTCACTCCGTGTAATGTACTTTGGTATAACCAATTAGGGATGAATGATGTTGACCGTGTTGGTGGGAAAAACGCCTCACTCGGTGAAATGATTACCAACTTATCTGATCTTGGTGTATCCGTACCAAACGGTTTTGCGACAACCGCACAGGCGTTTAATGATTTTCTTGAGCAGAGTGGTGTTAACCAACGCATCTATAATCTGTTAGACGAAACGGATATTGATGATGTGAACCAACTGGCTATCGCAGGGGATCAGATCCGCCAATGGGTAATTGATACTCCGTTGACCAAGGAATTGGAACAAGATATTCGTGTCGCTTATCAACAGCTTTCAGAAGGTGAGTCTGAAGCATCGTTTGCAGTTCGTTCGTCTGCAACCGCTGAGGATATGCCGGATGCTTCATTTGCTGGGCAGCAGGAAACCTTTCTGAATGTTCAAGGAATCGATGCTGTTTTAATTGCGATTAAACATGTCTTTGCTTCGTTGTTTAATGACCGAGCCATCTCTTATCGCGTTCACCAAGGTTATGACCACCGAGGCGTTGCGCTTTCAGCGGGTGTACAGCGAATGGTGCGCTCAGATTTAGCCTCAGCAGGCGTGATGTTCACCATTGATACTGAATCTGGTTTCGATCAAGTCGTTTTCATCACTTCAGCTTATGGCTTAGGTGAGATGGTGGTTCAAGGTGCAGTCAACCCTGATGAATTTTACGTACATAAACCAACTTTACAGAATAATCGTCCGGCTATTGTTCGCCGTACCCTTGGCTCGAAAAAATTACAAATGGTTTATGCCAACAGTAAAGAGCATGGTAAACAAGTGCAGATTGAAGATGTACCAGAAGCATTATGCAATCGTTTCTCTTTGACTGACCTTGAAGTAGAAGAACTATCACGCCAAGCATTACAGATTGAAAAACATTATGGTCGCCCTATGGATATCGAATGGGCGAAAGATGGTCATAATGGTCGTCTTTATATTGTACAAGCAAGACCAGAAACGGTACGTTCTAACCAACAAGTCATGGAGCGCTATCTACTAAAAGAACAAGGGCAGGTGCTTGTTGAAGGACGTGCTATCGGCCATCGTATTGGGGCTGGTAGTGTAAAAGTCATTCATAACTTAAGTGAAATGGATAGAATACAACCGGGTGATGTTTTAGTTACTGACATGACGGACCCTGATTGGGAACCTATCATGAAAAAAGCAGCAGCAATTGTAACTAACCGTGGTGGGCGAACTTGTCATGCTGCAATTATTGCTCGTGAGTTAGGTATTCCCGCCGTCGTTGGCTGTGGTGATGCGACCGAATGCTTGAAGGAAGGCCAACAAGTCACAGTTTCTTGTTCAGAAGGTGACACGGGCTTTGTGTATGAAAATAAACTAGAGTTTGAGATCCACAGTTCTGAAGTGAGTGACATGCCAAGTATTGACGTGAAAATCATGATGAATGTAGGTAATCCAGATCGTGCTTTTGACTTTGCATGCTTACCTAATGAAGGTGTAGGTTTGGCAAGACTTGAGTTTATTATCAATCGGATGATCGGCGTTCACCCAAGAGCACTTTTAGAGTTCGATTCACAAACTCCTGAAATACAAAATGAAATACGAGCTATGATGGCGGGGTATGATGATCCGATAGAGTTCTATATTGGAAAATTGACTGAAGGTATTTCAACATTAGCCGCTGCCTTCTGGCCTAAACGGGTTATTGTTCGTTTATCTGACTTTAAATCTAATGAATATGCCAATCTAGTGGGTGGCGCTATTTATGAGCCAGAAGAAGAAAATCCAATGTTAGGCTTCCGTGGTGCGGGTCGCTATGTTTCAGATAGTTTCCGTGCGTGTTTCGCGCTTGAGTGTGAAGCTGTTAAGCGTGTTCGCAATGATATGGGACTGACAAATGTTGAAATTATGGTTCCATTTGTTCGTACTGTAGCACAGGCCGAAGCAGTTGTAGCTGAGCTAGCGAAGCATGATTTAAAACGCGGTGAGAATGACTTAAAGCTCATAATGATGTGCGAGATACCGTCTAATGCATTACTTGCCGATCAATTCCTTGAGCACTTTGATGGCTTCTCGATTGGCTCTAATGACATGACCCAGCTAACTTTGGGATTGGATAGGGACTCTGGCGTTGTATCTGAGCTATTTGATGAACGAAATGACGCCGTTAAAGCACTGTTGTCCATGGCAATTAAAGCGGCTAAGGCACAGAACAAATATGTCGGCATCTGTGGTCAAGGTCCATCCGATCATCCTGATTTTGCTCAGTGGTTAGTAGATGAAGGTATTGATAGTTTATCATTGAATCCTGATACTGTAGTACAAACATGGCTAATGATTGCAGAAAACCAATAAGCTAGGTATTTAGTTAAGCGAAAATGGTCAACATAGAAATACTTTGTTGGCCATTTTTATTAATTAAAAATATCAATTGATGAAATAGGTATTAGCTATCAATTATTTTTAGACTCTAGTCTCAAATATTAATTAGGGACTATCTGGAGTTAATATAAATAGAGTTGTGATTAGGTTAATACACAAATAGAGAGTTTTTTGAAATGGGAGCAATCAAATCCTGATTAATTAATTGTGGTTAGGTGGGGGATTTAATTAAGTGCAATTACTCGCATGTTGTGTAATAAGGTGAGAGGTTAATAAAAGTAGTTTGAATAGTTATTTATAATGAATATGAATATTATTCATATTAAATAGCAGATAAAAAAAAAGCCTATCATGGGCTGACAGGCAAAGACTACACACAGCAATTTTGTTGATACAGCCAAGCTTTATAAAGAAAGCATGACCCAGATATTCATTTAATTCAAAGTAAATTCAATAAGTTGATAATAATCTAATCATATTGCTTAATCACTAAGAACACTCTTAATATATATTACTCATTATACTTAACAGGAATTGCATCCAGTTGTTTAATGGTATCACACATTAAGATAAAAACTAATTTTAGAATGTTAAATATTGTTTCTAAATATTAATGAGAATTATATCATGAAAGTTATGTAATAAAAAAGCATGTTTAATATCAAACATGCTCTTATAGATTAATTAAAAACTATTTCTTAATCAAAAATTCTTGTTCAAGAAACTTTTCTGTTTCAGCTAAGTTTTCATTTGGAACTGCAACTTCATTCATCCATGCATTAAGTAAGCTATAGGATACAGCAAGTACGACAGGCCCAATAAATAAACCAATCATACCGAATGAGAGTATACCACCAATAACACCAACAAGAATGAGAACCATCGGTAAGTCGGCGCCCATTTTAATTAGCCATGGCCTTAATACACCATCCATTGTTGCCACAACAGCAGCCCAAACCGTGAGTATAATTCCCCATGTGTTATCGCCTGTCCAAAAGAGCCAAATAACGGATGGGATCATAATAAGAAGAGGGCCTAATTGAGCGACACAACAAATAAAGAGTAAAACCGTTAGGATGGCCGCAAAACTTATACCTGAAAGTGCTAATCCTATCCCGCCGACAATGGCTTGAACGAGTGCTGTCACGACGACACCAAGAGCAACTGCACGAATAGATTGCGCAGCTAATATCACTGCCGCATCACCACGAATACCAGCTAAACGAATAGCAAAATGGCGAATAGCTAACATGACGGCTTCACCTTTGAGATACAGCAAACCACTAAACAAAAGCATTAACATCAGGTGGAAAATAAAGCGACCCGCATTAATAGCCTGTATGGCAAACCATCCGGCAGCTTGTCCCAAATAAGGTTGTACTTTTGCTAATAGGGCGTTCCCGCCACTAGCTACTAGGCTGTGCCACGCATAGTAGGCTTTTTTACCCACCATTGGGATTTCGTTTAACCATTCTAAATTAGGTAGCGTTAAACTTGCAGGTGACTTTGCGATATCAAGTAAAGGGGAACTATTTTGGATAATACTACCAATAAGAATACCCAGTGGGATGACAAATAATAGCAATATTAATGAAACCATTGTTAATGCTGCTAACCAACGTTTATGCCACAACCGCGCTTCAATTTTTAGGAGTAAAGGCCAAGTGGCTATGACCATCATACCCGCCCAAACAAAACCAAGAATAAAAGGGCTAAGAACCCAAAAACAGGCTGCTATCATTAAAATAATCGATAGCAGGCCAAAGATTAGTTTGGGAAGATCCAAACGTTTTTGCGATTTTTCCATTAATGATTAATCCTTAACAAATGAAAATTCTGCAGGTGTATTGCTTTTTTAGGTGAAAATAACGTAATTATTTTTCACGGTTAAAAAAAAGAATATTGTGATATGGTTTATCACTGACAATGTCGTCGGCGGTTGTACTTTCTTTATGGGCTTTACGGGGCCACAAGGGTGTTTTTTATATACCTAGGCACCATTGTGCTACTTATAAAAAAGTTGTGCTAGTTAAAATAAAGTCTACTTAGAATTATTAAAGATAGTACATAACGAGTAATGCGAACACTAAACAAATAAGAGTCATCGTAATAATGATCCCGCGTATATCTGAAGCACCTCACCTAAGTAAATTAGTTATCGAATTTTTGCATCAATTGCAAGAGCAGGGTTTCACTGGCGATAGTGGTACAAGCTATGCTGAGCGTTTATCGATGGCGACAGATAATAGTATTTACCAGTTGTTACCACAAGCGGTTGTTTTTCCTCGTTCTAGTGCAGATGTACAGATTATCACCCGAGTAGCAGGGCAAGATAAATTCAGAGAGTTAAGTTTTACTCCTCGCGGTGGCGGGACAGGAACCAATGGACAATCCTTGACGGAAGGGATTGTGGTTGATATGTCGCGTTATATGAATAGAATCTTAGAGATAAACCCTGAACAAGGTTGGGTAAAAGTTGAGGCTGGGGTAATAAAAGACCAGTTGAATCAGTTTCTAAAGCCTTATGGTTATTTTTTCTCGCCAGAACTTTCGACCAGTAATCGTGCAACTTTGGGTGGGATGATTAATACGGATGCTTCAGGGCAAGGTTCTTTAGTTTACGGTAAAACGTCTGACCACGTACTTGGTGTTAAAGCGATGATATTGGGAGGCGACTGCATTGATACACGGGCTATGCCAATTGCACTCGCCCAAACGATTGCGTCAGAGGATTCGGTTGTTGGCCGTATCTATAAAACAGTGTTAGAACGTTGTTTAGTACAACGGCCTCTGATTGAAGCAAAGTTTCCTAAGTTAAATCGTTTTCTAACGGGATACGATTTACGACATGTTTTTAATGATGCACTTACTGAATTTGATCTTACCCGTATTCTAACCGGCTCAGAAGGATCACTAGCTTTTATAACGGAAGCAACACTTGATATTACGCCAATACCAAAAGCCCGCCGATTAGTAAATGTTAAATATGATTCATTTGAATCAGCCCTGCGTAATGCGCCTTTTATGGTGAATGCTAAAGCGCTTTCTGTTGAAACTGTTGATTCTAAAGTGTTGAATTTAGCTCGTGAAGATATTGTATGGCATTCGGTTAATTCGTTGATTACCGACGTTCCTAACAAAGAAATGTTAGGTTTGAATATTGTTGAATTCAGTGGTGATGATGTCGTTGAAATTGATCAATTAACCGATAGCCTATGTTTACGCCTCGATGACCTAATGGCAAATAATGAAGCAGGGATCATTGGTTATCAGACTTGTCATGACCTCGACGATATTACGCGTATCTATAATATGCGTAAAAAAGCAGTTGGCCTCTTAGGTAATAGCAAAGGGGCGGCAAAACCGATTCCTTTTGTCGAGGATACCTGTGTCCCACCAGAGCATCTTGCTGATTATATTGTTGAATTTAGAGCATTATTAGATAGTCATCAGCTGAATTATGGTATGTTTGGGCATGTGGATGCAGGGGTGCTGCATGTACGTCCTGCGCTTGATATGTGCGACCCAAAACAAGAAGTTTTAATGAAACAAATTTCAGATGAAATTGTGGCATTAACGGCTAAATATGGTGGACTTTTATGGGGCGAACATGGCAAGGGTTTTAGAGCACAATATAGTCCTGAGTTTTTTGGTGAAGAATTGTATGGCGAGCTACGTAAAATAAAAGCCGCATTTGACCCAGACAATCGTTTAAATCCAGGTAAAATTTGCCCACCAGCTGGACTTGATGCACCAATGAAGCAAGTTGATGCAATTAAGCGCGGAACTTTTGATAGGCAGATTCCAATTCAAATGCGTCAAGAGTTTCGCGGTGCCATGGACTGTAATGGTAATGGATTGTGCTTTAATTTTGATGTTACAAGCCCAATGTGCCCATCAATGAAAATTAGCGGTGAGCGTATTCATTCACCAAAAGGGCGAGCAACATTAGTGCGAGAATGGCTTCGTTTATTGTCAGAGCAAGGTGTTACACCTGAAAATCTCGAAAAAGGCATTAAACAAAATAAACCTTCGTTACGTGGCTTAATCGATAAAACTCGCAATTCTTGGCGAGCAAAACAGGGAGATTATGATTTCTCTCATGAAGTTAAAGCCTCGATGGCGGGTTGTTTAGCCTGTAAAGCGTGCTCAACTCAGTGCCCAATTAAAATTGATGTGCCATCATTTAGAGCTAAATTTTTAGCGCTGTACCATGGGCGTTATTTAAGGCCAATACGCGATCACATTGTTGCGAATGTTGAAGCAAGCGCGCCATTATTGTCAAAAGCACCTGCTATCTTTAATTTCTTTTTGCGTCAATCCGTTATTCAAAAATTGAGTGAGCGTACGATTGGCATGGTCGATTTGCCTTTATTTTCGCAACCTACTTTAAAACAAGAATTATCAGGGCATTCAGCAACCGCAGTGACACTCGAACAGCTCGAGAAGATGACGCCATCACAAAGAGAGCCGTATGTTTTAGTGGTACAAGATCCTTTTACTAGTTATTACGATGCCAAAGTGGTGGCTGATTTTATTAGACTAATTGAAAAAATTGGTTTGAAACCCGTGTTATTACCCTTTTCGCCAAATGGTAAAGCTCAACATATTAAAGGTTTTCTGGCAAAGTTTGCTAAAACAGCAGGTAAGACAGCCGATTTTCTTAATCGAGTCGCAAAGCTACAGCTTCCTATGGTGGGAGTCGATCCCGCATTGGTACTGTGTTATCGAGATGAATACCAAGAGATTTTAGGTAAAGAACAGTGTCAATTCACTGTTATGCTTGCGCACGAATGGTTAATAACTTTACCAGAACCCGAGAATACCAGTGAAATAGCTGGGCAACCTTGGTATTTTTTGGGGCATTGCACAGAGTCTACTGCATTGCCAAATAGTGCAAATCAGTGGGCTACATTATTTGCTCGTTATGGACAAAAGCTAACTAATGTCAGTGTTGGATGTTGTGGAATGGCGGGTACTTATGGCCATGAAATCGCCAATATTGAAAATTCAAAAGGGATCTATAATTTATCATGGAAGCCTGCATTAGATAAACTTCCTAAAGAACGTTGTTTAAGTTCTGGATATTCATGCCGTAGCCAGGTAAAACGTATGGAAAATACTATTATAAAGCACCCAATTCAGGCGCTGTTGGAGATATTTAATGATTTGGAGACGTCAGTTTAACTTGCAACAAATGTCAGAAATGGCAAAAGGCTGTATGTTAGGCCATCTTGGCATAGAAATAACCGCATTTGGCGACGATTTTCTTGAAGGAACAATGCCTGTTGATGAGCGCACTAAGCAACCTTTTGGGCTGCTGCATGGTGGTGCTTCAGTGGTATTAGCCGAGTCTTTAGGGTCTATCGCGGGCTATTTATGCAGTGAAGGTGAACAGCAAGTTGTCGGACTTGAAATTAATGCAAATCATATTCGTTCTGCACGAGAAGGGGTTGTGAAAGGGATTTGTCGACCGATTCATTTAGGGCGACGCCAACAAGTGTGGAATATTGATATTTATAACGAAAAAGGACAACTTTGTTGTACTTCTCGTTTGACCACCGCTGTGATTTCTGAGTAATAATATCGCCCTCAAGTTTAAATAGCTTGAGGGTATTCTGTTTGTTTTATTCTAAGTCTCATTCTAAGTTAATCACATTTTAAATTTTTATTGCGTTAATTAAGTTGTATAATTAATGCACCTTTATTAATTTGTGTCATTTAAGTGTATTTCTTAGTACAAAATCGAAATAAAAAGTCAACTTTATTTATCCTTTAATTTTTAATTGGTTACCACTTTATTTAACTGTATTTGTTCAAAAAACGAGCTCATAATGTATAAAAAAAGAACCGTGATAGCTATAACCTCTTAAAACAAATGGTTGAAGTACTATCGGTAATCATTACCATAGGGTAGACAGAGTTAATCTCTTGATAACAGGCTGAAAAGCCATGATAAATGTGGGGTCAATATGACTGACGGTGTAGAGACATTTTCATTTGATGAAAACAATTGGCAGGGTGTTAACCTGACCGATAGCGCTGCAAAACAAATTAAAAAACTGATGGTGAAAAACCCAAATACAAAAGGGCTTTCACTCGGCGTTAAACAGTCTGGCTGTGCAGGTTTTGGTTATGTATTTGAAATGATCGAAAACCCAACAGATAAACACCTACTATTTGAACTCGATGGTGCGCATCTTTATGTGCCAAAAGAAGCAATGCCATTTATTGATGGCACAGTCGTTGATTATGTCCAAGAAGGGCTAAATCAAATTTTCAAATTTAATAACCCGAAAGCGCAACATGCCTGTGGGTGTGGTGAAAGCTTCGGCGTTTAACATGTGAAATCTATTATGTCACAGAGCAATGTAGAAATTGGCGATGATGTCCAAAGTTGGCTTGATGACCAGCGCTATAAAGAAGGCTTTTTTACACAAGTCGCGACAGATGAAATGGCAAAAGGACTCAATGAAGATGTGGTCCGTGCTATTTCAGCAAAACGCAACGAACCCGAGTGGATGCTAAAATTCCGCCTTGATGCTTTTAATCATTGGAAAGGAATGGAAGAGCCACATTGGTTAAAAGCCAATTATCCTAATTTAGATTATCAAGATTACAGTTACTATTCTGCACCTTCGTGTGGTTCTTGCGATGATACTTGTGGTTCACAATCTGGTGCAACTCAAGCAACGGGTGTAACTGAAACGAATAACTATTTGACTGCTGAAATTGAAGAAGCATTTAATCAACTTGGTGTACCTGTACGTGAAGGTAAAGCAGTCGCGGTAGACGCTATTTTTGATTCAGTATCGGTTTCTACGACTTATCGTGAAGACCTCGCCAAACACGGCATTATTTTTTGTTCTTTTGGTGAAGCCATTCATGAGTATCCAGAACTGGTGCAAAAGTATCTTGGTACAGTCGTGTCTAGTTATGACAATTTTTTTGCTGCACTCAATGCAGCGGTAGCTTCAGATGGCACTTTTGTTTATATCCCAAAAGGTGTGCATTGTCCGATGGAGCTATCAACTTATTTCCGAATTAATGCAGCCAAAACTGGCCAATTCGAACGCACAATTCTTATCGCTGATGAAGGTAGTTATGTCAGTTATATCGAAGGGTGTTCAGCACCGGTTCGTGATAGTTATCAGCTTCATGCTGCGGTAGTTGAAGTCATCATTCATAAAGATGCGGAAGTCAAATACTCAACCGTACAAAATTGGTTTTCTGGTGGTGATAGCGAAGCTGGGGGGATACTCAATTTTGTAACCAAGCGTGCACTCTGTGAAGGTGAAAACTCCAAAATGTCGTGGACACAGTCTGAAACAGGCTCTGCGATTACATGGAAATACCCAAGTGTTATCTTAAAAGGTGATAACTCTGTAGGTGAATTTTTCTCTGTTGCACTGACTAACGGTAATCAACAAGCAGATACTGGTACAAAAATGATCCACATCGGGAAAAACACCCGCTCAACGATTATTTCTAAAGGGATTTCTGCCGGTAAAAGCCAAAATACTTATCGTGGTTTAGTCAAAATACTACCTAGTGCTCATAATGCTCGTAATTTTACGCAATGTGACTCGATGTTGATTGGTACACAATGCGGCGCTCACACATTTCCTTATGTGGAAGTGAAAAATAATACTGCTCATCTCGAACATGAAGCAACGACTTCACGTATAGGGGAAGACCAGTTATTTTACTGCTTACAGCGTGGAATTAGTGAAGATAATGCTATTTCTATGATTGTTAATGGGTTCTGTAAAGATGTGTTCTCAGAACTGCCATTAGAATTTGCGGTCGAAGCACAAAAATTACTGGCTATCAGTTTAGAACATAGTGTGGGTTGATCAAAACCAAGTTTATATGCGCTAAAGCGCTAAAGGCATGTTGATATGTTAAGTGTTAAAAATTTGCACGTTAGTGTAGAAGGTAATGAAATATTAAAAGGACTATCCCTAGAAGTTAAGCCGGGTGAAGTTCATGCGATTATGGGACCTAATGGTTCAGGTAAAAGTACTTTATCGGCAACACTTGCGGGTCGTGAAGAGTATGAAATCGATAGCGGCGAAGTGACGTTCAAAGGTAAAAACCTATTTGAATTAGATCCTGAAGAACGTGCAGGTGAAGGTATCTTTTTAGCTTTTCAATATCCAGTAGAAATACCAGGTGTTAGTAATCAATTCTTTTTGCAAACTGCGGTCAATGCAGTGAGAGAATATCGTCAACAAGAAGCATTAGATCGTTTTGATTTTCAAGATTTTATTGAAGATAAAATTGAATTACTTGATATGCCACAAGATTTACTGACTCGTTCAGTCAACGTCGGCTTCTCTGGCGGTGAAAAGAAACGTAATGATATTTTGCAAATGGCGGCACTTGAGCCTCAATTATGCATATTAGATGAAACTGACTCAGGTCTCGATATCGATGCATTAAAAGTGGTTGCTAATGGTGTCAATTCACTGCGCACGCCTGAACGTTCATTTATTATTGTGACTCACTATCAGCGTATTTTAGATTATGTAAAACCTGATTTTGTTCACGTGCTTTATCAAGGAAAAATCATCAAGTCAGGTGATTTCAGTTTAGCGAAAAAACTGGAGGAGCAGGGTTATGGCTGGCTTATTGACCAACAGTGATAAAGCAGAAAAACGTGCTAAAGTTGTTGCTCTTAATGAGAAAGCAATGGCACGTTTTACCGCTTTGTTCGAACAACGCTTAGGTGCAAATTCTCAACATGCTAAAATCCATTGGGATATAGCGCAAAAAATAGGTTTACCTGTTTTTCGTCATGAAGATTGGCACTACACGCCATTAGATAAGCTGTTAAAAACAGAATATTGTTTTAGTGAAGCGAGTCTTATCGAGCAAGAGTGTGAAGCACTTGCATTACAGATTGATGCATATCGTATTGTATTAATTGATGGTCGATATAGCTCGGCGCTTAGCTCAATTGATGTCGGTCCATTCCAAGTTGCCTTATTGGATAATCAAGACTTGTTGCCGGATGCTATCAATAGCGAAATATTTTTGCATTTGACTGAAAGCTTAGCAATACAGCCACTCGTGATCCATCTTGCAGCAAATGAAATTGCTGAAAAACCACTTTATTTATTAAATATATCAAGTGGTAATAGTGATGAACAGGCCGTGAATACGAGTCAATACCGTTATCACATAACGGTAGGTGCAAATAGTAAAGCTCAGGTCATTGAACACTTTGTGAGCTTAAATGAAAACACTCACATGACAGGTGGGCGTCTTACGGTTGAAGTGGGTGATAATGCACAATTTGACCACTATAAGCTCAATATAGAGAATGGCCAGTCACAGCATTTTGCGCATAATGATATTATTGTGGGTCGTGACTGTCAGGTAAAAAGCACCAGCTTTTTACTGGGCTCACTGCTTTCTCGTAGTCATACAAGTGCTCGCCTTGATGGTGAAAATAGTGAACTTGAACTCAATAGCTTATTATTACCAAAGGGTAATGAGATAGCTGATACACGTACATATCTTGAACATAACAAAGATCACTGTAATAGCCGCCAATCTCATAAAGTCATTGCGATGGACAGCAGTAAAGCAGTCTTTAATGGCATGATTAAAGTTGCACCAGCTGCACTTAAAACAGATGGTCAAATGAGTAATAATACTTTGTTATTAGGCGAAAAAGCAGAGATCGATACTAAACCTCAACTTGAAATCTATGCGGATGATGTAAAATGTGGGCATGGGGCAACGGTCGGGCGTATTGATGATGAGCAGTTGTTTTATTTGCGTTCAAGAGGTATTGATGGGAAATCGGCTAAGCATATGATTATCATCGCATTTGCAGCAGAATTAACAGAATCCATTGCATCTGAAGAATTAAAGCAAGCGGTGATGAAGAACATTCGCCAACGCTTAGCGGAGGTTTAAGACCACTATGTCATTTAATGTAACCGCTGTAAGGCAGGATTTTCCTGCTTTATCTCAATCTGTGAACAATCACCCACTAGTCTATCTAGACAGTGCTGCTAGTGCACAAAAGCCATTGCAGGTAGTTGAAAGAGAAAGTGAATTTACTTTACATCAATATGCGGCGGTTCACCGTGGAATTCATACGTTAAGTGCTAATGCAACGACAATGATGGAAGAAGTTCGCCAGAAAGCGGCGAATTTCATTCATGCTGCTTCGAGTGAAGAAATTGTTTTTGTTAAAGGAACGACTGAAGCGATCAATTTAGTTGCTAATAGCTTTGGACGTCAGTATTTACATGAGGGGGATAATATTATTATCACCCAAATGGAGCATCATGCGAATATTGTTCCTTGGTTTATGTTATCTGAATCTATTGGTTTTGAAATTCGTGTTTTACCCGTTTCTGATTGTGGCAAACTTGAAACGGGGAAACTCAATGATTTAATTGATGAGCGTACCCGTTTATTGAGTTTCACTCATATTTCTAATGTATTAGGTACCGTTAATCCTGTACAAGATATTATCAAGCATGCACGTGCAATTGCATTATCTAAAAAAAATACACAATTAAAGGTGTTAATTGATGGTGCGCAGGGTGCAATGCATCAACAGGTAAATGTGCAAACGCTAGATTGTGATTTTTATGCTTTTTCTGGTCACAAGCTTTATGGTCCCACAGGAATCGGTATTTTATATGGTAAAAAAGCACTACTAGATGCCATGCCACCTTGGGAAGGCGGCGGTGCGATGATCCGACAAGTCAGTTTGACCAAAGGTATTACTTTTGCAGATGCCCCGTGGCGTTTTGAAGCAGGGACACCCAATGTTAGTGCAATTATTGGGTTAGGTGCTGCATTTGATTACTTAACTGCTTTGGGAGTGGAAGATGCGTTTGCTCATGAAGCTAATGTCATGGCTTATGCTTCTGAAAAACTTAAAGATGTACCATCAATAATATTATATGGTAATGATCAGCGTGAAGGTGTTCTTGCCTTCAATTTAGGTCAGCACCATGCTTATGATGTTGGTTCCTTTTTAGATCAATACGGTATTGCTATTCGTACTGGTCATCATTGCGCTTTGCCCCTCATGGAGCGCTATAATGTTCCGGCGATGTGTCGTGCTTCGGTGGGAATTTATACCACTAAAGAAGAAATAGATTCTTTATTCAATGCATTACAACGCGTAAAAAAATTGTTAGGCTAGACATTATGAATGTTTAGATTTTAGTGAAGGAAAGAAGTATGCCTGCGTTACCCGATGAACAAAAACTGTTACGTAATTTTGCACGCTGCCACAATTGGGAAGAGCGCTATCTGTATATGATTGAGCTGGGCGGGTCTTTGCCTGAGTTAACGATAACACAAAGAAGCGATAGTAATCTTATTGCTGGTTGCCAAAGCCAGGTGTGGATTGATATGCAAAAGCAGTCCGATGAGACGATTTTATTTGCAGGTGATAGCGATGCAAGTATTGTTAAAGGGTTAGTCGCGATAGTGATTATTCTTTTTCAAAATAAAACGGCACAACAAATTCTAGACGTTGATGTGAAATCATTTTTTCATCAATTAGCACTTGAGCAACACTTAACACCATCACGTACTCAGGGGCTAAATGCCATGATCCGCACTATTTTGGCTCGCGCTAACGAACTCGTATAATATATTGTTGGGAAACAACTTTTGTTTCCCTCTTTGATTTTATTTTCAATTCCCTCTCAATCTTAATGTCTATCTTACCTACCTTTAGTTCATTGTCTTTGTTACTAAGAATTATCATTTTATTGCGTAAAAATACTAGGTTGAATATTATTAGCTAACTAAAATATTTATTAAGTATTAAAGATAGGAAAAATAGTTGCTATTATGTTCAACTATCTTTGAGTTCAATGGTTACTAAATTAATGTAACAACACTATTTTCTTTGGAGTAGGTAGGTATGAAGACAGCTTTGACGGTGGCAAGTTTGCTTGTCATGAGTGCATTAATGGCTCCGGCACATGCAAAAGAATATCCATTACCAGATAGCAATACGCGCCTAATCGGGGAAAACTTATCTTATGTTGTACCAAACGATGGGCGTTCTTTAGAAGCAATAGCGACTGAGTATGAGATTGGTCTGCTGGGTATGTTAGAAGCCAACCCAGGAACTGATCCTTATTTACCTGAAGCAGGTAAAGAGCTGATTATTCCTGCACAGATGTTATTACCATCGACGCCGAGAACAGGTATCGTGATTAACTTAGCTGAGCTGAGATTATATTATTATCCGGAAAATAGCGAAGAAGTCATTGTTTATCCTATTGGGATCGGCCAATTAGGGCGTGATACACCAGAAATGGTTACGTCAGTTAGTCAATCAATTAAAGACCCAACATGGACACCGACTGCTAATATCCGCAAAAATTATGCCAAAGAGGGTATTACATTACCGGCGGTTGTTCCTGCTGGCCCTAAGAACCCAATGGGGCTTTATGCATTACGTCTTTCTTATGGTCGTGGTGAATATTTAATCCATGGAACCAATGCTGACTTTGGTATTGGAATGCGCGTAAGTTCAGGTTGTATTCGTTTAAGACCAGATGATATTGAAGCACTATTTAAGACTGTACCAAAAGGAACTCGAGTCCAAGTTATTGATCAGCCCGTGAAATATTCTAAAGAAGCAGATGGAAGTCTCTATATTGAGGTACATCAGCCACTTTCGAGAAAAGACAGTGATGATCCACAAACGATGCCAATCAAGATCTCTGCTGATTTCCAGCGTTTTTTAGAGAATGAAGGTATTGACAGGGGATTAGTAGAAAAAGAGCTTAAAAGGCGTTCTGGGATGCCTGTGAGAGTAAATAATGATCAAGGTACAACTGAGCCTACGAATGATGAGATTAAAAACTATCCTGATTTAACACCGATCGAGCCATTTTCTATTTCACAGCCACAGCCTGTTTATGAAGAAAAAATCGGCGCGCTATTACCTTCAAAGTATAAATCATATCAATAGTTTTATATCGTTAGCTTAACTAGCACAAAAATTAAGGGCCTATTTAATATAGGCCCTCATAAATATTAGCTTTGAAGAAGCTTCTTTCTAGCTAAAACGAGTTCGACTTATTTTTTGTAAGTACGGACTTGGTTGTCTAGACGTTGGTTTGCACGTGCTGCTTCTTCTTGAGCTGTTTGAACGTCAGAACGTAGTGACTGAACATCGTTGCTTAGTTGATCAACTTTACCATTCAGAGTTTGTACGTCTGAAGAGAGCTTTTGCACGTCAGTGCTGTTAGAACAACCCGCTAGTAATGCTGAAGCTAATACGATAGAGCCCAGTACAATTTTAGTACGAATCATTATTTTACCCTCTAGATTGATTTATATTGAAAATATAAAAAGTAAGCTACCAACTAATAATTCTAAGCAAAAATCTTAAAACTATCAATATCCCTTTAAAACAACCTAATGAAAATTAGGGTATGGCACTCACTTAGTCTTATGCTAGTACGTAATTTAAATATTTGCTAGAAATACTTTATATTTAGCAGTAGGAAAAAGAGGAAAAACTTAAAATTAAATTAAGAAAGGTTATTATTTAACCAAGGTGAAATCATTTTGTGATATCAAACTTAAATAATCTATCACTATTTGTATCTGTTCTGTTGGAAAGTGGATAGTTAGTTTAAAGCAACATTTAATGTCAATTATAAATAAAGAAGCCCCGTGACTATTTTATTAATCACGGGGCTTTGATTATTTTATTGTGTTAATTATAGAACGTGAACAGATGAAGTATTCGTTGTACCACTTTGTACTAACGCACCTGAAACCATAACTACCGCATCACCAGCAACTGCAAGGCCACTTTCAAGTGCCGCACGTTTACCTTCGCGATAGAAATCATCAGTCGATGTGAAACCACCAACAATCATTGGGATAACACCTTTCACTAATAATAACTGGCGTGCAGTTTCTTCGTTTGTGGTTAAAGCCAAAATAGGCGCAGTTGGGAAATATTTACGAATAGATTTCGCTGATTTACCACCAAAGGTAGCAACAACAATCAGAGGTGCATCTAATTTCTCAGTGATTTCAACAGCACCACGACAAACCGCTTCCGTTACACGCAGGCGTTGGCTTGGCTTTTGGCTATCAATGCGAGTTGGCATTACACGGTCAGTACGTTCACAGATTGTTGCCATGATAGTCACAGCTTCAATTGGGTATTTACCTTTAGCACTTTCACCTGAAAGCATTACTGCGTCTGTACCATCTAAAATGGCATTAGCAACGTCACCAGCTTCAGCACGAGTAGGGCGTGGATTTTTGATCATAGAGTCAAGCATTTGTGTCGCAGTAATAACTACTTTACGTGCAGCAACACATTTTTCGATCATCATTTTTTGAGCGAAAATAACTTCTTCTACTGGAATTTCAACACCTAAATCACCACGTGCAACCATGATGCCATCTGAAGCTTCTAAGATTTCATCAAAATTGTTTAAACCTTCTTGGTTCTCAATTTTAGAGATAATTTGAATATTTTCGCCACCATGTTTTTTAAGATGAGCGCGAATCTCTTCAACATCAGAACGTTTACGAATAAATGAAGCGGCTACAAAATCAACGCCTTGCTCACAACCAAAGACTAAGTCTTCTTTATCTTTTTCTGCAAGTGCAGGTAAACCAATTGAGACACCCGGTAAGTTAACACCTTTTTTCTCACCCAAATCACCATTGTTTAATACTTCACAAATGACATCAGTGGCGGTGACTTTGATAACTTTCATACCAATCAAGCCGTCATCGACTAAAACAGTATCACCCACTTTAAGGTCAGTGGTTAAGCCTGCATAAGTCACTGCAACTTTGTCTTTATTACCAATTACAGAGGTGTCCGTTGTGAAAGCAAAAGTTTGACCGGCAACAAGAGCAACATCATTTCCGCCTTCCAATTTCATGGTACGGATTTCTGGGCCTTTAGTATCGAGTAAGATAGCCGCTTGTTTACCTGTTTTTGCACAGACTGAGCGAAGATTTTTGATACGTTGACCATGTTCTTCAAAGTCACCGTGGGAGAAATTTAGGCGCATAACATTCATGCCTGCGTCTAAAAGTTGAGTCAATTTTTCTTCTGATTCGGTTTTTGGGCCGATGGTACAAACAATTTTAGTTTTTTTCATGGCAGTCTATCTAAAGGTTATAAAGGAAATCGGTATTGCCGCCGACACTTAAAGCGCAAGATAGAACTTGTTGCGCAACTCATTTATAAGGATAGGCGACAGTCTGGTGTTTAATGCATATTTATTTCAAAAATGTCTCATTTAGATTCTAATTATAGTGTAGCAGACATTTTTATCAAAGCTAACATACTGATTTAATAATGATGAAACCATTCAGCAGCGATGAGTATTATAGACAACAAAAAACTGTGATACAAATCAAATTTTATGAAATTGATTAAAGATCTATTTCAGATCAAGTAACCGTGTGATTTTGCGGAAATAAATTTGTTGCGCAACAAAACAGGCTAAAAATATAAGCAAATAAAAAGGGTAATTTATAAGGGAAGAAACGAATGGTGCGTCCGAGTAGACTCG
>NZ_DOEH01000006.1 GCF_003533305.1 Providencia sp. | reverse complement strand
GCTATAGTGCGAAATATAACGAGCATTTACTCATCTTCGAGATAGGTATAACCATACAACCCATTTTCAAATTCTTCTACAAAGTCTTTTTGTAACTGCTCGCTCAGACCTTTGCCTTTTACTTGCTCAATGAAGCTTTCTAATAGCACTTCCGGAACTAATTTGACGTATTGCAGCATGTCTGCGACAGAGTCACCTTCTTCACTTTGTAAGTAACGCGCATTGCCTTGGCTGTCTACCCATACATCTATTGCTGCGGTGTCACCAAATAAATTATGCATATTACCCAATATTTCTTGATAGGCGCCTATCATAAAGAAACCTATCATCGGTGGTTTTTCTGGGTCATAAGCTGGCATTGGCATTGTGGTTTCAATGCCATCGCCATCAACGTAGTGGTCGATGATGCCATCTGAATCGCAGGTAATATCAAGTACGACAGCTCGTCGGTCTAAAGGTTTATCTAAGCCTTCAATCGGTAATACTGGGAAAACTTGATCAATACCCCACGAATCCGGTAGCGATTGGAACAAAGAGAAATTCACATAGAATTTGTCTGCCATACGCTCTTGTAGCTCATCTATAATCGGGCGATGTGCTCGGTTGCTTGGATCTAAGTCTTGCTGGATACGACGACAAATATTGAGGTATAGCTCTTCTGCCCAAGCACGTTGAGTTAAATCTAATACTCCGTGAGCATATTGGGTATGCGCTTCTTGCAAGTCAAATTGACTATCATGCAACCATTCGCGTAGTGAACGACTATTACCTTGATGCTGCATTGATTCCCACGTTTCCCACAAAGAAATCAGTGAGCGTGGCGCATCTTCACTTGGCGCAGAGGTTTTCGTAAATTCATTACGCTCTACCCCGATAACATTAGACACTAAGACCGTGTGATGCGCAGTAAGAGCACGACCCGATTCAGTGATAACGGTTGGGTGAGGTAGATTAAATTCTTCACAGGCGTCACCAATTGCCCAAATAACGTTATTGGCATATTCATTTAGCCCATAGTTAACTGAACAATCAGATTGGGAACGAGTGCCTTCATAGTCAACACCCAGACCGCCACCTACATCAAAACATTGAATATTGACGCCAATACGATGTAACTCAACATAGAAACGCGCCGACTCTCGCACACCTGTCGCAATATCACGAATATTCGCCATCTGAGATCCGAGATGGAAATGTAATAATTGCAAGCTATCTAAGCGATTCGCATTACGTAAAATTTCGACTAACTGCAAAACTTGCGTCGCGGCTAAACCAAATTTTGATTTTTCCCCACCACTCGCCTGCCACTTTCCTGAACCTTGAGATGCGAGACGTGCACGAACACCTAAACGAGGCGTTACATTCAAGCTTTCAGCTTCTTTAAGCACCATTTCGATTTCGGACATTTTTTCGATGACGAGGTAAACTTTATGACCCAGTTTCTCACCAATAAGTGCCAATCGAATATATTCACGGTCTTTATAGCCGTTACAGACAATCACAGTACAAGTACGTCCCGCATTCGCGAGCACTGCCATGAGTTCAGCTTTAGAGCCAGCTTCTAGTCCTAAAGGCTCTCCTGAATTGACAAGAGATTCAATCACACGACGCTGTTGATTAACCTTAATGGGATAGACCAGAAAGTAATCGCCTTTATAGCCATACGACTCACGGGCACGCCTAAAGGCTGCGTTTATCGAACGTAAACGATGTTGTAGAATTTGCGGAAAGCAAAATAGTGCAGGTAAACGCAGACTCTGTTGCTCTTCTTTCACTTGATAAACAAGTTCAGCCAAATCAACAACGGTGTCAGGACTTTCAGGGTTAGGGCAAACACAGACATTTCCGCGTTCATTCACCTGATAGTAACCTCCGCCCCAATACGCGATGTTGTACGTCTGGCGCATTTTGCGAGCGATATTATCATTCATTATAAACTCCTAGTATGGAGGGGTGAGTGACGCGTTCTCTTTCCAGTCAAATATCAGTCAAAGACATGATACCGCTAGGCGGTTATGCTAGGGAAATTGCTATACTCAGATTTAAATTAAAAGTGCTTAGAACTTCTAAACGGTGACAATATATGCCCTTAAGCTTAGCTAATTACTGACTAAGATTTAAGGACATAAGATAGGTGTGACGGTAACTTCGTGATGAAGTAAAAAAAGACAGGAAAGTAAAAGCCAATGTCACGCGGCGATCCGCATATGACGGTTGGACACTGTTATTCAGTAGATTATGGATCATAGCCCATTAACCCCCAATATAACTGTTTATACTTTAAAACTTCAATTTAGCTGTGTTTTCAGCATGTTTTTCATTGAAATTCAAAAGATTATAAACATTCCTGATAGATAGCAGATAACTTGTGTGTTCTGCTGGTATATAACGGGAAACAAGAACCATCCGTTACGGTCGCAGTTTATACATCTATTAGACCAAAAATGCAAAACCAAATTGCATGAATCGAGATAATATTTTGCGAATTGCCATTTTATGCCCCACTTCGTTTTTAATATAAAAACAGCTAGAATTTTTTACGGTATGATACTAAAATAGATAAATAGACGTCTAGATGTTAAAACATCCAATTATAATTCTGCGAATTTTTAAGGTATCAATCTAATGGCCACACACCTATTTACCTCTGAGTCTGTATCAGAAGGGCATCCGGATAAAATTGCTGATCAAATTTCTGATGCAGTCCTTGATGCTATTCTTGAACAAGACCCGAAAGCACGCGTTGCCTGCGAAACCTATGTCAAAACAGGTATGGTAATGGTTGGAGGAGAAATCACCACCAGTGCTTGGGTTGATATTGAAGAAATTACACGTAAAACCGTTCGTGAAATCGGTTATACCAGCTCAGACATGGGCTTTGATGCTAATTCTTGTGCTGTATTGAGCGCTATTGGTAAACAGTCACCAGATATTAACCAAGGTGTTGACCGTGAAAACCCATTAGAGCAAGGCGCAGGTGACCAAGGTATCATGTTTGGTTATGCTACAAATGAAACTGACGTATTAATGCCAGCACCGATTACGTTTGCTCACCGTTTAGTGCAACGCCAAGCTGAAGTGCGTAAAAATGGGACACTTCCGTGGTTACGCCCAGATGCAAAAAGTCAGGTCACATTTAAATACGATAACCATAAAATTGTCGGTATTGATGCGGTTGTTTTATCAACTCAGCACTCTGAAGATATTCATCAAAAAGATTTGCATGAAGCCGTGATGGAAGAAATCATCAAACCTGTGCTACCCGCAGAATGGCTTTCATCAGCAACTAAATACTTTATTAACCCAACAGGCCGTTTTGTTATTGGTGGACCTATGGGAGACTGCGGCTTAACCGGACGTAAAATTATCGTTGATACATACGGCGGTATGGCTCGTCATGGTGGCGGCGCGTTTTCAGGTAAAGATCCCTCTAAAGTTGACCGCTCAGCAGCCTATGCAGCACGCTACGTAGCAAAAAACATTGTTGCCGCAGGTCTTGCAGATCGCTGTGAAATCCAAGTGTCCTACGCTATCGGTGTTGCTGAACCAACATCCATTATGGTAGAAACTTTTGGTACTGGTAAAGTTTCAGAAGAGCAACTCATTACGCTAGTGCGTGAATTCTTTGATTTACGTCCCTACGGCCTAATTCAAATGCTTGACTTGTTGCACCCAATCTATCAACAAACCGCTTCATACGGTCACTTTGGTCGTTCCCTGTTCCCTTGGGAAAAGACAGATAAAGCAGAAATCTTACGTGCAGCCGCGGGTTTATAAATCGCTGCTTAAGTACGCTTAATTGACTGTTTTATTGAGCTATATTTAACATTCTATCGCTCAACTAAAAACCCATCCTAGGATGGGTTTTTGTTTATCTAGCTCATATCAAACTATCAACTAAACGATCCGCTAAACTATTTTACTGTTTTTATTATCATTATTTATCTAGCTAATTTTTTTGACTAAATTGAAAAATAGCCATACCCGCAATCATCGCTAGGGTAAAAATAACACCCTGGATAATCCCCATTCCAGTCAATAATAATGCAGGTCCCGGACAAATACCGGCAAGTCCCCAACCCACACCAAAAAAAACACTTCCGGTCACTAAACTTACGTCTATTTTTTGATTGGTTGGAATTTGAATTGGGCAATTTAATACACTGCTTTTACGCTTTTTAACTAACGCAAAAGCAATGCCGCTAATCGCCATAGCAACGGCCATAGTCACCAGCAAAGATGGATCCCAATTACCGGTTATATCTAAGAAAGCGAGGATTTTAGCGGGATTCCCCATTCCTGCAATAATGAGTCCTAATCCAAATAATAAACCTGAAATTAATGCGATAAGAATTGGCATAATTATTATCCCCCTAGTCCATAACTATTAGAGATAGCAACCGTAATAAAAGCCACAACCATAAAAATCAGTACTGCGACTATTGAACGACGGGAGAATCTAGCCATACCACAGATACCATGACCACTAGTGCAGCCGCCACCTAAACGAGTACCAAATCCAACAAATAAGCCGGCAAGAATTAAAATTGGCATACTTGTCGTTATCACAACCTCTGGACTATAAGCGAAATAAATGAATAATGACGGCGCTATCATGATCCCTAAAATAAATGCGACTTTCCATCCGGTATCCCCTTTAATTGGTTTCAATATACCGGCTAAAATACCGCTAATACCTGCTATCCGACCGTTAAAAACCAATAATAATGCGACAGCTAAACCAATCAATACCCCGCCGAGTGCAGCCGACAAAGGTGTAAAATGAGCCCAATCGATAGTCATTTTATTTCTCCTGAACAGGGCAATAAAGTTGATATAATGTGTTCAATAATATGAACAATTTTTCATCCGCAATAGCATAATAAATACGTTTTCCTTCACGACGTGTGACAACAAACGCTTCATTACGCAATACCGTTAACTGTTGTGATAAAGTCGGCTGTAGAATACCCAAGGTCTCCTCGAGCTCACTAACACATGCTTCCCCCTGAGTTAACTGACATAATATGATTAACCGATCAGGATTTCCGAGTATTTTTAAACGCGCTGCGGTTTGAATCGCCGCCAGTTTCATTGCACTAAGTTGTGCTTCTGATGTGTTATTATTCATATTACCCACAAACATTGGCTATGTTATATATAATTACAATATATTTTTTAATATATTAAATGTCAATTATTGCTAGCTAGATATAATTACCATCGCGTACTATTTATAAAATAAAAACAATTTATAGGATAAAAACAATTCGAGTCCCTATCTTTTTACAACAGCGTGTCATGCAGACACTGCGAGCCAAAATTGCCCTCGCAGAGCAAAAATTGGAACAAAAATTTCCAGAGCCTATCGTTAACTATAAGCAGCGAGGAACCACCGCAGGCAGTGCTTATCTCAAAGAATGGGAAATTCGTATCAACCCAATATTATTGATAGAAAACCCTGATAACTTTATTGATGAGGTTGTTCCTCATGAACTGGCCCATTTACTGGTTTATCGTGTTTATGGACGCAAGGGTATTTTACCTCATGGCAATGAATGGAAATGGATGATGCAAAATGTGCTTGAAGTAAGCCCAAGCCGTACTCATAATTTTTCCGTCAGCACAGTAAAAAGTAAAACATTTACCTACCATTGCGCATGTCCTTCAAATCATGAATTAACTATTAGAAGACATAATAAAGTGGTACGAGGCGAGAACCAGTATTTGTGTAAAAAGTGCGGGGAAATTTTGCGAAGAAAAAATGAGGTTGCGGCAGAAAATTAGTCTTCTGCCGCACTAAATTATGGGCGTGTCTTTAAGCAAACTCTTTAAGCAAACTCTGTCATCACAAGTTTTGCAATTTCAAAGTAAATAATAAGACCCGTACCATCAATGAATGTTGCAATAAATGGTGCAGAAACCACCGCAGGATCAACTTTCAATTTTTGCAGTACCATTGGGATAATTGAAGCAACAATCGAACTCCACACCGTAATAGCAACAATAGTTAAGCTGACAACAATAGTAACTTCATAGCCGACGCCTAGTATCCAAGCTCGAATCAATGCCGCGCCACCAATTGTGATTGCAACTAAAAAAGATGTCGAAACTTCCTTTCTCAGCACCGTACCCAAATTACGTAAACTCACTTCGCCGAGTGCCATTGCTCTCACTAAAGTTGAGGTAATTTGCGTACCACTATTACCACCGGTTCCAATTAACAATGGAATAAAAAATGCGAGTGAAATCGCTGCTTCCAATTGTTCTTCAAATGCTTTTAAAACAGTACCTGTATAAGCTTCGGCGACAAATAGCATTAATAACCAAACTACACGTTTACGCCATAAAGTAACTGGGCTAGTGGTTAAATAAGGTTCATCAAGTGGCGTTGTCGCACCCTGCAATTGAGCATCAAGCGTATTCTCATCTTCAATCAGTTCAGCAATATCTTGCGGTCGCAAAACACCCATCAATTTACCGAATTGAACTACTGGTATCATATCTAGACCACTATGATTAATCAGATCATAAACGGCATGACGAGATTGCTCAGGCGAGACGGAGAAATAATTGTGTCGCATAATATCGGCTACTAATAAATCTTCTGAAGCCGCTAATAATGATTTAACTGAAAGAATACCATTTAAATAATTATCGCTATCGACAACAAATAAATAAGTGGGAATTTGTTCGCCTTCGAGGTGTTCAATTAAACTAATCTTCACGCTAGCAATTGAGTCAGCAACCGAAACTGGCAAATATGATTGGCTCATATAAGCACTAACGGTTGTATCATCAATTTTAGGTTGCTGGGTATGATTGTTTTTTTGACGTACGTTTTTCACTGCGGACTGTGCAATTGCTACAGTGCCCGCTTTGTTCTGGGTAGTGAATGTCATTTTTTTAGTCCCTATTACTGTTGGTTACTCAAACAGTACTCACATAGGGGCGAAACCAGATGAGAGAATGCGATTGCTATCTCTTCGTCTCGGTTTTAGCACTATACAACGTATCCTGATTAATACAGGAAGTTACATGGGGATATACCTTCGGTCGATATATCCTGTCCTGATCTTGGGCGTCTCTCGACGTCGTCAGATCAGTAACCTATGTTTGTATAGGAGCCTCGCCTAACGAGTTACTGCACTTTGGATGCGGCGCAAATTATACCCACTTAATGATTAATTACTAGCTTTTAAATAAGTCATTATACTGATGGAACTAGGCCGTTTATGTTTTGTTTAAGTTAATATGTAATAAGGATTCATTATGTAACAAGATGTAACTTGGAATAAATTTTGTTATGAAAATTGATTAAAAACACATAATTGCTTTAATAGTCAAACACCATAATCATAAAAAACATTAATCAAATTAATACGTTATTAAAGGTAATAAGCCAATCTCAGAATAATAAAAATATATTATAAGTTTTCATAAATTAAGCCTGATATAATATAAGCTCAACTCATTTATCGAGTGGTTATATTACTTAGCTCTATAAAATTAATATTATCCATTTACGCACACTCATATTTAGAGTTAAATACTATAAGAATAAATACTTACGTAATTATTTAGTTCGAAACATTCAATTAAAAATATAACTTTTGAATTAAAAGCTTCATTTACCCTATTAATTTAGGATTAAATATCTTTAGATTTAACTTAAAATGATGTGAATTAATTTAACAGTGAATATTTTATTATGGATAAAGTAATCGTCGATATGTTAACAAACTTAACATTTCGAATGAATGATGAAATAAAAATTGCAGCGATATCGGCTTTAGGCGATTTTAAAGCGACAATTGAATATAATGATGCCATTATTCGGATCATTGACTTATGCCAAGACCCTAATAAGGAAGTTGCTGTCTCAGCAATAAATACATTGAGTAAATTATCCATCTACTTTGTTTCAGGGAAATTTCCTGAACACTAATTTAGAGTAATAATTAAATTATATTTATTACTGTTATTTTTAATATTAAAAAATCATAAAATAATATTATTTACTGTCCCATTGTTCTAATCCATGAGACAGTCTACTTTTGTTATCTTTACTCAAGCGATTTCAACATCACTCTGTAATTGGCAGCTACAAGCTAAAACATAACCCGCATCTATTTCATCTTGAGTTAATGTCATTGTACTCGTTGTCGTATAATTACCCGATAACACTTTTGTTTTACAACTACCACAAACACCGGCACGACATGCAGCAATGACAGGCTGTTTATTTTGTTCTAATGCACTTAGCAATGATGTACCAACGGGCACTTTAAAATCGATTAATCGGTGGCGAATTTTAAGCGTTAATACATCTTCGTTATTCACTGCTTCTGGTTCAGTTGAGAAGCGTTCCATAAAAAAATGCTCCGCAGGTACACTCAGATTTTCTGCAAGTTTCTGCGCATTTTTCATATAAGGAACTGGGCCACAGGTCATCACAACCCTTGAAGCAATATCAGGTACTAATACTTTTAGTTTTTCTTCATTCAAACGACCTTCAGCAATACCCCCGTTATCTGGATTCTCTGCCATAATACAAAGTTGCAGTCTATCTGGATAAATATTTGTTAGCTGTTGCCACTCTTCGGCAAAAATGACTTGTTGAGCATCACGGACATTGAATAAAACTTTAACATTTGTTTCAGGGCGATTGGCCATTAACCAACGGGTCATCGACATAATCGGTGTCACGCCACAACCGGCGGCTAGCATCAAATACTGATGACTGTTGACATTCGCACAAGTAAACTCCCCTTGCGCTTCAGAAAGCCAAAGATAATCCCCAGGTTTTACCGCACGAGTTAACCAATTTGAACCAACACCATCGTCTAATCGTCTTACAGTAATAGAGATAAAGCGGCTTTTTCCCGGCGATGAAGAAAGGGTGTAGGCACGCATGACATCCTCACTATTTTTTATACTAACCAATGCATATTGCCCTGGTGAATAAGTATAAAAATCATGATTAATTAAATTAATTGTCCAAACATCCGATGTTTCTTTAATTATAGAATGAATTTGCATTCTATTCGGACATAAATTACTTGGCATTGTCATCCCTTTACTCCTTTAAAGGGGAGAAAACTCCCCTTTTCTCATAACGATATATTAGTTAATAACAACATATAAATAACTATGCAGGTAAAATCTCAGCAAGATCTTGTTCAACTGTCGTAATACTACGCATGCCAAACTTTTCATTTAACACATTTAATAAGTTTTCGGTTAAAAATCCTGGCGCAGTAGGGCCGGTATAAATGTTTTTAACGCCAAGCGCTAATAGTGTTAATAAAATAACAATCGCTTTTTGTTCGAACCAAGATAATATCAAGCTCAGGGGTAAATCATTAATTCCACAACCCAATTTTTCAGATAAATTTACAGCTAACATAATGGCAGAATATGCATCATTACATTGCCCAACATCAAGCAAACGCGGCAAACCTTCTAAAGTACCGAAATCTAATTTATTAAAACGATATTTACCACATGCCAAAGTAAGAATTAAACAATCTTGTGGAACACTACGAGCAAAGTCAGTGTAATAACTTCTTTCACCACGGCTACCATCGCAACCGCCAACTAAAAATACATGGCGTAATTTTTTCTGTGAAACTAAATCAATCACAGTATCAGCCGCACCTAACAAAGTTTGACGACCAAATCCAACGGTGATTTTATGTTCTATTTCTGTGTATGGAAAGCCCGACATACCCAATGCTTGCTCAATCATTGGTGTGAAATCATCACCTACTAAGTGTTTCGCTCCTGGCCAACCAACAATGCTACGAGTCCAAATTCTATCTTTATATTGTCCAACATCTGGGTCAATAATGCAGTTTGAAGTCATTAATACTGAGCCTGGGAATTTAGCAAATTCCACTTGTTGATTTTGCCAACCACTTCCGTAGTTACCCACCAAATGTGAATATTTTTTAAGTTCAGGATAACCATGTGCAGGTAACATTTCACCGTGGGTATAAATGTTAATACCTTTGCCTTCGGTTTGCTCTAATAGCATTTTCAGATCTTTTAAATCATGACCTGAAATTAAAATACATTTGCCCGCAACAGGACGAACATTAACTTCCGTCGGTGCTGGATGACCAAACTCTCCGGTTTCCCCTGCATCTAATATTTCCATGATTTTAAAGTTCATCAAACCAATCGCCATGGAATTATCGAGTAACTCATTCATATCAGCAGGTAATGTGCCTAGCCAGGCCATAATCTCATGATATTGAGCATATATATCATTATCATATTGACCTAATACATGGGCATGTTCCATATAGGCTGCTGCACCTTTTAGGCCATATAGACATAGCATCCGCAAACCATGAATATCTTCACCAATTTGCGCTTTATCAATATCCAGTGAAAATTGTGCTGCTTGTTTTTGTAGTGTTGGGATATCGGTGCCATCTAATTGGAGATTTATCAATGGATGATTAAATACAATCGCACTATTTACGGACTGACATTGTTTGATTAATTTATCGCGAAAATAAATAGCTTCACGCGCATAACCAATAATACGTTCTGAATCGAAATTTACGTTAGTGAGTGTTGAGAAAAATGCGAGTGGTGCAAAGCTATCGACATCATGATCAATAATACCAAGTTCACGTGCAGTCACTGCGCTTGCTGATAAGCTCTGTAATACAGCAACTAATAAGTCTTGTAGATCAGATGTTTCTGCTGTTTTACCGCACATACCCTGCGCGTATGCACAGCCATTACCCACTGGGGTTTTCATTGTTTGTTCACATTGCACACAGTACATGTTATTCGCCTTTTAAAGTTGCATTTTATATACAACATTAAGGTTACCTCTTTCCTAGGAATAAAAAAGTAGATTTGAAGGCTATTTGACAGTTTATTGATCTAAGCTAATGTTTTATATTAATGAGAACTATTATCAATACAAGAAGTATGATATTGCCCAATACTCTTTCTATTTATAGAATTTATTATCACTTATTAATAAAATATAATGTCTATTCATTAGAGTATAATTTCCCTATGATGGGATTTATCATTCCTCTTGCTATACTGTAATCATAAGCTATTGTTATTTAATCGTAAAAAGAGAGTCAATTAAAGATGAAACAGGACAATTCGATAAGCAAATCCACGATAAAAATCCGTTTCGGAATACTTAAACGATTAAAAGAATCTGATAAAACCCCCATTAAAATCCTTATCTTAGCTGCTGTTATTGGTGCTACGGTTGGGCTTATCGGCTCCTTATTTATGTTAGGGACAACATGGATTAGCCATTATCGTATTCATTCAGTCGGCGAATTTGTTACCCATAAATGGTTAATAGTACCAACGATGTTTGTCGTCTCTGCTGTGCTTGCCATGATAGGTTATTATTTAGTGAGACGTTTCTCACCGGAATCCGGAGGCTCAGGTATTCCTGAAATTGAAGGGGCATTACAAGATCTTCGCCCTGTTCGATGGTGGCGAGTGATCCCCGTTAAATTTATCGGTGGTTTAGGCACGCTAGGCTCAGGTATGGTGCTTGGACGTGAAGGACCTACAGTGCAACTTGGTGCCAATATTAGCCAGATGTTTTATGATATTTTTCGTCTTAAAGATAATGAATCACGTCACACATTATTAGCCTCTGGGGCTGCCGCTGGCCTTGCAACTGCATTTAACGCTCCTCTTGCTGGGATCTTATTTATCATCGAAGAAATGCGCCCACAATTTAAATACAGCTTAATCTCCATCAAAGCAGTATTTATTGGCGCAGTCACAGCGACTATCGTATTTAGGATGATTAATGGGGATGCAGCACTATTAAATATTGGGCAATTTTCATCTGCACCACTAAATACCTTATGGCTATATTTAATTTTAGGTATGTTATTTGGTGTTGTCGGTATTTGCTTCAATCGCTTTTTATTATTCCTACAGACGAAATTCCTCGCCTTTTATCAAAATAAAATCTCGCGCTTTGTTTTAATGGGTGGATTGATTGGTGGAGCCTGTGGTGCGATTGGCGTCTATACCCCTGAGATTGTTGGTGGTGGTTATTCTGTCATCTATCAAATGGTCGCTAACAGTTTTACGGTCACCATTTTGTTAGTATTTTTTGCGCTTCGTTTTCTCACGTCAACAATCAGCTTCAGCTCTGGGGCACCAGGCGGAATTTTCTCGCCATTACTTGCTTTAGGGACTTTATTTGGTGGAATTTATGGCTATACCGTTTTGACGCTCTTTCCACAATACCCTATTGAAGTCGGCACTTTTGCTATTGCAGGTATGGGGGCTCTATTTGCGGCGACGGTACGAGCACCTCTCACCGGAATTGTTTTAGTTCTTGAAATGACCAGTAATTACCAACTCATTTTACCCATGATTATTACCTGTATCGGCGCAACAATAGTCGCTCAATTCTTAGGGGGAAGACCGCTTTACTCCGTCTTACTCGAAAGAACACTTCAGCGTAGCGCTCAACAAAAGCCAACTGCAACAAGTTCTTCGACAACAAACTAGCTGAATACGGAACAGTATTATTTTATTGAAAGCAATGTTTAAATAGATAACGGGTTGCCAATAGCAACCCGTTATTATATGAAAATAAAACTATTTCTTTTTAGCGATCAAGGTAGCAAAATTAAGTTTGATTCGATTACCTTGTGCATCTGTTTTATGTAAATGCCCCGGATTTTCATTATATTTTAAAATTTCCCAATCCTTGTAGCATTCTTGCAATTCACCCGGCTTTAAAAAACATTTAAAAGGCACCAAGTCTAGTGGTGCATCGGGAGTTTCAACAGGACAAACAATCACATTGATACCGCCAGCCAAAGTATGATCTTGCATATCAGCAATCACATTGGCAATTTTATCTCTTTGCAAAAACATCAAGACAACTGTCGATATAATTAAATCATAATCACCCTGTATTTGATGGCGATTAATGTCATAGACTGCGGTATTAATATTATCAACACCTGACTGCTTTTTCACAAACTCAATTGCTTGGATATGCTGTTCATTAATATCCACCGCGGTCACATCATAACCTTGCAAGGCAAGATAGAAACTATTACGGCCTCGACCTGAACCCAAATCCAACGTTTTACATGGTGTAGATAATTTCTGTTCACACAAATAACGTACTTCAGAATGCGGTGTCGTTAATCCATACTCTTTAAAAAATTTAAGTTCTGGCTGACATAAGAATGAAAGCTGACATTGCATATCATCACTACAAGCAGAAATTCGATGCCAAACTTGAGGTTCAATAATCGGAGGTTGGTTATTTACATCAAAAGTAAAGTGCTGCTCACTGTCGTCTTCACCAAAAATAATAAAATCTAGTGAACCTTGTAAGATTTCAAGTTGCGCATAAGAATCTTCTTTGGTGTTATGGCGCTCTTGAAACATTAAAGGAAGAGACGTTTTATTCCAAACAGGCATGGTTTTATAGCTAACTAACTCATTCATATCATCACCAATAAGTTGCATTTTAAATACATCTTATACCGTTCATTTTTTATCTGCAAAGCTTTCATTGATAAATAAACAATGATTTGACTAAAATCAACCTCCTGAAACAACAGGAGGTATCATCAAGATTAGCTTAATAGCCCAATTGCTTAGCACTCAGACCTAAAAATTCAAATGGTATCGTATCTACATAACTATTGGTCGCATCACCTGAATAAATATGGCTCTGCTCTTCACCTAAATCTAATTTTTTAACTTTACCTGTTTCTTTGGAAAAATCGATTTTAGCTAAATCAGTCCAAAAAATATTGGGCGTTAATGCAGATTCAAAAAAGTAAAGTTGGCGTTTATGGTCAACTAAAGTTCTCCAACGTGTTGAAGATATTTCAGGGGAGGTTTCTGACGTTAATCCATAAGGTACTGACACATTACGAATAACACCAAAAACACTCGCAACAGCTTTATTCGCGGTAGTTTCTTGTGGAATAGCATTTACATAAAATTGTGCACGCGCAAATCTATCGGCTGAGCGATTTGTCCCTGGTAACATTACAGTACCACCAATACCTTGCCAATATTCCTGCATCGCTAACTGTTTTTCATAAGCGGGCGAATTCGTCATCACCTGATATTTTCGACTATGATGAATAACTTGCTTTCCATTAATATATTCGACAATTGCACTGTCGCCACTTGCGTCAGATAGTGATAAATGCAACGTTGCTAAACGTGCTTGTCCCGGTACATTATCCGTAGCAACCAATAATGGTATTTTTTCTAATGCAGTCACCGCTTCTTCAACGGTCGCATAATTATCTAACATGTATTGCGCCCATAACGAAATTGACAGCGCAGGTTGTTTGCTATTTAGTTGCGGATATTCTGATTCAGCTAGCCATAATAAATTAGCGACTAATCCTTTCTCATTAACACCATCTGTAGTCGAAATATCATAACCTGAGGCAATAACGCTACCATATTTTGATGTCCACTTGAGAGAGTTAGGACCCGCGATACCGTTTCTATCCATACCTCGAGGAAATACCCATAAATTAGTGCCGATATCATATTTCCAGTCCATTGTTCGTCCGGTCATTATTTGCTCATTATCCCCAAGATAAACAACTCGGGTACAAGCTTGACTGACCATGGCAGGAATAGAGATAGCCGCAACGGTTAATAATGTCACGATGCTTTTTTTGACTAATTGCATGGTTTCTCCAAGATAGTGAAAAATTAATTTATTACTAAGGTAAATATACTACACCATGAAAACGTGTTTGAGTTTATTTAAATATTTTCTATAGCGCCAATTTACGAGAGGATAGCATACTGCTATTTATAATTTAAAGGCTCTATCACTAAGTAAATTAATGATAGTTCATCTTTTTATGAGAGTTTTGAAAAAATTATATTGATAGCAATAAAAATTGGAAGCTTCACTGTTTAGCAAAGCTTCCTCATTATTTTTAATAATTTTCAGTGAACAATTAGTTATTCACTGAGGAAAATAATGTTCTCAGTAGTGAGGCTTTCTTATCATTATCTGGCATTGCTAAAATTTCATCATAGAAACTGATTGTGATATTACAAGCCATATCAGGTGATTTTTGTCCTGCCTTTAAATTACCTAATATCGATACTTTATTACCATATTTTTCAGTTAGTCCGGTCCTTAATGTCGCTAATGTATTGCTGTATTCAGCTTTAGGCATTAATATTTGTTTTACGCCGGCCTCACTTGAAATTAATAACTCGTTTGTAGCTTGTATTTGTTTTAATAAAACCGCTTGGCTTTTTTGTGGTGGAATAATTTCAGCGGTTTCTCTCATGTGAGGAAATAAAGAATAAAAGCAGGTTTTACCTGATGGATCTTCTTCTAATAACACTTTTAAATAGTCATTTACTTTAGATGTAAAATTAATAACCGATTCATCAGACGCATATGGCATGCGCTCTAAAACAAGTTTCATCACACTTCCGACAACTTGATCAAATAATTGCCGACGCAAGTCTTCATTATCCGGATCATACTGAGTAATCAAATGCTCGAAACCTTGATAAGTTTCGGGGCTTATTTTTTTAACTGTCGCAATAATAGGCAACTCTTTTTCCACTTGAACAAGAGCTTTTGAGTGAATAGCAATATTATTTTCGGTTGAAAGTACATTGTTATCTTTGCTTATCCAGTAAAAACCGAATGCAAATGCAATGAAAATGATGATGACAATCAATGCCGTTTTACGTGAACTATTTATATTCAAGATTGCGCTGCCTTTTATTAATAAAACAAATAACGAACACTATTTCCAAGTCATTAATGATATAACCTGAAATAAAAATTATAGGCGCTATTCTATCCTGCAATTGTGTTAGTGAGCTATAGGAATAAGAGTAATTGGTATCCGAAAAAGCAAAAAGCCTTCGATGTTAACACCGAAGGCTTTTTACATATAAATCATTGTATTACTTCGCTTGAACACCTTCTACTGAAATTAGAAGTTCAGCTTCTTGTGATTTAGGTCCAAGGTCAGACTTTATATTAAAGTCTTTTAACTTGATGTTACCTTGCGCTTCAAAACCTGCACGATAACCACCCCAAGGATCTTTACCTTCACCCATTAATTTCGCATCTAATGTAATTGGTTTAGTCACACCATTTAAAGTGAAATTACCGGTAATTTTATACGTTTCACCCTCTTTTTTCACTTGAGTTGAAACAAATTTAGCTTCTGGGAATTTGGCCGCATTTAAGAAGTCACCACTACGCAAGTGCTTATCGCGCTCAGCGTGGTTTGTATCGATACTTCCGGTTTTAATCGTGACTTCAACGTTATCTTTTGATGGATCTTTTTCATCATAAGTAAATTGACCATCAAAATCTTTAAAGCTACCGTAAACCCAGCTATAACCTAAATGCTGAATACGAAACTCAATAAAAGCGTGTTGACCTTGTTTATCAAACTGATAAGTTGCTGCAAATGCTGAACCTGCTGTTAATAATAAAGCGCCAGATGCCAGACCAAGAACCGTTTTCTTCAACATAACTTTCTCCACGTTACTTATCGGGATTAAAACCCAATATTCTTTTTAAAGTAATATCACCATCAAAAATGTGATGTTTAAAAGCTGCAAATGCATGTAAAACTGATAACAAAACAACTGCCCAGGCTAAATATAAATGTATTTCACCTGCTGTATCCGCTTGTGTCGCTGCTCCAGTAAATAAAGCAGGTACTTCAAACCAACCAAATACACTAATTGGTTGCCCATCAGCGGTTGAAATTAAATAACCACTAATTAAAATACTGAACAAAATAATGTAAATCAGAATTTGAACAATAATAGAGCTCACTTTAGTTAATTTACTATAGCTTGCTAATGGCTTTGGTGGAGGTGAAATAAATCGCCATACCACACGAAATGCCATAATAATAAAGAGTAACATTCCTATACTCTTGTGTATCTCAGGTGCTTGATGATACCAACTGTCATAATATCCCAGAGAGACCATCCATAAACCTAAGGCAAACATTCCATATACGACGATTGCGACCAACCAATGTACGAGCAAAGAGATATGCCCATAACGGGTGGTATTATTTTTCCATTGCATAATTAAAACCATATAGATTTAAGGGTAATTATTTAATTAACAAAACCGTAACCATGATAAGGTTAATTTCCTGATATTCCTATCCCAAAGTTAAACAAATATTTTGTTGAAGATATTCAAATAGTATCAACATAATAAACAAATAGATTAAAATAGAAATTTGTCTAGCTAAAACACTAAAAGTTTAATAAAGATTCATCCATTTTTGTAAATAACAGTTACAAACCTAATATTACAATCAGTTGATTAATTCAATTTGAATATAACTTATAATTTTAAAATATATCACTTTATGATTTAATTTTTAAAATCATTTGTAGATACACAGATTACACTTTAGATTAGCTTATTGTATGCTAATTTTCCTATCACACTATAGGCTGATCTTATGTATAAACTTTGGATAGCAAATAAAAACTACTCTTCATGGTCCTTACGCCCTTGGGTATTACTAAAAACATTACAAATTCCATTTGAAGAAAATCTCTGTTTCTTCGAAAACGGTAAGAGCAGCCATGAAAAATTCAGCCGTTTTTCACCCACAGGATTAGTGCCTTGTTTAGTCGATGGTCAACAAACCGTCTGGGATTCCTTAGCTATTTGTGAATATGTGGCTGAAGAATTCCCTCAAGTTTGGCCTACAGATAAAATAGCAAGAGCATGGGCTCGAAGTGCCAGTGCAGAAATGCATTCCGGTTTTACCGCTTTACGCCAGCAATGCGCGATGAATGTGACTATGCAATCGCCTATAGAGACCATTTCACGCGAATTACAAGCAGATCTCAATCGAATACAGCAATTGTGGCAAGATGGACTTGATGCCTTTGGCGGGCCATGGTTAGCCGGCAGTAAATTTACCGCTGTCGATGCCTTTTTTGCTCCTGTTGCATTTCGAATTCGTAGCTATCAGCTACCTGTTAATGATACCGCCAATCTTTGGGTTCAGCGTGTTATCTCTCTTCCTGCTATGCAGGAATGGTATCAAGCCAGTTTACAAGAACCACCTATTACTCATTAACGCACTGATGAACAGCTAAAAAATAGCCGCGTTGTCAACAACAACACGGCTATTTAACTCTATTTCCAACTAGTTTTCATTGATGAATAAAAAATCATCTGTACGAACATCAAAATTACTATTTAATCAATAAGTTCATCTTTCAATCAGACATTGATTATGCTTTACCCACATCGCATTTTATAGGCTTTCATCCCAAGGATCAGTGGTCATAACATTGCCTGTTGGAGTATGCAAAGTCACTTGATCATTTTTAAACCATTGGGCTAAAGAAAAACCACCCTTTGGCGTTTCAACATAAATATCAATTGGACAATAAGGGGTATTTGCCTTAATTGCAAAATCAGCAAAATCTTCTTTTTGATGACGTGTTGGGCATTTAATGACGACATCAAGGTCGCCATCTGAAAGCATACTTTGAATATCTGTCGCCAACGTATATGCACAACTTCCCGTAACACCCCATTTCCATGGCCAATTATGCTGAGAAATCAGTAATAGAACTTGTACTGGCGGCAAAGCGATAAACATCGAACGTTGTAATTCAATAGAATTAGACACTAAAGATTCGATATTCATAATATGCGTGATTGCAGATTTATCGATTTGTGTTGTCACTCGTTGTGAAGGTCGTATCCCTCGAATTGAAACAGTTAATTTCCCATCGTCAGCTTTTTCCCTAAACACAATAAGAGGAAGTCGGCTGTTCCACTGAGATTTAACCCATTCAGGAAGTGATTCAATAGGGACGTCGCTATTGCTACCGACCCAAACAAAATCATGAGGGTTTATAATTTGCATTTATTCTTCCTTTATTATCATGACAACTTGCTCTATCACTATTATGCATTTTTTAGAAAAAAAAACACAACGACCTGAATAACAATATTTTATTGTTTACTACAAGTGCCTATTTTACTGACAATAAATTGAATAACATATTATCCTTTCATAATATGTTATTATTTAATTCTCTTAATAATTAATGAGTTAATCAACAAATTATGAACATCTTATTGTGAGCATCTTATTATGAGAACATTACCTGCCATCCATGATGGGATCATTTTCAGTTGCTGTATGTTACTAAGTGCAGGAGCAGCTTTTGCAATTTTAGATGTGCAAGCCGCCATGTGGGCAGCATTTTCTACTTTATACTCTTTCAATCTGTTTAATGCCGCCAAAGAGTATAAAAATTATGCTTATACCGCTTTTTGGTTAGCCATGATTTTAGTCGCCATTTTAATTGGTGATACACTACGTTTAGGTATAGGCTTTTATATCTATTTAGCTGTTTTTTCTTTTATTTATTACCAACTATACGGTACAGATCCTGCGATGGACTTGACGATGAAATTTATGATTATCATGTCAACCATCGGCACCATATTACCCGATATATCAAAAAGTCTAGCACTTGGTTTTGTCATTGGTAGTGGCATTACTTTAGTGACCAACTATATATTGAGTCATAAAGTTTATCGCCATTCAGTTATTAGCAGTAGCTTAGTCGAACAAAACTTATTTACCCTGCGCAAAAATATTATTCCCCGAGCCATGACTTATACTCTCGGATTATTACTAACATTAGCCATTCCAAGAATGTTCGATCTTGGACATTTTTATTGGACATTACTGACCTTCGTTTTTGTGTTACACCCTAAATCACAAAGTATTATTCACATCACCTTACAAAGAGTTGCCGGAAGTTTAATTTCCGTTGTACTGCTTTATTTCCTGTTTAATACTCCGCTCATGCCTTATATTGGTTTGAGCGCTATTGTGATTTTTGCGTTTCTCATGCCAATGAGTTTTCATCATGGCTATACATTTATGACATTTGTGGTAACTAGCCTAATACTGTCTATTCTTGAACAAGTTATTTATTGGCGTCATCCCGCCTATGTTCTACTGTTTGATAGAGTATTAGAAACAGCCCTTGGTGGCGCGATTGCTATTGTTACCAGTATTATTTTAAAACTATTTAGAGAAGCAAAATAGCCCTAATAATAGGGCTATTAGAATAATTACCAAGGTAAAGGCGCTTTCTCTTCATTTGCATGCTCACCATAATACAGTGAAGGTAAAAAACGCGACAAATACGTAAATTCATTGTAACAATGGCGCATAAGTTCTAATCCGATTTCATCAGGTAACTCATGTTCTGGTGAAGATAACGATGCCCCTAATAAAAAACGACTTCGTAGCACACAACCAAACTCAGTATCACGCGTTAAATGCATCATTTTACCATCAAGTGGATAGCCATTCTTATCCATTAGCACATTGTCACCAAATCCAATTGATGCACAAACAGCACCCGAAATTGATTTGTTTTCAATTGCTTCATGTAATTTTTGCTCATCAAAAAAATCTTTTGCTTCTCTAAATTTAAGTTTTGCCGCAACAGGTGGAATATTGCCTAAAGACTCCACAGCATGAATTGATGCGCCAATAAAGCTTTGCCCTTTCTGCCATTTTTCATCCCAGCCTCTGTGCTCTACATGATCATGGGGATGCCACCAGCGAATATGTTGCGTTGTTTCAAAAAAAGTAAACCACCATTCAAGCATTCGACCTTTACAACCATGTAAGTCTGTACGTACCGCAATAGTTAACAAGCCCTCACTGTCACGCTCAATACCCATTTCAAGACGTAATGGCTTCGATAATAATAATTCATTGATGTTATCTACTGCCCATGTTTTATTCGTTGTCATCACTCACCTCATTTAGGAAACTAAATTTGTTTCTTAATTATAATTGATGTAAAATAAAACAAAGTCAAGAAAAAAATTTAAGGATATCCCTTTATGTCAACACCTGAATTACCTAAGCAAACCCGAGGTAGACCTAGCGTTCCAGAGAGTGAATTGAAAGAAAAAATTATTCAAGCAACGGCCGAATCTCTGATTGAAAATGGATACCAATTCACTACTATCGATAATATTGCAAAACGTGCAGGTGTCGCTAAAAAAACAATTTATCGTTTCGTAGATAATCGTGAAGCACTGATAGAGCTAGTTATTTTGAGTTGGACTGATAGTTTCGTCCCTCTGTTTGAACGTGAAGCAAGTTCCATTGATGAATTCTTTGATTTGTTAGCCTGTAATCTAAATGCAATCGCCCAAAAAGTGTTATCTCCCAGCGCCGTGGGTCTATATCGATTACTGCAAACAGATTTTAATCAAAAAAATATTCTGCTCGATAAGTACCAAAGAAGCGGTATAGAACGTAGTCGATATTTACTCAAACAATGGCTTGCTATTCATGCCGATAAGCAACTCATTAATAACCATGACTTTACGGTTATGAGTGATTTGATTTTATCCATGGCAATTGCGGAACCTTTGAGACAAATATCGCTAGGGATCATTCCCCCTGGTATGACACCTGAATTAGAACAACGAATCCAACACATCATCTGTTTATGCAGATTTGCGTTGCAGATAGCATAAAATACGCAAAGTTTTTTAATTGATTGAGAGTCAGGACATAACGCTAACGGCAACCGTGCTCTATACTTTAAAAATGAATCTAAAGTATCGATATCATGAGAGGCAAAAAATGAAAATATCCATCATTGGCGCAACAGGGTTTGTGGGTAAAGCATTAGTTAATGAAGCCTTACTACGTCATCATCAGGTGACTGCCATCTCTCGCCATAGCAATCAACTACCACAACATGCAAGGCTCATCACCGCAACAGGTGACATCACGGATGTTTCTTGGCTCACGGCAAGATTGAAAGGACAAGATGTTGTCATTAGTGCCTTCAATGGCGGCTGGCAAAATCCAAATTTATATCAAGATACGGTGGCCGGTAATCAAGCAATTTTACAAGCCGTAAAAAACTCACTCGTTAAACGCTTTATTGTGGTTGGTGGCGCTGGCAGTCTTGAAATCGCGCCCGGTGTCGATTTAATTGATTCACCTAATTTTCCTGCGGAAATAAAACCAGGTGCAGAAGCAGTCAGGGAATTAAAAAAACAATTACAAACTATCGACGATATTGATTGGACCTTTGTTTCACCTGCCGCAGTACTTGAACCGGGAGAACGAACCGAAACATTCCGTCTTGGTGGCAATCAATTACTGATGAATGGCAATGTACCCGCTAAAATCTCAGTCGAAGATCTTGCAGTTGCAATACTGGATGAAGCCGAAAATGCACAGTTTATTCGCCAGCAATTTACCGCAGCTTACTAGCTTTTGAATCATTTAAGCAAAAAAATGCCGGTAATTATTACCGGCAAAGAATAAATAACAGATTTGGTTTCAACTTAACGACATATTCTATAACTTATTTTTCACGATGCTTGGCTGCATATACTTCACTATTGACCCAATTGTGATCTTTTTCCCACGTAAATAACCATTTACGTGTTGGACCTGCCATCACATTCAAATAATAGTTATCATAACCCGCAACGGTTGCCATTGGGTGATATCCCTTTGGCACCATGACCACATCTTTATTATACACCGCCATACACTCATCTAATTCACGATCCTCTGTGTATACCCGTTGCATACAAAACCCTTGTGACGGATTCAAACGATGGTAATAAGTTTCTTCTAAATAAGTTTCATTTGGTTCGTTATCCACATCATGTTTATGACTTGGATAAGAACTTGTGCAACCTTCATCAGTGAAAACTTCAACAACTAATAAGCTATCCGCCGCCTTATCATCAGGTAAAATGTTATGAACATAGCGTTTATTAAAACCATGGCCGCGTTGTTCTGCATTAATATCTTTAGGCTCAATTAAACGCGTTGGGTAAGTTCCTTTTCCTTTAGCACGACAAACTGCAAGCTCAAGTGCCGTTTCTGCTTTAACTTCAGCAAACTCATTAGCTGTCACATATACCGCATAAGGTTTCTTACGCTCAAATGGGTCCATGCGATCGCCGATATTTTCAAATGTTTGTGCAGGTGTTTTCACCGAAGCTTTACCAGCAACTAATACCAAACACATTTCATTATCCGATGCCGGTAAGGAAATTGACTCACCCTGCTTTAATTCATAAACATCAAAATGTACGTATCCCCAATGTGCGGACTCAGGCGTAATATGCTGAGTACGCTTATCTGTATCCGGAGCATGGTACTTTGATAATAATTTAGACATATCGCTTACCTCTTTATACCCGTCGAGCACTTAGACTTAAATCAGACCTGCATCTTTAGCAAATTTATGTAGGTTATTGTACCCTAAAGTCGCATAAGTCAATGGATGCGCAATAGAAGGGTCTTGTTCTGCTTCAACCACTAACCAACCATTCTCATACTGACTGTTTTTCAATACCTTAAAGACTTCCGGATAATTAACACAACCGTCACCCGGTACGGTGAAAACACCCGCTAATACTGCATTCAGAAAACTGGTTTTCCGATTTTTGACATCTTTTAATACGTCTGGGCGTACATCTTTGCAATGCACGTGATTAATTCGTTTCGCCCAACGTTTTGCCACTTCCACCGGATCGGCACCTGCAAAGGTTAAATGCCCTGTATCTAACAATAAACCGACTTCATCACCGGTATATTTCATCAAGTTATCAACATCTTCCGCAGACTCAATTACCGTCCCCATGTGATGGTGATAAGCAATTTGTACACCTTGAGATAATGTATATTTCGCAAACTCAGTCAATTTTTTACCGTATTCTTCCCACTGATCTGCTGGGAATAATGGGCGCATATGAACAGGTTTATCTTGGTCACCGTGAATACAATGAGTAACCTCAGCAAAAACCATTACTTTAGCGCCAAGATCACGCAGTAATGCAAGATGGTCTTGCGCCGCTGCAATTTCTTCTTCCACGCTGCGAGTCAGTAATTCACCTGAATACCAGCCTGAAACCAATTTTAAATCGTGCTGCTCTAAAATAGGACCCAAAATTTCAGCTTTACGCGGAAATTTGTTACCCAATTCAAAACCAGCAAATCCTGCCTGACGGCCTTCTGTTAGACAAGTTTCCAGAGTCGTTTCCGCCCCTAGTGTTGGTAAATCATCATTGGTCCACGTCAAAGGGTTAATACCAAGTTGGATTGCCATGATGAAGCTCCTGTGTAGGTAAAAGTAATATTATTTACGCTGACGCCATAAGGCTATCAGGTTGAGGTAATTAGTTTTAATCATCTGTACCAGCTCGTCATCGTTGATTTCCCCTTTCATCCACTCTAAAGAAGGTTTACCAAACAATGTCCGTCCGACAGCAAATCCTTTTACAATAGATTTACCCGCTGCCGCATTGAAACCTGCCTGAAGCTCAGCTTGTGGCGCATCAAGGCCCAAAAGAACCACACCACGACAATAAGGGTCACGCTCTTGAATTAAACTATCAACTGCGTCCCAATTTTCGGCTTGTAAAGGCGGTAATTTCCACCAGTCCGGTTTAATGCCTAAATTATAAAAACGTTTTATTGCCCGTAGATAGAGCTCATCATTACGCTCCATATCAGCAGGTAGAATAATCTCTAGCAATAATTCATGCCCTGATTGGCAACAGGCGCTATACACTTCTTGAACCGTTTTTTCTTGTTCAAGACGCAGAGGATGATTATCTTCTGGATGGAAAAATACTAAACATTTTACAATGTGTTCTTTCGGCCAGCTAACCAGTTGAGAGCCAATATTTCCATGCTCTAAACAAAGTGGTCTTGAAGCAGGCAACTCAATTGGACGCCCTATCCACCAGCCTTGTCCGGTCGCATCATTTAAAACATCTTGTCCAAAAGTACTGTCACAAAGTAATCCCGCTTTCCCTTTCAGGTTAGCTTCTTGAGCCACTTCACGGCTGGCTCGGAAAATGAGTTTTTTCAGATAGGGAATACAGTCAATGTCAACACCAGCAGTACGCGCCATATCGACAAATTGAATACGATGATCAAATGCCATGACACAAAGTTCTTCCCACTGTGTCCCCCGCGTAGTCACGCGATGCAAATGATTCAAGATAGGATCTAAATCAGGACGAGGCACTGATGCCGCACGTTCAAGGTAATTATCTAACTCAATTTTAGATGGCATTGCAGGGGCGCAGCCATGACGAGAAACCACCAAAGCGCCACAAGCATTAGCATAAGCGCAAGCTTTCTCCCAACTTTCACCATTCAAATAGCCACGTAGTAAGCCAGACATAAAAGCATCACCTGCGCCTAACACGTTTAGAACATCAACTCGAACGCCATGAACAGTAATACCTTCGTCTAAAGTTTCAGGAATTGCACCACTATATACTGAGCAGCCTAGTGAACCTCGTTTACAAACTAATTCAGCATGACTGATTTTACGAATATTTTTCAATGCTTGAATAGTGTCCGTTGTACCACCTGCAATGTGGAACTCTTCTTCCGTTCCCACAATCAAATCAAACATTGACAATACTTCTTGCAGTTCTTCAGTCACTTTATCTGATGCAATAAACCGTGTTTCGCCATCCCCCAGAGAAGTGAGTCCCCACAAGACAGGGCGATAATCGATATCAATAGCCGTCTTAACATTATTACGTTTGGCATATTCCAGTGCTTTTAACACCGCGGCACGCGTTTTAGGGTTTGATAAGTGAGTGCCTGTAATCGCTAAGCAACGAGCTGATGCAATGTACTCTTCAGTAAAGTCATCAGGTGTGATAGCCATATCAGCACAATTTTCACGATAAAAAATCAACGGAAAAGTATCTTGATCTTTGATGCCCAAAACAACCAGTGCAGTTAAGCGATCTTTATCGGTAATCAGATTACTGGTATCACAGCCAACACGTTGCAATTCTTCACGTAAAAAACGACCCATATGTTCATCACCAACACGAGCAAGCATTGATGATTTTAAGCCTTGTATTGCAGTACCAAATGCAACGTTTCCAGAAGAACCGCCTAAATACTTAGCAAAACTACTCATATCTTCTAATCGAGAACCTATCTGTTGTCCGTAAAGGTCAACGGCAATACGGCCCATACAGATAACATCTAACTTCTTCTGCTTATCCATTAATCACCCCTTAACTACAACAGAATCAATTGATTTCATTAACTTTAACCCATCGCTGCTCATCATAAGAAAGAGCGATAGCATCTAAAATACGCGACACCTTCCAGCCTTCTTCAAAGTCAGGCCACATTTTTTTATTCGTCGCAACGCCATCAATTAAATCGCGAACCTCAACGGTCTTTTGATCGTTAAATCCAATACCATGACCCGCGCCATTACAAAAAGGAGCGTAATCAGGATGCTCTGGGCCAACTAAAATTGTTTTAAATCCTTGGCGATTTGAAGGCTCATCATGGCGATACAATTTCAGCTCAGCCATTCTTTCTTGTGTAAAGGATAATGTTCCTTTCGTGCCCGTCACCACATAAGTCAGTCCCATTTTACGACCCGATGCAATACGAGACGTTTCAATAACCCCCATTGCCCCACCCGCAAAACGTACCATTGCGTGAGCTTGGTCTTCATTTTCAACTGTTACCATGACTGAGGAGCCCATTTTTTCCGGACGCTGTTTAATCACAATTTCCATATCGCCACAGACAGTTTCAATATCGCCGACCAAAAATTGTGCCATATTGATAATATGTGCAGATAAATCACCTAATGCACCCAAACCCGCTTTTTCTTTAAAACAGTGCCAATGGATAGGCGCTTTAGGGTCAGCCATATAGTCTTCATTATGAGTACCATAAAAATGGATAACGTCACCAATTTCACCATTAGCAATAATCTGTTTCGCTAATTGTGCCGTTGGGTTTTTCATATAATTGAAGCCTACTAAGGTTTTGACGCCTGCTTTTTCAGCCGCTTCAACCATTTCTTTAGCATCTTGTGAATTCAACGCTAATGGCTTTTCACAATAAACATGTTTGCCATGTTTAATCGCTTCCATTGCCATTTCTTTATGTAAAAAATTTGGTGAACAAATATCAACCACATCTATATTTGGGTCAGCAACCAGCTTGCGCCAATCATCTGTTGAACGATTAAAGCCCATTTCTTTTGCACGTTCTTGCGCCAATTCAGGTGTAATTTCAGCAATCATTTCACGAACGAGCTTTCCTTGCAGAGGAAAAACCGTTGGCGCCTGAGCATAAGCAATTGCGTGAGCACGCCCTATGTAACCGGTACCTATCATGCCAATACGAATTTCTTTCATTTTGAACACTCCCTCTATCGCTCATCATCTGCGGTGCGTTTATCAACCCGATGTCTGTGCTTGATATTTTTAATTTGATACTAATGTTATACGGAATATTCATTTCACTTTCAATAAAATAAGGAATATTAGTTTCGTTTTGTGATCTGGCGTTAATTTTTTGTTTAATTGATTAATATATAAGGAAATTAATTATTGGAGTTGTAGCAATGAAATACAGAATGAAATGAAAAATGGAATAAAACCGATATAAATGAAATGAATTAAGCTAGAAATGGAATGTTCGCGTCAACAAATATCACACATGAATATTAAACAAGGGTACTAGCACGTTAATTATCAATATTTACATAATTTTTAATAGTATTTATCTAAAACAAACACTATTAACTTAAACATTAATTCAACCTATAAGTTAATTAAACTCTTGAATGTTACTATGCTTTACTCTATTGTGACTTATTCGGAGGGATGCTGATGTTTGAGATTGAAATTCACAAGGATGCATTACAAGAGTTAAAAGAATTACCTAAAATATTACAAGCTAAAATGACTAGGCAAATTGATAAACTCGCTATATATGCGATATCACTTCGAGAGCCAGATACAAAACCAATTAAAGACGGATTTTTTGAATTAAGAGCAAAAGCTGGGGATATAGGGCGTGCTATTTATGTTTATCGAAAAGGTAAGCGAATTTTCATCCTAAAAATCTTCGCAAAAAGTACCGTAAAGTTGCCTTCATCAATGTTATCTGATGCAGCTAAACGACTAGAGGAGATGCTACACGATGAGTAAAAAATCAGTTTCATGGGAAAGTGCACGTGAAGAAATTTTATCTGATCCTGATATTAATGCTCTTTATGAAAAACAATTAAGATCAGAACGTGTTCGTGAACAATTAGTAGCATGGCGCTGTTCTGCAGGTCTAAGCAGCTCTCAAGTTGCGGCACGTCTCGGAATATCACCCGCAGCAATATCTCGAACTGAACGTAATGCTGAAAAAGCAACAATAGAAACATTAGCTCGCTATGCTGCTGCTTGTGGTGTTAAAAACCCTAAGATTATCCTATGAACTCATATGAAAAAACCATGAGCACCCCACATCGGTGCTCATGGTCATAACCTATCTAGCGATGTAAAATACTGAGGAACTCTTTCTCACTTGAAGTGATAGATAGCGCATTAGCAATAAACTCATCACTAAAAATCAACGCTATTTCTCTAAGAACATCAATATGTTCTCTTGATTTTGCAATCACACCGATAGCAATAAACATCACATTCGTTCTATCCCAAATAACGCCATCGGGAAATTGAAAGATCTCAATGCCTGTTTTAAGAATAATATCATTCGCAGACTTCGGTAGATGAGGCAGCGTAATGCCATTGCCTAAAAACGTCGATATTTGCAACTCTCTTTCATTGAGAAAATGAACGCAATCTTGATCCACATAACCTTTATTCTTAAACTCATGGCCGACCATTTTCAATACTTCGGCTTTGTTTTTGGCTTGGCAACCCAAATGTAAGTTACTTGCCGTTAGTTGTTCTATCATATACAACCCTCTTTATAGATAATTAGGTGTATTCATATCGCAAATGCAATTGCCCTATATTACCTTTATGACAATGCTACATTGATGATAATTCTTTTTCTAACTGTTCTAGTGACTTGTTTGAGGTCTCAGGCAGCAACTTCACAACAAATATTATCGCTAAATAGTTTATTATTGCGAAAATTAAAAAGACAGGGCCTAAGCCAAGCTCTGCTTGCATCACCGGGAATAAATAGCTCACGATAGCATTCATTATCCACATGAAGAATACTGATATCCCCATGGATAACCCTCGAATTTTCAGCGGGAACAGTTCAGCTAAGACAACCCAAGTTAAGAAGCCCATAGTACCTTGCATTACACCTACAAAGACGGCTCCCAATAGCCAAATCAACGTTGCTTTTACATCACCTGTTAAGAAATAGTCGGTGGCGGCAATTAATAAATGCAGTGATGCCATTAAAGCAAAACCGCCTACAATTAATGTTTTACGTTTAAAACGATCAACTAAGAAAAGTACGCCAATCACCATACCACCAACTGAGAACACCCCGTTCAATACGTTAAAAATCAACGAAGTTTGTTCAGAAAAACCCGCTGTTTTTAGGATTTCAGTTCCGTAATACATGATGACGTTAACGCCCGTGGTTTGCTGTAATGCCGCCCACACAATACCAATTAAGACGAGCTTTAAGATCCACGGCGTATTAAAAATAAGTGCTAAATTTTTCTTATGGGCATGGGGATTTCGTTTCAACTCTGCCGCTTCAACATCTAGCAACGTAACAATATCTTGATACTCTTGAATCGCTCTTTTTTCAGGGCGTATTTGTTTCAGAATTTTTAATGCTTCTTCACGACGGTTTTTGCTCATTAACCAACGTGGACTTTCTGGTGCTCGCCACATACCAAATAGTAAACACAGCGCAGGGATCGCTTGAACCAATAACATATAGCGCCAAACTTCAGGTAAATGCCCCCAAATCAAGCCAATAACAGCATTAATAGCGAAAGCGGCAAGCTGACCAATAACAATGGCAACTTCATTTAATCCCGTTAATTTTCCCCGCATCTCGGTTGGAGCAACTTCTGAAATAAATGTAGGTGCGGTCACCGAAGCGCCACCTACGGCAAAACCGAGTAAAAATCGAGCAATTAATAATACTTCAATATTAGGCGCGGCAGCAGATAAAAACGCACCAACTAAAAATAGAAAAGAGAGATACAATAGATAGGTTCGGCGTCCAACAAAGTCAGCAATACGCCCACCACAAACACTACCCAAGGCTGCGCCAACGAGCAGAACACTCATGACTAAGCCTTCTGTCGTCGGCGTTAGCCCCATGTTTTCTTTCAATGAAGAAAATGCACCATTGATAACACCGGTATCATAACCAAAAAGTAATCCACCAAAAGTTGCAACCAATGTTATTTGATGCAATCTTTTTCTTTGTTGCTCATTGAGATTCATTATTAATGACATATTATTATTACCTTATTATCTGAATCACTATGTCTGCCAAAAAAAATCTTTCTCAGTATTTAAAATTTAATTGAACGTATTTAATATTAAATAATGAAAAGTTTTTGGCACTTTAATTGAATTATTATCAAGATAATTGCAAGCCTGATATAAAGAATAATTAAAATATGGCGCACTCACTCATTCTTTATAAAAACAAATACATACACTTAAATAAGGTAAATTGAAATAAAATAAATAATATAAAACCTAGACTTATAGCAAGGTATAAATCATTTATATCATTTTAGATTAAGTGTAAGGTCTGCATTGCCTCTGTTGATTTTATTCCTTAAAATTACAGAGTTAATATATTCAGGCTTGTGTTATGAACGAGAGAATATCCCTCGTTCATAACATGACTCTAATTAGATTAAAAAGTCTAATCCAATTAAAAATATAAACTATAATTTGACTTCTTTACCTGTCTTTAATGACTCAAGAGCTTTATCTGCAAGATATAAAGCAAGTTCACCATCTGTACCGGTTGTTTCAGATTCAGCACGTCCAGCTAAAATATCAACAAAGTGATTCCACTCTGCTTTGTAAGCTTCGTTATAACGCTGTAAGAAAAAGAATTCAGGCTTTGCAGATAAACAGCCAACTTCGCTAAGTAATTCCACACTATTTTCTTTGATATTTCCCGCCGTTAATAATCCTTTTTCACCATGTAACTCAACACGTTGATCATAGCCATAACCTGAGCGACGACTATTCGAAATCGTTGCCATAGCACCGGATGGGAATTTCAAAATTATAAATGCGGTATCAATATCTCCAGCTTGACCAATTGCAGGATCAACGACATTACTACCTTGTGCAAAGACAGAACATGGCTCTTCACCAATCATAAAGCGCGCCATATCAAAATCATGGATGGTCATATCTCTAAACATACCCCCTGAAACTTTCACATATTCAGCGGGTGGTGGTGATGGGTCACGTGAAGTGATAATTAAAGATTCAGCTTTACCAATTGCGCCTTGTTCGAATAAATTTTTAAGGTGATGGAATTGAGGGTCGTAGCGGCGATTAAAACCAATAAAGAGAGGAACATTGTGTTCCTTAACGCTTTTTAAACACTGCTTAACACGTTCAAGATCTAAGTGGACAGGCTTCTCACAAAAAATAACTTTTTTATGTTTTGCTGCCAATTCAATTAAATTCGCATGAGTGTCTGTCGCAGATGCAATCAAAACACCGTGTACATTCGGGTCTTGCATTGCTTCTTCTACTGATTGAATTTTTGCCTGATACTTTTCAGCTAGCGCATCTGCATTTGGTTGGTATGGATCAATAACAGAATAAAGTGTGGTTTCTTTATGGCCGGCAATATTAACAGCATGCACCTGTCCAATACGTCCTGCGCCAAATAGTGCTATGTTGAACATTTAAATGCTCCTTGATACTTTAAATCCACTATTAGGATAGTATGGAATATACCAAATAAAACATTCATTTCAATTTATAATTATTTGAAAATTATATTTTTGAGCGCTAGGTAACAAATGTTATCTAAAAGTGGATTTTTAGTGTTATTAAGATCACAAAACAATAATGTAAACTCAATCAATTAGACGTATAAAAGCGCAATGGCTCCTTTTTCTATCGAAAAACAAACGATTTCAATCACAAACGAAACAAATTGAAATGAACGTTTCAATTTATCCTTCGATTTTAATCAACTATTGCATAGCTTTAAGACTGTTTTAGATAAAAAGAAAAATAAAAAAGTTCGAAACAGTTTACATTTACCCAGTTGATTTACAATAAATTAGTCATTGAAATGCAATAATGTAAGAAAAAAATCTCACATTAACGGCTAATCAAATCATTAAGCACAAAAAAGCTCAGCAAAAGCTGAGCAATAAAAATAAAACAACGGCATTAATTAACCCAATTAAAATTAAATAATATCCGAAAGCAATCCATGCAAATAATCCGACATTACCCTACCTCACGACCTTTAGGATAAGGGAATATACTCAAAGGCAAATTGCCTTCGAGTTCCCCTTAAAACTCATTTTCTAAAATAACGTGTACTAATACAGGCGAACGTTATTATCCACCATGTGCTTAATTTTATCCGCAGCTGCGACTATTTCAGGTTTATTAGCAACCTGAGCTGTACCCGTTCGCCACCATGCCTCATAGCCATTTGTCATGGTTTTAGGTAAGACTTTAATATCAATTAACACACAGCCTAATTGCAGCTTTGCATCTTCAATAGCAGAGATTAATTGAGTTTCATCATGCACGCGATAGCTCTTACATCCATAACTTTCTGCATTCTTAGCAAAGTCCACTTTAACTAATGGACCATCCATTAAACCCGTTTGTGGGTTACGATGACGATTTTCGGTACCAAAACTCCCCATACCTTGGCTCATTTGCAGGTTATTAATACAACCAAACCCTGCATTATCAAATAATAAGATAGTGATCTTAAGGTTTTCTTGGATAGCAGTTTGTAACTCGCTGTGTAGCATCAGATATGAACCATCGCCGACCATTGCATAAACAGGTTGTGTTGGCGCTGCAATTTTAGCACCCACTGCGGCCGCAATTTCATAACCCATACAAGAGTAGCCGTACTCAAGATGATAAGTATCACGATGTTTCGGTAACCAAATACGCTGAAGATCGCCCGGTAGCGAACCCGCAGCACCCACAATAATGGCATTATCTTCCATATTTTGCTGAATAAGCCCTAAAACGCGAGTTTGTGTAAGCTCAGTGCCTAACACATTCTTGTATTCTTCCAACTTGTCATCAAGATGTCCGGCAACTTCAGGTACAAAATCCAATGGTTTATATTGAATTGAAAATAAACGTGTTAATTCTGTTTGCCACTGCTGTTTTGCTTTAGAAATAGCTTCGCCCCACTGTGCTTGATAGCCACTTCCTTGCATTAGCTTATCGATAGCCGAAAGTGCCTCTTTAGCATCAGCGATAACTTTTAATCCATCAAGTTTGCCTGCATCGAACTCTGCTACGTTAATATTCAAAAACTTGACATTGGGATGACTAAATAATGATTTAGACGCCGTCGTAAAGTCAGTAAAACGAGTCCCTACGCCAATCACCAGATCGGCATCTTTAGCTAATAAGTTTGCCGCGAGTCCTCCGGTAGTCCCAATCCCCCCAACGTTCAGAGGATGACTTGCCACAATCGCACTTTTACCCGCTTGGGTTTCCCCAAAAGGTATCGAATAACGCTGAGCAAAATCTAGAAAAACATCATGTGCTTCTGAATAACGAACACCGCCACCACAAACTAATAGTGGTCTTTTGTGACTTTGAATAAGACTAACAGCTTCATTCAGGCTGATCGTGGTAGCAGGACGTCGCTCAATACGATGAACTCGCTTTTCAAAAAAATAATCTGGGTAATCCCACGCCTCACCTTGAACATCTTGGGGTAGACAAATTGTCACCGCGCCCGTATCCGCAGGATCAGTCAGTACTCTCATAGCATTAATCATTGCTGCCATAAGCTGTTCAGGTCGAGAGACTCTATCCCAATAACGAGAGATAGGCCTAAAGCAATCATTAGTACTAATAGTCCCATCACCATATTGCTCGACCTGCTGCAAAACAGGATCAGGTTGGCGGGTGGCAAATGTGTCGCCCGGTAATAGCAATAATGGAATACGATTAGCTGTTGCTGTCGCCGCAGCCGTTATCATATTTGCTGCGCCAGGTCCCACCGAAGAGGTCACAGCAAAAATCTGTTTACGTTTTTTTTGCTTCGCAAAACCGGTAGCAATATGAGCCATACCTTGCTCATTGCATCCTTGATAAACACGTAAATGACCCGGCGCTTCTTCAAGCGCCTGCCCTAACCCAACAACGTTACCATGACCAAAAATGGTAAATACCCCCTGAATAAACGGATACTGTTCACCATCGACTTCAACATACTGCTGATTAAGAAATTTAACCAACGCTTGAGCTGTGGTCATTTTCTGCTTATTCATAAGGGTCTCCATTTATTCCATAGTTGGCATTGTAAAACTACTTTCATGATGCTCTAAACGAACACTAGCAGGCCAACGACTTGTTACTGTTTTCATTCTTGTATAGAAACGAACACCGTCATTACCATGGACATTCAATGGGCCAAAAATAGAACGTTTCCAACCACCAAAGCTATGGAATGCCATTGGTACTGGGATCGGAATATTTATCCCAACCATCCCTGCAAGAACATTTTCTTGGAACTCACGCGCGGTTTCACCATCACGAGTAAAAATTGCAGTTCCATTACCATACTCATGTTGATTGATAAGTTTCAGCCCTGTTTCAAAATCAGGTACACGGACAATCGCGAGTACTGGACCAAATATTTCTTCTTTATAAATATCCATTTCAGGGGTGACATTATCAAATAATGTTGGGCCAACAAAATAACCATTTTCAAAACCAGAAACTTTGAAGCTACGACCATCAACTAATAAGCTCGCACCTTGTTTCTCACCACTGGTAATATAATCACAAATCTTCGCTTTATGTTGCGCTGAAATCACCGGACCCATATCATTTTCTTTGCCTTCGGTAAGACCTGGGCCTACCGTCATTTTAGCAATTTGACTTTTGAGTTTAGCAATTAAAGAATCTGCGGTTTCATCACCAACAGCAAGAACAACTGACAATGCCATACAGCGCTCACCTGCCGCGCCGAACGCAGCGCCCATGATGGCATTTGTTGCTTGGTCCATATCTGCGTCAGGCATCAATATGCAATGATTTTTTGCACCACCGAGTGCTTGACAACGCTTACCATGCTTAGACGCAGTAGAATATATATATTCAGCAATCGGAGTCGAGCCAACAAAACTGACAGCTTGAACTTCTGGCGCTGTGAGTAATGTATCAACGGACTCTTTATCCCCTTGAACAACATTAAACACGCCATCAGGTAAACCCGCTTCTTTCAATAATTTAGCGAGTTCCAATGCCAAAGAAGGGTCTTTTTCTGAAGGCTTCAAAATAAAAGTATTACCTGTTGCTAAGGCAACTGGGAACATCCACATTGGTACCATTGCAGGAAAGTTAAACGGAGTAATACCAACGCAAACACCTAATGGTTGCATCAGTGAATGACTATCAACACCTGTTGCAACGTTGGCTGAATGTTCACCTTTTTGCAGATGAGGAATACCGCAAGCAAATTCAACAACTTCAAGACCACGCGTGACTTCACCCACTGCATCAGAAAATACTTTACCATGCTCTTGTGAAATAAGGCGCGCTAAGCTATCCATATTAAGTTCAAGTAATGCTTTGAATTTAAACAGAATACGAGAGCGTCTTAGCGGAGATAGCTTAGACCACTGAGAAAATGCTTTATGTGCAATCTCTATTGCCTGTTTAGTTTCATCGGCGCTACTTAGTACAACTTGTGCAATTTGCTCACCCGTCGCCGGGTTATACACTGGCGCAAAACGTCCACTTTTACTGGATACTATTTCGCCACCAATGAAATTTTGAATCTGTTCCATGTTGCCTCTCTTTAGCTGATAGAGTTACCTTGTTAGTAAAGGTATATGAAATATTCATTTCATTTTCAACTAAAATTGAAACAACATTCAATTTATGTGATCCAGACAAAGCTTTTATGAAATTATCAATTCAAGATTACGATTCTTGTTTCAAAATTGCATTTAATCATTTATTCACATAGATACTCATCTTAATTCACGTTATAAGTCATTATTTATAAAAATTGCGGCATTATTTATACTACCCAAAAGTTAAATTATTTAGGGCATCGGAAAAGGTCATTTTATCTGTTTGAACTAACTGTTTCAAAAAGATTCGACTAACAGCAGAAAACAACTACAATTAATGGCCAATCACGGAGGTTATATGTCCACAGCATCAAATTTAAATGAGTTTCAGGAGCAAGTTCGCTCTCGATATGATGAGTTAAGTAAACGGCTACAACAAGTGGCGAGATACGTGTTAGATAATACCAACAGTGTCGCATTTGATACCGTTGCAGTTATTGCTAAAGAGGCGAATGTCCCTCCTTCAACTCTAATTCGTTTTGCCAATGCATTTGATTTCAGTGGCTTTAATGAAATGAAACAATTATTTCGAATGAATCTTGTTGAAGAAACTGCAAGCTATACAGATAGAGCAAGACTATTTCGTGAGATGGATAGTGACCAAGAATTGAGTGATGACCCTGCTCAAATTTTAAAAGAATTTGCTCACTCAAACGCTCAAGCATTACAGCAAATGGCAGCGAGAACACCGCCTGAAGATATGGAAAAAGCAGTATCTTTACTGGCAGAGGCTCAAAATATTTACATTATAGGCCTACGCCGCTCCTTTAGTGTTGCCACTTATTTAAGCTATGCACTTAGTCATCTTGAATGCCGTCCAGTATTAATTGATGGCCTCGGTGGAATGTTTAAAGAGCAAATAAATCGTATTAGTGAAAATGATGTCGTTATTTCTATTAGTTTCACACCTTACGCATCTGAAACTATTATGGTCAGTGAAAAAGCAGCACAAACTGGAGCTCGGCAAATCGTTATAACCGATAGCCAAATTAGTCCATTAGCCAGTTTCAGCGATGTGTGTTTTGTCATTAAAGAAGCGCAAGTTGATGCATTTCGTTCCCAGTCAGCAACACTTTGTTTAGCGCAATCACTGACGGTGGCCTTAGCATACCGCCAAGGCAGTAAAAAATTAATTTAACCATCAACGCCAAAGACTCTGTTACAAACGCCTCCATTGTGACAGAGTAATTTTTTTAAATTTTTTCATGTTAATTTTAATCATTCATATCAAATATTATTTAAATTTTTAGTATCTCCTAACCATACATCGTGATAACAATTTATGGTGACAACCACAATATCGTTTTTCTCTATTAATATATCTAATTTGTGAGTTCTGTCAGAAAATACAAATTTCAACGTAACAATAAAATGAAATTATTGTTTCATGCTGCTATGTTGAGATTATGTGAATTCTGAGTATAACGCTTATTATAGGGAACGACGATGATGAATACTCACTTCCTCTATTTACTTGGTCATCTTCGTTTACTTGAAGAACAGCATTCTCTTGTTTCATTAAATAGAGTGGGAATTGGCTTAATCGGCTCGACGGCTTATAACCACCGTTACATGCAAGCTATCAACCACAGTTCTCACCATTGCGAACTCAAAGCTGTTTGTGAGATTGATTCAGCAATGCCCTCTGCATCTTACTTTATGTGCCAAAAAAGAAAGATTGAGAATCTCATTAATAATGAAGAAATTGGTTCAGTTATTATCACATCTGTTTACAGTGATGAATTATTAAAATTTACGATCCACACAGCAGTAGATGCAGGTAAAGATATACTACTTAATAATATTCCTAACTACAGCGAAGATGAGCTATCGACCTTATTAAAATTAGCTAAACTCAACGGTGTCAACATAAGTCATAGCCATCCCATAAGTTTTGAAACGCAATTTTGTGATTTAAATTTAGAATTGTTATCAGAGAAAAATTCAGAGGCGGGTTTACTGAGATTATCGGCTCATAGAAAAATTGAGCCCGATGACCGAATACCGTTCAATACATTACGTGCAGTAATTTCAGATAAAGTATCACTTCTTTTAACACTATTGCCTAGTTTTACATTAAGCACTGCGTCTATCCAATACTCTCATCCTTTTTCAAAAATGGAAGATGGTGACGTACTAATCATTAATTTACGTACTGAAAATGGGTTACTCATTTCATTTGAGTTATTTTTCAATACGGGAAATATTTCAGACCGACTATCATTAAAACAACGCAATCATAACTTTCAGTTTGAGAATAATTTAATCACTGAACAAAAAAACCATCTAGTTACTGATGATGATGCAGTGATCAAGCAGCTTGACCAATTTGTTTTAAAGTTACGAAGTGAAACTAAACAAAGAAAAGCCACGCATTTTATGAATACCAACCTGATAACTGAAAATATTTTAGAGCAACTAAAACTCAAAGCGTTTATCTAATGAATTGCATAATCACCATCAAAAGGGGTAAGAGCCTAGGCTCATTGAATTACCCCTTTTAATGTTATCTATCGTCATCACATTCTTTATTGTTAAAAATTTTAATGTAAACAACCCAATACCTATGTAATTCAATATTACATTTAATACTTATAAACTGTGTTTTAATCAATGGTGCTTAAAACGATAGCACTTAAAAAGTGTACTTTAATAAATAATACTTTAATGAATAGTGTTACGCGTACCACTATTGATATTGACGACACTCGTTAAAAATACTGTCGGCTCTAAATTAAATAAATATGCAAATTGGAATAAAGAATCTATATCAATACAACTTTCGCCACTTTCAAACCGATTCATTTCATCCTCTGAAACCCCAATTAGCAGTGCAGTCTGTTTTAGTGTCATCTTATGACTTTCTCGTTGCTTACGGATTTTAATGCCTAGCATTTTTGCAATTTCATCTTTATGCATAGATACTCCTATTATTAATATAACTGAACATGAACTGTCGGCGAGTAAATTATCACCACATTTAAATCAAATAATTGACCTACATTAATAAATGTGATGAAAATCACGTCCAATTTTGACTACTTTAAAAATGAAACAATCAAAATAATTCATAACCTATTGATTAACATCAAATGAAATACAATGTAATAATAATTAAAAACGGTGATGCAAGTCACTTAAAAACATTAATTAGGCGATATCCTAAGTCTAATTAAGACGGTCAACTATTGATTAAAACTTAAAGGCGTATTAATTGCTAGAATATAAAGTCTAGCTTATTCTATTGATGTAACAAAACAATTATCTAATATTAAGTATTAGTTTTTACAATAATTCGTCACAATTTGTATTTACAAGTTTCTAATGGTTTCTGCTTAATAGCATATTTTTTTGAATTCTTAGATAATTCTTAATTACTATTTAAAAAACATATTACTCAACAAAATTAAATCATCTATCACTATTGGTCATATTTTTATAATTAATAGTTGCAATAATACACTTCAATTATCACCGTAAGAAAAATATTTGTTATTTCAATATGTTATTTAAATACTTAATTTCATAACGGCAACCAAAAACATAGCACACAAAAAAGGAGAATTTCATCGTATCAACTTATTTACCACTACAATAGCCCACATAAAATAATCCTAGAAGGATTTTTCTACCAGAAAGTACTAACTAAAGTCAATCCCATGTTACCCATGAGAAGCGTTATCTTTAATAATAAGAGTAAAACTTACTTAACTTCACATCTGTTTAAAAAAATTCTCAGTAGCTATGCTATTCTGTTACTGGTAACTATTATTTTTTATCAGATTCAATCCCAACAACCGATAACTCGGCTCTCTATATTTCAAGTTTAAGTAAAAATGACTAGAAAGGGCAACCATGCTACAAGAAAGTGTTATCAGGGAAATCATTCTCTGGATAGAGCAAAATTTAGAATCTCGGCTATCTTTAGATACAGTCGCTGATAAATCTGGATATACTAAATGGCACTTCCAGCGCCTGTTTAAAAATCAAACAGGCCTAGCCTTAGGCTCTTATATTCGAGCTAGACGTCTATCATGCTCAGCTGTCGCACTGCGTCTCACAAATGACAGCATCATGGACATCTCGTTGAGATACCGCTTTGACTCTCAGCAAACATTCTGCCGCGCATTCAAAAAACAGTTTAATATCACACCATCAGAATATAGAAAGCGTACAGGATGGAAGGTAGAAGGTTTTTGTTTGCCATTAAGAGAAAGTAAAGAGCTACAAGCAGAAGTTAAACTTGTTCATTTGCCTGCTATCAACCTTCTAGGTACTACTCATCGTTATGTACAAAACATTAATGAGTGGAATCTTAATACGCAAGAATTAAGAAAAAGCTATTGGCGAAATTTTCTTGATAAAAATAAGTACGTTACAAAAAATCTCTACGCTATACATGGAATTGATGCTTCTGCTACTGAAGAAGGTCGCTTTTTATATTCAACAGCTTTTGATGAGAATGAAGTTGATATCGTTACGCCTCAAACAAAAAGTTTAAAATTACCACAAGGGAACTACCTCAAAATCAAATTTATAGGGAGCCTTAAAGGTATTAATTACAATGATATTATTTATACGGTTTACGGAAAAGTATTAGCTGAAATGGATATTGCTCGTGGCGAAGGAGCAGACATTGAACATTATGTGTTGAATTCTAAACCAACCTATAATGAATTCATTGATAATTCACATAGTTATATTAAAGAATTAAATTATTACATACCTGTCATCGCTGAATAATCAAACTAGTTAGCCAGTCGATCCTTCGACTCGCTAACTATAGTCAGCTTATACCGATATTACAGGTATAACGATCAGCGTCACAACACCTATTATTTTAATTAATAACACACAATTAAAATGTCAGGTTCATTTTCGCCCAAAATGTTCTACCTGGCTCATTAACAGGGCTGTTTGATGAATAACCAAAACCACTATTTCCAGCCAAATTCAAATGTTCGCTGTAGGTTTTATCAAACAAATTATCAACCCCTGCGCTCAATTTCACATTCTCGTTTACTTTATAGGCGGTATTGAGTGAGAAAATAGTAAAACCTGCACTTTTACTGAAGTCTTTGCCCACAACGTTTCCATCATTGATCGCAACACGATCTTGGCGGCTAACAACACGAATTAACCCCGTTGTTGTCCAATCTCCTTTTTCCCAAGAGAGACCAAAACGGCTTTCGAGTGGTGGCATTTGTGGTAATGCTGAGCCATCCGTTCTATTTTCCCCCCAAGAATAAGCTAAGCTCGCATCCGCTTTCCATTCGTCGCTGAGCTTTTGAGCAATACCTAGCTCCCCGCCCATAATCATTGCATTCACATTTTCAACTTGGCTCATTCTTGAATCCGTTGCGCTATAACGGAAAAGAATGAAATCATCAACACGCCCCATGTAAGCCGAAACCCAAGCATTAGTTTGCTCATTGCTGTATTTAGCACCAATATCTAACTGCGCGGTTTTTTCTGTCTTCAACGTATCAAAAACACGACTCGTACCATCAGGACCTAGCTTAGGTGAAAAAAGCTCCCAATAATCAGGAAAACGTTCAGTATAACCGACCCCAGCGTACAACATCACTGGCACATCAGAAAGCGAATATTCATAACGAGCAAAACCAGCTGGCATCACCGTATTACGCCCTGAAGCACCTACGTCTTTATAATTATCGACAATAACTCTATCTAAACGCGCCCCACTCACCATTTTTCCTTGCTGTGTTGCGTTCCAAGATAGCTCACCAAAAACACCATAATCCTGAAACTTAGCATCTTTAATCCAACTATTATTGCTATTACTTCGATGCTGATTCGTTTGCATATCAGCACCTGTTCGTAACTCATAGTCAGACCAAATCCAAGTACTCATGACTCGACCGCCAATGGTTTCGCGGTCAACACGCATTTTCATTGGCATATTCATCATGCCGTGGCTACTAGACATATGACCGGAACCCATACCGTTTGAAGTTGAGCGTAAAGAGTAATTATCCATAACATGGTCGGCATAATTGTAGTACATACTCGCTTCAACTTTATCCAAGACAGTACCAATGTTACTTTTTTCAAAACGTAAACCTAAACTATCGCGCTTAAATTGTGAACCATCCATTCCTCTTCCCGCATAGCGTGCTTCACCATCCCCTTTGCCTGCGGTTAACTCCAATAACGTATATTCATCGGGGGTCCAACCCACGGCAATATCTGCATTCCATTTATCCCATTTTGATGGCACTTTATCGCCATTGCCATCTTTGTAGTCATTAGAACGAGACTTATTACCTATCAAACGGACATAACCTTTTTCATTACCTATACTAATATCTGCATTAGTATCCAAACGGTGATTAGATGCAGTTAAAGCACTCGCATTCCCTTTAATCCCAGCTTCAGTAAAATCAGGTTTTTCTCTATCAAAACGAATAGTACCTGCTGAGTTACCCGGCCCCCACAACACAGTTTGCGGGCCTTTAATCATATTTAATACATCAAAATTTTCAGGTGAAATATAAGACGTTGGCGCATCCATACGTGATGGGCAAGCACCTAACATTTCACCGTCATTGGTTAAAATTCGTAAACGAGAACCAAACATTCCACGAAAAACAGGGTCACCGTTTGTCCCTCCATTTCTGATTTGTGAAAATCCTGGGATCGTTTTTAAGTAATCGGAGCCATCACTTGCAGGCACAGGCTGCCTTGGTGTTTTTGTTGATGTAGAAATAGTTAAAGGTGAATCAACCGGAGCCGTAACTATCATTACTGAGCTTTCTGATAACAAACTTTGATTAGCACTATTAGCAGCGGCGATAGATGCAGCAGAAAAAATCGCACCAACAACCAACAGAGTCACTGGAGTAAGCTTAAACGTTTGTGTGTTCATATATATTGCCTGTTTCTTTATTAAATATTTTTTGCCTTTGACTCACGGTATTTATTTCGTGCATTAGGGCAGCGCCTTAAAATGAAAGCCAAATTCAGGATGCACGAAACCACTTTGTACACAATGTGGCAAAAGTAAGATAAAAATTAGTTAAATACGTTAATTAAAGAAATCAGGTGTAAGGGGGGGCTCGAGCCAGACGTAATGACCATGGGCGAAATACCCATAACTGAATACAGCGCTCAAAAGGAATAAAGCGTGTGAGAGTAGCCAATTGTCGAATAGCAATGGCAATAAATAAGATTAAAAATGGAAAATGTACTAATAGCTGACAGTAGCCGCAGGCAATATCTTCCATCGGCGACTGTCCCATACCTGTCATTAGCATATGGTTCATCATACCGGTTGATTCGCAATTTTCAGGCGATGGGAGCCCCTGATGCTGATGCATCGAGTGCCCCACCATTTGACTATGGCTATCTGTGCAACTATTCATTTGTGCCATTGATTTTGAAATCAATGGTGCAATAAACAACATAGCGACGGCCAGTAATCCTAGGTAAGTTGCGAGTTCTCTGATAAAGCGGCGCAGGTGCAACGTTTTTCCGTCATTTTAGTACGAATTTATGGGGCAAAAGTGTATCTTATTTAGATGTTTATTGTTATTACTTTCTACCATTAATGTTAACTATATGCTTTTATTTTTGCACTCCTATATAGATTAAATACTAAGCAGTTATTCATCAAATATTACTTTAGTCATAACAAGTAGAACATTTTCATTTATCTGAATCATAACCCCATGTTGTAATTGACCTTTTCATTCTTCCTTTTAGGCAGTTAATATAATATTAATAATATATTAATCCAATAACAAAAATATAATAACTAATAACATTTAGAATAAAAATGCGACACCACATATAATGAGTTGTCGCATAATTAAAATAGCAATTTTATTTAAGCTAAATATTCAATATTATAGAAAGATGAATATACTTAAATTAAGCATCTTGATTTAAGCCAATAAATTAGCAGGGTTATCAATACAAAGGCGCGCGATAATTGCTTTATCGACACCTTTTTTTGCTAGCAATGATAAAAATACATTTGGTACGAAACCCCAACCATTCCCACCATTTTTTGCCCACATTTGTTTTAAAAACACATCGTGGCTTAGCACTATCTGATGCCCATATCCCATTTCAATCAATTGATAAACTGCATCTACAGTTTCTGTGACTGTCGGCGCAACACCTTCTTTTGGAAATGAAATATCAAGGCCTATCATATCAAATTCAAGCCATACACCTCGGTCTAGCATACGACGTTGATACTCAAAATCTTTACCTGATGGGTCTGAATGCGCTAACGAAATTTTTGCTGGATTAACACCCATTTCTGTAATTAAAATGTCGAGCACTTCATCGCCACGGCGCTGCCAACCAGGCATATGAATATTCATTGATACATGATCATTCGCAAGTTGAGCTAGTGACGCCGCACGTAAACTATTTTTTTCACCATCTGTAAATGATGGAGACACACCAATTTCACCAATCATGCCCGCACAAATATTCGTGCCATCAATACCAATATTTAGCTCGTCATCAATCATTTTTGCCATAGCATCTATATCATTGACTAAGCGGTCGCCTTCAAATTTTTCAATATATAGGCCTGATGAAGCCACAACATTAATACCTGTTTTCACTGCAACGTCACGTAACTGAAGAACATCACGACCAATAGCACTAGAACCCGTCGCATCTACCAATGTTCTACCACCGAGATCTTTAAAATTATTCACTTCATAAATAACATCTTCAATCGGCTTTTTATCCATATTGTCACAACAGCAATAAGGATCATGTTTGAGCCCCCATTGAATATCAGCCGTCACTTTTTTATCAACTAACACATGGGAGAAATCATAAAAAGGCTGATCGACAACGGTTGAGAGATCATTAAATAAATGTTCATGTGGTAACGTTAGCCCCATATCTTCTTTTCTAACTGGACCTGTTACAGTTTGAATATACCCTTTCATAATTATACTCCTGTTGCTTTCGCGGCTTTAGCTTCTCTGAATTCAGGAATGGTTGTGATAATTGCACCCACTAATGCGAATAGCGTTCCAATTATGGTGACAAAGTAAACAGTATTACCTAGTGATGGTAGCAAAGTATCAATTAAGACTGACCCCAATAGTTGACCTGCGGTTGATGCAACACCCAACATTAAGAGACCTAATCCACGAACTAAGATAGCCATTAATGCAATTGACATCAGACCTAATGGGCCACCGAGATACATCCACCAAACACCAGGAAGCTCTAACGTAATGTGACCCAATGCCATACGAATAACCAAAGCAATGGTTAACACAGTAAAACCAACGATAAAGTTCCATGTAATTGAAACTAACATTGAACCTGTTGCATCGGCGACTTTTGAGTTACCTGCTGGTTGCCAACCCGCTAACAAACCCGCCAAGAATGGAAGGATAGCTAAATAAATGGCTGAGCTTGAATGCCATTGTGGTGATACCACAAATAAGGTCGCAATAACGGCAAACACAGCACCAAGAACACGGAAAGTTGTAAATGGTTTTTTCTCATCGATACCAATACCAAATCGGTCACACAGTAAACCTGATAACAAGAGTGCTGAAATAAGCGCTGTTTGGAATGTAGCAATACCAAGTGCACTTGCAGATGCTCCTTCAGAAAAAACGACCATCGCACCACAAAGGCCAGCAAACCAATTCCATAAAGGTATTTTCTTATTTTTAATTAAACTCGGAATTGCTGCAAATTGTTGGCGAGTTTGTTTTTTCGCTAGAATGACAAAAAACATAACAACTAAACCACTAGCAAAAGAAATAACGGCACTCGCATTTCCGTCTTTTAATACATCTCCAAGCTGCCCATTTACGGCGGATTGCATTGGTGACAGCATACCGGCCAAAACCGTCGCTATCATAAGAAAAGGGGTAGAATAACTTTTTGTACTCATAAAATATTCCTTATGGATTTTGACTATGAGTCATTATTATTGTAATCGGTAGGTTAAGCGCAGAGAAAACTCTGCACTTATTTTCTTTATTTTTAGAATTTTAATTTTATAAATTAGCGAGAAACTTGTTTTAAAATATTTACCCACATATCGGTATAATATTCCCAAGCTAAAAACTCACGACTTCCCCAGTGCGGCGAACAGTCACTCATGAAACAACCAGTTTTGCCTTTTTCATATTGGCCAAATACCAATAAAGGATCTTCACCAATATTTAATACAACTTCTGTATTTTCTTTAGCTGTAACTTTGTTATAACCCAAGAACATTGGCCAATTGCTAAAGCCTTTTACTGAATCATGTTCAGAATTAACGGGTGATGCAAAAATACCTTCTGGTTTTTCAACTCGATCATCACCATTAAGCATTTCTACAGGTAATACATCTGCGAGTAATGTATTTTTATAATTTGCTTTAGCCTCAATACCCATAAAGGATAAATAACCCCCTATCATTAACAAGCCGCCACCATTAATAACATATTGTTTAATGAGCTCTAAAGCATTTGGTAATACTTTCATATTGTAGAAAGTATCATTTTGTAATAAAAATGTATTAGCACCAATATCGCTAATCACAACTACATCGTATTTAGCCAACTCTTCAACTGTTTTAGGAAATGCCATTTGCACTGTGTGTGCTGGCATATAGTCAATTTCAATTCCTTTGCTTTTCAAACAGCCTAATAAAAAAGTTGCACCTTCTTCATATTTACTTGAAGTAAAGCTGTCATAACCTTTGGTATGGATCATGTGAATGTGCCATGATTCACCAATAAATAAAATTTTCATTTTTATTCCTCTTTCAGACTATTAATTTATTCAGGAGATTGAGTAACAACCTGAGAGTAAGTTGTTTGATTAATTCGATGCATGACATTAATGTCATCGGGCATTTCAGAAGCATTACCGGTTTCAACTGCAAGAGATGAGAATGCTGAGGCGTAACGTAATGCATAAGAAAATTGCTTACCTTTCGCTAATGATGCCGCCAATGCACCATTAAATGCATCACCCGCCCCCGCGGTATTCTTCACTACTGCGGTATAAGCCGGTGAATAAATAAATTTATTACCGTCATAAGCGATAGAGCCTTTACTACCAAGCGTAATGACAACCTTTTTAACACCTTTTTCATAGATAACTTTCGCTGCTTTTTTCGCTGTTTCTATATCAATCACATTAATATCAGAAAGCAAACTCGCTTCGGTTTCATTCGGTGTTAAAATATCTATTTTATCAATCAACTCATTCACTATATCGTTGTAAGGTGCAGGATTTAATATAATTGGAATATTATATTCATTACCGATGGAAATAATTTCTTTTAATGCATCAATATTTGTTTCTAATTGTAGTAGGATAACATTTGAATTAATCACCCTATCCTTTTGAATTTTAACCTCATCAGCGGTAATATCCATATTAGATCCAGGATAAATAGAAATAATATTTTCACCACTATTTTCGGATACAAATATTGAAGCTGTACCTGTTTGATATTTTTCTGTTTGGTATATTGTTGATGTTTTAATTTTAGATGATGAAATAAAGTTTATAGCATATTCACTAAATTGGTCAGTTCCTATTTTAGTAATAAAATGCACCTGAGAATCTGAATAGCTTGCAGCTAAAGCTTGATTACAGCCTTTACCACCTGGGGAGAATATAAATTTGTTTGCTAATAATGATTCACCCGCTTCAGGTAATCGAGGTAAATAACTAATCATATCAACATTAAATGAACCTAATACGCAAACTTTACCTAACACGGCATCATCCTTATTTGTTTTATCATTAAAGCTTTCATTACATTCAAGAAATTGAATTATTTCCTTTTTGGCAACTTTATCTAAAGTTTCAAATTCAATATAGGCACCGCCATGACAGCGACTAATAATGCCTTTTTTTGCTAAAGAATTTAAATCTGCCCTAATCGTTTCTTTAGTGACATTAAGTTCTTTCGATAAAACAGAAACTTTCGCTGAGCCTGTTTTTTTTAAAAAATTAATTATTTTCTTATGTCGTTCTGCTTTCATGCCATTTTACCTCATGGCATTAACTCTAATTTATACCTTGTTAAGTTAATGTGACTATAATCATATGTTCCCATTCAAAAGCAAAAAAAAGCAAAAAGCATAAAACTAAAAACAAAAAAAAACAAAAATGCAGTCTTAAAGCTAAATACATCATTTATATCAAGATAATATAGCAACCTATAAATTAGGCTAATTAAAATAAAAAAATATACAAATTCAGTTAATTAAAATTAACTATAAAAATATTTTTAATATTTCATTAAATGAATTAATTTAAATCCAATTTAAAGTCAAATAAATCTTAAATAACATCAATTATATTTATCTTTATTTTACTATAAAGATAAAATATCTGAATATTATCGAATTATTTTCAATAGAATTTATTCTTTGTATATTGGGAGGAAGATCACAAATGGAGAAATGCGTATTAGTGAGGATTATCATTACAACACTGATAAAAACGGGCGCAATTGCGCCCGCTTATATAATGACTAACTACTTTTAAAGATTATTGGCTGCCTGCCGTACCTTTTTTCTCGTGTAGCAACACTAAAGCTTGTTCTACACTTCGCTCGATAATGGTTCGGCGCTGATCGTTTTCAGGCAATAATTTTAACATCATTTGCCAAGCTGAAATGGCTTCTGCATATTGCTCTTGCTCAAAGGCATTGAATGCAAACAAACTTAATGCTTTAACATTGGTTCGATTTTCAGCAATCAATTTTTTCAGTAGCTCAGTACCTTCACGATTATCTTCCGGATCAGATGAACGGGTTAACACTTCTGCATATCCCATCGCCACACCTTCATCATTCGGCGATAAGCGGTAAGCTCGACCATAAGCATCTGTTGCCATCGTCGCATTACTCAATACCATGCCGATACGCCCTAGCATTACCCATGCTTCTACGTTTTGTGGATCTTCTTGTAAACGAGTGCGTAAGCCTAATGCCAAACGTTCCATCTCTTCATTATTAAGTGGCGGTTCTTTTGGGTCAAGGGCTCTATCAAGCAAAGCGGGGGCTTGCTGGTAAGCAATATTCCAATCTGCAACTTTGCTATAGCTTCCGACTTGATAATACGCCACTGCTCCAATGCCAACGGCAATAATAATACCCGGCACATAGACCCAAATACTCGCTCGTGATGATTCAGGTAAATCATCTTCATCATTTAGGGATGAATTTTTAATGCGTACCCGTTTTTTAGAACGTGCAAAAATAATCCATCCACCCACGGCTATAGCGGCAAATGGGAGCCCCCAAAGTATCACCGTTAAAGGAGTTAATGGTGGATTATAAGTGACAAAGTAACCATATCGCGCCACCATATAATCAATGATTTCATCGCGATTTTTACCCTCTTTCATCAATTCATACACTTTTTGACGTAAATCTAGCGCAATCATTGAGTTAGAGTCAGCAATACTGTTATTTTGACATTTAGGGCAGCGTAACTCTTCCGTTAATTTACGAAACTGCTGCTCTTGTTGTTCATTATCAAAAGTAAACACTTCTGTCGCCGCAAAAGTAACGGTTGCACTGAGCGCAAACATCAGCAAGCCTAATAAATATTTCATTGGCTGGCCTCCTTGCTATAACGGTCCCACAGTGGCTTCAACTCTTTTTCCCACACTTGCTCATCCATAGCCCCTGCATGGCGATAACGAATAATGCCATTGCCATCAATAAGAAAAGTTTCAGGTGCACCATAAACGCCGAGATCTAAGCCCAACATACCTTCACCATCAAATAAACTCAGCGCATAAGGGTTGCCCAGCTCACGTAGCCAACCAATCGCTTTTTGCCGATTGTCTTTATAATTAAGACCAACAACACGCACGCCTTGCGCCGAAAGTGTATTCAGATATTGATGTTCGGCACGACAAGTAGGACACCATGTCGCCCAAACATTTAATAGAATTGGTTTACCTTGATTGAGCACATCCGATTCATAATGTTGCCCGGGATTCTCTAACGATTCCAAACGAAAAATAGGCACGGGCTTACCAATCAATGCAGATTCTAATAAGCGAGGATCATCCCCTTCTGCATTACGCATCAACTGCCATAAAAGCACAGCGGCAATCGCCGTAAATATAATAAAAGGGATTAAAAATACTTTACGACTCATGCAGCCTCCCCTTCAGCTTTACGACGGCGATAGCGTGGGTCAAACAAGCAAAATAGCGCGCCAATAGACATCAAAATACCACCTGACCAGATCCAACGCACAAAAGGCTTATAATATAAACGCAGTGTCCAGACGTCTTTAGTAATTTCCTCACCTAAAGCAGCGTATAAATCACGGGTAAAACCACCATCAATAGCTGCTTCCGTCATCACTGCACGACTGGTCTTATAAAAGCGTTTTTCAGGCAGTAAAGTCGTTAATACTTTATCATTTTCTTTAACCGAGATGCTACCAATAACCCCTTGATAATTTGGACCATTAGCTTCATGTACACCGTTAAAAACAAAGGTATAAGCGCGAATAGAAATACTATCACCGGGCTTCATTTTGACATCTCGTTCAATACTATAATTTTGACTAAATGCGATCCCGACAATCGTGACGGCCAAACCTAAATGAGCCAACACCATTCCCCAATAACTTGATGTTAATTTAATTTTCTTGCTAATCCGTATTTTCATTTCGACGAATGCAAGAATGACTATCCAACTCGCCATCATCAAGCCAAGATAAGTCAGCGCTTCAACTCTATCTTCCATCAACCAAGGCAATAAGAAAGACAATATCAGTGCCATGACTAGGGCAAAAATCAGTATTTTTCGAATAGCGGCTGGGCGATCGCGTCCCCAACGAACTAATGGCCCGATACCTAACAACAGAGCAAAAGGTACCATTAACACAATAAACATCGTATTAAAGAAAGGTTCGCCGATTGAGATAGTCCCTAAGCCAAGTTGCTTATGCACTAAAGGTAGTAACGTACCAAGTAACACGACTAACATTGCTGCGGTTAGGATGACATTGTTACCAAGCAACAAGGACTCACGAGACCACAGCGAGTTATTCACTTTCGAGCGAATTTTATGACCCCGAACAGCAAATACCAGTAACGATCCGCCAATCACTAAGATCATAAAGGCTAATATAAACAGGCCACGGGATGGATCAGACGCAAAGGCATGGACAGAGACCAACACCCCAGAGCGAACTAAGAAGGTGCCAAGCAAACACAATGAGAACGCGGAAATAGAAAGTAACAGTGACCACGCTTTGAATGTCGCTCTTTGTTCCGTCACCGACAATGAGTGGATTAGTGCGGTGCCGACCAACCATGGCATAAACGATGCATTTTCAACTGGGTCCCAGAACCACCAGCCTCCCCAGCCCAGTTCATAATACGCCCATGCAGAACCTAACATAATACCGAGTGTGAGGAAGAACCAAGCAGCCATTGTCCAAGGACGTGCAAAACGGGTGAAAGCGCTATCGAGTCGACCACTCAATAATGCGGCAATAGCAAAAGCAAAAGCAACCGAGAATCCAACATAGCCCATATATAATAATGGAGGATGGAAAATTAAGCCGGGGTCTTGTAACAGCGGGTTTAAATCTCGCCCTTCAATAGGAAATGCAGGCAACGTGCGTGAGAATGGGTTTGAGGTAAAGATAATAAATAACAAGAAACCGACACTGACCATGCCCATCACAGCCAATACACGCGCTACAATATCCAATGGCATACGATAACTACAAAGAGCGACAGCAAATGTCCAACCGCTCATTAATAAAACCCACAAAAGCAAAGAACCTTCATGAGCACCCCATGTAGCAGCAACTCGATACCAGACAGGTAATAACGTGTTCGAGTTATTCGCCACATAAGTGACAGAGAAATCATTAACAACAAAGGCATTCACTAATACTAAAAATGCGCCCGTCACACACAAAAAAAGCAGCCATGCAAGAGGACGAGATGACGCCATCAGCCGAGAGTCATTACGCGCGACGCCCCAGAGTGGATAAAAAGATAGCAATACCGCAATACCCAATGCCAAACATAGCAAGATGCTACCAATCTCAGGGATCATGATGCGTTATCCTTATAGACCGCAGCAGGTCTTCGATGATTTTCTTGCATCGCTTGTTCTATCTCTGGTGGTGTATAATTTTCATCGTGCTTTGCTAATACTTCTTTAGCTAAAACATGATTATTTTCTTCAAGCTCACCTTGCACGACCACACCTTGTCCTTCCCGAAACAAGTCAGGCAAAATACCATCATAACTGACTTCAATTTCTGCTTCCGCATCATACACAGTAAAAGTAACTTTTAATGATTCAGGATCGCGAACCACCGTGCCTGGCATCACCATACCACCAACACGTAAACGCTGTCCTACCTCAGGAATTTGCTGTGTTTCCCGCTTACCATAAATGATTTCACCGGGTGTATAGAACAAATCAATGCTTGAACGTAATGCATATAATATTAATGCTATTGTTAAACCAGCACCCACCAATATAGCGCAAATTAACCATAATCTATTTTTTCGGCGTATATTCACATCCCCTCCCGGCGAGCTCTTGCGGCTTTTTGTCTAACTTCACGTGCTTGTTGCTGAATAATTGCCGTAAAAATCATTTCTCTTTGAATATAGGTATGCAAGCACAACAATAATATCGGCACCAATGCTAAAGCTACAGCTAACCATACATAGAATCCATAGCCACCCATGGCAAAAAAATCCGTCCAAGATGCAAAAGCGCTATTCATTATTTTTGTCCTCGCTTATTGACGATATCTAGAACCCATGGACGATTACGCTCTAACAGTAATAATTGGCTGCGTAAGCGAATTAATGTCAACGAAATAAACAGAAATAGATAACCAAGGATAGCTAAACGCAATGGTGTCCGCATTGCTGGATTAATACTTTGCTGCATTCGAGTCGAAGGCTGATGCAATGTTTGCCACCATTCGACAGAATAATGGATGATAGGTAAATTAATAACACCAATTAAGACTAATATTGCTGCTGCTTTACCCGCAATGCGACGATCATCGAATGCATGCCATAAGGCAATAATTCCAACATAAAGAAAAAATAAAATCAGTTCTGAGGTTAGACGTGCATCCCAAACCCACCATGCGCCCCACATAGGTTTCCCCCATGTGGCACCGGTAACTAAGGCAATAAAGGTAAATACAGCGCCAATAGGTGCCATAGCAGCGATTGCAAGCTCAGATACTTTCATCTGCCAAATAAGACCAATAAACGCAGTGATTGCCATAGTCGCATAAATACCCATCGACCACATTGCAGCTGGCACGTGAATATACATAATACGGTAGCTATCACTTTGTGTTTTATCTGTTGGCGCAAAGCCAAATCCCCAAATCCAGCCAGCCGCGAGAAAAATTACGCTCAAGACAATAAACCAAGGTGCGAGATATCCGCACAAGCGATATAGGTTCACAGGAATGGCAAGTTGGTGAAGCTTTTTCCACATAGTTTAATAGCCCCAATTTATGTCGTTAGTTAGCTTTGTACTAGTTCAATCTACGATACACATAACTACAACAAATTTATTGATTTAACACAAATATAATTTAGGCTAGTCAAGCATTTAACTGCCGACTAGCCTATTTATCATCATTATTCGAACTGATTGTACGTTAACTACACGCTGTTATTCGATTCGCTGATCTAAATCAGTCCATCACAACCAATCAGAACAAGTCATTCTTCCTAAAAGCCCGGTTCAACATCACGCATATCCGGCAATTTATGTGCAATACCTTTATGGCAATCAATACAGGTTTTGCCATCTTGTACAGCTTGGTCATGCATTTTTGATGCGACACTTTTTTGTGCGGTGAAATCCATGTATTCAAAGTTGTGGCAATTACGACACTCCTGAGAATTATTATCTTTCATGCGCCGCCACTCACTTTGAGCCATCGCTAAACGATGATCTTCAAATTTTTGAGGCGTATCGATAATGCCAAAGATTTTACCGTACAACTCTTTACTCGCCTGAATTTTTCTGACCATTTTAGGTCCAAATTCATGTGGTACGTGGCAGTCAGGACAGGTTGCTCTTACACCACTACGGTTAGTATAGTGAATAGTATCCATATATTCTTCATAGACATTTTCACGCATCTCATGACAGCTAATACAAAACTCTTCTGTATTGGCTTTTTCCATTCCCGTATTAAATCCACCCCAGAAAATCACGCCACTGACAAAACCAATCAGTAAAAGTGTTCCAAGTGCTAAACGGCTAGGACGACGCCACCACTGCCAAAGCCGGCGGATAAGCCCTATCAAGCCTGACTTTTTGGGTTTATCACTACCTGCTTGATTCTCATTTTTATTGGCCATATCTCCCCCTTATTTACCAAAGCCTTTGGATGGGGCAAAAGTATTATCAACAATCGGTGGTGTATCTGATTGCGGTACATGGCACTGCAAACAAAAATAACGATTAGGTGAAACTTCACCCAGAACTTTACCGCTAGCATCCATAAAGTGAGTCGGGCTCACTCTTGGTGCACCCGTAGTACGATAGTTTTCAACACCATGGCACTGTAAACAACGGTTGGTATTTGTTGTGATTTGATACCCATCAACACTATGAGGGATCATCGGCGGCTGATTAACGTAGTTCAACGCCATTTTTTCTTGCTCTTTAGGAACATGGATGCCCCCTTCTGGCGTGCCTGAAACTTCAGGTGACTGATTAAAATCCACACCGTTAGCAGCTAAAACAAAACTACTTACAACCAAGGCCATACCAGCCATCCAACGGCTTATTGTTTTTTTCAGGGCATGATTTTTCATGATTTAGCTCCCGAACTCCATCGTAGTGTTATTTTAAAAACATCCTCAGCACAAACATCGATACAACGACCGCAAGTGATGCAATCCATATCTGAAATCAGCGCAGGGGCTTGTTTATCGAGAACCGGCAACCGCAAAACATGCGGCTCCGGGCAAACGTGAAAACAATCCATACAGCGGTTACAATTTTCTTTTCTTTCCGCTGTAACAGCCAGTGCACCTTTACAACCCGTAACGCCATACAAGGCACCAAGGGGGCAAAGGTGACCGCACCATCCATGTTCCACGACTAATAAATCAAATAAAAACAGTGCAACTAAAACCAAAGCACCACTGCCAAAACCAAAAATAAGGCTACGCCCCATTAACGAAACTGGATTTAACCATTCCCATAACAAGGTGCCTGTTATAGCTGAACCAATTAAAATCACACCCAACAATACATACCGAATATTGCGAGGAATTGTTGCAGATTGATTCAACTCGAATTTACGACGTAACCATGCGGCGGCGTCGGTGATTGGATTAACAGGACACACCCAGCTACAAAAAAACCGTTTTCCCAGCAATGCATAAACAGCAAAAACGAGAGCCGCACCAATTAATGCTGAAATACCAGGTAAGTAACCACTTGCTAAGCTTTCCAGCGTAATAAGCGGATCAGTTAATGGAACAACATCCAACAATATGCTACTGCTATAGTTTCCATGTAAGATCCACACACCAAACCATGGACCACTTAGAAACATAGCCAAGACCAAAAGTTGACTTGTTCGCCTTAAAACCAGCCATTTATGGCTTTGCCACCACCCTTTTTTAGCCAGAGCCTCACGTCCGGCATCGTGCTTACGATTTGCCATTGCTTCCCTCCAACCAACCGAAACGGTAATGATGTCCTAACTCGCCCTTGGCTAATTCTCTTGGTAAAACTTTAATCGCGGACTCTTCCAGTACACAAGCCTGCTCACACTTTCCGCATCCCGTGCAGAAATTGCTATTTACCGTGGGTAAGAAGCGTGCATGCTTACCAGTGCGATGATTTTGTTCAAGTTCAAGTGTGATTGCTTCATCAATTAACGGACAAACGCGGTAACACACATCACATCGTAGCCCTTGAAAATTAAGGCAGTTTTCGTGATCGAGTAAAACAGCCAATCCCATCCGAGCATCATTAATCGATTCCATGTTTTTATCCAATGCACCACTTGGGCACACCTTGGCACAAGGAATGTCTTCACACATCTCGCAAGGAATTTCGCGGGCTATGAAATACGGCGTACCTGACTCAAGACCGGATGCCAACGTAGCTAATTTCAACATGTCATAAGGACAGGCTTGAACACATTGACCGCAACGAACACAAGCACTCGAAAATGCATTTTCAGCAAGCGCTCCCGGCGGGCGGAGTCGTACACCACTCGCACGGGAAGTTTGTTGCTGTAGCCCCAGTACCACACCAACCGCCGCCAGTCCGCCTGCTGTGCGAGCAATGTCGCGCAGAAAACGACGGCGGCTGTTCTGGGACTTAGTCTTTTGAGACTTAGCGTTCTGGGGCATTGCCAATTACACCTTTTCCAGTTTAACGGCACATTTTTTGTAATCCGTTTCTTTAGAAAGTGGATCTGTCGCATCCAACGTCAAGTTATTGACCAACTGGGAAGCATCAAAGAATGCCATATACACCAAGCCTTTCGGTGGTTTATTACGACCACGAGTTTCCACTATTGTGGTCACATCACCACGACGAGAAACCACTTTGACTTTATCGCCACGACGCAAGCCTCTATCTTTTGCGTCTAATGGATGCATAAAGACAACCGACTCTGGGAATGCACGGTGCAGCTCAGGGACACGGCGCGTCATGCTTCCCGTATGCCAATGCTCCAGCACTCGCCCAGTTGAAAGCCATAAATCGTATTCTTTATCAGGTGATTCAGCCGCAGGCTCAAATGGCAATGCAAAAATAACGGCTTTACCGTCTGGTTTACCGTAAAACTGATAACCTTGCCCAGCTTTAACATAAGGGTCATTCCCTTCGCTATAACGCCACTGTGTTTCTTTACCTTCTACAACTGGCCAGCGGATACCACGAGCTTGGTGATAAGCATCAAAATCAGCAAGGTCATGACCATGTCCACGACCAAAACCGGCATACTCTTCAAACAAGCCTTTTTGTAAATAGAAACCAAGCTCACGAGATTCGTCGTTTAATTGGTCTTCAGCTAATTCAGTCACTGGGAATTTAGTCACCGCTTCATTAGCAAACAACACGTCATACAGTGTTTTTCCACGATATTCAGGTTTTTTAGCTAACAATTCTTCAGGCCATACTTCTTCGACTTTAAAGCGACGAGAAAACAGCACCATCTGCATTAAATCTGACTTTGATTCGCCTGGACCTTGAATTTGCTGACGCCAAAACTGAGTACGGCGCTCTGCATTACCATAAGCACCTTCTTTTTCGACCCACATTGCCGTGGGTAAAATCAAGTCAGCGGCTAGTGCACTCACGGTAGGATAAGGGTCTGAAACAACAATAAAGTTGCGCGGATCGCGCCAGCCCGGTAGGCGATCTTCATTGATATTCGGCCCTGCTTGCATATTGTTGTTACACATCACCCAATAAAAATTGAGTTTACCGTCTTTCAATGCACGGTCTTGCGCGACTGCATGTAATCCAACTTTTTCAGGGATAGTGCCCGCAGGTAGTTGCCAAACACCTTCCACTTTTTCACGGTGTTTTTCATTAGTCACTACCATATCCGCAGGTAAACGGTGTGAGAATGTTCCCACTTCACGTGCTGTACCGCAGGCAGATGGTTGCCCTGTCAAAGAGAAAGGACCACAACCTGGTTGAGAAATTTTACCGGTTAATAAATGAAGGTTATAAGCAAGGTTATTCGCCCAAACACCGCGAGTATGTTGGTTAAAACCCATCGTCCAATATGAAACGACTTTAATTTTTGGATCGGCGTAGAGTTTCGCCAATTCTTCTAGCTGATCTTTCGGTACTCCCGTCATTTCAGCGGTTTTATCTAACGTATATTCCGCAACGAAAGCTTTATATTCATCCCAAGTCATCGGTTCAGAAGCATCAGACCCTGGATTTTTGGCATTTTTTTCTAATGGATGCGTTGGACGAAGGCCATAACCGATATCCGTTGCACCACGACGTAAATTAACGTGTTTATCTAGGAAATCTTGGTTAACTGCATTGTTTTGAATAATATAGTTAGCAATGTAATTTAAGATAACCAAATCGGATTGCGGCGCGAAAACAATACCATTATCCGCTAATTCAAAACTACGATGTTTATAAGTTGATAAAACTGCAACATGGACATCAGGATTTGATAAACGACGATTTGTAATACGCGACCATAATATTGGGTGCATTTCTGCCATATTAGAGCCCCAAAGCACAAAGGCATCCGCATGTTCAATATCATCGTAACAGCCCATCGGCTCATCCATACCGAAAGTACGCATAAAACCAACGACCGCAGAGGCCATACAGTGGCGTGCATTTGGATCGAGGTTATTTGAACGAAAACCACCTTTAAACAATTTAGAGGCCGCATAACCTTCCCAAACTGTCCATTGACCTGAACCAAACATCCCAATACCTTCAGGACCTTTTTCTTTCAGTGTTGCTTTCGTTTTTTCTTCCATGACATCAAAGGCTTGTTCCCATGTAATTGGGGTAAACTCACCATTTTTATCATATTCGCCATCTTTCATACGCAGCAATGGCTGGGTTAAACGGTCTTTCCCGTACATAATCTTTGGTAGGAAATAGCCCTTGATACAATTAAGACCACGGTTGACTGGTGCTTCTGGGTCACCTTGGCTCGCGACAATACGGCCATTTTGTGTGCCGACAAGCACGCCACAGCCAGTACCGCAGAAACGACACGGGGCTTTATCCCACTTGATACTTTCTTGTTGTCCAACGACCGCTTTCGCGATACTTGGTACACCAATGCCTGCCGCCGCAGCAGCGGCCGCTATCGCATTGGCTTTCATAAAGCTACGACGACTGAGTTTCATCATTTTCCTCACATTGCTCATCCTGCTGGTGATAAACCAGTGAAACATCTAGCACGCCTTCGATATTGCGTGCTAAATCAATAGTATCTAACAAAGTTTTACTATGCTGCCCTTCGACGACGACAATCAATTTCCCATTTTCAGGTGAACTAATAGCTACCTCACAATGAGGAAATTGATTCAGTTTTTCTGTCACAGCAGATATTCGTTCACTTTTTACTTGTACAATTAAACTGCACACTTGCCAGTTATCGTGCATGTTCACGCTCCACGGTTATGGCCGATACGGGGCATCCTGCAACACAGGCGCCACAACCTGTACAGCCCTGTTGTTCTATTTTTGGTTGATAAATACCGACCAGTGATGGACGAAAAGAAATCACTTGAGGCTCACAACTGTCTTCACAACGCCGACATTCGATTGATTTATAGGCAAGACAGCTTTGATCGATAGATATCGAGATATTCCAAGGTTGGGTTTGCTGAGGGAGGAAAATAGGTTCAGGGCAAGATGCTGCACAGGCATAGCAAAAAGTGCATTCCCCGCGCTTAAAATCAACGACAGGATATCCGCCAGGTCCGGGCTGCAAAATAGAGGTCTCGCAACTCGCTAGACAAGCGTTGCAACGCGTACACAGCTCAATAAAATGCTGTTCAGTACCACTCCATGGCGGTCTAACTACCGGAGCTGCATTACGCCACGCACCAGTTAATACGCCCCTACGGGTGATATCAACCATGTTTTTTCCTTTACATTGCCCAACAAAAAAGTACTAAAAAGAACTGATAAACCGCATTTTTTATGCGTGTATTTAGCATGAATATTAACGAGTGAGAGGGCAAAAATACATACTACCTAATAGGTAACAGGAGTAATTTATTCACTATGAATATAAATCAGCCAGAAACTATTCAAATATTAGACTAAGCATTAACTCGCTATAAAAAGAGGTATTATACGGTTTTCATAATTATTCATTAACAATCTGTAAATATAGAATCCCCATTTAAGCTTAAGTTGTAATGACATATTTTTTAATTAACATCGACATATACTACTAAAGTGGTATATGAAAGGTCATTTTAGTAAAATTTATATTTTATTTTTTTGATACTACGCACATTTTAATTTATGCGTCAAAAACAGAATAATCACCATTCGTGAGTTAAATAATATTAAGTGTTTAAATTCAATTGGTTATTAAATGATTATTTTAAATAAATAATAAGAATCATTCTTAACTGAAAAATACAAAATACAGTTTTTTAATTCATCTCTAATTACTATATCAATTCCACTATTAACGTACTTTTATTTAATTTTTGATATTAAATCACTTAATTCAAATTTACCTTTGATCAAAAACAATATTTTTTGTGTGGTTTTTTGTTAAACATATAAGTTGGCAATGTCATTGATGGCAAATGTGCGCTTGCTATCAAATTTATATAACTAAAAATATACCCTAAATAATTCGAATTGTAGTAAGACACAAAACCAACACAACTACAGCTCGAATAATAAAAGGTGTCAGCTTATGGGATGGCTGATTTACCCTACTCGAGGCTCTTATGGCAAAGATAAGAAATAACACTCTGTACTTACTGAGTTTGATTGCAGGAATATTTCTCTTTACTTCCGTTCATGCACAAACGCCGAATACAGATAATGTATCGACAATTAATACCCGAAACGAAACCTTTGAAGCGGCTTATCCAGATCAATACCATTCTTGGCGAGCTACATCAGAACAATCAAATCGTGAAGATGCCCTTGCTGAAGATCCACGATTAGTGATCCTTTGGGCTGGATATCCTTTCTCCCGTGACTATAACAAACCGCGTGGTCACGCATACGCAATCATTGATGTTCGTGAAACCTTACGTACTGGCGCGCCCAAAGATGCCCAAGACGGTCCTTTACCGATGGCTTGCTGGAGCTGCAAAAGCCCGGATGTCGCCAGATTAATTCAAGAACATGGCGAAGATGGCTACTTTCAAGGTAAATGGGCAAAAGGTGGACCAGAAGTAGTCAATGTTTTGGGCTGTGGCGATTGCCATAAGACCGATTCCCCTGAGTTTGCAAAAGGAAAACCCGAGTTAACCCTCACACGCCCTTATGCAGAACGGGCAATGGAAACCATTGGCAAGCCCTTTGATAAAGCGAGTCGTTTCGACCAACAATCCATGGTATGCGGTCAATGCCACGTTGAATACTATTTCTCTGGTGAAAATAAATCAGTCAAATTCCCTTGGGATAACGGTACCAAAGTCGAAGAAATGGAAGTGTACTACGACAAAATAGGATTCTCCGACTGGACCAACACGTTATCAAAAGCACCAATGTTAAAAGCCCAACACCCTGAATATGAAACTTGGAGTGCAGGTATTCACGGTAAAAATAACGTCACTTGCATTGATTGCCATATGCCAAAACTGCAAAACGATAAAGGCGAATTATATACCAGCCATAAAATTGGTAATCCATTCGATAATTTTGAGCAAACCTGTAGCAATTGTCATACTCAAAGCAAACAACAACTACAAGACGTTGTTGCGGAACGTAAAAAAGCCATCCAAGAGATGAAAGTTAAAGCAGAAGATCAGTTAGTTCGCGCTCACTTTGAAGCAAAAGCAGCTTGGGACGCGGGTGCAACCCAAGAAGAAATGCAGCCAATCCTTGCTGATATTCGCCACGCTCAATGGCGTTGGGATTTAGCTATCGCATCACACGGCATTCACATGCATGCACCTGATGAAGGGCTACGTATGTTAGGGGGTTCATTAGATAAAGCCGCTGACGCACGTACTAAACTGGCACGTTTACTCGGTTCAAAAGGCATTACTCATGAAATTGCCATTCCGGATATCTCAACCAAAGAGAAAGCTCAGCAAGCGATTGGCTTAGATATGCAGAAAATCAATGCTGAAAAACAAGAGTTCATGAAAACTGTCGTGCCAGAGTGGGATGCTCAAGCGCGTAAAAATGACCTGTTAGCCAAATAACCTCTACTCGCCTCTGTGCTATTAAAGACAAAGAGGCGACATAACCAATGGAGTGAATATGAGCGTATTACGTTCGTTATTAACTGCCGGGGTGCTGGCATCAGGCTTTTTATGGGCAGTATCAGCATTCGCGACACCTCAAATAGCTGAGGAAAAAGCCGCCGGCGATCGTTGGGTTGTCACACAGCAGCGCAGCGCAGATAGTGCTTGCCTTGATTGCCATAAGCCCGATAAAGAAGGTATGCATGGCACTCACGCATCAGTGGTCAATCCAAACAATAAGTTGCCCGTTACCTGCACCAACTGCCATGGTAATCCAGGCCCAGACCATCGGGAAGGCGTAAAAGATGTGATGCGCTTTAATAACCCGATGTATAGCGTAGAGCAACAAAATACGGTCTGTTTGTCGTGCCACTTACCCGAACAGCTGCAAAAAGCATTTTGGCCTCATGATGTCCACGTTACCAAAGTCGCTTGTGCTAGTTGTCATGACCTGCATCCGCAACAAGATGCAATGAAAGTACTAACCGATAAAGGAAAAGTCAAAATTTGCGTAGATTGTCATTCAGATCAACGTGATAATCCTAATTTCAACCCAGCAGCGGTTAAATTGCTTAAGGAGCAGCCATGAGTTGCTCTCGTCGTCAATTCATTATTTATTCCGGAGCACTGGCGGCGATTGGGGGGATAACTAGCCACACGCTAGCGAACACCATGAAAATAGATGGTGTTCGCTATGGCATGATCCACGATGAAAATTTGTGTATCGGCTGTACGGCTTGCATGGATGCATGTCGCGAAGTCAACCAAGTCCCCGAAGGGGTATCACGGCTGACCATTATCCGTAGCGAACCGATTGGTGAATTTCCTGACGTTAAATATCGTTTTTTTCGTCATTCCTGCCAACATTGTGAAAATGCCCCTTGCGTCGATGTCTGTCCAACGGGCGCTTCTTTTATCGATAAAACAACCGGTATTGTTGATGTTAATCCTGACTTATGTGTCGGCTGCCAATACTGCATTGCCGCTTGCCCATATCGCGTTAGATTCATTCACCCCGTCAATAAGACCGCAGATAAATGTGATTTTTGCCGTAAGACCAACCTGAAAAAAGGTAAACAGCCCGCCTGTGTAGAATCATGTCCAACCAAAGCGCTGATTTTTGGCAATTTAGATGATCCACAAAGCGATGTTTCCAAAATGCTTGGACAAAAACCAACTTATCGATTCAAAATTGCACTCGGTACACGCCCCAAAGTTTATCGAGTTCCCTTCAAATATGGGGAGGTTAGCCAATGAAAACTGCGTCCGCTTTCCATTTTGAATCTCTAGTATGGGATTGGCCAATTGCGGTTTATTTATTTCTTATCGGTATCTCTGCGGGCTTAGTTGTCATCGCCGTTTTACTCCGTCAGTATTATCCAAACGCAGCAAGTAGCGAAAGCACATTAATGCGTACCACTTTATTGTTAGCACCGAGTACCATCGTGATTGGCTTATTAATCCTCATTCTCCATTTAACTCGTCCATGGACATTTTGGAAATTGATGTTTCATTACAGCCCAACCTCAGTGATGTCGATGGGTGTCATGTTATTTCAAGTCTACATGGCTGTATTAGTCATATGGTTGGCTAAAATCTTTGAAAAAGAAGTTATTGCATTACAGCATCGGTGGCTACCTAAATTAACAATTATTCCTCGGTTATTAACGCTGTTAAATAAAGTCATGCGCACGCTCGATATTACCATGTTAGTTCTAGCGGTTTTACTCGGCGCATATACGGGCTTTTTATTATCCGCATTAAAATCATATCCATTCTTAAACAATCCTTTATTACCAGCTTTATTCTTATTTTCAGGAATATCATCGGGGATAGCTGTCTCATTAATTGCTATTGCATTACGCTATCGTAAAAATATTCATAACCAAGAATCTGCCTTTCTTCATCGAGTGGAAAGTTTTGTCGTTTGGTTAGAACTCTTCTTACTTGCGGCATTTTTTGTCGGACTCGCCTTAGGAGATGATGGCAAAGTGCGTTCATTAGTAGCCGCATTGGGCGGGGGCTTTTGGACGTGGTGGTTTTGGATTGGCGTAATCGGTATTGGCTTCATTATTCCGTTGGCGCTTAAAAAATGGCAGAACCGTGGTAATGGTGCATTTCGCGTTTTACTTGTTAGTGGGGCAAGTTTACTTGGCGTATTTCTACTGCGTTTCTTTGTCCTCTATGCGGGTCAATTAACCGTTGCGTGATTCATTAAATAATAAGGGTGATATTTGGAACTAATCATCCCGGAAATTGGTTTCATCTGCCTATTATTGGCGTTGTGTATCACCAGTTTTCAAGCGATATTAGGATTTGTGGGGATCTTCAAGCACGTTCCGAGGCAAATGTCTCTGAACGTGCTTTGGAGCCTGCTACAATTTTTATGCCTAGTTAGCGCCTTTATCTGTCTCACTATCAGCTTTATTCAAAGTGACTTTTCTGTGGTTTATGTGGCACAACATAGCCATCGATTATCGCCATTAGCGATGAAAATAGCCGCAGTTTGGGGCGGACATGAAGGTTCTTTATTGCTATGGGTCATTTTCCTTTCGAGTTGGAGTGCGTTATTTGCTTGGCGCTATCGCCGACAAAATCATCCTATTTTTTCGCTAACACTTATCGTGCTTGCCGTTATTATCGCCGCATTATTACTCTTTATTGTTATCTATTCAGACCCCTTTGCCCGCATTTTTCCACCCGCCATCGAAGGACGCGACCTCAACCCCATGTTGCAACACTGGGGGCTTATCTTACACCCACCATTATTGTATCTAGGCTATAGTGGGCTCATTATCGTTGCTGCATTAGTCCTTGCGGCACTGTTATTCGGTAATTTTGGCCAATCTATCGCTTGGGTGTGCTGGCGCTTTGCAGTGCCTAGCTGGTGCATACTGACATTAGGCATAGTTTTAGGCTCATGGTGGGCATATAGCGAACTGGGCTGGGGCGGTTGGTGGTTTTGGGATCCCGTAGAAAACGCCTCTTTATTGCCTTGGCTATCATCTACTGCCTTACTCCATAGTTTAACGGCTTCACGCAAAACCGGTATATATCGTCATTGGTCCATATTATTGGCGATTATTACCTTTATTTTATCATTACTCGGTACACTCATTGTTCGTTCCGGAATTTTAGTCTCCGTGCACGCCTTTGCACTCGATAACGTTAGAGCTGTACCTTTATTTTTGCTATTTAGCGTTCTCAGTATTGCCGCACTATTTATTTACGGTTGGCGAGCAAAATTCAATAATTCGTTGAGTCCTCCTAAGGGCAATAGGGAAATCTATTTATTACTGACTTTAATCTTATTCTCTACAGTGCTATTCATTGTACTGACCGGAACCCTCTACCCTATGTTATACAGCCTACTAGGATGGGGAAAGATTTCAGTAGGAGCACCTTATTTTAACCAAACCTTATTACCATTCGGTATTATCATGCTACTGGTGATAACGTTAAGTGCGTTCGCCTATCAGAAAAAAAGTAATCATACTTTTAAATGGCAAGCAGTTGTCATTTGTTTATCAAGTACAACTACTGCACTCATATTATGGTCTCATGGCTTAGTTATTACACTCTCTTGTTCATTACTTATTGCAGTTTTACTGATACTTTGGCTACGTCCATTAAAAGCCATCAATGCAAAAATATCAGTCTTAGTTGCGCACACGGGCGTGATTATCTTTGCGGCTGGTATTGCCTTATCCATTGGCAGTAGACAAGAAATTAGTGTCAATATATCTCTAGGCCAAACAGTTACACTGGCAGGATATCAATTTAATCTTCAGCAATTACAGCTCGATGCAAAATCAAATTACACTACCGAAAAAGCTATTATCCAAATTAGCCAAAACAACCATCATCTACATAGCATCATAACTGAGCGCCGTTTTTATACTGCCCGCCAGCAATTAATGATTGAGCCAGGGATCTATTGGGGATTAATACGTAATTGGTATGCCGTATTAGGTGAAAAAACAGGTACAAATCGCTACGCCATTCGCTTCTACGTACAAGATGGAATTCAATGGATTTGGGGAGGCGCATTTATTATGTGCCTAGGGGCATTAATAGGCTGGATAAAAGGAAGAACAAATAATGTTTAAATTTATTTATCTTCTATTCTTCCTTTCAATTACGTTTATTGCCCAAGCACAAATTGTGGATACTTGGCAATTTAGCTCACCTGAACAACAAGATTATTCTTTACAGATTGCCTCACAGCTGCGTTGCCCACAATGTCAAAATCAAAATCTATTAGAATCCAATGCCCCCACAGCAGTTAGTATGCGCCATCAAGTATTCAAAATGGTTGAAGAAGGAAAATCAGAACCACAGATTATGACCTATATGACGGATCGCTACGGCGATTTTGTCCGCTATAACCCACCATTAAATAACGAAACACTTTTATTATGGGCACTTCCTCCGACCGCATTTATTTTTATTTTTTTTATCTTGTGGCGGACAATCAAAACAAAGCGCCTAGAACATACAGGTTCCCCGTTAACACAAATACAGGCAAATGATACAGAACAAATTATCGGTACAGTCACCGAAAAGAATAGCAGCCTTAAAGGTTGGAATAAAAAAATTAATCTATTATTATTTACCCTACTTTTGTGTGCTATTGCAGGTTATCTCACCCTGCCACGCTTTCAGCAGGCTTATCATGAATACCAAAGAATTTCTGATCCCTTATTATCTTTCTCACCATTACAACAAGAACAAAATGACCTGCTTCGTCTACAACAGAATATAAGACAATCCCCCCAAAATGGTGAGTTATGGGCAACTCTCGGTGAATATTATTTATATCAAAACAGTTATGAAAATGCGCTTTTAGCATATCAAAAAGCAATTAAATATAGTGGAGAAAATGCGCAACTGTATTCAGCTATTGCCACTGTATTATATTATCAAGCAGGCCAAAATCTTACGAATGACGCTCGAGCTGTGATCGATAAAGCTTTAAGTTTAGATAAAAATGAAGTCACCGCCCTCATGTTAATTGCCTCTGATGCCTTTATGAACGCTAACTATGAAAAAGCAATTAACATTTGGCAAGAATTACTCGATAGTAATAGCCCTCGGGTAAATCGGGCACAGCTTATTGAGGCAATTCAAATGGCTAAATTAATAAATTCAAATCTCAAAAAATAATGCTTTTATTTGACAAGAAAATAATGATTCATTAATGTCTGGTAAGTATTAATACGAGTGAAATTATCACTTTAGTCATCAAAAAGATCTTTGATATGACAATTCATTTAAAGATGTAATTTTCCGTTGCTTATTAACTACTATTGTGTCCCTCATATATTGTTATAAATTAATTTATGCTAACTTTAAGGTGATAACTGATAAGATAAATATATTAAGAAACTTAAATTATGAAAAATAAAGTATTTTTATTTTTAATAGTGGGTCTTGTCGCTGGCACATCCTTTATTGGCGGTGTAGCCACTAACTATACACCCGATTTAGATATTGTAAAAAAATCACAAAAAGCCGTTGAAGATTTTTTAGCTTTCCCCAAAACAGCAGAATATAAAAATGTAAAATATCATGAAGTAAGGGAAACATTAGATCATGGTATGCTTGGCTATGTATGTGGAGATGTTTTAATATTCACCAGTCAAAATAACTATAGTTATAAACGTTTTATCGTCAAAACATACCTACATAGTGATGGCCGAAATGTCGTTTCAATTCCACTCATAGATAGAGATGATAAAGAGTTTCCAAATGATGACTTTAATATTATTTGGAAAAAATATTGTAAATTATAATTATCAAGTATAGTGTAATAAAGACATTTAATTACGAATTAATTTAAGATAGGGACATGTATTGTAACTCATTATATTGACGATAAGTCAGATATAAAGAATAATAATTTACCTTAATATAAATAATTACCTGTCATAACTATTTTAATTAGCAAAGTAATCTACAGTAAAATCAGATTATTAATTATTTAAATTCGCAGTGCAACATGATGCCACCCCAGAAAGATTAGCTTCTTGAATTGGCGGACATTTAACTGATCCGTAAGAACAAAAAACACAACAGTCACCTTCTAGCGGTTTCAATAATACACCACAATGTTTACATTCATAAAACCACTGACATGCATTCGTTGGCATTTCTTCTACCAGAGAAGCCCCACATTCAGGACATGTAATGGTTGATTTCAGCTCAATATTTGTTTTACTCATCTTATTCTCCAATCAAATTTAGCAAAATCGCAGGTAAGACTTTAGCCCATTATTATCATGATAACTTTGAGCAAAATAGGTTTTATAGCAAATTATTTAATTCCTAATCCCAGCAGATGACCCATGAAAAAAGCAATAGAGGTTTTTTCTAAATAAAACCATAAATCCGATAGCAATTCACCGGCGCTTGATATAAAGTTTCCCCCCTTTTTTTCAGGCAAGTCCAAAATTTGGAGGCGAGATGTTTATTGGTTTTGACTACGGGACATCCAACTGTTCTGTCGCAATAATGAAAGATGGAAACCCAATGCTATTACCGCTAGAAGGTAATAATGTTTATATTCCCTCTACCCTTTGCGCACCAACAAGAGAATCAGTCTCTGAGCACTTATTTCGTCACTGCAATATCTCGCCATCTGATGAAGTAGGAAAACAAATACTAAGAAGATCGATTGCTTTCAATCGAGATGAAGGAATCGATTTAGTACCCGAAGATATTGTTTTTGGCCAAGCAGCTCTCGAATTATATTTAAGCGATCCGCGGGATGTTTACTATGTTAAATCGCCTAAATCCTTTCTTGGGGCATCTGGCCTCCATGAAGTACAAGTTAGCTTTTTTGAAGATCTCGTTTGCGCCATGATGGCAAATATAAAGCAAAAAGCTGAAAAAAATACCCTCGAGACTATTTCAGATACCGTTATTGGACGCCCAATCAATTTTCATGGTCGTGGTGGTGAATTAGCAAATCAACAAGCTGAAGCCATTCTAATTCGAGCAGCAAAACGTGCTGGATTTAAAAATATCGCGTTCCAATTTGAGCCCGTTGCCGCAGGCCTTGAATATGAAGCGACATTAAATAAAGATCAAATAGTGTTAGTAGTTGATATTGGTGGTGGTACAACCGACTGTTCTTTAATTCAGATGGGGCCAAGCTACCGAGCATCTCAAGATCGTACCGCATCACTTTTAGCGCATACAGGCCAGCGTGTTGGTGGTAATGATCTTGATATATTTATCGCGCTAAAACAGTTAATGAATCTTTTTGGAATGGAAAGCCAATCATCGTCAGGAATTAAAATGCCATTACTGCAATTTTGGAATCCTATTGCAATAAATAATGTCGAGGCACAAAAAGACTTTTATTCACGACAAAATCTGATGGCCTTAACTCGCTTAAAGCAAGAAGCACAAGAACCTGAAAAATTAGCTCGTTTGCTTGAAATCTATAATGAAACGCTCGGCTACAGTATTGTACGTAAAGCGGAAGAAGCCAAAATCGCATTATCAGATAATGAAAGTTATTTAGCAAAAATTTCATTAATAAATGAAAATTTAGAAGTTAATATTCAGCGAGAACAAATGGTTGAATCAATTGAATCGCCTAAAAGTAAAATGATTGAATTAGTTAAAGAGGCGGTCACTCAAGGTGGTATACAACCGGACGCTATTTTTATTACCGGTGGTAGTGCTCGTTCACCTATTCTACACCAAGCCATTAGCCAACAATTACCTAATATTCCTATTGTTCGAGGCGATGATTTTGGTTCGGTTACCGCAGGTTTAGCTCGCTGGGCACAAACTTGTTTTAAATAATATTCGCTTTTTTAGACCTTATTTTTAAATAAAGGGCAATGACGATATCTATCGCCATTGCCCTTTATGTTTAACGTAATTTGAGATTACTGATCAATCCCACTGTGGTGCTAGCCCTTCAGGATTTACTAAACGGCCATCACAATCGAGTGCAGCAATCGCTTTTTTATCATCAGCATCTAATTTAATATCAACACTCAATAAGTTACTTGCCAAATTTTCGCGCTTGGTGGATGAAGGAATAACTGAATACCCTTCGCCCATCGCCCAAGCCAAAATAATTTGTGCTGGCGTGGCGCTATGTTTTTTAGCAATGCTCTTAATCACATCATCTTCTAACGCTTTACCATAAGCTAACGTCATATATGACGTGATATGAATGCCATGCTTATTCGCCCATTCAACCACTTTTCTATTTTGAAGGTAAGGTGATAGTTCTATTTGATTAGTCGCAATATTTTCAGCCCCAACCGCTTCAATCGCTTTTTCCATTAATGGAATAGTAAAGTTAGAAATACCAATTTCGCGTGTCAACCCTTGCGTTTTTGCTTCTAATAACGCCGTCATAAATTCATCAACTGACACTGCATCATTAGGTGATGGCCAGTGAATTAATGTTAAATCCACATAGTCAGTTTGTAAGTCACTTAAACTTTTTTTCAAACTCGGGATCAATTTTTCTTTACTAAAATTCTCAATCCAAATTTTAGTCGTAATATAGAGCTCATGACGCGGTACCCCGCTTTCGGCTATCGCTTTTCCAACCGCAGCTTCATTTTCATAAATCTGTGCAGTATCAATTTCCCGATAACCTAATTCTAATGCCGTTTTTACTGAATCAATCACGACATCGTCTTTTAAACGGAAAGTACCAAGACCTAACAATGGAACGCCCATATTATCCTCTCTTTAATAAACTTCACTAAAATTCATATCTTAATTTGCCCCATCACTATCCTTTATGACAGAACAGATACCGATTAAGTATAGAAGATCATTGATGTATTTTTGTTAAAAAATAATTTAGATAGCCATAAATACGTTAGACCATCCGACTGAGCTCTATTGTATACCACTATATTTTGTCACCAAGTGGTGATATAACAAAAGACTTTTGCAAAATTAGCAACAATGATTAATACGATAAAACGCAACTAGGTCGTTTAATAAAAATACTGAAATCAATAAAGTTTCATTATTTATGAACGATTAATTTACCGAGGGAAATACAAAGAATGGCTATTATAAAAATAGTGGAATTGAATTAATATAAAAATTTAATGCCGCTATATACAACACGGCATTAATCTATTTAAATTTTATTTTTTCACTTTATGGACGATATCAAAATATTTAGTCTTATTATCCTGTTCTGGATAAATTCTATAAGTGTACTCTTCAGGTGTTACCGTGACATTTTCGACAACACGTGTAAATAAAACATCACCTTTATCGTCTTTTGCTGTTAATGAACGTGTTTTACCCTCTTCACTAAATGACCAATCACCTTTCATTTTTGGTTTACCATCAAAGGTTGTCATATTAAACGATCCATCAGGGTAATATTCAGCTAAACCAAAAAAATTGGCAACTTGCTTATCATCTGAATTTACAGCTTTTTTATCTTGATCTAAAGCACCAGTTGTTTCCCATATTTTTCCAACCATAATTTGTTCATAAGCATTTAAATTATTTTTGACGACTTCTTTTTGGTTTTCCACTGGAGCAGAGGCAGCGTAAAGATTAAAAGACATAGTAGATACAACGGCTAACAGTGTAGGTACTAATAGTTTTTTCATTTTGCTCTCTCAATTATTCAAAATAACGATGTTGTGATTAATCAGACTAGCTTTATAATTCCATTTATCAAAACATTATTACCTATATTTACATGGTAATATATTGTTACAAACAGTTATTATTTATTAAACCCATTATCTTTTAGTAATTTGTCAATTAACCAATAACCGGCTTTGCCTGGAGGGCTATTTTTAGACCAAACTAAATCAACATCTATTTTTTTAGGCCATTGAGTATAATTAAGACTAGCCAGTAAATCATGGCCAAATTGCCTCACTAACCAAGTCGGTAATATGACCCATCCCATACCTTGTTCAGCCATTTCAAGTAATAATAAATAATTAGGAGCAAACCAATTTCTCTCACTATTAATAATTGTTCCTGTGCCACTGCTGAGCCTGAGCTGACGTGTTTTCGTTAAATCTTGATGAGTAATATTTTTTTCATGAGCAAGTGGATGTGTTTTAAGTACATATAATCCGAGCTCACCTTGAATAGGCAGACGAGCAAATGCGATATCAGCAGGATACTCAATTCGTGATTCCATCATACCAATATGCGCCTGTTGATTTTGCAGCATATTAATAACGTCATCATTTTCAGCAATCAAAAATTCAAATTCAATATGCGGAAACTGCTTATCTAACGTTATCAACAAATCCTCTGCATGAGGAGGCTGATAAACATCAGAAAAAGCACAGCTTAATCGGGGTTCAATTTCAGGCGATAACTCAACTCTTAATGCCTGTAAACGTTCATCAGCCGATAATATATCTTCCACCAAACTCAATACTTTTCGGCCTGCAAAAGTCAGCGTTGACTCTCTGCCCTGCCTATCAAATAAAGAAAAACCCATATCATCTTCAAATCCACTGATAGCGCTACTAATTGTTGACTGACTTTTATTGAGCTTTCTTGCCGCCGCAGAAAAAGATTTAAGTGATGCGGCTTCAACAAAGGTACGCAATGTGTCTATAGAATAGTTCATAAGGTATCGGTTTTATCGATGGCTGCCATTTTGTATTTATATACAAAATAGAAAATAATTGCACTCGTTTTCTATTGAGTAATAAACATCTGAATAATGAACTTGAGGTAGGTATGAGCAAAAACAAAAAAACATTAACTGAACGTATTTTTCACGCAGTGTCATTTGAAGTCATCGCGATTGCGATAACTGCGCCGGTCAGTGCATGGCTTTTAGGACGCTCAATTTTTGAAATGGGAACCGTCGCCATTGTGTTATCAACTCTCGCGATGTTATTAAACTTATTTTATAACATGCTGTTCGATCGCTACTGGCCTTTATCAAAAGGACCTAGACCTGCAAAGGTACGCGTTGCTCACGCCATTGGCTTTGAACTCAGTTTTGTTGTCATGGGCGTACCAATATTGGCACTATTATTAAAAATGTCGCTATGGAATGCATTTTTATTAGAAGTCGGCTTCTTTGCCTTCTTCCTTTTCTATACTTATGCATTTAATCTGGCATACGATTTATTACGTGAACGCTGGTTTGCCAATAAAGAAAAACAGACCATTATTGTAAAACAAACCACAAACTAAGTTTAATCCATTAAAGGCTCAGTATATTACCGCCCTTGCGACTAAGGTAATCTCACTAAAGTCGCGAGGGGATTTTAAAACATTGAATCATAATAATTTTAGTTATGGTAATTAAGACTGTCAGGCGGCACCATTTCGCGCTCATTTAACCCATAATCACGGATCACGGAAGCGACTCGCAAACGATAATATTTCAAAATAGACTCTCGCCCCTTTGCTTGTGCTAGCCGATGTAATTCAGTATTTCTCCATACCATGACTGCATCCTCACTTTCCCAAAAAGAAAGAGACAACAATTTGTTATTGTCACTTAAACTTTGAAATCGTTCGATAGAGATAAAACCGTTAATTTCAATCAATGACTCTTTCAATTGTTGAGCTAGCGCTAAATAATTCTCTTGTTGCCCTTCATTCGCCTGTAATTCAAAAATAACAGCAATCATCTTTTTTCCTCTGATCAATCAATACAGCAATATTCATTATTTTGCATTTTAATACCTCTGATAGTACCTCAACTTTGCCACTTTTTCGTCTTTAATATCGGTAAAATCTGCACTATCTCATACTTAATCTTTCCACCTCAAAATAGTCGAATGCATCTTATGCATTCATTATTTGCATAAATGTCAATTTTAGCATCAATACCCATGACCTATATTAAGAGCGTGTTAAGAATAATTTTTTTGTTATTTTTATTTAATATAAATTAATCATAATCACCTGTATATATGAATAATAAATCACATTTATTTTAAATCAATTAAAAATGATAGTTATTAATTTAGCTATTGATTTAATTGTTTTATTTAAATTCATGAAATTGAAAATACAACTTCATCGAAAGATGCTGAATTTCAAACATCATCTTGCAATGAAGTTATTTAACTCATTCTCAACCTGAGTATGAAAAATTTTATTTAATAAGGTTTTAAGATGAAGAAGTACATATTCCCCACTATATTTTCTTTGATGATGAGTGCGACTGTTTATGCGGATAATACATCTCATGAAAATGCAGTTATCTCATTAGGCTTTACTGAAAATAATACGTCTTATGCCAATCAAGCCGCAATTGCCGCACATATTAAAGCTGCCAATTTACCCGTCACTAGAATTAATGGTATTTCAAAACCGCTTTCACAAATGAATGCGAATGAAAAGGCTATCGTCTCGTTAAGCTTTACTGAAAATAATATGTCTCATGCAAATCAAGCTGCAATAGCCTCACATATTAAGGCTGGAGAAATATCTCACAGTAAAATTAACGGTATAGCAAAACCTTTTTCTCTAATGAATAGCAATGAGCGCGCAGCAATAGCACTTAGTTTTACTGAAAATAGTAGCGCTCCCTCAACTCGTCATTCTATTGAGCAACATTTAATCAGGAGTAAATCACAATAAGAAAATTAAAAGCAATTTAATTTATCACACATAAAGTAAATAAGGCTTGGCGTTAATAATTAAGTTCAAGCCTTTACTTTTAAAAGTTAGAGTAAAAAATAAATTCCACTCAAAATAAAATCACAATATATTCTATTATATTTTTAGCTTATCATCACAATTCACTGCAACTATTACGTAAAATACGCATTATCGTCTCAGCACCGCTACGGTTAGGATTAATACGGATCATCCGTTCTTCCAAGTCTGGTGCGGCTTCCCTAAACGTGCCTGAAATTCGATAAAACAAAGGTGGAATTTCAAATCGTGATTCAGCTCCCACAGGATAAGGTAAAGCCCCCATCTCCGTCGCTTTAGCGAGTACCTGCTTGGCAATCGGTTGATTAAATTCAATTAACAATACTTTTGATTGTGCATTTGCTAAAAAAGCATGTTTAACCGCTCTGATTTCACCATGATTTAATCGTACAACTAACTCATCATTCACGCTTGCTTGGACAGCATGAGTCACAGGTGCAAACACTAAACCACGTAGCACTTCCATCGCCTGATACCCTTGGATCTGGCTCCCCCCTGAATACATTGTTGCACGTATCTTACTTATCCATTGTCGTTCCCCAACGATCACCCCAACACCTGCGGGTCCCAGTAATTTAAAACTGGAAAAGGTAGATAATGATGCGTTGGCTTCACAACCAATTTGAGATGTTTTCATTACTGCATAATTGTCATCAATAATTGTTGGGATCTGAAAGGAATTCATCAACTCAATAACATCTGGTAGATAATAGCTATCATCCATTATTTGACGAGTATGCTGTATCAAACATGCTTTTGGTGAGTGTGCTTTTATTACCTTTTTAACCTCTGCTAACTGATTAAAATTCGCTGTGATTACTTTGATCCCCATTTGTTCAATCGAGACACGTGTTGTCGGATAAATAGGCGCATCATGAACCAGTAAAGTTTCACCTGATTTTAGCATCGCGGCAAGGCCAACTCTTAATGCTCCAGTCCCTGCCCCTCCCACTAAAGCGGCTGACTCGGCGCTAAAAAAGTCAGCCAAAACCTGTTCGACTCGTTGCGTGATTTGAGGCTGATTAAGACCCGGAACCAACCCCAAATCACCTTGAGTGAGAAAATCACTACCCGGAAAATGCTGACAAATAATATCAACCAAACGAAACTGTTTTTGTTGTGCCTGATCCATCGTCATGCTTTGTAACGGATATGTTTTCATTTTCACTCTCTTTTATCTAACGTATCTAAATTAGCTCAAACCAACGAGATGAATAATATTGGCAAGAATACCCACAATAATCGTTGCTATTGGGCCTATCGCCATCTCAACAAATGGTCGCTTAGAAGTTCGATTTAGTAGGTAAATCCCTGCAACAACCATAAAGCCCATTCCCGGTAAAATCGCATTTGATGCAATCATCCCGCCAACTAATAAGGAAATTTCTAACATACGCGTAATCGCAGTACGGATATGATCACCGCATGCTTTAACGCCAGGGTATTTATCAAGCCAAATCGCAATCTTTGCTAGCATAATGATTTCTAAGAACATAATCACACAACCAGCAATAAATGCTATCCAAGGATTACTCGTTGCTAATCCGGCAACAAAAACAAATTTCATGCCATCAGGGCTGTACACCCCTGTTGCTATAGCAGTCGTACCTACTAATGGGACAAAGCTAATGGCTCGCGCTAATGCGACCAACATTGCGCTACTTTGCTCTCCTTGAGCCATTAATTGCAGTGATACAGGTCCTTCTGCTAATAAACTAAATGACATCGTCGCCGCCACCGCGGTTAAACCACCACTGAGGATCAACAACCATTTATTTTTCTGAATACGTTCGATGCGGCTGGAAAATAACCCCACCAACATTTCATTTGCCCCTTTTTGACCGTCATCAGTACGTTGAGGAGGGCGTTCTTTCATCGCAAAATAGAACATTGCGACCATCGCCAGTAATAATGCGGTACCGTTTGGATCGAGTTTGACTGGTTTTTCAATTAGGCCACCAAATGTCAAGCTACCGACTGATTGTGTACCTAAATAACCAATGATAGTCGCAACTAGCACCCAAATCCCTTTGCGATAGCCATACTGATAACCTACAACAACCGCTGGGAATAATGAGAAACACACAACAATAGGGTCTCCCACTTTACTCAAGTTATTCATAAAGTTAACAGGTAGCATTGAGAAAATTTCAACGATAGAACGCAGACCTGTCAGTAACCCAACAGCATAAAGCGCACCAATAATACCCGATAAAATAAACCCTTTTTTACTATCCGCACACCAGATACCAATAACATCAGTACCGAGGAGCAAACTGTGAACAAGAATAATTGGTGCAGCTAATGAAAATGGAATACCAAAACCGATAATTAAACCAAAACTTAGCGCAAAACTGGTTGCAGCGAGAGCTTTACGGCTCATACGCCCTTCCAAATATTCAGGGATCAGTGGCCGCAAGCCATCATGAAACACTGCAATTCCTCGGTTTGCCATCATGGCAGATATTGCGCCAATCAAAGCAAGTAACATCGCTTTGAGAGGGTCGACTTCAATAAGCCGCAACAAAAAATCTTGAGCCATAACCTACCCCTTACTCAGAGAAAATGGCCTTAATAATCACAGGCAACACAACATCAATATCTTGTCCTGTAAAACCAAATGCTTTTTTGCCATTTTTGACATGTTCAATAATTTCATCATCAGATAAAATTTTTCCTGGCATACCCACAGTTGCACAAGATCCCATGCCAACAATAGCAATAGCCATTGCCAGTGCACCACCACCCCCGGTATTACAGGCTCCAAGGTAATAGTCTACAGCACCACTTTTGAGCGCCATTGCAGCTTCTATATCATTCATAACAACAACAGATTCTGCTTTATCACCAGCAAGTGCACGAATACTGTCTGCAATTTTTTCTTTTTCAATTTGTCCGCCAACAACGAATTTCATAGCTCCATCCTTCTGTTTTTATTTATGATTGTAATTAAAAAATTGAATCGGATTATCACGTAACATTAAATTGACATCTTTTTGAGTGAAACCTGCGTTTATCAACATAGGTACAAAAGTCGTGATTAAATAATCAAAACCTATTCCTCCATTCCCTTTTAAATGAGAACGTCGAGTAATATCCATAGAAAGCATTACTTGCCCTAAAAATCCTTTTGATTTCACTACATTTAACATTTCAATTCGTTTTTCATCAGGGTAATAATCGTTTTTACCAATAGTGTCGAATTGCACCCATCCACCCTCTTCAAGTATCGGTAAAATCACATCAAGATTGTCTTTCAAATCACAATGCCCAATCACAATACTTTTAGGTGAGATACCAAATCCCTTTAACATAACTAGCTGCTCATACCCCATAGTGCTTAATGTCGTATGTGTTGAAATAGGACGTCCAGTTTCAAGACTAGCCATTGCCGCCGCTTCAAAAACTTTGCGTTCATCATCGGTTATTTTCTCAAAACTTGAGCCGATTTCCGCAATAACACCCGCTTTTAGCGTTGTACCATCAATGCCAATTACAATCTCATCAATCATCTCTTGCGCTATCTGTTTCACACTCAATGATTTAACGCTATCAGGATAAAACTTTTGTTGGTAATAGCCTGTAGAGGCGACAATATTCATTTTACTTTCATGCATAATATTGAGTAAAAACTGAGGATTACGCCCCATATAGCGATTAGTTACCTCAATAATATTGCGCACACCGAGATCATATAACCGGGTCATTTCTGCGACCAACAAAGTGTATTGGTCTAAACGGCAATCAATATTATTTTTCTCACCGGATAAATCGATATGTAAATGCTCATGGGCATAGGTATAACCCGTAGGATCAAGGTAATTATTCATTTTTTATCCTTTCTCCTGTGAATTCATTAATGATAAAAATGAGGTACCATTTTGTGGCAATTTTGCATGAAAAAAGTCACAAACTGTCGCCCCAACATCTGAAAGTGTTGCACGGTGACCAATATCGACACCGCGAATGCCGGGTTGATAAACTAACAGCGGAACTTTTTCTCGCGTATGCTTACTATGACCAATAGTCGGGTCATTGCCGTGATCAGCCATAACTACCAAACAATCTTCACTTGTCATAACTTCGATAATGCGAGCTAAATTTTTATCAACAATAGCTAAACAATCCGCATAACGATCAACACTTTGAGCATGACCAGAAAGATCGGTCTCTTGAATGTTAGTACAAATAAAACGGTCACCTGGCACACACATTTCCTCAAAAGTCAGATCCATAATAGTTTGTGAATCGACTAAATTTTTGTAGCTGGTGCCGTGAGGGTTTTCAACAATATCCGCGACTTTGCCAATTAAGACCGTTTGAACCCCTTTTTTCGCTAATTTTTCTGGAACCTGTTGTTGGCTATCAACCCCATATCCCATATGAACAACCTGAAAACCCTTATCATATGCCCCTGATTTAGGGGCATTAATTCCAATATATCGGCCTTCTTTTTGCTCGACTGCATCATGAATTTGTTGGCTAGATACCATCAAACCACCAAATGCAATCACCCTATCAACTTTCACTTGCTGGCGTACAATCTCACCAATTTTACGTACCTCATCAAAGCCTATTTCAGTCAAATTAGCTGTAATATTAAATACTTGTCCTAAATCAGCTTCAAGATTATCGCCAATCGCAACATGTTGATTAACACAGAGATATTGCAACGGTTTATTTCCTTTTCGGCTCACCTTGAAGCCAGCAGCTATCAAAGCAGTTTCAACATCGGCAAGCACAACTGAAAAAGGGATACGTAAAGGAATTTTGGGTTTTGTGCCCATGATTTCCTGATGCCCCATAAACGTGTCGCCGCCATCATGTTGAAGGTCAGCAGTTCCCACATTTGCTTCATCAGAAAAATTAATATTATTTGCCTGAAAACCTAGCGCATTAACAATGCCGAGCTTTTCCAACATCGGGAGCTGTAAATCAGGTTTACATTGAAAGATGTGCCCACAGGTATTAGCGCCAATATCTTGCGGCCGTACTGAAGGCACGTCATCCATACTACCAACACCAAAACTATCAATGACGAGAACTAAAAACTTAGCCATGATAACGCTCCTTTTTCCACTCGCCCTGACTGTTGTAAATCCCCTCTAATCTCGGTTTTCCTTGAGAAATACCTGAAATTAAAACAACGTCGCTACGAGTGGCAAAAATTTGTGTGCGAAAGCACATCACGACAGCTGAGCCAATAGGAAATTGCCCCGCTAATGGAATGTGATAATCAATACTTGAACTATCTAGTGGCAAAATATCGGCACTTTGATACTGGTTATCAGACATTCTAACCAGTGCATTCTTCGCGTTTCCTCTTCGATAATACCCGCCACCAAAACAATATGTTTTACCTGCAAATTGATGGGAAACCTCAGTCAAATAAACCATCGCTATCTTTTCAGGTTGTGTACCAAACTGGTTAGCAGGAATGGTGCCTGTAAAAGCATGCCCAGGCTCAGTATGAGTAATACCGTTCTGTGCCAATAAAGGAAGCGTAGAAATACTCGATGCTGATGGGCCATTAATTTGCTTCACATCAATACCCAGTGAACTTAAAGCCCTTGCCGATTCCATTAAAGTTTGAAGGTTCGGGGTTATCTGTGTCGTTTGTTGTTCTTCATTCCACAAAAGACAGGGGAAGTGAGTTAATCCCACAATTTGAATACCCGATAATTTTTTTATTTCAGTAACCGTTTGTTCAATTTTATTAAAATCGAAACCGGCTTCTTGCCCCGGATAAAGGTTGTCGCCATCACGGGTGAACTTTAGTAACACAGGCTGAACCCTATTTAAAGTCAGCGCCACCGCACTAACTTTAGCCGCTTTTTCTAATGAAAATAACGTGATAACCTCAGGTTCTGCTTGTAGTAATGGCTTAATAAGTGCGTCTGGGATCTGGACTAGATGACCGAGATGACTCAAGGGTATATGATGCTCACTTAGGGTATCCGCTTCTTTAAAATCAACAGCAACAACACCGCGATAACCTAACTCAATCAATTTTTTCGCCAAAAATGGATTACGACCGATTTGCTTAGTCATTGCATAGAGCTCAATACCATTAACTTGCGCAGTCGCCAGTAATTTTTGCCCATTGCTTATAACCTGATCGACATCAATAATGTAGCTATCAGGAAGAATTTCTCCCCTTTGCCAGAAATGTGTCGCGGCCTCAATGAGTTTTGGATTCTGTTTTTTTAATGCCTCAATGAACATACATTTCCCTTAGTGTTGGCAAGAATAGGCGCTGATTTAAATATTCAAAATAATGAATATTTAAACTGAAAATTTAACTATGCTCATTTGCCAATATCAAACTATAAATATTTGCGAGTAAATAACCTTCTTCCGCAGGGTCTAGCGTTAATTGAAAATGACTAAGGAGTGACTGATGAATCTGCGTAACCAATTGGTAATCCTCAAATTGTTTAACTTCATCTAAAATATCACTATCAACAGGTTCAATTTTTTCCCCTCTTCGAGAACGCATCAATGCACTTGCCATGTGTGTTAGTGCCATGTTGCCTTGAGAGTGCCGAATCGTTATTTTCCAATCATTCTCCAAATTTGATATTACACACAACATGCCGTCATGAATATCTTGGTCAATGACACCACCTTGTAATAAAATAGCCAGCCTTTGCTCCATATTTCACTGCTCCCATAACTTAAATTCAATAAACTGGTTCAATTACGCCATCAATTACATTTTTTTGGTGGATTAACAAAGCATCAGGGTCAATCATTGTACTAATGAGTTGCTGCAATTGAGAATCATCTTTACGAGTCAAAATAACCGCTTCTGATGCCTTATAAAAACAATCATGACTAAGATTTTTATTCTCAATTAAAGATTGCGTTGTTAAGCCAAATTGATCTAGCTCTTTACCCTGGCCGACGTTCCAAATAGCGGCATCAATTTCATGACTCATTATTTTATTAACGCATTCATGATATGAAACATCGACAAAAATATAGTCACCACCGGCACTCCATTGTTCCGTCATCATTTTCTGGTCTGTTGAGGTTCTGTCGACGCCCACTTTTAAAATACTATTCAACTCACCTTGGCGATAAATTAATTTATGTTCTTGCGCATAGCTATATTTTCCAAGAGCTAGGGCAATATGCACATTATGCTCAGATAAATGCTGCTCAGCTGCCAAACGTGAAGTTACCGCTAAATCATAAATACCATTTTCTAAACACTCAATGCGAATATCAGACCCTCGCATATGTGCGAAATAGAATGGAACCTCTAAAAACTGTGCTTTCAAGCCACTCGCCAGCCCTTCATAAACTCTTGCATAAGGCAGCGGCATAGCACAAACAACGTTGCCGATATTAGCAAATTTAAAAAGTAGCTTATGGTCAATCTTAGTAACGAAACTACCATTACGACCCCGTCGCTCAATAGTAATTGCGCCAAGAGCCTCTAATGATTTCAATGCTGATTGCATCAATCCTACTGATAGATAACTATCTTTCGCTAATTCATCAATAGTTTTAAGACGACTACCATTCTCTAAGACCAGTAAATAACGCGAGAGATAAGACTGCGCAATTCCTTCTTTTTTAATAAATGCTTGGGTCATAATATTATTCAAAAATTATATTAAATTTATCTTCATTAATTTGAAGATAAATTGCAAACAAATAAATGTCAATTAGTGACTATCATCACGAATGTGATATAAATGTATCGTAGACAAGAATGCATTAAACAATAACCTTATATATCAAACAATAAGATTATTAAAACTAAAAAAATAAATTTATATACATGATAAATAAGATAAACAATAACTAACTATTTATCTTCCGTTGTAAGAATCGGTGGGAATAGGCGAATAAGATAATTGCCAGATAAAAAAACGGTTCTGGCGTTATTGTTTTCATCGATAAAGCAAAGTGTAAAACCACTAATAGCAGCACAGGGTAAAGTAAATTGTGTATTCTTTTCCACCATTTACCAAGCTTAACTCGTAACCAATTAAAAGAACTTATCGCCATTACAAATAAAAATAACCAACAAATTAAGCCTATTGCTAGATAGACTCTGGAATAAATCTCTGAGAAAAATAAAGCCACATTGCTCCAACCTATTTCAAGTAATAAATAGCTCGTTAAATGCAGTGTCGCCCAGACAAAACACCATATCCCTACCAGCTTTCTTACTTGAAATATATTATTCCATTTTAAGTAGTGAGCCAGCATAGGAATAACAGCAATCAACACTAATAAACGCAGTGCTGTCAGCCCAGTAAAATGCTGAATATCCTTTGCGGGATCAGCACTTAGCTGTTGAAGATTAATTGCATAAATAAGCCATGCCAATGGCAGTAATGCAATTAACTGGAAAATACCTTTTACCAAACCAATTGGCATCTGACGTGGATCCATAAATTAAAAGTTTCTCCTTAAATCCATACCTGTATATAAACTCGCAACCTCTTCGCCATAACCATTAAAAGGCAATGTTGGCTGTCTTGTGACTTGTCCTAATCCCCCTGAGCCAATAAAACGCTCTGAGGCTTGAGACCAACGAGGATGATTGACATCTGGGTTCACATTGGCATAAAAACCATATTCATCTGGCGCAGATAAGTTCCATGTTGTAGGCGGGATGGATTCCGTCAATCTAATTTTGACAATCGATTTAATGCCTTTAAAACCATATTTCCACGGAACAACTAAACGAATAGGTGCACCATTTTGATTAGGTAATTCTTTGCCATACACCCCAGTTGCCATAAATGCTAGCGGATTCATGGCTTCGTCTAAGCGAAGTCCTTCAACGTAAGGATATTGCAGCCCCCCTCCCACAAAACGACTATTTTGACCCGGCATTTCTTCCGGTGCATATCGCGTTTCGAACGCAACATATTTTGCGCGACTTGTTGGCTCAACTAATGCAAGCAAACTCGCTAATGGAAAGCCAATCCAAGGAATGACCATTGACCACGCTTCAACGCAGCGCATACGATATATACGTTCTTCTAGTGTAAATTTATGACGAATATCATCTAAACTTAACGTTATTGGACGGTTAACTTCCCCTTCAATTGAAACCATCCACTCGTCAGTTTTCATGGTATGTGCATATTCGGCAGGATCAGATTTATTTAAACCGAATTCATAAAAATTATTATAGCCTGTGACCTTATCCTCAGGCGTTAACACTAGTTCACTTTGGTATGCTTCAGGCTTTATAAAGGTGAGTTCTCTTGTCGCTATTTTAGGCGTAACGATTTTTTCATCACCCGAAAACCATGAAAAAAAGTCAGCTTTAACCGCCGAGCTAGCAGCTAATCCTGCCGCGCCAACCCCCAGTAATTTGAGTAAATTTCTACGCTTCATCATGAAAACAGATTCAGGTGTAATATCAGTATCTTTCGTTATTTTCGATTTTTTCATTATTATTTTCCTCAACTCAAATACATAAGTCAGTCACAAGCGTTTTATATAAAAACTGAAAACATGAAAGAAAACACATTGATGAAGAAATAAAATGCGCATTCTTATAATTTGATATTGTTATACCGAAAAATGAATGAAACAAGCTGACGGGTTAATGACAAAATTGTCATGTTAATCATTTCGCCTTATCAATTAGGGAAGGATAAGGTGACAACATTATATTTATCAATACGTTCAAAAATAACTTCACCGCCATGTAAAGTCATAATCGCTTGGACAATTGATAAACCTAATCCGCTGCCATCAGAACTACGAGCGTTATCCCCGCGCCAAAAACGGGTAAAAACCTCATTTTTGACAGCAATCATGTCACCTTCATTGGTAACCGCAATTATTAACCTTTCATCATTGCTTTCAATATGCGTAGTAACTTGGGTATTAGGGTAAGAATATTTAATCGCATTTGAAATTAGGTTCATTAAAACACGAACTAATAACAAACGATCTGCATCAATATGAAGGGAAGACTCGTCATGGATTAACTGAATTTGCTTTTCTTCTGCATAGTGAGAAAATAAGTCATAAACCTCATCAATCACCCCGGATAAAAGAAGATTTTCTCTTTTTAGCGCGATATTTTTATTTTCCGCCCTAGCGATAAATAACACACTTTGAATAATTTTAGCGAGTTTATCTAGCTCTTCAATATTACTCACAATAATGGCTTCATATTCAGCCACAGTACGTGGTCGCTGTAATATAATTTCATTTTGCACACGGATCGCATTAATGGGTGTTCTTAACTCATGTGCTAAATCATCTGATAATTGGGTTAATTTAATAAAATCATTTTTCAGTCTTGACCGCATAATATTTAATGAATCACCTAAATTCTTGAGTTCATCCGGTAACTGTTCAATATCAATGCTCTCGGCAAGTGAATGGATATCACTATTAGCAGTGATCTGACTCAACAAGGTAATATCATGTAATCCACGTTTAATTAACCAAAAACTTAGAATACCCATAAATAAAATCGAGATAATCGGTATAAAGATACTTTTTTTCAAATATTCAGCTAGCACACTGTTACGATCAATAGAGACTTTAGCAATAACAACTTGAAGTTTTCCAATAGGTGATTGAATATCAAAACTAATTGCAGATACTGGCGTTCCCGATGTAGTCTCCCAATGAGTGATAGCATTTAATCCCAATTCATCCAAATTGACCACTTTAAGATGGGAAGTTAATAAAATATCTGAATTGGTTTCCACTATCACATGATTGTTTAAATCTTTAATTTGAATAATATCCTGTTTCATATCCATCATACGCTGGAAATAAATAGGTAATGTTTTAATATCAATGCCGCTAACAATCAGTTTCGCCAGTTGATCTGCACGATTTACCAGTAAATTATCATCACGTGAAACCAACTCATTTTTTAGAGAGTAATATAATGTTAATGTCACAAAGCTAGTGTTAACCACCATCAGCAAGACAAATAAAGTGATAATTTTAAAGCGTAATGATTTTACTTTCATGTTGTTGGCCTATTGAGGCGATATCCCATACCTCGAATTGTTTCGATTAATTTCACATCAAAAGTATCATCTACTTTTTTTCTCAATCGACGAATAGCAACATCGACAATATTAGTATCACTTTCAAAATCAATCCCCCAAACTTCACTGGCGATTAACGTTCGAGGTAAAATTTCATCCACATGCAACGCAAAAAATAGTAATAGTGAATATTCTTGGCGTGTCATAGGGATTTTCAAACCACCGCGTTCAACATCATGCCGAGTAAGATCAACTTTAAGATCAGCAATTTCAATTACTGTCGGCGCGATTTGATGAGTGCGTAATTGATTTTTAATACGTGCTAATAATTCAGAAAATGAAAAAGGCTTAACTAAATAGTCATTTGCACCTAACTCTAAACCTTTAACACGGTCATCAACCGCATCTCGCGCAGTTAAACAAATAACCGGAACAGCTTTAGATGTTCGTAAAATTTTCAAGATATTCCACCCATCCATACCGGGTAACATAATATCTAAAATGATTAATTGGTAATCATTTTCTAACGCAAAGTAGAGGCCATCCCTACCATCGGTCGCAATATCAACAGTAAAACCCGCCTCTTCTAAGCCTTTTTTTATCCAATTTCCTGTTTTATCATGATCTTCAATTAATAATATTTTCATTTTAACGATCCTAAAATCCTTTTTATTCATAATAATCTGAATATTTATAACGAGCTTTATAGTCTCTTTCAATCATTTGTTAATCGCTTTATGCAAGATTAGGGACTATTGATCTTTGATAGTCAATTTTCATTCGGATTAAAAAGCACGTTACATACACCTCAGTCTGCACTTTTAAACTATTAAGCTATCGCACCGCCATTTGCATCTAGCATCGACAAACCACTCTCGTCATTTTTGACGATCGGCTCTACTTCATGTTTTTTTCGTCTATGAGAAAATAGGCATAAAAAATATCATTTTTAAATTCAATAGATTAGATAAGTTTAGTTTAAATATTAAAACTGGCATAAACCCTGCATATATAAGGGAGATAAGGCGGTATTTAACCGTTAAATGAAAAATATAGGAGCAATGTTGATGGAAAAAGTCATCACCGTCTGCCCGTATTGCGCCTCAGGCTGTAAATAAACCTGAAGGTGGAGAACGGGAAGATCATTGGCGCAGAAGGCGCAAATGGTCACACCAATGAAGGAGAGCTCTGCCTGAAAGGCTATTATGGCTGGGACTTCATTCATGACACTAAAATTTTAACACCTCGCCTCAAAAACCCAATGATCCGCCGTGAACGTGGTGGCAAGTTAGAAGTGGTTTCTTGGGATGAAGCGATTGAATTTGCCAGCTCGCGGTTACTGGCAATTAAAGCAAAATATGGTCCAAAAGCGATTATGACCACAGGGTCTTCTCGCGGTCCGGGTAATGAAGCTAACTTTGTGATGCAAAAATTTGTTCGTGCAGCTGTCGGTAGTAATAATATCGACTGCTGTGCGCGTGTCTGACACGGCCCTTCGGTTGCAGGTCTGCAGCGTTCGGTCGGTAATGGCGCAATGAGTAACTCAATTGTCGAAATTGAGGATGCCAAATGTATTTTTGTCTTCGGTTATAATGCCGCAGACTCACACCCTATTGTCGCGCGTCGTATTTTAAAAGCGAAAGAAAAAGGGGCTCAAATTATTGTTTGTGATCCGCGTTATATTGAAACCGCGCGTATCGCAGATATTCATTTACCATTGAAAAACGGCTCTAATATTGCATTACTAAATGCATTCGCTCACGTGATCATTGAAGAAAACCTGTATGACCAAGCCTTTATTGAGGCTCACACAGATAAATTCGATGAATACCGTGCTTTAGTCGCACCTTATACACCTGAATCTGTTGAAGAAACAACCGGTATCAAAGCCGAAGATATCCGTAGAACGGCTCGCATGTATGCAAATGCCGAAAGTGCCATGATTTTATGGGGCATGGGTGTCACACAATTCTATCAAGGTGTCGAAACCGTTCAATCCCTCACAAGTTTAGCATTATTAACGGGTAACTTAGGTAAGCCGCATGTTGGGGTCGGCCCCGTTCGTGGTCAAAATAATGTTCAAGGCGCCTGTGATATGGGTGCTCTGCCAAATACTTTGCCAGGCTATCAATATGTCGATGATAAAGCGGCACTTGATAAATTTGCTAAGTTTTGGGGCATTGAAAAAATGCCAGATGAAAATGGGATCCCATTAAGTGAAGTTCCACATTTCATCGATGAAGGTATTTTAAAAGCACACTATGTCATGGGTGAAGATCCACTGCAAACTGAACCTGATTTAGCAACCATTCGTCGTACTTTCGATAAATTAGAGCTATTGATTGTTCAAGATATCTTTATGACTAAAACAGCCGCTATTGCGGATGTTATTTTCCCAGCAACCTCTTGGGGAGAACACGAAGGTGTCTATACCGCAGCAGACCGTGGATTCCAACGTTTTTATAAAGCGGTTGAACCTGTGGGTGATGTGAAAAAAGACTGGGAAATTATCAGTTTGATGTCCACCGCAATGGGCTATCCGATGCACTATAACAACACCAAAGAAATTTGGGATGAGCTACGTGAGCTTTGCCCTATCTACTATGGTGCTACTTATGAAAAATTGGCAGGTCTCGCCTATATCCAATGGCCATGTCGTACATTGGAAAGTGAAGGTACTGAATACTTATACGAGGGAGGCAATTTCGATACGCCAAATGGTAGAGGTCAGTTCTTTACTTGTGATTGGCATCCACCGATTGACCAAGTTAGCGCTGATTATCCGATGGTACTTGCCACAGTCCGTGAGGTTGGCCATTACTCTTGCCGTTCCATGACTGGTAACTGTAAAGCGCTTGCGGCATTAGCAGATGAACCCGGTTTTGTTCAGATAAATACCGCTGATGCGAAGAAATTGGGTATTAAAGATCAAGAGCTGGTATGGATAGCCTCTAAACAAGGTAAAGTTATCACTCGTGCAAATATTAGTGAACGTCCTAATAAAGGTGCGATTTATATGACTTATCAATGGTGGATTGGTGCTTGTAATGAGTTAGTAGCAGAAAACCTCAGCCCAATAACCAAAACACCTGAGTACAAGTATTGTGCAGTCCGTGTAGAACCAATTGCGGATCAACACAAAGCTGAACACTATGTTGTACAAGAGTATACGGCGATTAAGCGTAGATTACGCGAGGCTGCCGAGGGGGTTTAGTTTTCCCTTTATTTTTTGTGCGATAAAAAACTTCACGGGTCACATGCATATAAGTATGTGACCCGATTTTTTTATTCGTAATCTAGTAACAATATCGATTACTTTCAAATCACAAAAATAATAATTTCATTTAATAGCTAAGCATGTAATTACCAATTAATGGCTCTTCAACTAATTAACCTTAGCCAGTCCTTAATAATCCAATTCAATTTATTCAAATATTAATAATTATACATTTCCAACTTAAATCTTAATAAGAATTATTATTAATTAGAATACTACAATTTATATTTAAATTAGTTTGAATTGTAAATAGATAGAACAGAAAATTATTTTGAAGGGAATAAGCAAATATGTAGTTAGACTCTCCACATAACACAAAGAATGGTAACTATAAAAATTAAAATAAGTTTAATAAATTTGATTCTTAATCACTCCCCAAATACTCCTCAAAATAATTTGTGTTGTAGGTAGGCGGCAATTGAGCTAATCCTTGGGAGCATACATAAGTATGTGACCGAGGTTGGCGAATGAAGCCAACACCCCTACAGCGCAAAGTATGACGGGGTGTTGGCGGCAAGTAAAGCTAAGCCCTAGAAGCATACATAAGTATGTGACCGAGGTTGGCGAATGAAACCACCCCCCCTACAGCGCAAAGTATGACGGGGTGTTGGCGGCAAGTAAAGCTAAGCCCTAGAAGCATACACAAGTATGTGACCGAGGTTGGCGAATGAAGCCAACACCCCTACAGCACAAAGTATGACGGGGATAGGAGCATACATAAGTATGTGACCGAGGTTGGCGAATGAAGCCAACCCCCTACAGCTCGAAGTATGACAGGTATACGAACTAAAAAAGATCTTGGACACAAATCCCTAACCTCTGCATCCTCGACAACAACGTCGTCCGCTTCAACCCTAGACGTGTTGCGGCCCCTCTTGCACCAGCAACCACCCCATTCGTTGCTTTTAGTGCAGCAATAATTCTATCCCTTTCCTCGTCATCATTTTCAGGCGCCTCTGTTTGCATTCGCTTTTCGAGCAACGTCGGAGTTTGCAGTGCATTTTTAAGGCGTGATGGCTTTGGGATATTCAGCTCATGTAACTGTAAATTAAGTGTATTACCGCGGGTAAGGATCACTGCTCGTTCAATCACATTTTCTAGTTCTCGCACATTACCGGGCCATGGATAGCGAGAAAGCTGTTCCAGAGCATCGAGTGGAATGCAGTCTATTTTTCGGTTCATTCTTTGAGCAATTTTTTGCGTAAAATAGGTTGCCAGCAGTGCGATATCCTCTGGTCTCTCTCGTAACGGTGGGATCACAATAGGGAATACATTCAAACGGTAATAGAGATCTTCTCGAAATTCACGGTCATTGGTCATCGATTTAAGATTACGATTTGTGGCTGCTATTAGTCTAACATCCACGGGTATCACTTTATTACCACCAATACGTTCAATTTCACGTTCTTGCAGCACTCTCAATAACTTGGGTTGAAGATCTAACGGCATATCACCGATTTCATCTAAAAATAACGTACTTTTATCCGCCATTTCAAAACGGCCAATATGTGTTGTGGTAGCTCCGGTAAACGCGCCTTTATCATGACCAAATAAATCACTTTCTAGCAACCCTGATGGAACAGCAGCACAGTTCATCTTAATCATAGTGCGTTGATGTCTATCACTTAAACGATGAATAGCTCGCGCGATAAGCTCCTTACCAGTTCCCGTTTCACCTAAGATAAGCACGGTGCTATCACTGTGAGCCACCAAATCAACTTGCTCTAATACATTACGCATCGCTTCGCTTTGAAAAATAATTTCACTGAAACTATCAGTACGATGTATCTGTTCAGTCAACCAAAGATTTTCAGTTTTCAGGCTGTCTTTTAAACGAGTAATTTCACCATAAGCAGCTGCGTTATCAACTGCAATCGCAAATCGTGCCGCTATTTGTTTAAGCAAATTACAATTATCTTCTGTAAAAATACTTTTATTTTCATGAGATAAAACCAACACCCCCAAAGGTTTATGGTTAAATGCCAATGGTAATAACAACGTTTCACTCATTCCTTGCTCACACATATGCCTATAAAGTGGGTCTTGCGTGGCAGAATCTAAAGTCAAACGCACAGGCTGATTACTATCAAGAGCCTGTGTTAAATCTGGATGTAACTCATTCAAATGATACTGCATTTTCTCAACGGGATGTGAACGTTGATAATAGCTGGAATAACAAAGGTATACGGCAGAACTATAATTATCACATAATGCGATGCTGATTTGACTTATACCGAAAAAACGGTAAATTTCTCGAGATACTTCAGCAACTAAACCATCCATTTCTAAATGAGAAAGCACCGAATTGGTAATATCAACTAATATTCTGTACTGGTCGCGTTCATGGCGTATACGTTCAGCTTTTTCAGATATATCCACAAAGTCTCCACTAACTCGTCATGGTTCAGGTTATCGCTGTATTGTCTTCACTTGGCTACTTAGATCACATACTAAAGTATGTACCCCAAGCTAACTTCGTTTATCGTCTTGCTATTAATTGAATATTTATCGCTTATATATTCTAAAATACTCATCTATGAATAAATGCAAATTCAAAAAATTTAATGCCGTGATTAATATCATTTTAGCTAATACAATTTTTTAATCCTATTATTGTAATGACTCTATAAAAAAAGAATATCGCTGACTGATTTAAGTTTGATCCAGTCCCCTATTTTTAATATAACAATATCTTAGTATAGCCATATATATAACGATATTTGTAATTATCGTCATATTTGTCGAAGCTTGTGACGAATATTTCAATTACCCTTTCAGCACCTTTTTATTATTTATTAATATACTGATTTAACTGAATTAAATTATTTTTCTGATCTGGCACGATACATGCTTATGAAAAGGTATTCGAACCAGAGGACGGTTACACCGGAAAGCCGGATGTGATGTCGTCGTATATCATTCAGGAGAGTATGATGAACCGTTTCATCATTGCAGACCCCAAAAAATGCATTGGCTGTCACACTTGTGAAGTGGCATGTGTAGTTTCTCATCAAGAACAAGAAACAGGTATTGAAACTGTCGTTAAAGATGATTTTTTCCCACGTATTCATGTTATCAAAGGCTATAACATCAGTACTGCTGTAGTTTGCCGTCAATGCGAAGATGCCCCCTGTGCCAATGTTTGTCCTAATGGTGCGATTAGCCGTAAAGATGATTTTGTGTATGTTGACCAATCTAAATGTATCGGTTGTAAAACCTGCGTCATTGCTTGCCCTTACGGCACAATGGAAGTCATTAGCCGCCTTGTTGCTCAACAAAATACTGCGCTAAATACCATTCCACAATACCGTGCTGAAGCACATAAATGCGATCTCTGCCATACTCGCGAAGGTGGCCCTGCTTGTGTGGAAGTTTGCCCAACCGATGCGCTTATTGTCGTAGACCGTAATCGTATGGATGAAATTATTAAAGAGCGTCGTCGCCGTGCGGCTTTTGAAATTCCTTACGATTTGATGTCATAAGAGAGTCCCGATGCATGAAGTTACCTTATGTCAAAGTGCGTTAGAAATTATCGAACAGCATGCAAAACAAAATCACGCACAGCGTGTCTGTGCAGTTTGGTTAGAACTCAGTGCGGTTTCTTGTATTGAAGAGTCTGCACTGCATTTTTGTTTCGATATTGTTTGTCGTAACACGCTCGCTGAGGGTGCAAAGTTACATGTCACCACCGTTGCCGCGCAAGCATGGTGCCGAGATTGCCAAAGCAATGTGAGCGTTACCCAATTTGATACGGGATGTCCTCACTGTGGCAGTCGTAACCTGCAAATAAACAGCAGCGACACCATGCAGGTAAAGCAAATTGAAGTGGAATAATCTTGTAAGACGTTTAAATCAAATCAGGAGTCAGTTATGTGTTTAGCCATACCCGGCAAAATTGTGTCAGTAGGTAATTCACCAATGGACAATGCACAAGTCGAAGTTTGTGGGGTCAAACGGGATGTGAACATTGCGCTGGTTTGTGATGGAGAAACCACCGACATGCTTGATAAATGGGTGCTCGTTCACGTCGGTTTTGCCATGAGTATTATCGATGAAGAAGAGGCCCATGATACGCTTGAAGCCCTAATGGCAATGGCCGAAGTCGAAGAAGATGTTTCTTACTTTTTACATGGAAATGCTTGATATACAACATCCTTAATCAATAAAAACCGCAGTGTTTTAAATAACCTCACTGCGGTTTACAAGTTCAACAACTAAACATCAACTATTTATAATGAAATTACTCGCCATCGAATAATTTGAATCCGCCGAACCCTTCCCAGAGAGGCAATGCAGCATAAACTTGTTGTACTGCATCAATCACCTGTTCATTCATTGGCATATAAAAACCCACTAAATCAGGTTGGATACCCAAAAAAATCACTTCATCAATATCGTCTTTTAATTGGTCGATTAAAAAATTCAACGGTAAATTATGCGTACTCATAATAAACATTTCAGCAATATCATCAGGATCAATAACACGGATTTCACCTGGATTTAAACCGATATCCGCAGCATCCACAATTAACAAACGTTTAGGTTTAAGCGCTCTTATCTGGTGAGTCACATTTTCAGGACTGCTTCCGCCATTTATTGCTAGCCAATCTGCAATGGGATTTTCTTGCATCAAGTCATATAGCATCGGGCCTGCGCCATCGTCCCCCATCATACTATTACCAACAGCTAACATAATGTTATTGTTAGATAAATCTGTCATGATCGCCTCTTTACTATTAGGTAAATTGCAGGTTCTCGCTCAATTTCACCTAATAATCGAATCAGGGTTGAACTCCATTCACAATAAGGTGAATTTTCATCTTTCGCAAACCCATCGACAGCAAGTGCTAACATACTCGTATGAGTTGAATCGATATTAATTTCACCGAAAGTAATCAACCCCTGCAATTTGCGTCGCGCCTCTCCTTCAGGTATTGCATTAACCCAAGACTGGTAACCGTCTAATGGACACACTAATTCATTTTTCAGACAATCTATCATGCCAACATGGTGACCAATAGCCAATGAGTAATACATGACTTGCTGCGCTTCTTCGGGCACATCGTCGTCGCTATCGACAAACTTTTGGCGCAGTGACCAAAAATAAACGTTGCCTTTCGAGGCGGGTTGCTCTGATGTAGAGAGCTCAATATTTGAGTTAGTCATCAACGCCCCCTTGCTGTAACACGGTCACTAAGCGGTTAACAATGTCTCGTAAGCGAGGATCTTGCTCTTCGTTAATCCATTTTTGCATCGTTGCTTGAACCTGTGTTGGTGTTGCACCTTCAAGCAATGATAAAAAGTGATCGCTAATTTCTCTTCCTTGAAAATACCCAGCCTGACGACGCGCTTCTCGTTCAATCATCACACGCGTAGCCAATGGGATAGAGGGTAACAATAATTCTACGCGTTCACCTTCGCCTTCATGGTGATCTTGTGCGGTTAATTTTTGATTTAATAACCCCAAGGCCACCGCAAATCCATAAATGGTTGCCGCAGGTGTCGGTGGACAACCCGGTATCCATACATCAATCGGCACAATATGTTCACTGCCACCCCAAACGCAGTAAAGGTCATGGAAAATACCACCACCACAGCCACAAGCCCCGTAAGAAATACAAATTTTTGGGTCAGGAGCAGATTCATAAGCACGCAATGCAGGCATACGCATTGCCCGCGTCACAGCGCCCGTAAATAGCAAAATATCAGCATGTCGTGGTGATGCAACGACTTTGATCCCAAAACGTTCCGCATCAAATACAGGCGTGATTGCAGAGAAAATCTCTATCTCACACCCATTGCAACCACCACAGTCGACACGATAAACATAAGCTGAACGTTTGATATCTTTTAACAAGGTACTTTTTAATTTTGCGACCTGCTCATCCATGCTGACAGGCTGACTCACATGATGATTAACAGGGATCTCTGGAAAACTCATGATTTATCTCCCTCAATATGCAAACGGAAGTTTTGACGATTATTATTTAACAGGTTATTTTTCTGTTTGCAGGTCGGACAGGTTTCATACATTGGTCTTAGTGCTTCAATGCCACTCTCTTCAATACCCGACGCCACCATCAACGCCATTGCATAATCGACTGATTTTTTAGGGGCAAATGCTTCACCACACTGACGACAATGTTGTAAACGAAAAGTCCCTTTCATATACAGATCGGCTTTATTCATCACGGCAGTTTCAAATTCTTCTGTCAGATGAATTGCTCGGGTTGGGCAAACCTCTTCACAACGGGCACAATAAATACAGCGCCCAAGAAATAGCTGCCAGCGACGTTCACCGCTTTCTAAATCGGTTTCCATCGTTAAGGCATTCGCAGGACAAGCCGAGATACAAGCGCCACAAGCGATACATTGCAATGGGTCATATTCTGGCTTACCACGGAAACCATGAGCCACTTCAAGTGGCTTAAATGGATATTTAACCGTTGCTGTCCCCGTTTCACGGAGGATTTTAAATAATTTAAGCATTAGTATTTCCTCCGGCTTATTTCATTAACGATTTTTTACGCAGAATACTTTGTTGCTCTAACTCTTTGTATGCAATGGTTTTTGCTTTACGTTTTTTCACATCCACCAGCGTCACACGGTCAGTACAAGAGTAACAAGGGTCAAGGCTACCAATAATTAATGGCGCATCAGAAACCGTATTCCCTTGCAACATATAACGCAGTACTGGCCAGTTGGCATAAGTCGCCGCACGGCAGCGCCAGCGATACAATTTCTGATTATCACCTAACATGCTCCAGTGAACATCTTCGCCACGTGGTGCTTCGGTATAACCCAGCGCAAATTTATGTGGTTGATATGTAAAGCCTTCGGTCAAAATTGGGCCATCTGGCATATTGTCCAATGCATATTCAATCATGGATAAAGAATCTAATGTTTCTTTAATTCGCACCATCACGCGTGAATAAACGTCACAACCATCTAAAGTGAAAAGCGTTTTCGGTAAGTTGGCATAATCGGCAAATGGGTGATCAAAACGCACATCACGTTTGAATCCGCTAGCGCGGATCATTGGGCCTACTGGGCTATAGTCTCGCGCAACTTTAGGATCTAAAAGACCAACCCCCACAGTACGCTGTTCCATATTCGGCGTGCTCAGCAGCATATCCACCAGTTCGGTCACATCACGGCGCATTTCGCGTACCAACTGAATGGTTTTCACCCGCTGTTCTTTTAAGAAATCACGGCGAACACCACCTATCAAATTAGTACCGTAAGTTTTACGCGCACCAGTCAATAATTCAGCCATCTTCATGGATTTTTCACGCACGCGGAAAAACTGCATAAAACCAGTATCAAAACCGGTAAAGTGGCTCGCTAAACCAATATTTAATAAATGGCTGTGTAAGCGCTCAACTTCCAGCAGTACGCTACGAATAGTATGTGCACGAGGTGGAACATAAATACCAAGGGCATTTTCGACTGAAGAGGTATAAGCCACGCTATGAGTGAAACCGCAAATGCCACAAACTCGGTCAGATAAAAACGTGACTTCGTTATAGCCCATACGGGTTTCTGCTAGTTTTTCCATACCACGGTGAACATAGAACATGCGGTAGTCCGCATCCACAATGCGTTCACCATCAACGAATAATCTAAAATGGCCAGGTTCATCAGAGGTGATATGTAATGGACCGATTGGTACAACTCGGCTTTGAGTTTTACTATCATTGATAAACTGATAAGTTTCAGTATCCGTGGTTGGCTCTGGACGCTGACGATAGTCCATCGTGTCTTTACGCAATGGATAAAGATCTTCAGGCCAATCATCGGGGAGCACTAAACGACGTTCATCAGGCAAGCCTACCGCACGCAGACCATACATATCCCGTATTTCACGTTCCCCCCAAACTGCGGCTGGAACTCGCGGAGTAACAGAAGGAAACTCTTGAGTAATAGGGCTAACAAAAGCCTTTACTGTTACCCAGCATTTTTCACCTTCTTCCATTGAAAGTGCATAATACACCGCAAATTGTCCATTCAATGGGCGCTCATCATTCCCCCACAGCACGGGTAACCAGCCGCCGCAACCGTAATACAGAAATTCAACCACCTCTGGCAGCATTTCCGTTTTAATGGTGATAGTGACCTGATTCGCAGTCTGCCACTCTTCGTCCAGCACCGCATGAGGAAATTTCTCGCGGACTTTTGCCAGATAACCCGCGCCTTTACGAACGCCCTGAAGGGTATCTGCATAATTCTGATAGCTCACGTTATTTCTCCTGCAATGAGGTCGAAGAGGCGTTTACACCCCACGGCCAATGAAAGTTTAAAGTAGTTAATTCTGAATTAGGTAATGCACTGTCTTTCAACACAATAGTGGCCGCATTCTCAAGTAGATTACTAACAGACTGTGGAATGTGCGTACCCATTACCAACATCAAAACAATAAGAATTGCCATCGGTAAGGTCGTCAAAATGCCAAGTTCACCTTTTGAAACACAGTCAGGTTTCTCACCAAATAATGTTTTAGAGATCATTCTGACTAATCCGCCAAGAACGACAGTAATGAGAATTAAAACAAGCAGTGTCAGCCAGAAATGGTTGGTAGCAATACCTGCAACCACAATCATGAACTCACTTAAAAATATGTTAAACGGTGGCATACCGCCTAAAGCTAATGCGCCACCAGCGAACACGACTGCGGTAAATGGCATTGTGCGTAATAGCCCTTTAACAACGGTAATATCCCGCGTGCCATATTTAAGTAATACATTACCTGAACCACAAAACAGCAGCGTTTTCGCTAAACTGTGATTCAAAGTATGTAATAACGCAGCAAGTACCCCTAATGGGCCACCAATACCTAATGCGACTGCAATCAAGCCCATATTTTCAACGCTTGAATAAGCTAATAGTCGTTTCATATCTCGTTGAACTAAGATAAAGAATGCGGCGACAGCAACAGAAAGCAAGCCAAAGACAAGTAACAAGGTTTGAGTAAATTCACCACCAATCGCAGACGTGACGATGATGTAATAACGAATGATGATAAGTAGTGCGCAATTTAACAATACGGCAGAAAGTAATGCCGAAGTTGGGCTTGGAGCCTCACTATGTGCATCAGGTAACCATGCATGCATTGGAAACAGACCCGTTTTGGTTCCGAAGCCAACTAAAACGAATACAAAGGCTAAATGCATCAAAGTTGGGTCAAGTAATGAGGTATATTTCAATACTTCTGTCCAGAAAATCGCTAACTCTGGATCAGGCATGACATTGACCGCATTGGCATAAACCAAAATGGTACCAAATAGACCAAATGCCACACCGACACTACAGATAATGATGTATTTCCACGCGGCTTCTAAAGAAGAGCGTTGGCCATAAATACCTACCAAAAATGCAGAGCTTAATGTGGTAGCTTCAACCGCCGCCCACATTAGAATCAAGTTATTACTGGTAATAACCAATAGCATGGTAAATAAGAACAGATGGAAGAAACCATAGTAATTGCAAAGGGTTCCAACGCTAATTTCCCCCTCTTCAACCTCATGGTTCATATAGCCAATGGAATATAAACCTGTCAGAAAACCAACAATTCCCAATATCGCTAAAAATAATCCAGCAAGGCTATCAAGATGTATCCAGCGCTGCGCCATTAGCAGGTCGCCAACTTCACCAATGGTATTTACCATCCACAGCGATAATACCAACAATAAAGTAATCCCGATGGCATGCACCAAAGTAACCGCCATTTTGGCGCTATTTCCAAGTAAACGGCAGATAAAAGCCAACATAGAAATAACCAATGGTGTCGCCATTAATAACGTCAATAACATAGTTTGATTCATCTCATCACCCCTTCAGCGCGGTCAGTTGATCCACGTTCAGTGTGTTGAGCGTGCGATAGATTTTACGTGCCAGCACCGCCATGATAATCACAGCAAAAATGGCGTCCGTCGCGATGCCTATTTCAACTAATTCTGGCGCTTTATATGCCAGCAATGCCAATGTCAGATGTGAACCATTTTCCATCAAGCAATAACCAAATGCCTGCTTAAGGATATTTTTCTGGGTCACAATACATAGCAATCCCAACATAAAATGTCCCAGTGAAACCGCTAAAGCTGGCTTCAAATCTGTGGCTATTGGCAGTTTTATCGGTTCGACAACAAACCAACACAACACTACGATGACCGCTGCTGCTAACATCAACCATGCAGGACTTATCACACCGCCATTCGCTGACGGATCAGAGAGTTTGCGAAATGCATATCCCATAATCAGTGGTACTAAAACTACTTTTGTTGCAAATGCAGTGCCTGCCCACATTGCTAGCTCTGGCGCATTCAAGGTTTGAGAGAGTGTGGCAAAAATCGCCACCAGAACCAAAGATTGAAGTGCATAAAACCAACAAGATGCCACCGGACGTTTTGCGCCGATAACCAGTAGCGAAGTGATCATCATCAGCCCCGCTAAATTATTTACAATCATTGAACCAGTCATACTTTCTCCCCTTAATTGAGCCAGATGACGGCAATAACACTAGAACAGAAGGACATGATGATCAGTAAACCAATTACCCACTGCATCGCCCATGGAACAGCACTGCCATTTGCCACTTCTTCACTTGGTTCGCCAGGTACCACTTTACCGAACCAGTAAAGTAACCAAGCAAAACTCGCGACGGATTCAATCAACACCAAAATCATAATTGGCGTTAATATCCAGAATTTGTCAGACAACGCGAAACCTGCGGCAAAGATTGGAAATTTACTGAAAAAACCATTAAGCGGAGGAACACCGGCAATCGCCAATGCCGCCACACAAAATCCAACGCCCAAGAGTGGATACTGTTTTGCTAATCCACGTAAACGCGGCAGCATACGTGTACCGCAGCTATAGCTCAGCGCACCTGCAACTAAGAAGAATAAACTTTTCGCAAAAGCATGGTTAAAGATGTAAGCAATACCGCCATCAAACGCCTCTTTCGAACCAAAAATCGATAACGACAAGGCAAGAAAGATATACGCTAATTGGGTAATGGTTGACCACGCTAGCAATCGTTTCATATCTTTTTGTGGTAGATACATCAAGAAACCATATACCAAGGTGATCACTGCCATCGTCACACCAATCCAACCGATAATTTCCGGTACATGGGTTGATGACATAATGCTACGCGCAAAAATATACACGCCAACTTTCACCATAGAGGCCGCGTGTAAATACGCGCTGACCGGTGTTGGCGCTTCCATCGCATCAGGTAACCAAGCCTGTAATGGGAGTTGTGCAGACTTACCCCATGCCGCAAATAAAATGCCACCAAAAACAATCAGGCTTTGTGTTTCATTCAGCTGATTAATGGCACTTAGTGCGAATGTTCCTGTACTGATGAATAAGGTCGCCGCTGCCATGTACAGTCCCAACGAACCGATATGGGTGATAAGCAGTGCTTTCATTGCAGAACGCTGTGATTTTTCAGTTTGGTAATAACCAATCAGCGCCCAAGAACAGCCCCCAGTAATTTCGAAGAAGACGAGTTGTCCTAAAATGGTAGAAGACAGCACCACACCCGCCATTGCACCGATAAAAATCAGCAAAAATGCATAATAGCGGCGAGTTGGGCCGTGTGCGTGCTCACGATTACCTTCGGTCAAATAGCCTGTAGAATACAGACAGATCAAAAAGCCTAGGAATACTACGGCAAACGCAATTAATGTACTGACGCCATCAATGGTAAAACCAAATAACGCGACATCCCCTGCTTGTACTAATTCCAACGTGGTGGCGACTTTGCCACCGTCGAGATACAACCAACCCAATGCCGCCGTACCGAGCGATGCAAGCAACGCAACTAACGTACTTAGCCACGGTGCGACACGTGTTGGTAAGAAACTGACCAGCAACGCCCCAATAAACGGAACCATTAGAGTCGCCAGTGCAATATTTTCTAACATGCTTTGTCGCTCCTTATAGACCGGTGAGATAGAACACGAATCCAAGTGCCGCAACACCGAATCCTAACCAAGTCACATGGTGCGTCAGTAAGAAACGACCACGAGCCAAACTATTTTCGACTAACGATGCCAGAACGAAAATAACCAACAATTTTATGAGCATGATGACGATGGCAAATAGCAAACTGACTATTGTCAATTCGCTCGCATTACCATAGGGAAAGAAAATAGACAGAAACAAAACTGCGACGATCACTTGTTTCAGACCTATACCCCATTTCACTAACGCCAAACCCGATCCTGAATACTCAGTAAGCGGTCCTTCTTGCAATTCTTGCTCAGCTTCCGCCACATCGAAGGGAATTTTGCCCATTTCAATAAAAGTGGCAAAACCACAAGCTAATAGTGCAAGGAGCGTTGCTGTTGGTGATATCCAGCCCTCATTCATCACCGCACTAATAGCGCCGATGTTGGTTGAGCCTGCAATTAATGCGACAACTAACAAACCAAGAAATAAAGTAGGTTCGACCAAAACACCAAGCGTCAATTCACGGCTGGCACCGATACCTGCAAATGGGCTTCCGGTATCTAAACCTGAGAGCGAAAAGAAAAAGCGAAATAGCGCAAAAACATACAACACAATAATGATGTCAGATGCGCCACTAAACAGTGAAGTGATCGTAAAGACAGGCAGTGCCATCGCTAATAACAACATACTACCGAGTAATACATAAGGCATGATACAAAAGACCATTCCTGAATCACGCGGTGCGACGGACTGACGCTTCAACAATTTAAAAATATCACGATAATCTTGTAAAACGCCGGGTCCTTGACGAGAGTGCATTTTGGCGCGAATTTGACGAGATATACCAGTAAACAATGGTGTTAATAGCAGTAAAAATACCGCTTGAACCACTGCAAAGAGTCCTGTCATCAATGTCGGTGTTTCTTGAATAGACATGGTTTCTCTCTCCTTACGCCGCAATGACGACAAGTAAAACGACTAACGCCGCAACGACATAGAGACAATAAAGTCTAAAATCCCCACCTTGAAGACACTGCATTCGTTTGGCAAACCGATTGATACCGCGCACTAGAGGATAAATAATACTTTCATCCCAGAAAGGTTCGACTTTCCCTGCCCCTGCTTTAGTCACTTCTAAAGCCTGAGCCAATTTCGCTGACGGATCGAGCTGTTTACGCATCCGATACAAGGGTGCGAACATAGAACGAAGCGGCTGAGTAAATCCACCCGCAGATACGGACATATCGCTTTCCCATGCATAACCACAAGCCCATGCATCGCCTTTACGACGAAAACCGAGTTGTTTGCCTTTGAAAACCATATAAATAATAAATGGGATCACAGGTAAGGCGAGTAGAAGCACAAAAGTCATAGCAGGTGATATCATCGCTTGAGACGCGCTATCAGGTATTAGCATCGTACCTTGAACAACCGTGATATCCGTTGCACTGGTCAATGACATCGCGACATTGGCTAACACAGGTGCAATCACACTCGCACCCACACCTAAAATGACGCAAATTGCCGCAAGAATAATCATCGCGACAGTCATGGTCCAAGGTACTTCTCGTGCATGGGTTGCTTGTTCGCTACGCGCACCACCACAAAAACTCACGCCATAGACTTTCACAAAGCACATTGCCGCAAGAGCACCTGTGATGGCTAACATCACAATCGCAATTGGGCCACTGATACGCATAATGAAAGTGCCTTCATGGCTCATAGAAAATAGGGATTGATAGGTGTACCACTCACTCACAAAACCATTGAGTGGCGGTAATGCAGAAATGGCCATACAACCAATTAAAAAGGCCGTCGCAGTGAGCGGCATTAACTTGGCTAAGCCCCCCATCTTATCCATATCACGAGTATGAATACGGTAAATCACCGCACCAGCACCGAGAAATAGCAAGCCTTTAAATACCGCATGGTTGAGTAAGTGATAAAGCGCACCAAGTAGACCAATAGTCGCCAACACTGGCATGTTATTTGCCATACCGACCATACTAACGCCAACGCCCATCAAAATGATGCCGATGTTTTCTACTGTATGCCAAGCAAGCAAACGCTTGATATCATGTTCTGCTAAGGCGTACATAACCCCAAGAACGGAAGATACGGCCCCAAAAGCAAGTACTACAATTCCCCACCAACCTTGCGTTGCACCTAACAAATCGATGCCGACTTTGATGATCCCAAAGATACCAATCTTAACCATCACACCAGACATCAGCGCGGAAGCATGAGAAGGTGCGGCTGGGTGAGCTTGCGGTAACCAACTGTGCAAAGGCAACATCCCCGCCTTGGCACCAAAACCGAAGAAACCCAATAAAAAGACGATAGAAGCCATCGCTGGTGAAAGTGAAAGTTGACGGAAGGAGTCGAAATCTAAGCTACCGCTTTGACGCCACATCAAGAAGAAAGCAATCATGATGAGGATAGAACCGGCGTGAGCAATAAAGAAGTACAGTAAGCCAGCACGGATAGATTTTTCATCTTGGTCAGCAATAACCAGAAACCAAGAAGCTAATGACATCATTTCAAATAAAATAATGAAATAGAAAGCGTTATCCATAACGACCAGTGCAACCATTGATGCAACAAATAGGTTCAAAAAGAACCCCATGCTCCATGCGCCTCGTCCACAATATTCCTGAACATAATTCAATGAATATAAAGCACTGACGGTTACAAGTAATGAAATCACCATCACCATAAAAGCGGCGAGGCTATCAAAACGAACCACAAAATGCGCAAATGGGAATGGTCCTTGCGCAAAATAGGTCAATACCTCGCCATTCATCAACACAGGAATTGAACTCATTAAACCGAGGAGCCCGCCAATTATTGCTGCAATACCAGCGACATAAATTGCTATTTTTTCTTGTCTTTTAAATAGCAATGATATGAAGCCACCAGCAAAATAAAGGGAGATTGACCACAAGAGTAACTGAAGCGACGTCATGTTATGAGTTCTCCTGTCCTGAGACAAAAATGTCGAACTCTGGCGGCATCACATTGACCGATGCATTGCGTCGTTTCGCATTTTCATTTTCTAATTGGTTCTCTTCAACAATATGGAGAGCGTCAGTTGGGCACACTTTCACGCAAGCTGGGCCCTCTTCGCTAAAGTCACATAAATCACATTTCACAGCGACATTACGAATACCAGCATTCCATGCCAAAAACGGGTTCATCGTTGGTAAGCTGTCAGGAACATCCAATAACATTTCTTTGGGAACATATTGTTCAAAGAAATCAGGCATATCCACAGGTTTACTGCCTGATGGGGTGATTGCCCCAAATGGGCAAACTAGACCGCATAATTTGCAGCCTATACAAAGACTTTCATTCAGCACAATCATGTTGTTCTCGTGGGTGATGGCATTCACCGGACACACACGAGCACATGGAGCATCATCACACTGGCGGCAGAGCATAGGTGCAGTCAGCTCTCCAATTTTCACCACTTTTAGTCGCGGATATGTTTGTAATCCCTGAACTTTATGCGTCTCTGAGCACGCCGCCATACAGGTATTACATCCGATACATAATTGTGGGTCGGCAATAACAAAGCGATTCATTCGCCTTACCCTCCAATAAAATCTGTCAAGTCATTAGGATTGATGCCATTAACTAAGCATTTTTCATGCCATAAATTATTAGCAATAAAATCAATTTGTTATGAAATAATGGAATGATAAATACCGCTTAATCGACACTAATGACGACAAGCAGTGAAGTGAGGAAGCGAAATCTGTGAAAATGAAATGGACAAACTGAATAGCAAAATGGCCACAGTGTGAATTAATCACACCGTAGCCACTCTTTATTTAGGTTCTCTATTTAGGTTTTATTGTATTTGGCTTTCGGCTGACTCAACCAAATTAATCAGTCGCGAACGCATATCGACATATTTCGAAGTCACGAGGCTTTCTGCGGATTTTTGATCGTTAATTTTGACAATCCTTGCGGCGCAATATTTAGTTTCTGGCGTTTTTGAAATAGGATCAAGATTATCTTGCGTCAATTCATTACAAGCTCCAACCCACCATTGGTAAGTCATATAAATGGCGGGCTTATTGATAGTTTCATTAATACTACAACGAGACATAACTTTTCCCCGACGAGACTCAACCCAAACGATATCTTGATCTTTAATGCCTATTTTTTTCGCGGTTTCGGGATTAACTTGAACATAACCCGGCTCATCCGCTAAAGATGCGAGCGCTTTACAATTTCCGGTCATTGAGCGACAAGAATAATGGCCAACCTCACGAACCGTTGAAAGGATCAACGGGTATGTTTCATCCGGTAATTCCGCAGGAGCGCGCCAATTGGTTGCAAAAAGTAGCCCTTTACCTGAAGGCGTATCAAATACGTTGTCCTTATAGAGGTAAGGCGTTCCCATATGATCTTCAGTTGGACAAGGCCATTGAATATGCGCTAATCCGGCTAATTTTTCATAGGTCACACCAAAAAATAGCGGACAAAGTTTTCTAACTTCATCCCAAATTTGTTTATTATCGGTGTACGACATTGGATAACCCATTTCTGTCGCTATCAAACAAATAATTTCCCAATCTCGTTTAACATTACCAACTGGCTCAATCGCTTTCTCAAATCGTTGAAATCCACGGTCAGCACAAGTGAAGATACCACCGTGTTCACCCCAACTGGTTGAAGGTAAAATAACATCGGCTTGTTCTGCCGTTTTGGTCATGAAAATATCTTGAACGACAACAAACTCGAGTGCTTCAAAACCTTTTCGAACTAGATTCAAATCTGCTTCTGTCTGTAATGGGTCTTCACCCATGATGTAATAAGCTTTGACCTTTCCTTCAATAGCTAAATGAGGTACTTCAGTAATTCGATAACCTACGTTAGGGTCAAGCTGCTCAGACGAAATTCCCCACTCTTTTGCAAATTTTTGACGTACGCTTTCATCTGTGACCTCCTGATAACCGGGGAATAGATTAGGTAACACCCCCATATCACAAGCACCTTGAACATTATTTTGTCCGCGAACAGGCGCAACGCCCACATTCGGTTTTCCGAGGTTTCCCGTCATCAGCGCTAAGCTAGAAAGACCTTTAACTACATCAACGGCTTGTCCAAATTGGGTCACGCCCATTCCCCACATAATGGTCGCTGTTTTAGCTTTAGCGTAAGTTCGCATCGCCTGACGAATTTGTAATGCAGGAATACCGACAATATCCTGAACCGCTTCCGGACTATAATCCTGTACTATTTGTTTAACGTCTTCAAAACCTTCAGTAAACTGATTAACATAATTTTTATCATAAAGTTCTTCTTCTATCAGGGTATAAATAAAGGCATTCACTAATGCCATATTGGTCCCATTCTTTAGCGGAAGATATTGTGTGGCTATTTTTGCTGTTTCTATTTTTCTCGGGTCGCAAACAATAATTTCAGCCCCTTTTTCTTTAGCTTTTATCACTCGCCTAGCAACGATTGGGTGAGAGTCTGCGCAGTTATATCCGAAAACTAATAAACAATCCGAGTTCTCAATATCGGCGATTGAGTTACTCATGGCGCCATTCCCCAATGTGACCTGTAACCCTGCCACAGAAGGGCCATGGCAAACTCGCGCGCAGCAGTCGACATTATTATTGCCTAACACTGCACGGGTAAATTTTTGCATGACAAAATTGGTTTCATTACCCGTACCACGAGAAGAACCCGTGCACATAATGGATTTAGCGCCATACTTTTCTTTGATTTCTTTTAATTTATGGGCGGTATAATTAATGGCTTCACGCCAACTGACAACTTCAAATGGCGCCCCTTTTTCCCTGCGGATCATTGGCTGATTAATGCGAGCAGTTAGTAATTTATTATCATAAAGAAAATCCCAGCCATACAAACCTTTTAAACAGAGTTGTCCTTGATTTGTAGCGCCATTAGCGCCTTCAGCTTTGATTATTTTGCCGTTTTCAACACAGAGATTTAATTTACAACCAGCGCCGCAGTATGGGCATACAGATATAACTTTTTTCATTTGAAGTCCTTTCCCCTAACTAGGGAGTAAAAGAGTAAGAAAAAGAAACTCAAATAATGCACAAAATATGCCAATAAAATAATGAATATTAATCAATATGATAGGAATACAACTTAATGTTCAAACTGAGCGTCGACATTTTTGACGAAAATAATTTAAAGTTTAAAATTGGAATAAAAAGTATGCAAGATAGGGAATTTTTACTGTTTTGGAATAAAAAATTAATCATCTCATCAATAGTTAAATCTCCCGAGATAACAGATTTTTAATGATCCCACATTTATCATTAATATCCATATTCTTGCTATGAACTTGTAAAATAACCAAATCTTTCTCTAACCGCTTCAACTTCTCAATATTTTCTCTAATACTGGATAAATGACTCAAAACGACCTCTTCGACTAATTCACAACCCGCATTATTATTATCAATAAGATTGAGTAATTTTTTGATCTCACGATGCGACATATTAAAATTTCGACAGTTTTTTATAAACCTTAAACGTTCAACATGATTTTCACTATAACTCCGATAGTTATTATTATTTCTATTGGGAGGTAACATTAGCCCTTCACGTTCATAGAAACGAATAGTTTCCCTTGGAATTTTAAATAAATCTGACATCTCACCTATTTTCATTTATTCACCTCAAATAATTTCAATCTAAAAATATGCTAACAATCTTAAACCTTGCCGTCATTGTAAGGTCAAGAAAAATAGTAAATAAGCATTTATTAATTTTTAATATCATGATTCAAATTAAGCATCGTAGCGTAGTACAGTTTCTTTTCGATACTTGCCCGGTGTCACTTTCAAGATTCTTTTAAATGCACGATTTAGCTCTTGCTGACTATCAAAGCCATATCGAAATGCAATATCAATAATTTTATCATTGGTTTTCTTTAGATCAGACGAGACCTTTAATAGCCTGATATTTAAAATATATTCACCTAAGTTAACGCCAACCACATGTTTAAATATCCGCTGAAAATGCCATTTTGAATAACCTGCTCTTTCAGAGATTATTTCAATATCGAGAGGTTTATCAACATTTTCATCAATCCAAATAATAATATCATTCACGATATTTTCTCTTAGTGCATTATTATTCATCATTAAACACCTCAATGACCGTCATGATTGATTTCATTTTAAACTCTATTTAATTTAAATATAATTAAGTTACTTTAAAGTCATTTAAAACCTTAAAGTAGATACAAGGTCAATAGTTCAGAAGATTATTTTAATTTTTTATACAGTAGCCTTTATTTAATTCCTCATCAAAATAAAATAAATCAGCATATTAAAAATCCATATCAAATGTAAACTTACCATCTTTTATTTTTTTTCATTTAATTAAAACTATTGACTTTACAGCGACTGTAACCTTTACCCTTGCAAAGAATTTATTCAATAACATCCGAATTAACAATTCCTTTATTTAATCAGGCAAGGTTTTTTATGAAAATGAAAATTGGCGTATATGCAGCGCTCTTTACAGCTATCACTCTGGGTGGGCAATCTGCTGCACAAGAAAATAATAATAATGATAGTCAGCCAGAAAGCACTAGCGCCATCATGCTTCCCCAAGTACCTGTCGCTGAGGTTATTCAACGGGATATTATTCCCTCTTCCGAATTTACAGGTTACTTAGCTGCACCTAAAACAGTTGATTTACGTGCCCGAGTCGGTGGTCGAATTAATGCGATTAACTTGCCTGAAGGGCAAATTATTCAAAAAGGGGATTTACTCTTTCAAATAGACCCTCTGCCTTTTCAAATTGCATTGAATGAAGCGATAGGACAACTTAGTCAAGCTGAAGCGTTAGCCTTTCAAGCAAATAAAAATTACAATCGAATCAAAGGCCTGGTTGATAAGGGCGTCGTTTCTCGTAAAGATTACGATGATGCACACGCTAATCGTACCGTCAATAATGCTCAAGTTAAATCTGCCAAAGCCACAGTTGAAGCCGCTAAATTAAATTTATCGTATACGCAAGTTACCGCGCCAATAACTGGCCGAGTTGATAGAGCGTTAATAACAGAAGGCAACCTTGTGACAGGCGGTGATATCAATACTGCCACACTGTTAACGACAATTGTTTCAATTGACCCTATCTATGCCTATTTTGATATTGATGAAACCACCTTTCATCAACTTTCAGCTATACAGTTCACTCCAAAATCAAAGCAAGATGTCGCATTACCTTCGGTGAATATTCGTTTACCTAATGAACAAAATTATCCTCATTCAGGCACGCTCAATTTTATCAGTAATCAAATTGACCGAGCAACAGGGACAGTCAAAGTGCGAGCCTCACTTAAAAATGAAGATGGCAAACTCACCCCCGGCTCCTTTATTCGCGTTCAACTTCCTATTGGTAACAAAGCGCCATCAATTCTCATTGATGAACAAGCAATCGGTTCCAACCAAGGACAAAACTATGTATTAGTGCTTGATAAAAATAACAAAGCAGAATATCGACAAGTCGAACTCGGTGCGATGAAAGATGGCTTAAGAGTCATCAATAAGGGCTTAGCACAAGGTGAAAAAATCATTATCAAAGGTCTTGTCAGACCGGGAATGGAAGTTACGCCTAACGAAATTCCAATGCAATCACCATTGGCTGATAGCAATCTGGCTGAAAACAATATGACCAACAAAAATAAAACGGAGGAAAACAAATAATGAAATTTCCCCATTTTTTTATTCAACGGCCCATTGTTGCCATTGTCTTATCCATATTTATCTTGATAGCCGGTATTCTTAGCTTCTTTAAATTGCCATTAAGCGAATATCCATCCGTTACACCACCGACAGTTCAGGTGGTTGCAAGTTATCCGGGCGCAACACCTAAAGTTATCGCAGACACTGTTGCCGCACCGATAGAACAAGCCGTCAATGGCGTAGAAGGGATGCTCTATATGAGCTCTCAGATGTCAACTGATGGAAAAATGGTTTTAACCATTTCATTTGGGCAAGGTGTTGACCCTGACATTGCCCAAATTCAAGTACAAAATTTAGTTTCTAGAGTACTGCCAAGATTGCCTCAAGAAGTGCAACAAATTGGCGTGACAACAGAGAAAACATCTCCAGATGTCCTGATGGTTGTCCATATGTATTCCCCAAATGATGTCTACGATTCACTGTTTGTCTCTAACTATGCCATGTTAAATGTGCGAGATGAAATTGCTAAACTCTCCGGTGTCGCAAGCGCCGTGGTTTGGGGGGAAGGTGAATATGCAATGCGGGCTTGGATAGACCCAACAAAAGTGGCATCAGTGGGGCTGACTGCAAATGATATTGTCGCCGCCATTCGTGAGCAAAATATTCAAGTCGCAACAGGTTCTATTGGACAGCAACCGGATAGCACATCCTCATTTCAAATCAGTGTCAATGCACTGGGCAGGCTGACAACAGAAGAACAGTTTGGCAATATTATTATCAAAGCTGGCGAAAATGGCCAAATTACGTACCTGAAAGATGTGGCTAGAATGGAGTTAGGTGCAGATAATTATTCATTACGTAGCCTGCTTGATGGTCAAAATGCCGTTGGCTTACAAATTGTGATGAGCCCAGGCGCTAACGCTTTAGATGTATCCCGCTCTGTACGCGAGACTATGTCACGCTTACAGGCTAATTTTATTGACGGTATCGATTATAAAATCGCTTACGACCCGACGGTTTTTGTCAGTGCTTCATTAAAATCAGTTGCGATAACCTTACTTGAAGCGACTATTTTAGTCGTTTTAGTGGTGGTTTTATTTTTACAAAGCTGGCGCGCCTCGATTATTCCACTGGTCGCCGTCCCCGTCTCATTAATCGGCACATTTGCCTTTATGTATTTATTTGGTTTCTCCTTAAATACGCTATCCCTATTTGGATTAGTCATTTCGATAGGGATCGTGGTCGATGATGCCATTGTTGTCGTCGAGAATGTGGAAAGGCATATAACCGAAGGGTTAGCGCCCAGAGAAGCTGCATTCAAAGCGATGGATGAAGTAACGGGCCCAATCTTAGCGATTACCTCTGTGCTAGCCGCAGTATTTATTCCCACCGCATTTTTATCGGGGTTACAAGGAGAGTTTTATCGACAATTCTCATTAACCATTGTTATTTCAACCATTATATCCGCGATTAACTCATTAACCTTAGCACCAGCACTTTGTGCAATGTTACTTAAGCCCCACGGTAAAAATGTAAAAACAGATTGGCTGACACGTATTATTAATCTGATATTCGGTGCTTTTTTTGCCAAATTTAATCTCTTCTTTAATAAGTTGTCAGAAAAATATGTTCAATTAATCCGTCGATGCATTCGAGGCAGCCTTATTATACTGACTCTGTATCTCGGATTTATTGGATTAACCGCACTGGGTTTTAACGTTGTCCCTAACGGTTTTGTTCCCGCACAAGATAAATACTACTTAATTGGCGTTGCACAATTACCGCCAGGTTCTTCACTCGATAGAACCGAAGCCGTGGTAAAAGAAATGTCACGCATTGCACTTGCCGAGCCCGGTGTTGAACACGTGGTCGCATTCCCCGGTTTATCCGTTAATGGGCCCGTTAATATTCCTAACTCCGCCTTGATGTTTGCGATGCTTAAACCTTTTGACGAGCGCACCGACCCATCGCTTTCTGCGAATGCCATTGCGGGTAAATTAATGGGGAAATTTAGTCAAATTCCTGACGGTTTCGTGGGTATTTTCCCACCACCGCCTGTACCAGGATTAGGTGCTATGGGCGGATTTAAAGTCCAAATAGAGGACAGAGCCGATCTTGGTTTTGAAGCGTTAGCTAAAGTACAAGAACAAATTTTAATGAAGGCGATGCAAACACCTGAACTCACAGGGATGATGGCCAGTTTTCAAACCAATTCACCACAAATAGATGTTGATATAGACCGCGTAAAAGCAAAATCACAAGGTGTGGAATTAACCGATATTTTTGATGCACTACAAATCAATCTTGGATCATTATATGTTAATGACTTCAATCGATTTGGCCGAACTTATCGCGTTGTCGTTCAGGCAGACACGCCATTTAGAATGGATGCTAAAGATATTGAATTATTGCAAGTACGCAATAAACACGGTGACATGATCCCGCTAGGCACATTAGTTAACATTACACGTACTACAGGGCCAGATCGCATCATTCACTATAATGGTTTTCCATCGGTAGATATTACAGGAAACGCCGCACCGGGCTTTACTTCTGGACAAGCAACCGACGCTATTGAAAAAATCTTGCAAGAAACCTTACCGGAAGGTATGACTTATGAATGGACTGATTTAACTTACCAAGAGCAATTGAGTGGTAATTCGGCATTATATATTTTCCCATTAGCCGTTTTATTTGCCTTTTTGATCCTTGCTGCCCAATATAATAGTTGGTCACTGCCCTTCTCTGTTTTATTGATAGCACCAATGGCATTACTTTCTGCGATTGCGGGTGTATGGCTGTTCAATGGTGATAACAACGTCTTTACGCAAATCGCCTTTATTGTCCTTGTGGGACTCGCCGCCAAAAATGCCATACTAATTGTCGAATTTGCTATTGCACAAGAAAAACAAGGAGCCGACCCTATCGCAGCTGTTTTAGAAGCCGCACATTTGCGATTACGCCCAATATTAATGACATCGTTTGCATTTATCGCAGGTGTTATTCCATTAGTTTTGGCGAGCGGAGCCGGTTCTGAAATGAGACAAGCCATGGGTATTGCTGTTTTCTTTGGTATGTTAGGCGTGACATTATTTGGCTTAATACTGACACCCGTTTTTTACGTTATTGTCCGTAAGTTAACACTCAGAAAGTCGCTATAACAAATAATTTGATATAATACGAAAACCTTTATTCACTGGGTAGATTTTACCTAGTGAATAAAATATTTTTTTAATACACTTTGTTGCCTTAGTTTTCATGACATAAATTAACCTATTGATTATAAATATAATAAAATAAAAATCGGTCATATTTCCATCTTAGAAACACACCATAATTGTTCAAACATCAATTTATTCATTAAATAAAAATAAAAAAACCTTGACCTTACCCTTAAGGGAAACCTTATGCTTTCACTCAACAACCTATTCAAGAAGGCAAAATAATGAATACGAATATCTCTCCATCCACATCCAACCGTATAAGTTTACCGGTTGAAGGCATGACCTGTGCATCTTGTGTCGGTCGTGTTGAACGTGCTTTAAAAGCAGTTCCAGAAATAAGCACTGCCGTGGTTAACCTTGCGACAGAACGTGCTGATATTACCTTCACTGGCGCGGCAGATCCCCTTGCAGCAGTAAGAGCAATTGAAAATTCAGGTTATACGGTTCGCGAAGAAATCACCGAACTCACGATTGAAGAAATGACCTGTGCTTCTTGTGTCGGTCGCGTTGAAAAAGCTTTAGCTCAAGTGCCCGGTGTATTGGAAGCTACGGTGAATCTAGCGACTGAACGCGCCCGTATCCGCCACCTTTCGGGTGCTGTCACTATTGATGATTTAGAAGCTGCGGTTATGCAAGCGGGTTATAAATCTCGTCGAATATCGGCGGGAACAACCAGTAGCAATGACCAAGCAGATGAGCGTCGTGATAATGAAGAACGTTCATTACGTCGCGCTTTATTGACTGCCGCTATTTTTACGCTACCCGTATTCATTATTGAAATGGGATCGCACTTTATTCCCGGCGTACACGAGCTCGTGTCGAAAGTCATGAGCCAACAAACAAACTGGTATATACAGTTTATCTTAGCAACGATTGTTTTATTTGGCCCTGGGATGCGTTTTTTCCGCAAAGGTATTCCAGCCTTATTTCGCGGTGCGCCTGATATGAACTCACTGGTAGCTGTTGGTACAATTGCCGCTTACGGTTATTCCGTTGTTGCTACCTTTATTCCACAAGTATTACCGGTTGGAACGGCAAATGTCTACTTTGAAGCTGCCGTGGTGATCGTCACGTTAATCTTGCTAGGTCGTACGTTAGAAGCGCGCGCTAAAGGAAAAACATCTCAGGCGATTAAACGCCTTGTGGGGCTTCAAGCTAAAACCGCTCGTGTTGAACGTAACGGAGAAACAATTGAAATTCCACTGGATGATGTGACAACAAACGATATTGTTTTTGTCCGTCCAGGTGAAAAAATTCCAGTCGATGGTGAGGTTATTGAAGGCGCATCTTACGTTGATGAAAGTATGATCACCGGCGAACCTGTTCCAGTATCAAAAGAAATTGGCTCTGATGTTGTTGGTGGAACAATTAACAAAACTGGCGCATTCAGTTTTCGCGTCACTAAAATTGGCTCAAATACCGTACTTGCGCAGATCATCCGATTAGTTGAGGAAGCCCAAGGTTCAAAATTACCGATTCAAGCATTAGTTGATAAAGTCACCATGTGGTTTGTACCAGCGGTCATGACGGGCGCAGTAATCACCTTTATTATTTGGATGATTTTTGGCCCAAATCCTGCGCTAACTTTTGCACTGATTAATGCGGTTGCCGTGTTAATTATCGCTTGTCCATGTGCGATGGGACTCGCAACACCAACATCTATCATGGTTGGTACTGGACGTGCAGCAGAGCTTGGTATTCTCTTTCGCAAAGGCGAAGCGTTGCAAGCCCTGCGAGATGTGAGTGTTGTTGCATTAGATAAAACCGGAACATTAACCAAGGGCCGTCCAGAATTAACTGACCTCGTGCCTGCGGATGGATTTGAATATGATGAAGTACTCAGTCTTGTTGCTGCTATTGAGACGCGTTCTGAGCACCCTATTGCTGAAGCCATTGTTGCCGCAGCAAAAGAAAAAGACATCACCTTTGCCTCAATTGAAAACTTTGAAGCAGTACCAGGCTTTGGTGTTTCAGCTCAAGTCGGTGGCCGCGCAGTTTCAGTGGGTGCCGACCGATTCATGGCACAGCTAGGATTGGATGTTTCAAGTCTACAACAAACAGCTCAACGCCTTGGTGAGCAAGGTAAAAGCCCATTATATGCCGCAATTGATGGCCGCCTAGCCGCAATTATTGCCGTCGCTGACCCGATTAAAGAAACAACGCCTGAAGCCATTAAAGCCTTACATGCACTGGGTCTTCGAGTCGCTATGATTACTGGTGATAACGCCGCTACCGCCGCTGCGATAGCAAAACAACTGGGTATCGATGAAATCGCAGCAGAAGTATTACCCGATGGTAAAGTTGCCGCGTTGAAAAAATTTCGCAGCAATGGTAGCAAAGTGGCCTTCGTCGGAGATGGCATCAACGATGCACCAGCACTGGCAGAAGCCGATGTCGGCCTCGCCATTGGAACCGGAACCGATGTCGCCATTGAAGCTGCCGATGTAGTGTTAATGTCGGGGGATTTACGCGGTGTTGTTAATGCGATTGCGCTGAGTCAAGCAACCATCCGGAACATCAAACAAAATCTGTTCTGGGCGTTTGCTTACAATGCCTTATTAATCCCAGTTGCCGCTGGTTTGCTTTACCCGATCAATGGCACGTTATTGTCACCAATGTTAGCTGCCGGTGCAATGGCGCTATCGAGTGTATTTGTACTGGGTAATGCCTTACGTTTGAAACGCTTTCAAGCACCAATGAAAGGTTAATATACCAATAAATACATGACGATTAGCCAGATTGAAAGATCTGGCTAATCTCTAAAAGTAAGTCTTAAAACACAAAGGGATAAATGATGGCGAATCAATCTCATTCCAACATTATTGTTTACACCACACCCACGTGCCCTGATTGTCATATGTTAAAAGAGTGGTTGACTCAAAATGCGTTCCCTTTTGAAGAACGCGACCTCACTGACCCTAAAATCATGATGGAAGCAAAAGAAAATACCGGTGTACGTGTTGCGCCAATTACACTTATTGGCGAACAAATATTTTACGGCACATTCGCATCACAGAAACCAAAACTCATGGTCGCACTAGGTCTAAAAACCTAGGTAAACATTACATTAATAAAGAAAATGTATCCGCCTACAAAATGGGAGAACATGATGAATATCGGTCAAGCAGCTAAACTCGCTAACATTTCAGCAAAAATGATACGTTATTATGAACAGACGGGATTAATTCCAAAAGCAAACCGTTCTAATGCTGGTTACCGTCATTATACTTTATCGGATGTAGAGAGCTTTCATCTTATTCGTCGTGCCCGAGATCTTGGCTTTTCAACTGAACAGATTTCAGCACTTTTACTGTTATGGCGAGATAGTGACCGAGCTAGCGCCAATGTTAAAGCCATGGCACTAACCCATTTAACTGAATTAAAACAAAAAATAACTGAATTACAAGACATGGCTCAAACACTTGAAAAGCTAACCCAACATTGTCATGGCAATAATCAACCTGATTGCCCGATTATTGCCAGTTTAACTGAACCGACAATTAATACAGAAAAAAACGCGACTAAAACCTCTCGATTTGGAGCTTACGCATCACTGCCATCAAATAAGCGGATTTCGTCTTAATCATTAAAGTATTAAATATAAAATCAATATTTAATACTATTGAAATAAATACACATTATTTACTAAAAATGCATTGACCTTGCTACGCTGGTAAGCCTTACATTACTCAGGAAACCACAATAATTAGGAGAGCAAAATGATTAATTTAACGATACCCAATATGACTTGCGGCGGTTGCGCTAAATCAGTCACAAAAGCATTATTAGATATTGATGCCCATGCACAAATAATCACTGAGCCGGAAACAAGAACTGTTAAAATTCACAGTAACCTCGAAGAGAGTATTTTCCGTACGGCATTAAATACAGCCGGATATCCCGCAGATCCCGCATAGTTTAATTTATTGAAAGATTAGTGGAAGATTAATATTACGATAATAATACAGTGGAAATAATTAACTCATATTTCCGCTGCATTTAGATGGTAAAATGATTAACGATATGAAAATAACACATTCACTGTATTACTAAACGGACCTTGTTTAATCGACTCATTATTTCTATTTGATAGTTCAGCGCTGTATTGATAATTACCCGGAGCTTGTTGAGAAATAGCGCCTTTATAATAGTCTCGGTCAAACATAACTTCTTGCCCTAAACTTTTATCTGTAATAGTCGCTTGCAACCCGTTCTCAAAAACCAAATATTTACTGTTCACGACACCACTATTACTTTGGAATTTAACACTCACTTCCAGCGCAGCTTGACAGCTTGAAACAGGTGTTAAAGTGATATTGAAATTTTCTTTAACCGTTTTACCACTATTAAATTGGTCTGGCGTTAACTCTTTAAAATCAACGATCTTATCACTCATAGTAACAATAGGCGTAGGGCAATAGTTAACTAATGTTCCAGTTATCCGAGCATGATAAAGGTCACCTAAACGACGTCCAGTACCATCAGCATGATACCCCACAACAAAAGTACCTGTATCGAATGATTTTAATGGTCCTACTCCTCGTTTAAGAGTGTAAATATACATGAAAGCAATATCAGCAACGGATTGACTCCAATAACCGACCGTTAACTTTGGTGTATTATTTGCTGTAATCTCGACAACTTCATGACTATAAATATTTTGATAAAGTCTAACACCACTCGATAATAAAAGAGCTTTCGTTGTTGCGGGTGTTTGATTATAAAAATAAATAGTTCTATCTGCATTAGACCCTGAAAAATTACAATGCCATGAAAAAAACCAGTATATCCTTTACCTAATTCAGTTCCCGCGGAGATTTCACCTAAAGTAGTATTCATATCAATATTAATTTCAGGCACAGGATTCCACATATGCCCACCATTCGGAGTACATTCTGCCCCAGCTGCATAAGCAACATTACCTGAAGCTATTAGCAACAAACAAAGTGTACTTTGTTTGATTCGCTTTTTTATTTTTGCGCTATTTCGATAAAATAGTGTCATTTGCTTTTCGCATGAGATGACAATTGACAAGACTGTGACGCATCACATTGATATTGACTAAATTGTAATCCACCAAAATCATCGATATAACCAATATGAAAACTATTCCAAGCCGGATTTTTTAGTTTTACAACTGAATCACTAAAAGGCGCAACAATGGTTTCAGGAAAATCACTATCTTTACGCTGATCCACATTCAGGTTCGTAATAATAATATTAAATGGCGTTGGATTCGTTAGTTTGATATTCCCACCCTGCTTGGTGACTAAAAGATCACGTCGAAAGTCGTTACCCGCAGGCATTTTATATTCAATACCTTTTGGACGATAAAATAGTTTTAATCGTGATTGAATCGTAAATTGAACCACACTTGATTCTTTTCCTTGAGGTGGAATACCTAATAAATTGAAATAAAGTAAACTTTCTCTATCTTGTGGCAACAGGTTCTGCCCTTCCATATAAGTGATTTTTATTTGTTTTTTCTGTTTCGGACTTAATTTTTGTAAAAATGGCAGCGCAACCAAAGAGTTATTTAATTTCTCACCATTTGGTTTTTCAATCCAAGTTTGCGCTAAAAATGAGGATGCGCTGTCTTGATTTTCAATAACAACACTGACTCCTCCATCTTCTTCATTAAAAATAATACGAGTTCTATCTAAGCCCAGCACAGCATATGCTTGACTCATTACGCCAGATAACAAAACAACAAAAATTACTTTTTTAAATAGAGTCATTTTTTTCACCAACATTTTTTAACCACCTTAGTGATTACATAAAGTAATATCGCGGCTTCCAGCAAGAATACTATCTGCGGAGAAAGAACAAGATTGACCATCTCCCCAATTCACACTCAGCTGATCGCCCATATTCAGCCCAGTTAAGTAAACAATGCCAGATTCAGCAATAATTCCTGAAACTTTATCATTTGCTCCATTAGTCACAATCGCGCCTAATGGAGGATATTTTCCATCAATAAGCTTTATACGCGTTATTAATGACTTCCCAATATTTGCATCCATTTTCACATAACCGATAGCACCATCAGTAAGTGTAGATTCAAGAATATTTTCTTCAATGTTTACATCGTCTGGTAACTTATTCATATCAACCTTATATTCCATATTATAGTAGGTTGGTACGTTACTGATTGTCGCTATGCCAAAACTATTTGTCGTTGTATTCCCATTTTCAATCACAAGTCCCTTAGTTTTAGGTACCTCAACAATTAAACGAGATTGATCACGATATGTTAGACGATGTGCAGAAATACCATGTTGTGTCGCGGTTACTGAACCACTCATTGCCACACTGGCGGAATTCATTGAATCAGACAACGAACCGCTCACTTGTACTTGGCCCAAATCGCCACTATGTGAAATATAAGTGCTCACCATGGCATCAGATAAACTATCTTGCGTTGAAGCAGTCACACTGTAATTGGTATTTTTATCCACATAACGACTATAGTTTGCATTGTTCGCATAGCGCTTATCTTTATCACTATAAGAAGCAAAATATGACACTGATGCATTTCCATTATCTGAATTTAATGGCTTGCTGATTGAAAGATAAACCTGATTATCTGTTTTATCATAGCCATTACGTATCTGATTTAAAGATAACGAAATGTTACCTCCTTTCATTATGCCTTCATCAAAATATTTATTCAGCCCAACGCTAAAGTAGTTATTTTGCTTACCATTCCAATATGTTTTACGAGATGCCGTTATATTGGCACTTGCATTAATAAAACGTAATTGCTGCGCATACGAAAGTGAGAAAACATGTTTATCTTTGTTGATGTCTTCAAAATTATTATCACTAAAATTCCGATCAACAAAGTTAGTCAAAGAATTAAACGTTTGATCAGCAAAACGATATCCCGTTAAAGTCAATTGGCCATCGATACTCGGTAAATCTTTTGCGTAGTTAATACGATAGCTTTTTCCTTGCTCTCTTCCGGTTAAAACATCTGCATAGGATTGTGTTATATCAACAGAGAGTGCCCCTAAAAAACCGAGGTTTTGCCCTATGCCAACGTTTATAGCTTGATATTTGTTTCCTTGAGTTGCAACAAGCCCACCAAATAGTGAGGTATTATTAAAAACGCCAAGAGAAGTTTCTAACGTAATAAAATTATCATCGGTATGATGACTGTATTTAGGTGCTAATTGACCTGCGTTTAACTTATAACGCACTTGCCCTTTACGAGTTAAGAATGGAATATTTGTTGTCGTAAATTGAAAAGTAGTTTCTTGCCCATTATCTTCAGTGACAGTAACATCCACAGTTCCTATTACCGACTGATTCAGATCTTTAATGACAAAAGGACCCGCAGGTACTTTCACCTGATTGATAATTCTACCATTTTGAGACAAAGTCACCGTTGCATTTGAAGCTGCAACACCGGTAATTTGCGGCGCATAACCTCGCAAATTCTGAGGCATCATGCTTTCATCAGTAAAGAAACTCACACCTTTAAAACGCACGCTATCAAATAAATCAGATCTAATAAAAACTTCACCCACAAATAGCTTTGCAGACAAACTCGCTACATCCCTAAATGCATATACTTGCTCCCAATCGAAGCGACTTTGCTTATCGCCATTAGGATCAACAAGTTTATTTTCATACTGATAATTTGCACGAAAACGCCACTGCGCAACATTGGCACCAATATTACCAAAGGCACTAACGCTATTACTTCTACCGCTATTTTTTCTATAATAATGACTATTATTTACAGTATAATCAAAAATTAACCCTGCAATACCGCTATCTCTCATCTCAGGGCTAACCCAAGAAGAATAAACCAAATTGGTATACTTTTGCGGCATTGAAATAGTCAGAATTTGTTCACTGTCATTAAAAGCCACCACTACATTAGGATCAAGAGAATTTAAGTTAATACAGTTATCTTCTTGAGTAGCAATTAATTTATCTTTTGCTTCATTTGTTAGCGGAAGGCGTTTAAGTAATTCAGGAGTAATACAGGGCTCAATTACCCCATTATTATCAATAAATTTAATTTTTTCATTACGAATAATTCGTTTATCGTTAAATACAATATCTGTTTCGTACAAACCTTCACTTAAATCGTTTTTTTCAAAATAACTTAAGTCAACGTTATCATCTGCGGATAAGTTAAGTGCATTGATATTAAATGTTTCAGCATTAGAATATCCACCACTAATAAGAAGTGAAATAGCATAGTAAATGCTTTTTTTCTTAAAATACATAAGCTCACTCTTATTATAATAGTGGAAAATATAATTAAACGTCTTACGCCGAAATGGCGTAAGACAATTAATTAAAAAAGTATTGATTTACTATAAATTTATTATTCGTAGCTTAATACATAGTTTGCAACAGAGCTGATAGTACCGGCAGTTGCTACACCAGTCGCTTGAGCTTGAGCAGATAAAATAATTGTTGTTTCTGGTGTTTTCATACCTTGTTCTAAAGTATCACCTGGTTTAATTGCTTTACCTGTATTATCAAAGAAAGCTACCGCGACGTTATCTGCGCTACCCGCATTCGCCCATAAAGTTGCTTTACTTGAATCAGATAGACCATTAAATGCAATTTTAACTTTAGAATAATCTGAACCTGTTGCTGCTGGGTCTAATTGGCAGTCTTGTAATTTTAATTCAAATGTATTTAATGGACCTACTTTACCATCTGCCGATAAGCTTGCTGCTGAAATACTTCCTAATTCAACTTCTTTATTAATATCAGAAGGAGAAATAGTACATGCACCGCTATTTACAACACCTTTGAATGTTATTTTTCCAGAACCCGCATCAGCAGCAATAGCAGAAATTGAAGTTGTCGTTAAAGCTAAGCAAATTGCGATTAAAGTTTTATTCATTTTATATACCTTATTAATTAATGATTTTTGAAAGTGTTTTCTATTATTGGGAACGAGATGAATGATACTGGCTAATATTAAATATAAATACACCCAAGTTGTGTATTTGACTCGTAGAGTGTAACCAAATATATTCAGTTGAACTGCTAATAAATGCATAATTAAAAGACTCATCTTTATCCTATTAACAGCGAAAAGCACAACAAACTCAGAATTTAATTCTGTAAATTTACAAATAAATAGATAAAAATACAAATCAATCAAAAATAAACAAAACAGCAAAGTTAGACGCTGCATGTAGACTAAAAATCTACATATACTCACCATAGGAGTTTATGTAGATATTTACTTACATTCACACAAAATTTAATTACAAATTGAACGCAGTTTTTGACGATAGCGCCACTATGCAATGTTATTAGATATACTCAATTGTTATATAATTTGGTTAAATTTATTTTTTTATAATTAAAACAAAAAAATAAATTTAAGTTAATTATAATTATATTAACGGATCAATGAATAATGAGCTAAAATAAAATTTAGCTTAATGACAATATTTCATTTAAGGGAATGTAGACACAACGATTATGGACGCTTAATTGATACCTTACATCCTTCATCATCCATTTAATCAGTAGGTATTCTTTAAATAATGTTAAATAAATAATGGGCAATATGGCTAACTCTAACACTGCCCATTTTAAGTCAATATCAAAAACAATTTAAACATAAGTGATAAATCACAATATTTCTGTATTCAATATTAAAACTCTTCATAAAAAGAAGGGTCTTGATTTTTTAGTCTACCCTTTAATGAAGACAGCATATCGATGACCTGCATATCCTCAATAGATAATGAGAAATCATAAACATCGATATTTTCAATTTGCCGCGATGCATTTGATGATTTAGGTATTGGTAATGCCCCTAACTGCAAATGCCAACGAATAATAATTTGGGACACAGACTTTTTATGTTTATGAGCGAGTTCAAGCAATGCATTATGCGTTAACAGATCACCTGCGCGTCCTAGCGGGCTCCATGACTGAGTAATAATATTTTTTGATTGATCATACTTGCGTTGATCTAACTGATTAAAGTTTGGATGCAATTCAATCTGATTAATCACAGGCAGAATACCCGTTTCTAATTCAAGAGCATCTATATGCTCAGGTAGGAAATTACAGACACCGATACTTCTAATTAGTCCAGATTTTTGTGCATCAATCAAAGCCTGCCATGCTTCAATAAACTTACCCTGCTTGGGATTTGGCCAATGAATTAAATAAATATCGATATAGTCTAAGCCCATACGGGATATAGATTCTTGGACAGTTTGCAGCGCATTTTTATATTGCTGATGACGCCCTGGTAATTTTGATGTGACGGTTATTTTATCTCTAGGAACTGAACTATTTTTTATCGCTTTCCCAACAATACCTTCATTTTCATAATTAAATGCAGTGTCAATTAAACGGTACCCGTTTAACAACGCACTTTCAATTATTCGAGTACCCTGCGAACCATTAAGCGAGTATGTGCCAAATCCAATTTGAGGAATTTGAAAGCCATCCTGTAGTTCATATGACTGAATCATAATATCTCCTTAATTACATTGAAATATCTTATAGTTAAACATTCAAGACTACTAAAACTAGAATAGCATAAACAATCGCCATGTTCCTTTGGCTTAAAATTAATTAGGTTATAACAATAGAGCAGATACATCAGGGTTGCAGTAACTTGGTTAAAATGATGACAAATTGGAAGAGTGATAGCTAACATGATGAATAAAAAATAATTTATTCAGTTCCACATATCGTATTGAAACACTATCGCATTAATCTATAAATTTTTTTAATGTAATATTTTCATTACTAGATATATGAATTACTATAGTGGAAAAGAAACTATCTAAAATAAGGACACAAAATATGTCAAAACTGAGTGTAACGTTATTATTACCCTCTGTATTATTGCTATTTGCCTGTAGTACCCCCACCTTACCCTACGAGGAAATAAGTAAACATTATGTTTATCAGTTAGCAAGCTATGAATCTGATCCCAATTTTCAAACCAACATTCATACTTCAATTAAGCTCAACATCCCCTTTTTTAAGCAATTCTATGATATGGGAATAAAAGATAAACACGACAACATATCCAATGAAGATTATGTGAAAAAAATTGCCTATTTTTCAACTCCAGAGTTCCTAAACAGTATAAATGCGAAAGAGCAATACATTTCAGAAAAAGTACATGTTGAAACGGTAAGTGGTGCTAACAAATCAAATATTGAGAAAAAAATAATGTCTGAATCAATCATTGCTGCATACAAGGCCGGATATCAAACCATCCAGTAAATGATGTCATGATTCATACAATGGCTTGACGAAATTCGCTTTATCAGTCTATCGCTTACTTAGCCATTACTTTGCTTATTTTGTATACCACAGAAACAAATTTATGTGGTATACAAAACATCTTCAATTTATTAAAGTTTATCTTTCCTCCCATTTATGCAAAGTTAACGCAGAGAATCATAATTGATATAAAAATACTAAATCATTTTACAAATCAAACATGCTAGTATTAATATTATCCTATGTTCTTGATAGGGGGCACCATGCATCTTCCCTTCAAAATTAACAAATAATCAATATAAATACCGACAATTTTCAAATAAGTCTCATTTTTATTTTAATTATCCTCGTCATTAACAAATTATTAATTTTAAATTAATAGCAAATTAATTTACAAAAAATCAATTTAATTGAATAGCGATAACGAATCGTCATTAATTATATAAAATAACAATTTATTTCATTATAAGACAATGCCATCCTTTCATTTATATTCATAAAGGCAAACCCTTTATCATTACTCTCATTATGAGTAAAATGGATATTTATCGCATTATTGGCAAAAAAATGAGCCACAAGAAAAATAAACAATTAAATTACTTAAAATCAATACGTTGAACTAGTTTATCTCATTAAAAACCCAATAAAATGATCGCTTTAAACAATTGATTAACTTTGAATTGATAGGTTTTATCTATTGCAATGGTATTAATTGAATGATTTAAACATCTTTACTTAAATTAATTAATTGTATATTTTTGGTTCTAACAAATAATATCTATAAAAATAGTTAGTATGGGAATTCTTTATTATGAATACTATTGTTAACACTTTAGTTGGGAACTATTTAAAAAGTAAACGTATTGAATATGGGATGACTGGAGCTGAAGTAGGTAAGTTATTGCATGTTAGCCAACAACAAGTCTCTCGCTATGAAAATGGCGTAAATACAATATCACTAGACCTTGTTTTACTATTTTTAGATAAATTAGACTTAAGTGTTGAGAGCTTTTTCATCTATTTATTAAAAGAAATAGAGAATGATATTAAAGATAATGAAAAAAATATAAAGGATTGTTTATACACTGACCCAAAATTTATTTTGGTCTAATAAGTACTGCTATATTTAATATTTTTAAAAAACATTAGTTTTTTTTATGCAATACTTATTTCATCTATCATTTAATGCATTGGAAAATTATTAAAATGAATGTTTGGAACCTCATAAATAGATAAAGATCAATCAATTTATACCCTGCAACTCGCTCATTGATATTTTGTTTTTTTGTATCAATAACTCAATATACAAGTAGAGATCCTAACTCATTTTACTGTAACGCTAAATGTGATTAGGGTGCTACCTTAAGTAATCAATGAGAATGAAATAACTAATTTTCTCAGTTGTTTTTAATCTCCCCACAGTGGGGGGATTCTCTCATTGATTGCCTAAGATTAAATAGATTATAGCCCATAAAATCACACTAATGCCGACTAAAATTGAATTAAATTATTCATGATAGAAATAGCACCAAAAAAATCAGACAAGCAGATACACTATTTCTATAACAAAAATCATCATAAAACGGGATTAGCTTTAGATACTAACCGGCAGCCGCTTTTGATGTAAAATTTCACAAAATAAGAGTAAACGATAGAATCCAGTCAATATTCACAAAAACGATACTCATAAGAGTATTAAATTCGTTATTTTTATACTCCAATAAAAAAATATTCCATATTGTGATCTGTATCTATATTTACAACATAGTGTGATCAATGTCTAATTTAGACATTTCTTTATAGGGATAACGCATTTTCTGACACTAGTTAAATACTCTAAAAGTATTGCTAAAGTTAGGTAAATACATCCAAAGATATATAATTACCCCTTATAAAGGCTCTATAGTTATAATTAGTTAAATTAATCGAAAAAAAATACACCATGTCGAATTAATAAAAAAACAGGCTCTAGTTCACATTTTAAGTTTATTTAAGCCTTCTTCTTATTATTTTAATAAATAAGCAATTCAACTTATCAAATAATATTCACCATAATATTACCACACCAGTATCCACATGAAAAACAAGGTAAATATTTTATATGAATTAATTAAAGCCAAGCAATTATATTAATATTAATCAATAAACACTCATTAATTGGTTTTAGCCATTCCTTTTAGGCATGCTTGAGGAATTTTCGGAATATTGTCAGGAAAACGGTTTCATAGATAGTATGAATGCGGACAGGATACATTTTATATAAATAAATACGAATAATTCCTAATAACAATTTCTATAATAAAAGGTAACACTATGGGTATATTAAAAGATAGTAAGTTGCTTTTGGTTGGCTTATTTATCATTCTCCTTGCAGAAGCTATAGGGCAAATTAAACTCGGTTTAGTTATGTTTTTCCCGATGCTTTATTCCATGCTGATGGGTGGTATTATTAGCTTTCCAAAATTTAAAATCCTCAACGAAAAAAATATGGCACATGCAACCTCAATAATGAGTGTTGCATTGGTTATCTTGATCGCTAAATTAAGTACTTCTGTTGGGGCTTCTTGGGAAAAAATCATTCAAGCTGGCGGCGCATTAATTTTGCAAGAAGTCGGTCACTTTATCGGTACCATTATTATGGGTCTGCCACTTGCAATTATGCTTGGCATGGGCCGCGAGGCTGTCGGAGCCACATACTCTGTTGGCCGTGAACCGAATATCGCCATTATTGAAGCTAAGTATGGATTAGATTCGCCAGAAGGCCGAGGTGTGATGGCAATGTATATCTGCGGTACATTATTTGGTGCTGTCTGGATGGGAATCTTGGCTAGTGTAATTGCCGGTCTTGATATCCTCAGCCCGCTCGCTTTAGCAATGGGTGCCGGTGTCGGAAGTGGATCAATGTTAGCCGCAGCAGTAGCACCACTACTCGAACTTTATCCTAATCAAGCTTCAGAAATTCAGGCATTTTCCTCTTCAGCTAACCTGATGTCCTCGGTATTAGGTCTGTACGTCTACATATTCTTTTCCTTACCATTTGCTTCTTTCCTATACAACAAATTTAAAAGAAAAAGTGCAATGGCTGCTACGAATACCAATAAGGAAAGTTAATAATGAAAAAGATGACAGAAATTGCCGTAATCCTAGTTTTAGTCGCTATATTCACAGCTCTGGGTGATGCTATCGGTGGATCCCTCTATGGTCGCGGTACATTCGGACAAGTTTTCAGCGATACATTACTCGCAATGGCGTTGTTAAGTGCGATGTCCTTTGTGGCCTATCTCATTGCGCTAATTCCGCCGTTAGGTAAATTGCCGGTTATTTTTTGGGTTTCCCTGATTGCCGCTGGACTATGTTCACCACTATTTCCGTATGATAAAGAAATGATTGCGATGACGGGTAAAGTCTCTATTGCCGTGATCAGTACGACAGTACTGGCATTTGCGGGTCTTTCTCTAGGTAAAGATATTGAAAAGTTCAAAGCCATCTCTTGGAGAATTATTCCGGTATCACTAGCTGTGTTCTCTGGGACATTCATATTCGCCGCACTTATTGGTCAGATAACGCTCTCATGGAGTGGCGTTATCTAATTACGGGGAACATTTAACATGAAAATGACTAAAGACCAACTGAAAGCCAAAGTCTGTGAAGTAATTGCAAGCCATAAAGTCGACATTAAAAAACTTGCAGAAGATATTTGGGCAGAGCCAGAACTCGGTTATAAAGAAACGAAAACAGCAAAAAAAGTTGAAGCTGCATTTGATTCCTTAGGTGTTAGTTACCGTAATCAACTCGCACTCACAGGTGTCAAAGCGCGCCTTAAAGGTGGCAAAGGCAGTAAACGTAGTATTGCCGTGATCGGTGAATTGGATGCCATTCTCTGTGCTGAGCACCCAGATGCAGATGACCTAACGGGTGCTGCGCATTGCTGTGGTCATAATGCTCAAATTGCAAATATGATGGCGGTGACTATTGGGCTGGTGAATTCTGGTGCAATGGAATATCTGGCAGGTGATGTCGTCCCTTTCGCCGTGCCTGCTGAAGAATATGTAGAACTGGCTTATCGTAGCAAGCTCATCGAACAAGGAAAAATCACTTATATCGGCGGTAAGCCGGAGCTGATTTCTCTGGGGGAGTTTGATGATATCGATATGGCAATGCAAATTCACTTAACCAGCGTCAAACCGGAACGTGATAACGGCTTTATCGAAATGTCTACCACGACTAATGGCTTTATCGGCAAGCTAATCAACTATAAAGGTAAGCCAGCACACGCAGCCGCTGCGCCCCATATCGGTGTGAATGCTTTAAATGCCGCAATGATGGGTATCATGGGTGTGAATGCTATCCGTGAAACCTTTCAGGAAAAAGATTACATTCGTTTTCATCCTATCATTACTCAGGGCGGCGACCTCGTTAATGTCGTTCCCAGTGATGTGCGTATGGAAAGTTATGTCCGCGCCTCAAATGTCCCTGCAATGATAGATGCCAACGAGCGTATTACGCGTGCGTTAGTAGCTGGGGCAATGTCTGTCGGAGCTGAGGTAGAAGTCAAGGATTTACCGGGCTATCTGCCACTGTATAACAATGCCATTCTGAATGACCTGTTACAGCAAAATGCAAATAATCTGATTGGTAACGAAAACGTCTGGATTGCAAAACACATGACTGGCAGCACAGATACTGGAGACCTTTCTCATATCATGCCTGTTAGCCACCCATGGATTGGCGCAATTCGTGGCGGTTTACACGGCAAAGATTATGTGGTCTTTGATGATGATATGGCCTACATCCGCCCAGCTCAAATGATGGCAATGTCTATTATTGATCTACTGTTTGATGATGCTTCGGGTGCAGAAGAGCTTCTTGCTGACTACAACCCACTCATGAGCAAAGAGGAATATCTCTCTTTTATCAGCTCATTTAAGAATTGAGTACAACGCATATCACCGAATACGTCACCTTAAATGGTGGCGTATTGATTAATCAATCGCTTCGGTCACTATTTTAATTTGTAATAAATAGATGATCATAGCTAGAATTAATTTTACTTTAATCAAAATTAAAGTAAAAAATTCATTAGATAATCTAAAAAAGTGATAGGAAATATATCTAAAAATTATTTCAAAATAGCATTTAATAAAGTCAATATTATTTAGCTATATTAATGAGAGCTATAATGAAATTATTCATTTAGGATATAAAAAGAAACAAAACAAACGCAACCATTTGAAATAATTAAAATTTAAACCCATAACTGTTTTCTTAATTTATTTTCAACAGAACATCACAATTATTCATGCACCATGCAATACTGATATGATACAAACAAGATCTTCATCACGCTCACTTTTTTGAATTTAAAGTTACAATGTTATCTATAATTTATTACCTATAGATAAGAATATATAATTATCGCTTACCGAAACCTCTAGATTTCGGAAGCCAAAATATTTTAGTAAGAATAAAATGCGCGCAAATTGAGTTTACGCAAAAACTATTCATTATCTTTGCTAATACTCACGCTTATATCAGGGATATTTTTATCAACATGCAAACCGGTTTCCGTACACAAGGTATAATGTAATGACAAATAAATATAACATCAGTGACAAGCTTTTTGCGCTTGAAGCGTTCAGTAAAAAAACACGTCAGGATTTACATAAAATCCCTGAGCCCTCCGGTCAAGAGTATAAAACCTCAGAATATTGCCGTGAACTGATGAATAGTTTTGGTTATACCATTCGCCAGTTTGAAGGATACACCGGTTTTACCGCAGACTTAGTTGTTGACCCTGCAAAACCGCTAATTGCTTACCGTACCGATATAGACGGCCTTGAAATGCCAGATCTCACCGGCAATGAGCACAGCTCAATACACGAAGGTTGTGCTCACAATTGTGGTCACGATACCCACATGACTATAGCGCTAACGGCGGCAAACTACCTCAGCCAAAATGCCACTGAACTCACTCATAACGTCCGCTTTATCTTCCAAATGGCAGAAGAAGATATGCGAATACCGGGCGCGGACAAAATGGTCGAAATGGGCTGCATGGATGGTGTTAGTGAAGTCTATGGATTACACAATGATGCTGCCGTTGATACGGGATACATTCGCTTTAATGCGGGTGTGATGTCCTCTTACGGCTCGGCCTGGACGCTAGATGTTCACGGTGTTTCTGCCCATGGCTCCACGCCACATAAAGGGCTAGATGCTATCCGTGAAACGACCCGCATTATTGATTACATGGATTATATCGTCGCTAAAAAAACGGACCCATTTAGCCCTGCGGTATTCGGCTGCGGTATGATCAATGGCGGAACCATCCCAAATGCATTGGCCGACCACGTTCAAGCTCGTGGAACCATTCGCTCAATGGATGAAGAAACGAATAAAGTTTTAAAAGAAAGTTTTAACGAAATAGTCGCTCGTAGCGAAGCTGGCGGATTCAAAACGACACTTGAAGCCTCCGGCTATCCCGCAGTTATTAACCATCCACAAGCAGTAAAGGTAATTTATAATGCAGCGGCTTCATTCTTACCAACTGAAAATATCGAGCCAAACTGTAAGCCAATGACAGGAAGTGAAGACTTTAGCTATATGATTAATGCCACTAAAGATAAATTAGGCGCAATGTACTTTTTAGGTAGTGGTAATAAAGCAAAAGGAATTAATAACTATTTGCACGCTAATCCCTATTTTGTCGATGATGACTGCCTATTAATTGGCGCTCAAATTTTTATCAACATCGCCACACGTTAAAAATAAAACACACAGCAAAACCAAAGCCCAGTAATCAATTCTTACTGGGTTTTTTTACAATATTGTTTATGTAATATATTCTATTGAATATTATTTAGTGACTACAACAAGACGCTATCAAAGTTCAGGCAATGCAGAATAAAGCCGATCACGCGATTTTTGATCTGCAGGTAACCACTGAGCTGGCTGGTGAATATAATTCAAATCAAGATGAGGGGCATAACAAGAAATAAAATCAAGCATGTAATCTTTCAGATGCATATGCCGATTGATGCAAATATGCGTATAACTTGGCTTGACCAAATTACTGATATTAATGCAGCGAAGCGTATCACTATCTTCTTGCGAATCAAACGCAACCGATGAAATAATACCGACACCAAGTCCCCGTTTCACATAAAACTTAATGATTTCTGTATCAACTGCAGTTAATACCACATTTGGGGTCAGATTATTTTGATAAAATACTTGATCCAGCTTCGAGCGTCCCGTAAAGCCAAATACATAAGTAATCAAGGGATAATTCGCCAATTCTTCAATAGTTAACTGCTCATGCTGTGCCAGCGGATGATCATGAGGAACAAGTGCACTACGAGACCACTGATAACAAGGCATTGTCAGTAAATCATCATAGAGATGCAACGATTCCGTTGCGATCGCAAAATCCACATCACCATTATTAATCATTTCAGCCAACTGAGCAGGAGCCCCTTGGTGAAAATGTAATGAAACATTTGGGTAGCGAGCATTAAAGCGCTCAATGACTTTAGGTAATTTATAACGGATTTGCGTATGTGTAGTCGCGATATGAAGATTTTGTTTTATGGTGCTGTCATCATGTGAAACCAGACTTTTGATTTTATCAAACTGCGCTAGAATATCACATGCAACATGATGAACTTGTTCACCAATCGGACTAAGTGATAATAAGTTATTGTTTTTTCTATTGAATAAAGAAACGTTTAGTTCATCTTCTAGGATTTTAAGCTGTTTACTTACTGTTGGCTGAGAGGTATACAATTTTTCAGCGGCATTTGTAATATTAAAATCACTCCTGACCACCTCAACAAAACTTTTAAGCTGACTAATGTTCATTGCTTATTTTATCCTGTTATAAAATTATTAATAAGCAGAATGTAAGTTAATACAACATACTCTGTATTGTGAAGAGTAACACAAGGTGAATGATGAAGAAATAAACATGAGGATATGGTCGCTTTAGAGAAACTTTTGGGTTAGTTAAATGTAGATAAATAAACTAATAACCAAGAATAAATGCAAATAAAAATTTAATAGTGAATCTTACAAATCCAACTCAATTGACTACAACCTAAAGATGAAAAAGCCACCAGTAAACTCTGATGGCCTAAAAAAAATGAAATAGTTAATATTTATTAATATTACTCATAGTTCTGTTTTTATTTCTAATATTATTGCTATTTTAAAAAATCATTATCATCCAATATCCACAATGGTTCCATATTACTATCTTTTTTGATTACTAATGATGGGTCAGACCGTAAACATGCTCCACCATAATGACCACCAACAGTAAATGTGCAAACCTGAATATAACGACCAGCCACATTAGGCAAGCACCATAATTGTTGGTAAATATTTTCTTGATTATCAAAATTCCCAGATGTCTTATCTAAAACTTTGTCACTTTCACCAACCAAATCTATATTATCCCCACAACGACCAGCTATTGGTTTTATTGCATAACCACTCGAACGTAGTTCATCACTAATTTCAACACTTGTTTCTAAAAGATAAGGGTGATGAGGAAATAATGACCAAAGAATAGGTAAAATCGCTTTATTACTTGGAATAACTGTCCATAAAGGCTCAAAAACACAAATTTCTGGTTTTAATAGCACATCAACTAATCTAACGTCATTATGCTCTAAATGCCCAGTACGGATTTTCAACATTGAATATTCGTGCTCATCCTCATATTCTTGTCGAATTTGCTCTAAAGCCGTTTCCCATGCCCATGTTTTCCATACACATTGCAATACTCGACCATCACCATCAACAACTTGGCCTATCTCATTCCAAGTTAACTCATCCAAACCATGAATAATTTTATAATCAAAACCTGCTTCAGTAATGGCATATGCCATATATTGAGAATGATAATCTTCTTCGCTATCAACATCCTGCATAATGTGAATAAAGGGCTTAGCAGAAGAATGTTTCCATGTACTAGAAAGTAATTCAGTTAAATAAGCACTTGGATCCCAACCTTCATTGAGCTCAGCGACTTTTGCCCATTTATCAATTATTAGGCCAGCTTCAGTATGGCAGGAAGCTGAATCCGCATTATATTCATAAACCTTCAATCCTCGCTCATCCATACAAAAATCTAATCGGCCAGTAATCATATCATGGCGTCTATTCTTCCAAGATAGACGTATACGCGGCCAAAGTATCTTTGGAATATTAAACAATTGAAGTAAATCATCACTCTTTAGTACTTTCTCTGTTGCATGCAAATACATAAGATGGACTTCATTCGTGGCTTGTATCAATTTGCTTTCAGCGGTATTCGAAATTGTAAAATATTCATGAAGAGCACCGTTAAGTATACTTCCATGCCTTGCTTGAATATATTTACTTTCTATAGGATCGGACTCATCCAACCATTTTTGACCAAAATCTATTCTATTATCTATTTGAGCAAAATGAAGTTTTAACAGTTCAGGATTAATGCAAGGCTCAGTATAAGCATATTCTTCATTATCGGTTTGTATCATCCAACCCAAAATATTCGTATCTGAAAAAGTATCTACAACTGTATACCTACCCTTATCATTTTCTAAAGGTAACTCTCGGGTCCATTGTTGCCCAATAGGTAATTTATGATGAATAACATTTTGCTCTGCAATGCGAATTCTATCATCATAAACTTGAGTTATAACGGCTATATGCCCTGTTTTATGAAATTCCCCACCCTCCGCCCAAATCAATAATCCGCCTACAACAGGTTTAACTTGGCTACCGTTAACAAACGCTTTCAGTGGTAAAAGTTCATCATCAACTACACGTCGCAAAAAGCGTAAAGAAAATATTTCATATGCCATTCCTACATCAGTAAAAACAACACCATAATTGAGATATAAAAAACGACGCGCAAACTCAACACATTGCCATTTATACCCCATGTATTCATTGCCTATATAACTTCGAAAAGAAATATCTTCCTTATTATCAAGTTTAGATAGCGAATCATAATCTGATGAGTATATTGGTACGCCCCCTGGGGCATATCCAAGTAATGATCCAAAATGCTCGTGTTCATTCATCATTAAATTCATGTCTTAGCTCCATCTTAATTATAGGCTTACTATCCTTTTAGTTTACGCTCACAAAATATAAAAAAACTATATTTTTGATATTTCACATCCATGAATAGTTAATTAAATTAAAACGGCAATAAGTCATAATATAAGAACAAAAATTAACACCATAAGAAATAGTACAATATTTTCAGTTCGTTAGCACTCAAGTGCCGACCTTATAAAATAGATATTACCCACCCAAAAATAAAAATAAAATTAACCGCAAACTTAAAGGAACCAATGAAAAAATCAGCTAAATTGATGTGATTGCAGTTATCTAGACTATTAAAGTTATCAATAACTAAAAAAATAATAAAGTTGTTAGCCGTATTATCAAAAGTAATATGAGTAGTAGTCTTAAATGCTATTCTAATCATTGGCTTATATCATAAAAAATGAATTTTCTAAGAGAGGAAAAACAAAAGACGATATGTTTTCAAGTTGCACAGAAAATGCTTATGAAGAGTGGGTTAGGAATGAAATAATAATACTAACTTATGGATTTTTTTGAAGATTAGATAAGTGATTGATTTTGAATGGTGCGCCCTGCAGGATTCGAACCTGCGGCCTACGGCTTAGAAGAGCGTAGAATTAATACTTTATAATCAGTTAATTACAGTCTCTTTCAGTGTTCACAAGCCACAAAGAAGATAAAGTAATTCAAAGTTGTTTAAAGTCGTTCAATCACATTTAAACTTGAACGTCCCAACCACGTCCCATCACCCCTCTCATTTTTGTGTCACAATTTCGGCACAGTTCGTCACAGTGATTTTCCCTCCATGCTATACTCCGATCATTCCACCCCATAGAAAACCATCATGCAAAATCTCGCAGAACTCTCAAAAGAAGATAAAGACAAAGTAAATGTCGATTTAGCTGCAAGTGGAGTCGCATATAAAGAAAGACTCGGCAAGCCGGTTATTGATATCGAAATTGAAAATCAACAACCCGAATACTTGCGCGAGTACTTTCGTGAGCGTTTAGTTCATTACAGAGAAGTGAGCAAGAGATTACCCAAGGGGTATGAATATAATCAAGACTAATTAATGATACTGCTAATAAAGAACGCGACTGAACCCGTTAATTGGGAAATGTCCACAACGGCATTGTCTGATTTTCTAACCAATT
>NZ_DOEH01000005.1 GCF_003533305.1 Providencia sp. | reverse complement strand
TGCTTGGTTAACTGCTGATTTTGTGTTTCCAGTAATTTCGCCGCTGCTTGCTGTTTAGCTAATGCGTCGCGGGTAGCTTGGCTATCCACTTCGGCTTTTTTCAGCCCATCTTCTTTTTGTTTCAGCAAAGCCACTTGTTGATTCAGATCGGCGGTTAACGCCTTCACCTGCGCATCGCTAGCTTGGCTCATCAAGGCCGTTTGTTTTTCAACATCTTTTTGCAATTTCAGTAAATCAGTATTCGCTTGTTCAAATTGCTTTTGCGCCGTCGCATAATTTTGTTCATTTTGCGTCAACGCCAATTGAAGTTGCTGCTGTTGCTTCTGACTATCAGCATATTGTTTAGACAGCGCGTCTTGTGCCGTTTGATGAGCTTGTAATTGCTGTTTTGCCGCCGCTAATTCACGCTCTAATACCACTTTTTGCTCAGCGTTAGCAGTCTGCTCTACTAAAGACTGAGCGATTTTCTCAGCTTGTTGTGTTTTTTCAGTTAACTGCTTAGTTAACTGCTGATTTTGTGTTTCAAGTAATTTTGCCGCATCTTGTTGCGCTTTCAATACCACTTGAATATCGTTCTTTTGATTTTGAGCTAATAGCAGTTCATCTTCTTTTTGTTTTAATAATTCTTGTTGCTGCAATAAGCTAGCGGTAACTGATTTAACTTGCTCATCAGTATTACCATTAAGTTTTAATTGCTCTTTAGCCGCAATTTCTAATGCTGCAATTTCAGCTGTAAGCTGTTCTATTTTTAAATTAGCAGCAGCAAATTGTGTATCTTTGTCGGCTAATTGCTGTTTGATTCGTGACTGTTCAACAACACTATCATTCAACTGCTTTTCAAGTTGTGCAATTGTATCCTGTGTTTGTTGATTCTCTTGGCTAAGCTCTGTCAGACTATTTTGTTTTTGTTCAATAGTTTTTTCTGCTGCGGCGAGCTTAGCATTTAACGAGTCAATAATTGATTGATCGTCAGATGAATTCAGTAAAGATTGTAGTTGTGCGATTTGATCTTTATTTCTAGCCACTTCATCTGTTAATTTATTAATCTCAAATTGCTTTTCGGTAATAATATGACTCAGCTGCGCAATACTCTTATTATGATTAATAAGTTTTTCCACTAATTGCGCATCAGTAAGTAGATTATTATAACCAATTAGTTGCCCTACTCCTTGGGCAATACCAAATTGATATAAATTTGTTAATTGTTGCTGCTCAATGAGTTTAGCTAATTGCTCCAAATAAACAGAGTTATCCATTATTGGCGATTTAGCAAATTGAGATGAATATAAACCAAGAGGATTCAGCGCAATTTGGTATTTAGCGAAATCATTAGCTAAATAACTTGGGTTCCACTGATTACTTTGAAATAGATAGGGATAAGAAGACAGCAACATTGGTGCAGAAGAGCTCACGCCTTCAGTTAAAGTGCAAACTTCAGAAAGAGTCGTCTTTTCAGGTTCTACAGACTGGCTGGCGCCTGTAGAACTTTTATTATTTGCTTCTACTGTACTTTTTGTCTTACTTTTAGCGGTAGTCTTCGCACTTGTTCTTTTTTTATTCGCCGCAGATTTACTTTTTTCTTTCGGCGCAGGAACAGTCGATAACGAAGAGAAAACATCATAACCTTGAGCTTGCGTATTCACTGACGGTTGTTGTTGTAACTTATCTTCTTTTTCTAATTGAAGGTAAGTATCAAAATCATCAATAACATTGTTAAAACTGTCTGCTTTTATAACACTACTACAAAATGTTGTAAAAAGTGCCAGTGACACACAAAGCCTTAGGTTAGTTCTCATAATCCACTAATTTTCTTCAATGTTGATTCGGTAGACAATACAGAGTTATAGCGAACTTTTGCACAAAGCACTTTCGTTTTAGACTCTATTGCCATCTGTAATAATTCAATCGTATCTGGGCTTGCTGTTGTTTCTACTTGCCTATAAAGACGATTAATTTCGCTCACTTCTTTAAAAGAACCGACCAGACGGTTGTAATCTTTTGGTGATAGTGTTTTAAGTGCGTTTAATTCTTTAACGCAAGTATTTAAATGGGCAAATGATTGTTGTTCTGTTCCATCAGCGTTATAAGTCGTTGACTCTACTGGGGGACGATTCATCGCACTATTTAATACTTTTTGTGATTCAGGGTAAGAGCTATCTACTTGATTAGCTTTTACTTGAGCAGCTTGTTGTTCTGCTGTAGCTTGCTGAGTTGCAGTACTAGAGCTTGCTGCTGGTTTATTTGGTACCGCTGTGTTGTACCTATCTGAATCAAATGCACAGCCTGAAAGAAGAGCCGTACTTGCTATAAGCAAAGATGCAACATAAAATTTATTTTTTAAAAACATATGGTTACCTTACCAGTACTTTTCTTCGCTATTATAATGATGCCCGAGAAACCTAGTGTAAGCTAAAATGTAGCTATTTTCTATAAGCCCGAATGTAGAAATAGAGTCATCTCATAAATTTAGATTAATTACTTTTTAGTTTTTATCGAGTTTTGTCTCTACATTTGCGAACATTTCTGATTTTTTCACAATCACACTCAAAAATACGCTTAATGTGTTTATATTTTAAATCTAATCCTGATTTATTAAGTCTATTATCCACAACATATTTTATATGTGTAAGTCACTCATAATTTCAACAACACAATAACATCCTTATCTAGGATAATATTTGAATCCATGACAGTTGAAATAATTGCTAACAAGTTAGATTACACTGCATCATCTTATTAAAAGCTTATACTTGCAAAGTTATAATTTTTGATTACAAATACACGCCTTAAAAGCGTATTTAATCCATCTCTATCTTAGTCAATAAAATAGCATAACCTAAGAATTACTATGGGTAAAACACACAGCATACGTTAATTTTAAAATCACATAATAGATAACTACCAAGTATACAAATTATAACAGTTCTCTGTCATAAATACTTATACTAAATTGATACTATTCGTTACTTACAATAGATTTAATGAGTTTAGTTCAAGATAATATTTTTACTAATCTTATTAAGACAGCCATTCCAAAATAGTCATCTAAATAATAAGCATCTCTATATTGCAGAATTTTATGGGGTGTTTTTATAAAATAAATAGTATGCCCGGCGTTACACCGGGCATAAAAAGCCCTATTTATGCTTTGGTAGGACGTAGTGCAGGGAAAAGAATAACATCACGAATAGTATGACTATTTGTGAATAACATAACCATACGGTCAATACCAATACCTAATCCTGCGGTCGGCGGTAATCCGTGCTCTAATGCAGTGATATAATCTTCATCATAGAACATCGCCTCATCGTCACCTTCATCTTTCTGGCGCACTTGCTCAGCAAAACGCTCGGCTTGATCTTGAGCATCATTTAGCTCAGAGAAACCATTACCGATTTCACGACCACCAATAAAGAATTCAAAACGGTCAGTAATGAATGGGTTATCATCATTACGGCGCGCAAGAGGTGAAACTTCTGCTGGATATTGCGTTATAAAAGTTGGTTGGATCAAGTGACTTTCAGCAACTTCTTCAAAAATTTCGCACTGAACACGACCTAATCCCCAGCTTTTTTCAATCTTGATTCCGATAGATTGCGCAATTGCGGTAGCTTTTTCCATATCATCAAGATCGGCAACATTCGTTTCAGGACGATATTTACAAATCGCTTCTTTCATCGTTAGCTTAGCGAAAGGCTGACCAAAATCAAATTCTTGCTCGCCATATTTCACTACGGTTTGACCTAATACTTTTTGTGTTAACGTACGGAATAAATCCTCGGTTAAAACGATCAAATCACGATAGTCAGCATAAGCCATATAGAGTTCCATCATGGTGAACTCTGGATTGTGACGAGGAGATAATCCCTCATTACGGAAATTGCGGTTTATTTCAAATACACGTTCAAAGCCACCCACGACTAATCTTTTAAGATACAGCTCTGGGGCAACACGCAGATACATATCAATATCTAATGCATTATGGTGAGTAACAAATGGACGCGCAGTTGCGCCACCTGGGATCACTTGCATCATTGGGGTTTCAACTTCCATAAAGCTTCTAGCCACCATAAAATTACGAACTTCGGCTAGAATTTTAGAACGAATAATAAACGTATGGCGTGACTCATCATTAGCAATCAAATCAAGATAACGTTGACGGTAACGCGTTTCTTGATCAGACAGACCATGGAATTTATCTGGTAATGGGCGCAGTGCTTTAGTCAGTAAACGAACGTCATGACAATGAACCGTCAATTCACCTGTTTTCGTTTTAAATAAACGACCTTTAACGCCTAAAATATCACCTAAATCCCATTTTTTAAATTGCTCGTTATATACGCCTTCAGCTAAATCATCTCGTGAAACGTAAATCTGAATGCGACCACCCACATCTTGTAGGGTTGCAAATGACGCTTTTCCCATAATACGACGTGTCATCATACGGCCAGCAATTGAGACTTCGATATTCAAATCTTCAAGTTCTTCCGTTGATTTTTCACCATATTGTGCATGAATTTTGTCAGAAATATCTTCACGACGAAAATCATTTGGAAATGGGATACCTTTTTCGCGTAACGCTACAAGTTTTTCTTTGCGGGCTTTGAGTTCGTTATTCAAATCGGGTACGTGTTCAGCACCCTGTTGTTCTTGAGACATTTTTTCCTGAGACATTTTTTCCTCACAGGCCAGCTTTTAAGCTAGCTTCAATGAATTTATCTAAATCACCATCCAGTACGGCTTGCGTGTTACGCGTTTCCACACCAGTACGTAAGTCTTTTATTCTTGCATCATCAAGTACATAAGAACGAATCTGGCTTCCCCAGCCGATATCCGATTTGTTCTCTTCCATGACCTGCTTGTCAGCATTTTTCTTCTGGACTTCCAGTTCATAAAGCTTCGCTTTTAACTGGCGCATCGCTTGATCTTTATTTTTATGTTGTGAACGGTCATTTTGACACTGAGTCACAATATTGGTCGGAATATGTGTGATACGTACCGCAGACTCAGTTTTATTAACGTGCTGACCACCCGCACCTGAAGCGCGGTATACGTCAATGCGCAAATCAGCTGGGTTAATTTCTATATCAATATCATCATCAACTTCCGGGTAAATAAACGCCGAGCTGAACGATGTATGACGACGACCACCTGAATCAAACGGGCTTTTACGAACCAAACGGTGAACCCCAGTTTCAGTTCTCAGCCAGCCATATGCGTAGTCACCAATGATTTTTACTGTCGCGGATTTTAAACCTGCAACATCACCATCAGATTCTTCAATAATTTCTGTTTTGAAGCCCTTTGACTCAGCCCAACGCAAGTACATACGTAATAACATACTTGCCCAATCTTGGGCTTCCGTACCGCCAGAACCCGCTTGCAAGTCAATGTAGCAGTTAGCACTATCATACTCACCAGAGAACATACGGTGAAACTCAAGTTTTTCTAACTTAGTTTGTAGCGCATCTAACTCGGCACCCGCTTCGTTGAAGGTTTCTTCGTCATCGGCTTCGATGGCAAGTTCAAGTAAACCTTCTACATCTTCAATACCTTGAGTTAATTGGTCGATGGTCTCAACAATAATTTCAAGGGATGAGCGCTCTTTACCAAGTGCTTGAGCTCTTTCTGGTTCGTTCCAGACATCAGGCTGCTCAAGCTCTGCATTGACTTCTTCTAAGCGTTCCTTCTTGGCATCATAGTCAAAGATACCCCCTCAGAACCGCTGTCCGTTCAGACAGGTCCTGAATCTTATTTTTTACTGGGTTAATTTCAAACGTCATTTTCAATATCTTATGGTTGGTCGAAGATAAAATTTTGTATTTACAAACCGTTTAGTATACCGGAACTTCGGCAAGGTTTATAGCACCATAAAAACTGCTTTATCTATCATTAATGAGTACAGCTTAATTTGTTATTCAGGCCAAATGTGTTCTATCATTAACTGCACATTTCGCTGTCCACGGAACTCGTTAACATCGAGTTTAAATGCGATTTTAGCTTTTTTCACGCTATTATCAGGCCACCGGCGTACATCAATATTAAACATAATAGCATCTAACATCGGCCCACCATTAATAGGCTCCAAGATCAGCTTAAGATGTTTAGTGCCAACTAATTTTTGTTGTAATAGCTGAAAGTGTCCATCAAATATAGGTTCAGGAAATGATTGCCCCCATGGACCACTTTCACGAATAAGTTCAGCAGTTTCTAAAGAAAATTCATTGCGAGCCAGTTCGCCATCACTCCAAATTACCCCTGATAATTGCTCAGGTTGAATAATTTCGCCCATTAACAACTCAAAGTGATGTTTAAACGTTTCAAAGTTACCTTCTTCAAGAGTCAATCCTGCCGCCATCGCATGACCACCAAATTTTTGCATCAACCCAGGCTGTAAAGTATTTAAGCGCTCTAAAGCATCTCTCATATGAACGCCCTGAACAGAACGCCCTGAGCCCTTTAAAATACCATCGCCCGCAGGTGCAAATGCAATAACAGGTCGATGATATTGTTCTTTAATTCTCGATGCAAGAATACCAACGACCCCCTGATGCCATTCTGGATGATACAGTGCTAAACCATGGGGTAATTGGTTATCGCTATAATCTATTTGGTTAAATAACACTAACGCTTCTTGCTGCATACCCGCTTCAATATCACGCCGAGTTTGGTTTAATCCATCCAGTTCATTAGCAAGTTCCCGCGCGTAAGCCATATCATCAGTCAACAATAGTTCGATACTGACGGACATATCATCAAGCCTACCCGCCGCATTTAATCTTGGCCCTAGTGCAAATCCAAAATCATTAGCAACAAGCCGAGGGGCTTCTCGTTTAGACACCTCGATTAATGCCTTAATACCTGCACAGCAACGCCCTGCTCTGACGCGATGTAAGCCTTGATGTACCAAAATTCGATTATTGGTATCGAGCGGAACAACGTCTGCCACAGTACCTAAAGCGACTAAATCGAGATATTCAGCCAAATTAGGTTCACTAAGACCTTGTTGGGTAAACCACCCTTCTTGACGTAAATGAGCACGAAGTGCTGACATTAAATAAAATGTCACTCCGACACCGGCTAGCGATTTAGATGCAAAATGGCATTGGTTAAGGTTTGGATTAATAATAGCATCTGCATCTGGCAAGGTTTCACCGGGCAAATGGTGATCGGTAATAATCACTTTAATACCGTAATCATTTGCTGTAGCAACCCCCTCATGAGAGGAAATACCATTATCAACAGTAATAATAAGATTAGCACCGCGCTTACGTGCTTCTTCCACCACCAATGGCGTTAATCCATACCCATTTTCAAAACGATTTGGCACAATATAATTAATATTTGCATATCCCATCGCCTTTAATGCACGAATAGCCAAAGCCGTACTTGTTGCGCCATCAGCGTCAAAATCACCCACAATAGTGATTGAATCATGCTCAATTAATGCGCTATAAAGTAACGCTAACGCATTTTCAATACCGAATAACGAACGATAATCCAAAAGGTTAGACGCTTTACGCTCTAATTGGGTCGTATTGGTAATGCCACGATACGCATAAATACGTTGTAAAAGCTCTGGAACATCAGGCAATTGAATCACTTCATCGCTTAATGCTCGCTGACGTAAAAAAGTTTCAATATTCACAATGGCGACTATTTTTGTTCAAGTAACTGAATAAGAGCATCTGGCGTTAAAAAGCCTGGCAACATTTGTCCATTTGGTAAAATAATAGCCGGGGTTCCTGTAACTTTAAATAAGTTACCTACTTGCATATGCTTACTAAAATCAATTTTACATTCATCAATCATGGCAATTTCATCGCCTTTGAATGCTTTTGTTAATGCATTTTGTGGCATCGCATTACACCATATTGATGCCATTTTTTTAGCCACGTCACTGTCCAAACCTTGGCGAGGATAAGCCAGATAACGTACAGTTACGCCTTTACTGTTTAATTCACCCACGGTTTCATGTAGTTTTTTACAATAGCCACAGCTAATATCCGTAAAGACCGTCACAACGTATTTCTCTTTTGGCGCTTTAAAAACAATCATTTCATCTTTTAGCGCTTCAACTTTTTTCATCAACGGCTGGTTGCTGATATTGACCGGATTTTTGCCGCTCATATCATAGATAGGACCTTGCAATAAATACTTACCGTCATCAGTGATATAAACAATACCTGTTGAGGTTTCAACTACATTTAGCCCCACAATTGGCGAAGGCTTAATTGACTCAACCGTCATGTCGTATTTTGCAAGAGTCTCTTTAATTACTTTTTCTTCTGTCGCTCCATAAACCGAAGCCGTAAAAGACGCAATACACGCCACCAATAATAACAATTTGCGTTTCATATTTATCCTTAAATAGCACATCATCCCCTTGGATGATGTTGCTCATGTAATACACGTAACCGTTCAGTAGCAACATGCGTATAAATTTGTGTTGTTGAAAGGTCGCTATGCCCCAACAACATCTGCACCACTCGTAAGTCTGCACCATGATTAAGCAAATGCGTAGCAAATGCATGCCTCAGTACATGTGGCGATAATAATTCAGCGTCTATATTCGCCAAAACTGCATAATATTTAATGCGGTACCAAAATGTTTGTCGAGTCATTTTTGTTCCACGCTTACTTGGAAATAAAACGTCACTCGCTTTACCGTTTAATAATTCAGGGCGGCTCTCATCAATATATTTTTCTAGCCAATATATTGCCTCTTCTCCCAAAGGAATCAATCGCTCTTTATCACCTTTACCGACAACCCGTATAACGCCCTGCCGTAAACTGATATCTGGGAATGTTAACCCAATAAGTTCGGAGACACGTAAACCACATGCATATAAAACTTCAAGCATGGCTTTGTCTCTTAACTCAAGAGCGTCTTCTGTTGCTGGCGCATTAAGTAAATCTTCGACCTGTTTTTCACTCAAATCTTTGGGTAAGCGTCTTGGTATTTTAGGCGCCGCAATTACCGCAGAAGGATCATCAAGTCGTATTTTTTCACGATAAAAATACTGGAAAAGCCGACGAATTGAACTCAATAAACGCGCTGAACTTGCCGCCTTATAACCGCTATCAATACGTTCAGCTAAAAAAGACTGTAAATCTAAAGATTGAACACTTTCCAAATGCAATTGCTGCGCATCTAACCACCTATCCAATGACTGCAAATCAAGACGATATGACGCTAATGTATTATCAGCAAGTGATTGTTCTAGCCAAATTGTATCAAGAAATTGTTCAATTAATGGATTAAGTTGTTTTGTTTCCACGACAAATTCCGTTCCTTTAAGTAAAACCGCACGATTCTATTATGCCCGAATATGGCTCCATCTGTTACAATATATCTCTTGTGATGAAAAACCATAGCTGGACATAGTAACAATATATATGAAAATAGGTCTTTTTTACGGTTCTAGTACCTGTTATACCGAAATGGTTGCAGAAAAAATACGTGATATTCTCGGCGATGATTTCGTCACACTGCATAATATCAATGATACTCCACCCACATTGATGGAACAGTATGATGTTCTCATTTTAGGAATACCTACGTGGGATTTCGGTGAAATACAGGAAGATTGGCTAGAAATTTGGGAACAGCTTCCCAAGCTTAATCTTGAAGGAAAGATTGTCGCGTTGTTCGGTCTTGGCGATCAAATCGATTATAGCGAATGGTTTCTGGATGCATTAGGTTTGCTCTATCATCAACTTAAACCTACTGGCGCTCATTTTATTGGTTTTTGGCCTACAGAAGGATATGAATTTGAAAGCCCGAAACCCTTAAATGATAACGGCGATATGTTTGTGGGTTTGGCGATAGATGAAGTTCATCAGTTCGAACAAACCGATGCGCGCATAGCACAATGGTGCATACAAATCTTACAAGAAATTGAAGAATCGCTCTGACTTGAAATTACTGCAATTAACAGAACTGTATCAAAAATATAAATTATTCGGTGCTATCTTAGCTATAGCATTAAATATCTGGATATTGCAGTAATAATTGATTTAGATTTCGCCAGTTTTCATCCGATACTGCATCCCTTGCTACCCAGAGATGAATTTTTCGTGGTTTGCCCTGAAGCGCGCTCATAGTGAGTAGTATGCCAAAACGGCTACGCCAAGGCGTTTTATCGATACTCCATTCGTTTTTCTTCCACTGGACTTTATTGCCATTAACAAGAACAGCGACACCTTTCGTTTTACTGATATTTTTTTGGCTTTTAGCCCAGCTAGCAACCACAACAACCAATAATGGTAGCCATATCATTGAATTCTCCGGTGCCCACGGTGCAATCAGCAAAAAAGCGCCAACCGCCCCATGAACACAGGTAGAAAAAAATTGAGTTTTCCATGAAATGGAGAGATTAGATTTCCACAGGACCACGATTTTTATTTTTTTCCTGAATAAGTTTTATCATAGCAAATAACTTTTCGTCGTCTGGACGACCATGGTTCATCAGCCAATTAAATAAATCTGGATCTGCACACTCTAACAAACGAACAAACGTGTGTTTATCTTCATCTGACAAGCTATCATATTCGTATTCAAAAAAAGGCATGATTGAAATATCTAGCTCACGCATACCACGTCTACAAGCCCAATGAATCCGCGCTTTATTTTCTATATCCATTTCACTACGACCTTTCTGTTGCAGTTAACTGATAAGATTGATTATTTTAAATATTCTAACAGATTAGCGGCCAATAAAACATGTCAGACTCGACATTGTTATCATTTTAAGCAGTAAAATACCATTTTTCACGTCCCCTTATGCAAAAAAATTAAAAAGACTAAAAATGCTAAAGACGTTTTTGATTGCTAGGGGCTATCTCAATAAAATGGCATAATAACTGCTTGCAATGTTACCTAGCTATTTTACCATTAGGCACCTTTATCTATCAAAGAACAACAGGTGAAATCATGACTACCCATGTTGACAACTTATCGCAATTCCCTCTTGATTCTCAGTCTTTACCTCTCGTTTTGATTTCGCTAGAAAACTGGGAACTTATTCATATTCATGGCATTGATGCTGAAAAATATCTACAAGGGCAGGTCACCGCGGATATAAGTACACTCCAGCAGGTTCATACATTAACAGCACATTGTGACCCGAAAGGTAAAATGTGGAGTGACCTTCGTCTCTTTCATCATTTAGACGGTTTTTCCTATTTAATTAGAAAAAGTGTCGCTGATGCAGAGCTTACTGAACTAAAAAAATATGCCGTTTTTTCTAAAGTTACTTTTGAAAAAAAATCAGACCTAAAACTACTTGCTATCGCAGGCCTCGGCGCAAAAGCCGCATTAGCCTCTCTTTTTGATGTTCTACCTGATAACGAAAACCAAATCGTCACTCATGGAACAACAACCTTATTACATTTTGCCCTGCCTGCTGAACGTTTTCTGCTAATTACAGATGAACAAACCGCGCAACAGGTCACCAGTTCCCTGAATGCAATTCAAGTTAACGATGACCAGTGGTTATCATTAGAAATTGAAGCGGGCTATGCCATTATCGACCAAGAAAATAGTGCACAACATTTGCCTCAAGCGACTAACTTGCAAGCACTACCTTATGGTATTAGCTTTAAAAAAGGCTGTTATACAGGCCAAGAAATGGTAGCCCGTGCAAAATTCCGTGGCGCAAATAAGCGAGCAATGTACTGGCTAAAAGGGACAGGTTCATCAGTCCCCGCAGCAGGTGATGGGCTAGAGTGGCAATTAGGTGATAAATGGCGCCGTACAGGCACTGTTCTTGCTGCGGTTCGTTTAGGTAATGATGAGTTAAACGTACAAATCATTATGAATAATGATATGGAAGCCGATAGTGTCTTTCGTGTTATTGGTGATGAACAAAGTCGTCTCACCATTGCACCACTGCCATATTCATTAGAAGAAGAAAAATAATTGAGGTTTTTATGTCATCAGTAACAGGTACTAAGCCACTCGATATTATGAATTTTGGGGCTTTTACCGAAGTCGTCCAATTTTTAATGGAACTCGATAAGCTAAAAAGTGTTTATCGTAAAAATAAGCTACTTAATCGTGAACGTCATGAAAACACGGCCGAACATAGCTGGCAATTTGCTGTCGCGGCAATGAGTTTTGCCCCATACGTTGAAGGTGTCAATCCAGAACATGCCATTAAGCTTGCACTTGTTCACGACATTGTCGAGATTGATGCCGGAGATGTGATTGTATTTGATAATGCAGCACGCGAAGCTATTCGTGATGAAGAAATCAAAGCAGCAAAACGTATTTTCGCCCTACTTCCTAGTCCACAAAGTGAGTCATTTTTAGCTCTGTGGAATGAGTATGACGCATTAGAGACACAAGACTCTAAATTTGCGAATGCGATTGATAGAGCGATGCCAATGCTAATGAACTTACATAATCAGGGACAAAGCTGGGTTGAAAATAATATTCGCCTTGACCAAGTTCTAAGCAAATGTGACTACATTGAACAGATTCTCCCTGAATTTTGGCTACAACTTAAACCTCAATTAGAACTCGCTCACCAAAAAGGCTGGTTGCTGTAGACTCCCCTTAAAATAAAAGCCCGCTTATCAATAAACGGGCTTTTATATCTCAACCTAATAAATTACATATAGTCGGCAATCGGCACACAAGAACAATGTAAATGGCGATCGCCATATACATCATCCAAGCGTTTCACCGCAGGCCAATATTTATTAACTCGAGTCGCGTGAGTTGGAAAGGCTGCGAGTTCGCGGCTATAACTATGAGCCCATTCATCGGCTAATTCCGTTTGGACATGAGGCGAATTAACCAATGGATTATCTTCAAGTGGCCATTCACCTTTGACGACTTGGTCTATCTCACCATGAATAGCCAGCATCGCATCAATAAAGCGATCAATTTCGACAATACTTTCCGATTCAGTTGGTTCAATCATCAACGTTCCCGCGACAGGGAATGACATAGTTGGTGCATGAAATCCATAATCAATCAGTCTTTTTGCGATATCTAATTCACTAATACCAGTGTCTTTCTTGATAGGGCGCAAATCAACGATACACTCATGCGCCACATAACCTTCTTGACCGGTATATAAAATGTCATAGTGACCAGACAAACGCTTAGCAATGTAATTTGCATTCAAGATTGCTACTTGGCTCGCTTTTCGAAGACCATAAGAGCCCATCATCCGAATATACATCCAGCTAATCGGTAAGATAGATGCACTACCAAATGGTGCGGCGGAAACCGCGCCTTGATCAGTGATCATTTCCTGTTCAACTACTGAATGCCCCGGTACAAACGGTGCTAAATGCTTTTTAACGCCTATCGGTCCCATACCTGGGCCGCCACCGCCATGAGGAATACAGAAGGTTTTATGTAAATTCAAATGTGAAACATCCGCACCAATAAAGCCCGGAGTCGTTAGCCCCACCTGTGCATTCATATTTGCACCATCAAGATACACTTGACCGCCATACTGATGAATAATTTCACAAACTTCACGAATACTTTCTTCATACACACCATGAGTCGATGGGTAAGTCACCATCACGCAAGATAGCGCTTCGCTGTGCTCTTGTGCTTTTTCACGCAGATCAACTAAATCAATATTACCTTCATCATCGCAACGCACGACGACGACGTCCATTCCCGCCATATGGGCAGAAGCTGGATTGGTACCATGAGCTGATGCCGGAATTAAACAAATATTTCGGGCGCCATCATCACGGCTTTCATGATAACGACGAATTGCCAGTAACCCGGCGTACTCACCCTGAGCGCCTGAGTTTGGCTGCATACAAACCGCATCATAGCCAGTTAATTGCACCAACCAATGAGAGAGCTGTTCAATCATCTGATGATAACCCTGAGCTTGCTCTGGTGGACAAAATGGATGTAACTCACCAAATTCAGGCCATGTAATCGGGATCATTTCCGCTGCCGCATTGAGCTTCATGGTACATGAGCCTAGCGGTATCATTGCTTGATTCAGGGCTAAATCTTTTCGCTCCAAACTATGCATGTAACGCATCATTTCCGTTTCACTGTGGTAACGATGAAAATTAGGGTGTGCCAAAATTTCATCATCTCGTTGCATTGATAGCGCAATAGCATTTTCTGAAGCTGAAACTTGTTTATCGAGTTTTTCAAAATCTAATTTTGTATCATTACCTGTGATAACAGCAAACAAGTCATTCAGATCTTGACGTGTTGTGGTTTCATTAAACGTCACGCCCACTGCACCACGAATATCCGTACGTAAATTAATTTTGGCTTTATCTGCACGAGCAAGTACCGCAATTTTATCGGTTACCTCAATTGTCAAAGTATCAAACCACGTTTTATGGCGCACAGAAACACCAGCTTCAATTAATGCCGCCGCAAAAATAGAACTAAAACGATGAATACGCTCAGCAATTATTTTTAAGCCTTGAGGACCGTGATATACCGCGTACATTGCTGCAATATTGGCCAAAAGAACTTGTGAGGTACAAATATTTGAGTTAGCTTTTTCACGACGAATATGCTGCTCTCGAGTTTGCATCGCCATACGTAATGCCGTATTACCTGCCGCATCACGTGAAACACCAATAATGCGCCCCGGCATTGCACGTTTGAACTCATCACGGCAAGCAAAGAATGCCGCATGAGGCCCACCATATCCCATTGGTACACCAAAACGTTGCGCTGAGCCAAAAACAATATCAGCGCCTTGTTTACCGGGCGCGGCCAACAAAACCAAAGCCATCATTTCCGCAGCAACACAACTGACGATTTTGCGTTCTTTTAGTTTTGTTAAGAGGGCCGTATAATCGTGGATCTCTCCAGTTGTACCCACTTGCTGCAATAACGCACCAAATACGCCTTCATGTTCGAGTACTTTATCGGCTTTATCGACAATCACTTCAAATCCAAATGTTCCCGCGCGCGTGCGCACAACATCCAGTGTTTGAGGGTGAATATCATCAGCGACAAAAAAGCGTTCTGCATCTTTGAGCTTACTAATCCGTTTTGCCATCGCCATCGCTTCTGCGGCAGCTGTTGCTTCATCAAGTAGTGAAGCAGAGGCTAAGTCTAATCCTGTTAAATCAATTGTGAGCTGTTGAAAATTCAACAAAGATTCAAGGCGACCTTGAGATACTTCAGGTTGATAAGGCGTGTAAGCGGTATACCAACCTGGATTTTCTAATAAGTTACGCAAAATAACGGGAGGAAGCACTGTCGGTGCATAGCCCATACCGATATAACTTTTATAACGTTTATTCAATGAAGCGATAGCTTTTAACTCTGCCAAAGCTTCTTGTTCTGTTGCGCCCCCACCCACTCTCGGTGGCTCCGGTAATAAAATTGCTTTGGGTACAATTTTATCCATCAAACTATCGAGTGACGTTGCGCCAACGGTATTCAACATGGTTTTTATTTGTTGTTCTGATGAACCAATATGGCGTGAAATAAATTCTGAACGATTTTCTAATTGACTAAGTGACATCGACATATCTGTGTTCCCATCCTTTGTCTGCTATGCGTAAGTTGTAGGGCATTTAAGCGGTAATACTGAGTTTTATAACTGATAACTGAATTTAGTATCTATTCACATAAGTATTTTTAAATTTCACATTAAAAACACCTTTCTTGCATCCTAAATAGTTCGAGTTGCGGCTAGGCGGCAAGTAAAGCTAAGCCCTAGGAGCATACATGAGTATGTGACTAGGGTTAGCGAACGCGGCCAACAACGCTGCGGCTCGAAATATGACGGATATGTGAAGCTAAGCCCTAGGAGCATACATAAGTATGTGACTAGGGTTAGCGAACGCGGCCAACAACGCTGCGGCTCGAAATATGACGGATATATAAAGCTAAGCCCTAGGAGCATACATGACTATGTGACTAGGGTTAGCGAACGCAGCCAACAACGCTGCGGCTCGCAATATAACGAATATTTAGTCTTCTTCAGTAATCAACGCAATATAAGCATCAGCATCAATCAAATCCGCCAGCTCCGCTTCATCCGAAATCTTAATGCGGAAAATCCAACCATCTTGATATGGCTGTTCGTTTACCAGTTCTGGTGAATCATTAAGATCTTCATTTACTGCAATAATTTCACCACTTAACGGTGCATAAATATCTGATGCAGCTTTCACTGATTCAACAACCGCGCAATCATCACCCGCATCTACCACGTTACCGACGTCAGGCAAATCAACAAAAACCATATCACCTAATGTTTCTTGTGCATGCTCTGTAATACCCACAGTATATTCGCCATTACCTTCGTCACGCACCCATTCATGTTCACGGGTATATTTTAATTCTGCTGGTGTATTACTCATCATTAGCCTCTCTATTATTTTGAATATTTATTAATATAATTAAATCGAAATTAAACCAAACGTTGACCTTCACGAACAAAACCGGGTTTTACGACTTCCACTGGCATTTCGCGATGGCGAATTTCAACGATTGCTTTGTCTTGTATGCTATTAGGTACTCGAGCGAGTGCAATACTGAAACCTAAGGTTGGCGAGAATGAACCACTTGTAATGATCCCTTCTTGTAGTTTCCCTAACTCATCAGTAAAACGAATAACTTGCTCAGCACGCAGTATACCTTTATCGCGCATCACAATACCGACGAGTTTTTCGGTTCCTTGCTCACGCAGTTTTTCTAACGCTTCGCGCCCAATAAATTGACGATCTTCGGGTTTCCAAGCAATCGTCCACCCCATATTAGCGGCAAGAGGAGAGATAGTCTCATCCATATCTTGTCCATAGAGATTCATGCCCGCTTCTAGGCGCAAAGTATCCCTCGCACCAAGTCCGGCTGGATGAACACCCGCTTTTAGTAACTTGTGCCAAAAATCAACCACCTGCGTTTTTGGCATTGCAATTTCATAACCTTTTTCACCCGTGTAACCTGTAGTCGCAATAAACAAATCTCCCGTTTGGACACCATAGAATGGCTTCATATCTTTGATAGCCAAACATTGTTCATCACTTAGCAGTGAATGTACTTTTTGTGTCGCTTGTGGGCCTTGCACGGCAAGTAACGCCAGGTCATCACGAACTTGAATATCGACAGCATAGCCTTTGGCGTGTTGTTCCATCCAAGCTATATCTTTATCGCGAGTTGCCGAGTTAACCACTAAACGATAAAAATCATCTTCGAGGTAATAAACAATTAAGTCATCAATAACACCACCAGATGCATTAAGCATCCCTGTATACAGGGCTTTACCTTTATCTGTTAATTTTGCGATATCATTGGCGAGTAGATAACGAAGAAAATCACGACAACCTTCCCCATGAAAATCAACAATTGTCATATGGGAAACATCAAACATCCCTGCATCAGTTCTCACAAAATTATGTTCATTAATTTGTGAACCATAATGCAGTGGCATCATCCATCCATGAAAATCCACCATCTTTGCGCCACAGGCTATATGTTCTTCATATAGTGTTGTTTGCTTTACCATGAATCCCCTCTTTGCATCATTGATATGGCAAAATTATGCCATAGGGCGATTGCGTGATTAAAAATACCCATTGGTAATAAGTCTGTTGGTACTTTTCACCTGACGCAAACGATAATATTGTTAAAAACCTACCATTGTCTACGGTTCGATTCTATAAAAAAAAATAGGGCAACTATTCTTCTGTATTACTAATTACGCTCTGACTTTACCAGTGCTTTTTGTTAAAAAATTGAGAATGATCACTCAAAAGCCGTACATCAGAGGTAGAACAGACTAAAAATTCATCAGTAGCTACTGATCACTAATAAAATGCCTAATAAAATTCAAACCTACAATATAAGTAAAACTAATGCGAAAAGTGCATGTAATTAGTTTTTCTCAGTTATAAATGAACTTTATTTTTTTAGATGCCAATGAGCTTGAGGAAATTAAGATTTTAAAAAGAAAGGAATAAAGATGACGGTTTAATCCATCGAAATATGATATTTAAAAACAAAAAAATCAGCATAATTAACTAAGGATAAATACCTAATCGGTATATTAAACAATAGGAAGTTAATATGTATTCTATCAGTACAAGTTCAAATTCTTATGTAGCAAGACACAACAATCCTCAAAACATAGAAACTCAAAAGCAACGCAGTTCACTCCATCAAAACTCGTATGTGGTAGAACTAAGTGCGAATCACATCCCTACAGAAATACAAGAAAAACCAATGCTGCTATTAATTGATAATTTAAAAACTACAGATTCAAAATCAAAATCAGAATCATTAATTGATAAAATAAAAGTTAAATCCAAAGAACTAGCTAATAATATCGAATGGATGAGAGACACTTATTTTACCATAGAAAATAATGGCACAGATGACGTTTATGGGAGGATGTCCGACGGTTATACTGACACTGACCGTGATGCTTACATTCGAGCCTTAGTTCACTATCAACAGTGTGATAATAAATTAAAATCACTAATAAATGACCCTAATTTTTCTATGAAAAAAGAACTCACCCCACATCATAGTGGTCAAGTCCATGGTGATTGGGTAGCTCTTGAAAAGCTGATTGAAGGTAAAAAAGCGAAACTGCCTGATTTAACCTATAACTGTAGTGATCTCCAGTGTGGTTAATAAAATATATGGAAGCCCTAAAGTAACAAGATAAACACACTTAACAATATAAAGGGCTGCATTTGCAGCCCTTTGGCAAAAAATAGTGTATTAGTTAGTCACTTCCACTTGTAGCTGCTCTAGCCATTTAGGCATATCCAAAAGCCCCATAGCATGGTTCAATAGCTGAGGTTTAACGCCCGGTAAACTATCTGCAAGCACTAATCCAATATCACGTAATAATTTCTTAGCTGGATTATTACCTTCAAACAATTCACGGAACCCCTGCATACCCGCGAGCATCACTGCTGCGCTGTGCTTGCGACTGCGTTCAAAATCACGTAGATAAAGGTATTGACCAAAATCTTTACCTTCACGATGTAACCTTTTGATTTCGCCTAGCAACATTGCCACATCCATGAAGCCAAGATTGACGCCTTGACCTGCTAATGGATGAATGGTGTGAGCTGCATCGCCCAGTAAAGCCAGACGTTGCGCTGCGAATTGCCGTGCATAGCGACCTGTCAGCGCAATCGTGAGCCTATCACTTTCAAGTTGGCATAAGCCTAAGCTCATATCCAATGCTACCGCTAATTCTTTTTCAAAACTGGCTTTATCAAGTGCTTGACGCCTTGCAGCTTCAGTTGCGGGCTGAGACCAAACAATAGAACAAAGGTGCGGATCGCTTAATGGTAAGAAAGCTAAAATACCTTCACCATTAAATGCTTGACGGGCAATACCATCATGAGGAAATTCAGTCCTAATGGTAGCCACCAAGGCTGTATGTTCATAATCCCAAAAAGTTAATGGGATATCTGCATGATTTCGTAACCATGAATTAGCCCCATCAGCACCCACAATCAAGCGAGCCGTTAGCATGTTCTCATCATCAAGAGTGACAAACACATCATTTTCGCCCCATACCACCTTTTTAATGGTGGCAGGCGACAATAAAGTGACATCGCGTAGCTCAGAAGCCTTTTGCCATAAGGCATCTCGTACCACATTATTTTCAATAATATGGCCTAAATGAGTAAGATTTCGCTCTTTTGCTGAAAAAGAAATGCGCCCGAAACTAGCGTTATCCCACACTTCCATTCCATTATAGGCAGACGCTCGCATAGACTTGATAGCAGACCAAACACCTAAATGGGTTAATAGTTTTTCACTCGCCGCATTAATTGCAGAGACTCTCAATGAATAAGGTTCACTGACTGAAAATGGCATTTTAGGGGGGTAATTTTCAATCACTGCAACTCGCAAACCACTACCTTCAAGGCCACAAGCAAGTGCGAGCCCCACCATACCACCACCGGCGATAACCACATCAAACGATTGCATATTTTTTTATTCCTCTTTGTTTCGTGGTTATTGGTGCGCAACCCAACCCAATGTCTGGCGAGCTAAAATATCACGTACTGGTGGCAATATTTCCATTGCCATTAAGCCCAAATTTCGGCTGACAACTAGCGGTAAACAACGGTTAGCAAATAGGCGAACCAAACCATCCGTCATGGTGACCGTTTTATCTCTATCAATTGCACGAGCTTGCTGATACTGACTCAATAATGAGTAACTACCAATATCTTGTTTGTTAGCATGAGCATTAACCACAATCTCAGCTAATTGCATCACATCGCGGATACCAAGATTAAAACCTTGTCCAGCGATAGGGTGTAAGGTTTGAGCCGCATTACCCACCAGCACCACACGGTGACTGACTGGATTCAATGCTTTCCTTAAGACTAAGGGGTAACAATTACGTTTACCAGTAAGTAAGATTTGGCCTAATCGCCAACCAAACGCCTGCTGTAATTTTTGAATAAAAGTCTCATCATTCCATTGATTAATAACATCTACGTGTTCTTGTTGATGACACCAAACTAATGAACTACGACCTTGAGACATCGGCAATAAAGCTAATGGTCCGAACTCGGTAAAACGCTCAAAAGCTTGGCCTTTCGGATCAATTGCTGTTTTTACATTGGCAATAATAGCTACTTGACCATAATCATCTTGCTGCCATTGCATATTACAGGCTTGACCGATTGCTGAATGGCTACCATCAGCGGCAACCAACAAGTCACCCGTGATGAGTTCACCATTATCTAATGTAACAGTGACACCTTCTTGAAAGCGATGAACATTTACCACTTTAGCTGGACAATGCAGACTCACACCCGGCGCCTTACGCAGTAATGAGAACAAACGACTACCTGCATTATGTAGCTCGATAACATTACCTAATTCAGGAATATTATAATCACTGGCATCAATGTTAACGAAACCTGCATGGCCTCGGTCAGAGACATGAACGTGATTAATCGGCGTGACACAATCGGCGAACGCAGGCCAAATATTGATAGAAGACAAATATTGGCAAGTACCCTGTGCCAATGCGATTGCCCGTGCATCAAAACCCGGATGTTTTCCTTCCGGCAAAGCCGCTTCAATGAGCGAAACCGATAATTTTCCTTGGCTAAGTGATGATATGGCTAAAGCTAGTGTCGCTCCCGCCATTCCACCACCAACAATAATCACATTCATGCGCTATCTATTACCTTTTGAGATGGCATTTCACGATTGACTTACTAAGCCTTTTTCGCTTCAGCCATCAGTGATTCAATTTCGTCGGCATCTTTAACCACTAGAGCCGTCAGGTTTTCATTGCCGTTTTCTGTGATCACAATGTCATCTTCAATACGAATACCAATACCACGATATTGTTGCGGCACATCCGCATCCGGTGCGATATAAAGCCCTGGTTCTATAGTTAAAACCATTCCGACTTCTAAAATTCGGTCTCGTTCTATACCATAGGCTCCGACATCATGCACATCTAATCCCAACCAATGACTTAAACCATGCATAAAGAATGGATGATATGCTTTGTCTTCGATCAACTGATCGATATCTCCTTGCAAAATTCCTAATGCGACAAGCCCTTCAACTTTAATTCGTAAAATTTGGCGGGTCACTTCATGAATACTTGTTCCGGGACGGTATAACTCTAATGCGGTATTTAATGACTTTAATACAATGTCATAAATCTCACGTTGAGCAGGACTAAACTTACCATTTACAGGAAAAGTTCGAGTGATATCACCCGCGTAGCCTTCAAATTCGGCACCTGCATCAATTAATACCAATTCGCCATCTTTCATTTGGCTCTCATTCTCGGTGTAATGCAAAATACAAGCGTTTTCACCACTACCGACAATCGAATTATAAGAAGGGAAGCGCGCACCGTGACGTGTAAATTCATACTCAACTTCACCACATAGCTGGTATTCATACATATTCGGCTGGCAAGTTTTCATTGCTCGGATATGTGCGAGTGCTGAAATTTCTCCCGCTTTTCGCATAGCGGTAATCTCAGCATCTGATTTAAACAGTCGCATCTCATGAACAATAGGACGCCAATCAATGATTGTTTGTGGGGCGCGTAGATTACGACGACTACCACGACGTAAAATATCCAATGCATCAAAGACTAATTTATCCGCATAAGGAAATTCACCTTGCGCATGATAAATCACATCAAGTCCATTAAGCAGTTGATAAAGCTGATCCTCTATTTCGTCAAAAGGAAGTGCTTTATTGATACCTAATGCCTCAGGAGCGGCTTCTTGACCAAGACGACGACCAAACCAAATTTCAGCAGTTAAATCACGAATACGGTTAAAAATAACAGTATGACTATGTTTTTCATCACTTTTAATTAACACTAATACAGCTTCTGGTTCACTAAATCCAGTCAGATAAAGAAAATCACTATTCTGACGATATGGGTATTCACAGTCAGCATTACGCTGTGCTGGTGGCGCAGAAAAAATAACAGCGGCACTTGCTGGCTTCATTTGAGCCAATAGTGCGTTACGACGAGAAACAAATTCCTGTTTATTCATACCGTTTTTGCCTTATTATCTGAGCTAAATAGGTTAATTACACATTTCATTGCATATTATTTTAATCAAACTGAATTCACGCAACAAAATACAGCAAAGTCATGATAGTAATTTTTAAAATTACATTGGTTAATAAAGATTTGACTAGTGAAGAATAGGCTTAGTAACCTCAACCGCAGTTGGCCCATTTTTCGGCTCAACTAATGCTATATAGCACAACTGAACAGCAACTCTAACGTATTCAATAACTTCCTCAAGTGCTTGTTCGAGTTCTTCCTGATCTTCATCTTCATCGTAGCCAAGCATGCCAATATTTCGTAAATCAGTAATAACCTCAGTAATTTCTTTTTTATCAGCAAGTTTTGGCTGAGTAACACCTATACCAAGTAAAAAATGGTTAACCCAACCCGCTAAAGCGTCCGCATGATCAAAAATAGATGCATTTTCATCAGGGGACAGCATAGCAAAATTAAACTCGGTATCATCAAGTGCTTCAAAAGTTGTATCAAACAGCTCACGCAATGGTTGAGCAACTGCTTGAGGGAATGCTAACCCGTCGTTAGCAAGGTCATGTACTAGCGCTTGCCAGCCTTGGTCGCGACTTCCACCGCAAATCAACCCTGTAATTAGACCATGGATCTCGGCTGCGGTAAGTGCTATTGAGTGCTGTTGGAGCAGTTTGTCCAACGCGTCATAATTTGGTAAAGTTTTTTGTATAGACATCTGAATTCGTCATGTTAGCTTTTGATTCATGATATGCTACCATCAAGTCTAGCCGCTAGACCAGTATGCTTTTTATCTTAGCTATCAATAGTGCTTTTTAACTTAACTATCATAATGATTAAGTTAACGCCAATATCGCCCCTAATAGCATAAGCGAAGCAAAAATTAATAACTTTGCGCCAAACATAATTTATTTTATGGCGAGATCTATTCAGTATGGAGGTATCATGTCCGCACAACCTGTCGATATTCAGATTTTTGGGCGCTCAATGCGAGTTAACTGCCCAACAGAACAAAGAGAAGCACTGTTAGAATCCGCTAAAGAGCTTGAACAACGCTTGAGAAATCTAAAAGATAAAAGCGGTGTAACGAATACTGAACAGCTTATTTTTATTGTTGCATTAAACGTTTGTCACGAATTAGCACAAGAAAAGACAAAGACGCGCGATTATGCATATAATATGGAAGAAAAAATAAAAATGTTGCAGCAGACAATAGAGCAAGCATTACATGATCAGGTGAAAATCACTGAGAGAGTCGTATTGCCTATAGAGTAAATTAGCTTATTAATCATACACTAGAGAAAAAAATAAATAATTTTTTAGGGTTGCATTTTAAATTCAGTTTCGTACAATGAAATCACTGAGTCACAATAAGTACTCAAACCAAATTTCTCTGAGATGTTTGCAAGTGGGCGAGTCCCCTGAGCCGATATTTCGACTAAATAGAATGCGGTTGTTGCGCTGGTGAGCATGCCTGATTCGTCAGGAAGCCTAAAGGTTAGCTAAGCTGCGTTCACCTTGAACCAAGGGTTCAAGGGTTACAGCCTACAGCGGCATCTCGGAGATCCCCAATTTCATTTAATGAAATTATCTTATTATCTATTTTTACCCTACCGCTTTTATCCTACTTAAATTACGATATACATCGTATACATAAGCATCCTATAATAATCATCTCTAACTAATATTTTCATATTGAGCTTATGACAGGTTTTGCTATGCAAGATAAACTTTCCATCATGCGCCAACAGATACGAAAATCAGTTCGTTCCGCCCGAAAACAACTCAGTCGTGATGAGCAACACATTGCTGCGCAGCAAGTCATGCATAATGCACTACAGCAACCCGAAATCATTCAAGCAAAAAACATTGCTTTATTTCTCTCTTTTGATGGTGAAATTGATACAAGACCGCTCATCAATGCCTTGTGGCGGCAACAGAAAAATGTCTATCTTCCTGTATTACACCCTTTCAATGCGCATAATTTACTCTTTTTACAATATACCCCTGAGACGCCTCTCGTTAAAAATCGTTTTAATATTGAAGAACCCCCTTTAGATGTTCGCTATGTTTTACCTCTTGAGCAGCTCGATATTATGATGATCCCGTTGGTTGCTTTTGATAATAAAGGTCAAAGATTGGGAATGGGAGGCGGGTTTTACGACAGAACGCTGGTGAATTGGCAGAAGAAAGGTTTTATCCCCATAGGACTTGCTCACGATTGCCAGCAAGTTGAAACGCTTCCCGTAGCACACTGGGATATACCGTTGCCGGAAATTATCACACCCCAAAAAATATGGCGCTGGTAATTTAGCGCCATATTCATTTCAAACTCATCAATATTTATTAATACTATTGCCGATACTAGAACAACAAACGTGCACGAATAGTACCCGGCAGTTCTTTTAATCTAATTAATACATCATCAGCTTGATTCGGTTTCTGAGTTAGAACATCAATGACGACATAGCCGACGTTACCTGTTGTGCGCAAGTATTGTCCGACAACATTAATATTATTATCCGTAAACACTTGGTTTATGCTATTCATCATACCAGGACGGTTTTCATGAATATGCAGTAAACGGTTAGTATCATCAGTGTGTACTGGCAGCGATACTTCAGGGAAATTAACCGCTGAAAGCGTTGAGCCGTTGTCAGAGTATTTTGCTAATTTGCTAGCAACTTCTAATCCAATATTTTCTTGAGCTTCTTCCGTTGAACCACCGATATGTGGCGTCAGAATCACATTGTCGAACTTAATCAGTTCAGACAAGAATGGGTCATTAGGATCTTTATTAGTCGCAGGTTCTGTTGGGAAAACATCCACAGCGGCACCTGATAAATGTTTACTTTCTAAAGCAGCGGCGAGAGCAGGGATATCAACGACCGTACCGCGAGCGGCATTAATAAAAATTGCGCCCGGCTTCATTCGATCAAACTGCTCTTTACCAATCATATTTTTAGTGCTTTGTGTTTCTGGCACATGCAAACTAACTACATCACTCATATTGAGTAACTCAGTTAATGAGCGCACTTGAGTGGCATTGCCTAAAGGTAACTTGTTTTCGATATCATAAAAATAGACATCCATCCCAATACCTTCGGCCAATATCCCCAATTGAGTACCAATATGACCATAACCGATAATACCTAAGCGCTTGCCACGTGCTTCAAAACAGCCTTTTGCTTGCTTGTCCCAAATACCGCGATGAGCTTGCATATTCGCTTCTGGAATACGACGTAACAAGAGCAGTAATTGCCCCAACACCATTTCAGCTACAGAACGTGTATTTGAAAACGGTGCGTTGAAAACAGGAATACCGCGTTTAGCCGCCGCATCTAATTCAACTTGGTTTGTTCCAATACAGAAACAACCCACTGCGACTAATTTTTCAGCTGCAGCAAAAATTTCTTCTGTTAGGTGAGTACGAGAACGAATACCAACAAAACGCGCATCTTTGATCGCTTCTTTTAATTCTTCGTCTGACAATGCGCCTTTATGATATTCGATGTTGGTGTAGCCTGCTGCCTTTAGATTATCAACTGCGCTTTGATGAACACCTTCTAGCAGTAAAAATTTAATTTTGTCTTTATGCAAAGATACCTTAACCATTTCCCCTACCCTATCGTGCTTAAAATTTATAACAGATGAATCTTCCGTGTACCAACATAACAAAAAACGGCGCAGTATCAATACAATCGTTTGCCTTGTACTCTCTAAAAAGTGCGAGGAAAAAGAAGTTAAACCACAGAAAATCAGGAGGGGTAACACAATATAAGGATTTTGCCTAAGTAATGCCCATTACTGTGACATATCTCACCAAAATAGGTTGTTATAAAAAAAATTAAAATAAATTTTAACTAGGTCATATCGATAAAACTAATTAGTAGCTTGATTTTCAAACGATAAAAAAATAAGCCAACTAATAAATTCATTAGCTGGCTTACATATTATTAGTTGATTTATATAACTTTATTTCAATAATTTGAAATTATAATTTAATAGTTTTCACGCCTTCTGAAGTACCCATTAAAACAACATCAGCACCACGATTTGCAAATAAACCTACTGTTACCACCCCTGCAATACCGTTAATTTTATTTTCTAACGCAACAGGATTAACAATATTTAAATTGTAAACATCTAAAATAACATTGCCGTTATCAGTTATTACGTTCTGGCGATATTCAGGTGTTCCGCCCATTTTAACGAGTTCACGCGCAACATAACTACGTGCCATCGGTATCACTTCAATAGGTAATGGAAATTTACCTAGCACATCAACTAATTTGGATTGATCAACAATACACACAAACGTTTTTGCGATAGCAGAAACAATTTTCTCACGAGTCAATGCCGCGCCACCGCCTTTGATCATATTCATATGATGGTCAACTTCATCTGCGCCATCAACGTATACATCCAATGAATCCACTTCATTGCAATCAAACACAGGAATACCCAGTGATTTTAATTTCTGTGTTGATGCCTCAGAACTGGATACTGCGCCTTCAATTTTATCTTTCATTGTTGCCAACGCATCAATAAAATGAGATGCCGTTGAACCTGTACCAACACCAACAATAGTGCCCGGTTTGACATATTCCAATGCTGCCCAGCCTACCGCTTTTTTCAATTCTTCCTGAGTCATGCTAGTACCTTTTGCTATTTAATTAAGTCGTCATTAAGTTCTATCAAACAATAGTATATACCGGACATGTTGTCAGTTGCAGTTTTGTTAGTGATGTTTGTGCTCTAGTTCTTGTGTTTTATCGAGTGTGGATAATAATTTCAGGTGTTATATGTAAAACTATGGCATAGTGCGCAATAGAATAACAAAAGGAGATTTCTCGATGAAGCGCCCTGATTACCGCGCGTTGCAAGCACTGGATGCCGTCATTCGTGAACGAGGTTTTGAACGTGCAGCCCAAAAACTTTGTATCACTCAATCTGCTGTTTCACAACGGATCAAACAGTTAGAGAACCTATTTGGGCAGCCACTGCTTGTTCGAACAGTACCGCCGCATCCAACGGAGCAAGGGCAAAAGCTATTAGCACTACTTCATCAAGTTGAATTATTAGAAGAACAATGGCTCGGAGATGAAAACGGTGGCTCAACCCCATTACTTTTATCACTTGCAGTCAACGCCGATAGTTTAGCAACTTGGTTTTTACCTGCACTGAATCCTGTATTAATCAATAGCCCTGTACGATTGAATATCCAAGTGGAAGATGAAACTCGCACTCAGGAACGATTAAGACGTGGTGAAGTTGTTGGCGCTATCAGTATCCAACCACAAGCGCTGCCAGGATGCTTAGTTGATAAGCTCGGCGCATTAGATTATATCTTTGTGGCCTCCCCAGGTTTTGCTGCGCAATATTTCCCCGAGGGTGTAACTCGCGCTTCCCTACTTAAAGCGCCGGCAGTAGCTTTTGACCATTTAGATGATATGCATCAGGCCTTCGTACAGCAAAACTTTGGTTTATCTCCAGGCAGTGTTCCATGCCATATTGTTAATTCATCAGAGGCATTTGTGCAGCTAGCCAAACAAGGTTCAACTTGCTGTATGATCCCACACTTACAAATTGCGAATGAATTAAAAAATGGTGAATTGGTCGATTTAACGCCAGGCTTATGTCAAAGACGTATGCTGTATTGGCATCGTTTTGCCCCTGAAAGCAGAACAATGAAGAAAGTGACTGACGCCCTACTCAAAACCGGGCGCCAGATGTTAAAACAAGATGATGATATGGCTATTGAAAACTAACGTTTCAGTTCAAATACAACGTCAACTTGATCATTAAAATCAATGCTTTCTTGCTCATAGGTCTCATTAACATTGAGATCTTGAGCACCTGCTGCATTCATTTTAGCACTAAGATTTCTTGGTGATATTGGGAACGGCACTGCGTTTGGCGCATTATAGTTAATGCTATAAACAGGTCCTAATTGCACATTGAACCCTTTCGCTAACGCATTCGCTTGCTCTATTGCATTTTGCATCGCTTTAGTGCGCGCTTCATCACGATATTGCTGCGGGTTAATAACACCAAATTGAACCGAACTAATTTCATTCAGCCCTGATGCAAGTGCACCATCAAGCAATGTATTAAGTTGATCTAATTTATTCACTTTAACTTCAACGCTACGCACTGCGGTATAACCGACAATAGTCGATTTTTGCGTTTCATTATTATATTCATATTTAGGTTGAGTTCGCACATTAGCAGCATTGATATCTTTCTTTTCAATACCATTTTTCTTTAAGAACTCAAAATATTCAGCAACACGCTTATCTACGCCAGCTTTAGCCGCGGCGGCATCTTTTTCGGTCACTTCAACGTTAATATTAAGTGTTGCCATATCAGGAGACGCTTTAATAATTGCATTGCCTGATGTTGTAATATGAGCCCCTGATGGAAGTGCATCAGCAAGGGACAAGGTAGGAACCGCAATACCTGCCATCATGGCAGCAAGAACTAAAGATTTTAATTTCACAGAACCTCCCAATTGGATTTTTACACTCTAAAAAGAGAGAATTCACCATAAACTCTCCCTTATACTTATTTTACATTACCACATTCACTAGAAAGTGCGATTCAGAATAAGGCTAAATTACAAATATTCTATTCCCTGCTTTGCCAGTTGAAAGGCAATAAACCACATGACCGTTCCCACAAATACATTAATAATGCGTTGTGAACGGGGTTTATTTAACACCGGCGAAAACCATGCGGCCAAAGCCGCTAGCGCAAAAAACCAAACAAAAGATGCCGTCAATGCTCCCGCCGTAAACCATGGGCGAAATGTGTCTTCTAATTGACTTCCTACACTTCCTAACACTACAAAGGTATCGAGATAAACATGCGGATTTAACCATGTAACTGCAAATAATGTCAGAATCACTTTCCAACGGGTCAAATTTTTCTTTTCAACTTGAAGAATAATATCATCTGGACTCATTGCGGTACGAAATGCACCATAACCATACCAAAGCAAAAAGACCACACCAGCCCAAGTAATCAACTGCATGAGAATTTCAGATTGGCTCAATAACGCACTGCCACCAAACACGCCGGCAATAATTAATAACGTATCACTTAAAGCGCATAGTAATGCACTCATCAAATGAAACTGCTTTCGACTGCCCTGTTGTAGAACAAATGCATTTTGCGGGCCTAACGGTAATATCATTGCAGCGCCGAGTAAAACACCCTGTAAATAAATCGTAAACATGCACTATTTCCAAATAATTATTCAATTAGTATGAAATGAATATTATCGACAAAAGGCCATTAGTTAAAATTATTAAATCTAATAGCTCATAAGCAATACTTATTCATTTCAAGGGAAATAGTTATTAGAAAGATAACGAGACAACAGAGAAAGGGGTACAATTTAAGCGATTAAACTAGGTTACAATCATAAAGCTATTAAAAATTGGCATTACCCAAAGATAACACCAATTTTTTTAGTCATAATCAGCAGTAATAAAATTTACTCTGCTGAGATCTTTGATGCTTCTGAATTTTGCTTATGGACATGAACATCCATTTGTGGAAATGGGATACCAATATTATGTTTATCTAAAGCACGCTTAAATTCTTCCATTAAATCCCAATAAACTGGCCATGCATCGCCATTGGTTGTCCAAAAACGGACTAAATAATTTAATGAAGATGGCGCCATTTCATGTAAGCGAATAGTTACGCCTTTATCATGCTGAATACGGTTATCAGCGGCAACAATGTCACCCAAAACTTTTTTCACAACATCAATATCGGAATTGTAATCGACACCGACAGTGATGTCAGTACGGCGATTCGGTTCACGAGAAACGTTAATGATATTATCAGCAATGATTTTACCATTTGGGATAACAATAATACGATCATCCCCAGTTTTTAACGTGGTAGAGAAAATTTGTACGTTTTGAACCGTCCCTTCTACTGCACCAATAGTGACGTATTCACCCGCTTTTAATGGTCTAAAAATCACCAATAACACGCCCGCAGCAAAGTTACCCAATGAATTTTGTAATGCAAGACCAACGGCCAATCCCGCCGCACCCATCACTGCAATAACAGATGCAGTTTGAACACCAATCTTACCGAGTACAGCAATTAAGGTAAATGCGACAATGGTATAGCGTACGATAGCGGAAAGAAAATCACTAACAGTTGTGTCGATACCTTTCATCGTCATTATACGATGCAGACCGCGCCCAACCGCTTTTGCGATCACCATACCGACGATCAAAATAAGAAGCGCTGAAACTATATTCACGACATACTGGACTAACAGATCTTGGTTGGCCGCAAACCAATTCGTTGCATCATTCAACGCGCCTGTAACATCATCAGTATTCATATATTTGTTCCTTCGAATTAAATTATTTTATGGGTATAAATTTCAATTTTAAACACATTACTCAGCGATAATGAGTAAGCATTTGAGTTATCTTAGTCAAAGAATAACGAAAATGTATTAAAACATAAAATAAATCAATGAAAAAAAGTTATCTTATTTATTTTCAATTACAAATTCTCGATAATCTTTGAGCATTAAAATGAAATCATCGACACCACAAAACGCAATACTTTCATTATCATAATAGCTCATGCCTTCTTCTAGGCCTTCCGTTTCAAATGATAATAAATTTGCACGGATCATCACTTCTTCATCATCTAACAGTAAAGTATATTCATGACCAATCAGTTCCCACTGTTTTTCACTTCCTTTTAAGCGCTCATAATTTTCTTCGATAGTATCGAGCAAACTTAAATCACCTTTTACCTCTTCATTGAGCCAATATCCAACAGCTTCATGATCCATTGAAAAACTTGCACTGACACTTCCTGCCATATCATGCGAAAATTGGTAGTCCATATACTCTCTCCTACTCGTTACTTCGTTATGATTAATTATAACGTGAGAAAAGCAATATTGTTGAGAGGTATTCACTACACAATAGATAAAACCCGCTATCATTGATTAAAAGCAGAACTAGTCTCACTAAAAAACAATCACCAAGTTAATATCACGCACCAAATTATAATTATTGGAAATATCACTATGCTTGAACGCTTAGATCACCTAGTCCTCACTACAATGAATGTAGATTCTTGCCTAGATTTTTATCAAAGAGTCTTAAATATGAAGGTTATTACCTTTGGTGAACAACGCTACGCATTACAATTTGGTCAACAAAAAATTAATATTCATCAATATGGTAAAGAGTTTGAGCCAAAAGCACACTTACCTGTACCGGGCTCATTAGATTTATGTTTTATCAGCCAGTGGCCCCTAGAACAATTCCAAGCCCACATTCTGCAACAAGGTGTTGATATTATAGAAGGCCCTATTAAACGTACTGGAGCGGTAGGCGCAATTATCTCTATTTATATTCGCGATCCTGATTTAAATTTAATTGAGATATCAGAATATATTTAATATAGCGCCTAAAATAAAAAAGCACCCCTTTATGGAGAGGTGCTTTTAGATACCAAGTATTAAAAAGTTACTTGAATATCAATTAAACCGCTGTTTGGAAAATAACAGTATCTGCTTTTTCAGTGTACTGAGCTAATTGATCAAAGTTCAGATAACGGTAGGTATCTTCCGCCGTTTCATCCACTTTATTCATATACTGTAAATACTCTTCTGGCGTCGGTAGACGACCCAATAGAGAAGCCACAGCAGCTAGCTCAGCAGAAGCGAGGTAAACATTCGCACCCGTGCCTAAGCGGTTAGGGAAGTTACGAGTTGAAGTCGAAACAACCGTTGCACCATCGGCAACACGCGCTTGGTTACCCATACACAGTGAACAGCCAGGCACTTCAATACGTGCTCCGCTCTTACCAAAGACGCTATAATAGCCTTCTTCAGTTAACTGCGCTGCATCCATCTTCGTTGGAGGAGCAACCCATAAACGTGTTGGTAATTGGCCTTTATGTGAATCTAATAACTTACCGGCGGCACGGAAGTGGCCGATGTTGGTCATACAAGAACCAATAAACACTTCATCAATTTTCGCATTTTGTACATCAGACAGTAAGCGCGCATCATCTGGATCATTAGGCGCACACAAAATAGGTTGTTTGATATCATTCAAATCGATTTCAATCACAGCCGCATATTCTGCATCTGCGTCACCTTCGAGCAGTTGCGGGTCAGCTAACCAGCTTTCCATGCCTTTAATTCGACGCTCTATGGTACGGCGATCGCCATAACCTTCCGATATCATCCATTTCAAAAGAACAATGTTTGATTGTAGATATTCAGTAATCGGCGCTTTATCTAACTTAATAGTACAGCCAGCAGCAGAACGCTCAGCAGAAGCATCCGCTAATTCAAATGCTTGCTCAACTTTGAGCTCAGGTAAACCTTCAATTTCCAAGATGCGACCTGAGAAAATGTTTTTCTTACCTTTTTTCTCAACAGTCAGTAAACCATCTTTAATTGCATACAATGGAATGGCATGAACAAGGTCACGTAAAGTAATACCTGGTTGCATTTCGCCCTTAAAGCGAACCAATACCGATTCAGGCATATCTAATGGCATAACGCCCGTTGCCGCAGCAAATGCGACTAACCCGGAGCCTGCAGGGAAAGAGATACCAATAGGGAAGCGAGTATGTGAATCGCCACCAGTACCTACAGTGTCAGGCAACAGCATACGGTTTAACCAAGAGTGAATAATACCATCTCCCGGACGTAGAGAAACACCACCGCGATTCATAATGAAATCAGGCAAAGTATGGTGAGTTGTAACATCAACAGGTTTTGGATAAGCAGCAGTATGGCAGAAAGACTGCATCACTAAATCGGCAGAAAACCCAAGACAGGCCAAATCTTTTAGCTCATCACGAGTCATCGGACCCGTAGTATCTTGAGAACCCACAGACGTCATCTTAGGTTCACAATATTCACCAGGACGAATACCCGCATGGCCACAAGCACGACCAACCATTTTTTGAGCCAATGAATAGCCACGATTACTTTGTGCAACTGTTTTAGCATGACGGAAAATATCAGAAATCGCTAAACCTAATGACTCACGTGCTTTTGCCGTTAGTCCACGACCGATAATCAGAGGAATACGACCGCCTGCACGAACTTCATCAATCAGAACATCCGTTTTCAGTTCAAATTTCTCAAGTAACTCGCCAGTTTCGTGGTTACGGACTTCACCTTTAAATGGATAGATATCAATTACATCACCCATATTTAGTTTCGATACTTCCACTTCAATCGGTAACGCGCCTGCATCTTCCATAGTATTAAAGAAGATTGGTGCGATTTTACTACCGAGAACGACACCACCGCCGCGTTTATTTGGTACGAATGGAATATCATCACCCATAAACCATAAAACGGAGTTAGTTGCAGATTTACGTGAAGAACCGGTACCCACTACGTCACCAACGTAAGCTAATGGGAAACCTTTTTTATTTAATGCTTCAATCTGTTTAATTGGGCCAACATTACCGACCTCATCAGGCACAATACCTTCACGCTCATTCTTCAGCATTGCTAATGCATGCAGAGGAATATCTGGGCGCGACCATGCATCAGGTGCAGGCGATAAATCATCGGTATTAGTTTCTCCTGTCACTTTAAATACAGTGACAGTTATTTTCTCTGCTAGCGCGGGACGTTGAGTGAACCACTCAGCGTTTGCCCATGATTCAATAACTTGTTTTGCATGCACATTCCCAGCTTTCGCTTTTTCTTCTACATCATAGAAGTTATCGAACATTAATAAGGTATGGGAAAGTGCTTTCGCAGCGATTGGGGCTAATTTGGTATCATCCAAAGCATCAATCAATGCATGAATATTATATCCACCCTGCATAGTACCGAGTAGTTCGATTGCTTTTTCAGGGGAGATTAAAGGGGAGGCAGTTTCGCCTTTTGCAATTGCAGCTAAAAATCCAGCTTTTACGTACGCTGCTTCATCAACACCTGGAGGGACGCGGTTGGTTAACAGATCTAACAAGAAATCTTCTTCACCTTTGGGTGGGTTTTTTAGTAACTCGACTAGTGCAGCTACTTGTGACGCATCTAATGGCTTAGGGACAATCCCTTGTGCGGCACGCTCGGCTACGTGCTTACGGTATTCTTCTAGCACGACGTTCTCCTCGCTTCATTGTAATTTATATACCCGGCTGTCCGCACCATGCTGAAAAATAATCATCCGGTGCCAGGTCAGAGGAATTTGCTCGCATAATCTCAATGGCGTTAAAATTATGTCCAGCTTCGGGCTCACAGCATAGCAGAATTTAAATAAAATGTTAATTCATTCACAAGAAAGCAACATTCATCTACTAACTTCAAGCCTTAACACTTAATTACAGGTCATTTTTTAGCTTAAGGTACTATAAATAATCATAAAAAGCCTAAAAGACCATACTTTTTATAATGCATTTTGACATTTAAATCACCCTATTTTGTCGCTTTTTTCCTCTGATCTCACAAATTATATTTATTATCGTAATTATATTTACATTGCTAATTGATAAAGCAAATCATTGCGATTGGTTTTAATTTTTTTAATGAATTTAATTGATTTTATTGGCCTTTTAGGCCGATTAAATTACCGAATGGATCCTCAAGCTGGCACATTCTATTGTTACCATCGATTAACATTGGCCCACGATACAATTTTGCCCCAATTGATGTTAAATACTCAAGAGCAGCATCTAGCGATTTCACTTGCCAATATAAAACGGTACCTTTTTTACCTTCACTCACTTTTTCATCAGCTTGAACAACTTCAATCGTGAAGTCTCCGACATGTAATAAGGTAAAATCGAATTCAGGCAAATACTCAGCCCTAGCTTGTGGAAAGGCTTGCTGATACCAAACCACCCCTTCAGCAACATTGGGAACATGAATTAAAATCGCGGTAGGTTTTATTAACATAATATTTTCAATTGATTCAATTTAATTATTAAAACATTCAAATCGGGATGAGCACTCATAAATGATTACATTCCACAAGAATGTCTTAAGTAAATACACCAGGTACTAGCTAAATTGCAGCCTCAACATTTTATTAATATTTTCAATCGCCTCATCAATAGACATAATTTTATACACAGCATTCATAATGCCTTGTCCGATAATATGTTCCACTTTTCGCAAATCAATCGTTTCTCCTGCCACGGTCACATTTTCTCTAATACCTTTACTTAACTCATTATAAGCAAGAGACAACCAAGGATAGCGATAACAAATAGGTTGGTTATCTTTTAAATCTTGATAAACACTATTTCCACCTAACATCACTAAATGATCCATTACATCAGGAGAATATAGCCATCGATAGAATTGTTCGGCAATATTGCCTTTTTGACTTTGTTTAGATAAACCAATGACCCCGCCCCCAATTTGTGGAATTTCACCTGGTACGGATGCGAAACCGATATTGGGTGACAGTTTGCTATGGGCTACATCATTAAATAAATTCATATAGGTTATCAACATAGCCAGTTCACTATTTTCAAAGCTTTTAACGGGTTCATCCCACCACATACCCTGAAAATTTTTATTAAATCGCAGTTGGTTAATATAAGCTTGCAATGATGCTACCGCTATTTCATCATTTAATTGTGGAGTTGATTTTGTTGATAATAATCGCCCACCATTTGCGTAATAGCGCTGTAGAAATTCAGTGGCAATTAACCGAGCACCGCCGATTGAAGAAGATGCACCTTCCGGTCTTTGCGGATCATCTGTACGATGAATTTCATTAAAAAATCGAGCAATTAAATCAAATTCATCAAAGGTTTTAGGAACACTAAGCTCTTTATTATTTTTCTCATAAAACATTCTTTTTAAGATTGGCGAATCGAAAATATCTTTTCGATAAAATAATAGTTGAATGCTGGTATCAAACGGTGTGGCATAGGCAAGATTATTGACATAACTAAATTTTAATTTGACCGCATCTGAAAAATAATTAAGTAAGTCATCGATACCGTTACCAATTTGGTCTAATGGCGTGAGTATTTTTTCCGCCAGCCATGGAAAACTCGCTATATCAATACGCACTAAATCGAAATAACTGTATTGTTCTATATTATTGAGAATGTCTAAAACTTCCTCATAGGGCCGAATACTAACATTAAGCGTAATACCCGTTTGCTTATAAAAATGAGGTAGTAACTTAATTAAGGCATTGGTCGAAGGACTTGGTAATGTTAATAAATTCAGAGTCTGATTAGCATTTCTATCAAAGGTAATCAGTGAATGACGTTCAACAGAAACATTCAGGTTAGAAATTTCGACGATTTCTGTTTTACCATCTGTCGAAGAAGAAAGTAATTGTTCAACAACCTCTTTACCTAATTGCGCATAATTAACAGGATAATCGAGTATTCCATTCGCAATAAATGATGCGCTATCAGACAAATAAACGACCTCTGGGCAAGAGTTTAACCCACCATAAAAACTTGCTTGCGTGATGCATTTTGCTCTCTCAGTATCCTGAGCAATAATGACATCCAATGCTGTTGAATCGGTGAAAAAATTGAACGCCTCTTTATACACTTCATTATCTGAAGAATATTGCATCGTAATTTTAGCATTCGATATTTGCTTTCTAATTTTCTCTTCTAACTTAGTAGCAAAGCTTTGATTTCCTACCCAATGATTTTCTTCTGCAATAACACCTATATTTGTTAGTCGTTTATCAAAAAGATACTCAACAATAGAGTCGATAGGTTGGTCATAATTTAAGGTAAAAAAACGTTGTGCATCAATCGGCTTTCGGTAAACAAAAATAATATCATCAGGCGATATCTGTAATGCATCGAAATAAATATTGGCATTATCCAAGCAGGTCACAGTAATAACTTGCTTATATTCTCCCGCCTGTACACGCTCTAATACTTTTAACTCGTTAAATTCTAAGCCATCGGTGATGAATAAATCATAGGTGATATCTGGATAATTAAGTAGCGTTTGTCTGATAGCATTAAAAAGCACGGTATATTTTTCAGACACTAACTGTGGCAATATAACAGCAATTTTATGATCATTTGACGATCGTAACTGCTGCCCTTTTACGCTTAATTGATACCCCATCTGCTTTGCCGCAGCCAAAACTGCTTCCATCTTTTTAACACTCACATTTCCTTTGTTATTTAACACATTAGAAACTGTGCCATGGGCAACACCAGCAAGCTTAGCGATATCTTTTATATTTGCCATCGATACATCCACCTCATGAAGTCGTCTGCAACAGAATACCGAATATTATAGATTCATCAATAATAATGAATGATTCGATCCAATCTCAATTCACAATGACATTTTTTCAAATCTTTTATTAAAATCACCATAAGCATTAAAAACTTACTTTAGCCTTATAAAACAATTAATTAAACAGATACTCCCACCATCACACTGCCTAAAAAATAGCATTTAAAAATCAAACAAATAAAAATTGGAACGATTCATTTTAAATTAAAAAATATCACTTATAATCACATAAAAACAATTACAAAAATAACTCATATATTACAGTTAGTTATAATTGACATCAAATAAGATCATGATCATCATCACTCTTTTAAAATGATTCTCTTGGGATTATTAAACAACAAGATTAAATTGGAACGATTCAATTTACCAAAATTGTGCTATTTCCAGATTCAAAAAAGAGATGATTATAAAATATGAAAATAAAATTCTTAGGGACGGCAGCATCCGAAAGTGTTCCAAACCCATTTTGTCGATGTGAACATTGTCAAATGGCAAGAAGTGTTGGTGGGAAAGAGATACGAACACACTCGTCGGCAATCATTGACGATGTCATGTTAATTGATTTGTCGCCTACATTTACCCTTCAATTACTTATGCAACAAATGGATGCAACAAGTATTGAAAGTTTATTATTCACTCACACACATGCAGATCACTTCAATGCAGGTGAGTTATACAGTCGCATGGAAGGCTTTAGCCATACCGCTAATCATCCTCTGCATATTTTTGGTAATGATAAAGCGATTAGCGGGTGCATTTCATTATTACCTGGCTACACGCCAGAGCGCTTCGCTTTTCATTGCTTAGTGCCTTTTGTAACTGTTCAACACCAGGGCTATAACATCACACCATTGCTTGCAAACCATGCCAAGTGGGAGCATTGCTACGTTTATCATATTGAAAAAGAGGGTCACAGTTTGTTTTATGGCCATGATTCTGGATGGTTTCCAGAACTGACTTGGCAATGGCTATCAGGTAAACAATTAGATTTGATCGTATTGGAATGCACTTACGGCTTTAACGGTAATTCCCGCTCAGATAACCATATGAGTTTTGAAACTATCTTTGATGCTCAACAACGCCTCATCGATATGGGTTGTATCAATCAAGATACCCAACTCGCACTTTCCCATATTTCACATACGAGTAATTTATCTCATAGTGCAATGGAAGAGTTTTGTACTCCAAAAAATATCCGCGTTGCATACGACGGATATACAATGACGTCACAATAGAGGGCGAAAGCATGGACTTTAAAACAACACCTAGATTACTTATCATGATGTTCGTCCAATATTTTATGCAAGGTGCATGGAATATGACGATGGGCTTAGTTCTTAGCACCTATGGAATGGCTGCAATCATTGGTGATGCCTATGCACTTTTAGGTGTCGCAACACTTATCTCGCCATTATTGATAGGTATGATTGCCGACCGTTTCTTTGCTTCACAAAAAGTCATGGCAATTCTTCACTTAATTAACGCTGCCGTGATCCTCTGCGTCCCTCAATTTGTTGAAGCGCAAAATACGACAATGACCCTCTTTATGATCTTTATTGTCGGCCTACTATTTTATCCAACAACTGCATTATCAAATAGCATCAGCTTCACCCATATAAATGGTGTTAAATACTTCCCTATTATTCGCGTATTTGGCACATTTGGCTTTATGACGATTGGCTTTATTTTAGGCGAAATGGGTTTTTCAGGCAGCACAATGACTTGGTATATTGCCTCCGGTGCCGCTGTGATCTTAGGCCTTTACTGTTTTACACTGCCAAATACACCACCAAAAGCAAAAGGCAAACCGTTCTCTATACGTGATTTACTGTTCCTTGATGCACTCTCATTATTTAAAGATAAATATTTTACTATTCTGATGTTAAGTATCTTTGTGTTAATGATCCCTAAAACTGCATATTCGGCGTATATCCCCGTTTTTATCAAAGCTCTTGGCTTTAACAATGCAGCTTCTATTATGCAAATCGGTGTTGCATTTGAAGTCATGTTTATGTTTGTTTTATCATTTTTCTTATTAAAATTTGGCTTTAAATTTACCTTATTGCTCGGTGCAGTCTCTTGGATTATACGCTCACTATTCTTTGCTCATGCCGCTGTTGATGCCAGCTTAGTCTATATTGTGATTGGTTTGGTACTGCAAGGTTTATGTTGGGATTTCTTCTTCACAGCAGGCGATATTTATGTGGACCGCAAAGCTAAACCAGAAATTCGCGCACAAGCTCAAGGACTGAGATTCATTGTTTCCAATGGTATTGGTTTGCTCTTTGCCTCTACTGTTTGCGGTGCAATTTTCAATAATACAGTCACTGAAACAGGTTCTGCTGCATTACCGCAATGGCAGTCATTCTGGTACATTCCGGCAGGTATTGCCGCTGTAGTTGCCGTTTTCTTCTTCATTTTCTTTAAAGATGATGTCAGCAAGAAATTAAAAGAAGTCAAAAACATATAACCCATATTTATTCCTAGAGGCAACGAGATATTTAATATGATAACAATGATGAGCTATTTAAATGGCACTAATTTAGTTTCTGTCTCCATTATCATAAAACTCGTTGCCTCATTTATATTGGGTGGATTACTTGGCTTAGAAAGAGAATCTAAAGGTAAACCAGTAGGATTCACGACCTGTGTCATCATTTCTGTTGCAAGCTGTCTTTTAACTATTGTTTCTATCCAATCTGCGGAGTACTACGCCGGAATTTCTGACAATATACGCAGTGACCCAATGCGTTTAGCTGCACAAATTGTCAGTGGAATCGGCTTTTTAGGCGCCGGAGTCATCATGCACAGAAGTGATGATGCTATCTCAGGACTAACAACCGCCGCAATTGTCTGGGCTTCAGCTGGGATAGGAATCGCTTGTGGTAACGGGTTTTATCTACAAGCTGTAATTGTCACCGTACTATTTTTTATTGCCATTATGATAAGGCCACAAATTGTGTTATTTCAATTTAAAAGGCAACGATTAGGGAAATTAAAGGTAAGAATGCTTTTTGACAGCGTTCAAGGTGTTCCTATATTAATAGACCATCTAAAACTCACTCGAGATATAATTGATAATCTTAATATTCGTGATGTTAAAAAACAGCGTGTTGAAGTGAGTTTAAAACTGACTATCAGACAACGAATCACTCTACCTGAATTTTACCTTTCACTAAAAAATCTTGCTCACGTGCATTCTGTTTCTATTGAGCACTAATTATTTTCAAGGTGAGGTTAATTGAAATTATTAAAAATGTTCCTAAATTATAACTAAGATGGTTAAAATCAAAAAAACAATATTTATACTTTTTGTATATCTCTGTTTAAATTTTAAACATTTCTATTAATTTAATAATCTACACTCTAGTCAGGTAGAGATTCAGCCACTGCATACGTGATGCAAAGCTAACCCTTCAACAAAATTGGAAACATAAATTAAAATAGCGATAGAGATCAGCTTAGTTAACAATTAAAAACCAGTTAATCAGTGTGTAAATAATGACCTAAGTTGTCATGGCTTACACACTTAAGGTTATCAATTCAGATTATGCTGAATCTTTCTCAGCTAAATACCGAAAGATTATAGATATATTTTTTAAGTTATACTTTACTAGGAGCTCTTTTTCTTTAGCTTTGCATAAAGTTTCATAATCATCTTCCAACTGCCCAATGTCTAATCGAGGAGGCTCATTATAAACATCATAAATAAACTCTGAAGGTACGTTCCAATAAAAATCTAAATCTAGGTCAATATCATCTACTCCCTGCTCTTTCATTTCTTTGAAAATGGTTACTACAGCCTCTTCCAGTAAACTAAGTTCTATTTTCATGTTTTAACCTTTACCATTTCCAATTTCATTTATATTATTTTCAAATATTTTAAATTTCTTCTTTAATGTTTAATACGCCCATCAATAACTCGCTTCCTAACTGTATTATGGGCTGTATTTTTAAGATAACCTTGACTATCAAAAATCCTGATTACGTCTATAAACTACTATAAAATCAATCTTCGACGATTTTAATTTCCCTATCAATTAACCGGCCAAAATTCTCACTCTGCGAAATTACTGTTAGTGATTTACTTAATAAGTCTTCAATTTGTGCTTGAAGATTTTCTGGATATAAACTTTCTACATCTTCAAGTTCACAACCTAGATTGATTATTTCAATCAATTTTTTCGTAGAACCAGCTTGCTCTAATAACTTGGCTAAATAAGGTTTAAAAATATCCCCCTCAGCTTCATCAATTGATATCAACTTTTTTCTAGTGCAGTTAATACACCCAAAGCTAAAAAACTTATAAATTTATCTGCATGTTTATCATTAATACTGTAGCAAATTTTCATCAAATATTACTCCAACCGGATTTTACTTTTACATTAATAACTCTACCGCTTTATCTTTGAAAATAATGAACTAATACTCGATTTCCAGACACATCAAATCTATTCTTAGTTCGAGGAGGGAAGCAACTATAGCTTACCTCTAAGCCGGACAACTGATATCCGGCTGGATAAGAGGAGTAAGACAGTTAAAGGGCCTCTAGAGCAGAGCTGGGATCTTTTAACTTTTAAAAATCTGACCACTCTGCATAACTAATGTCGTCTTCTGTTAATTCAGTAAAACCATCTTGACTTAGCATTTTATTAAAATAGAGGATAGTGTCTTCTAGTGCCTCTTCAATAGTATCTCCATATCCAATAGCACATTCGGGAGAACCATCAAATTTTCTTTTTATTGCCAAATCAGTCATTCCAGTAAAATTTCCGGATTGGCTTTCATAAATTTTCACTTTCATTTTTGAATAAGGCAAAATAGGGATCATCGTAATCGTGAATTCAGCAACTGTTTTCTCTATACGGCCCACATTTTTAATGTTTAAATCATGCCACATAACGTATTCCTCTCTATTATTGTTTTCCAAAAGATACTATCTTTTCTTCGGCTGTTTTAGAATGAAATTTCCATTGATATGTACAGGGGTATTTTTGAGGATCTGTTAAAAACTTCCATTCATGTGAGCTTTCAATACTACGAACTGTCCCTTTCAATGTTTCAATCTTATCTTCAAGTAATTCTTGGTTTGACCTTCGCGTGTCTTTATTTAAGTTTACCCCATCTTGTGAAGGCTTGGTCTTATGATAGTAAATACGTTCATCACTCGATGCTGATTCTTTTTCATCATAATTATCATGTAAAATATTTTTCAAATTATCATAGTGATCAGTCAAATCTGTTTCATCATGAATATCATCAGAAAAATTATTAAAATATGAATAGTCATTACTAGGCCGAGAATTACTTCCAACTACCGTCATCGATTCTACATGTTCCATTATTCCCATAAACTAATATCCTTATTAGCTATAAATAAAAAACAGAATAAGCAAATTAGAATTTAAAACTGTTATAGTCAACTAACCGTTGTTTTCATAATAGTTATTAACTTAAAAATTAAACAATTATTTTCAATTGATTAATTTAAATAAAATTATAAAGATGAATTTATCTTTTTTATTGCTATAAATACAAAAAAGCCAATGTGTTTCCACATTGGCTTCTATTCACTTTATAAATAAACAACACACTAGAGATGCTGTTTACTATTCGCTAATAAAAAAAATTATTTTTTCTTTTTCGCTTTAGCGTTCGGTAAATCAGTAATGCTACCTTCATAAATTTCAGCAGCCATACCGATTGATTCATATAATGTCGGGTGAGCATGGATAGTCAATGCGAGGTCTTCAGCATCACAACCCATTTCAATTGCTAAGCCGATTTCGCCCAGTAATTCACCACCGTTAACACCAACAACAGCACCACCGATAACACGGTTAGTTTGTTTGTCGAAAATCAGCTTAGTCATACCTTCAGCACAATCTGATGCAATCGCACGGCCAGATGCAGCCCATGGGAATGTTGCAACTTCATAGCTGATATTCTTTTCTTTCGCTTCTTTTTCAGTCAAACCAACCCAAGCGACTTCTGGCTCAGTGTAAGCAATTGATGGAATAACTTTAGGGTCGAAATAATGTTTCAGACCAGAAATAACTTCTGCTGCCACGTGACCTTCATGAACACCTTTGTGAGCCAACATTGGTTGACCGACGATATCGCCGATAGCAAAGATATGAGGTACGTTAGTGCGCATTTGTTTGTCAACATGGATAAATCCACGATCGTCAACTTCAACGCCTGCTTGACCTGCATCTAAGTTTTTACCATTAGGTACACGACCGATAGCGACTAATACCGCATCATAACGTTGTGGTTCTGCTGAGGCTTTTTTGCCTTCCATAGAAACATAAATGCCGTCTTCTTTTGCTTCAACAGCTGTTACTTTAGTTTCTAATAGCAGATTGAATTTCTTGCTGATTTGCTTGGTGAAGACTTTAACTACGTCTTTGTCAGCCGCAGGGATGACTTGATCAAACATTTCAACAACATCGATTTGAGAACCTAGAGCATGGTACACAGTCCCCATTTCTAGACCGATGATACCACCACCCATAACTAGCAGACGCTCTGGAACTTCTTTCAGCTCTAACGCATCGGTTGAGTCCCAAATGCGTGAATCTTCATGAGGAATGAATGGCAACTGAATAGGACGTGAGCCCGCAGCAATAATAGCATTATCAAAATTAATTGTTGTGCTGCCGTTTTCACCGTCAACTACCAGTGTGTTTGCACCTGTAAATTTACCAAAACCATTAACCACGGTAACTTTACGACCTTTAGCCATACCTGCTAAGCCGCCAGTTAACTGATTGATAACTTTTTCTTTCCACATACGAACTTTGGTAATGTCAGTTTTTGGCTCACCAAAAACGATACCATGTTCAGCTAAAGCTTTAGCTTCTTCGATCACTTTTGCAACATGCAACAAAGCTTTAGATGGGATACAACCCACGTTTAAACAAACTCCACCTAGAGTTGAATAACGCTCAACCAAAACAGTTTCTAAACCTAAGTCAGCGCAACGGAAAGCCGCAGAATATCCTGCAGGGCCTGCACCAAGTACGACTACTTGGGCTTTAATTTCAGTACTCATCATGACCTCATTTTGTTTTGTCCAGCGGGGCTGCCGAATAAACGAATTTTCCACTGGAAAAGTACACACCGAAAGCAGTTTACAGAATTGTTAACACCCTGAAAAGGCTCATTACGTGATGTAACTCCCAACCTGTGGCAGCAACAGCAAAAAACTCTGCCCCAGCCTAAATAAAACAGACCGGCCTATAAGCCGGTCTTATTATTTACATCACTAGACGGCGAATATCGCTCATCAATTGTCCAACCAAAGTGATGAATCGAGCGCCATCAGCGCCATCAATTACACGGTGGTCAAATGAAAGTGACATAGGCAGGATCAGGCGAGGAACAAACTCGCTACCATTCCACACTGGTTTCATTGCTGAACGTGATAGACCCATAATGGCAACTTCTGGTGCATTTACAATCGGAGCAAAACCGGTTGTACCAATACCACCAAGACTCGAAATAGTGAAGCAACCACCTTGCATATCAGCGGCAGTCAATTTACCTGCACGAGCCTTCTTAGACACTTCACCTAACTCGCGAGATAACTCCATAATGCCTTTTTTGTTCACATCTTTGAAAACAGGAACAACTAGGCCATTAGGGGTATCAACAGCGATACCGATGTTAATATATTTCTTCAGGAACAAACGCTGTGCATCTTCAGAAATAGAGCTGTTGAAACGTGGCATCTCTTCAAGAGCACGAGCTACCGCTTTCATGATAAACACCAGTGGTGTGATTTTCACACCAAGCTGTTTCTTCTCAGCTTCTTTATTCTGTTGTTTACGGAACTCTTCAACTTCAGTGGTATCAACATCTTCCATCAGTGTAACGTGTGGGATCATGACCCAGTTACGGCTTAGGTTAGCACCAGAGATTTTTTGAATACGGCCCAGTTCAACTTCTTCAACTTCACCGAACTTGCTGTAATCAATTTTCGGCCATGGCAACATACCCGGTAAGCCGCCACCCGCTGCTGCTGGAGATTCTGCACGTTTCACAGCATCTTTAACATAAGCTTGGACGTCTTCACGAAGAATACGACCTTTACGGCCCGTACCTTTAACTTTCGCTAAATTAACACCAAACTCACGCGCTAAACGACGAATAACCGGCGTTGCATGAATATAAGCGTCATTTTCAACGAAGTCGTTTTTGCTATCAGCCGCTTTCACTGGTGCTGATGCAACAGGTGCAGCCGATGGTGCTGGTGCAGAAGCCGCAACTACAGGAGCTGCTGCTGGTGCTGAGCCTGCAACTTCAAAAGTCATCACCAGTGAACCGGTTTTAACTTTGTCGCCAGTCGCGATTTTAATTTCTTTAACTGTACCAGCAAATGGTGCAGGCACTTCCATTGAAGCTTTATCGCCTTCAACAGTAATGATTGACTGTTCAGCGGCAACTTTATCGCCAACTTTAACCATAACCTCGGTAACTTCAACTTCATCACCGCCGATATCTGGAACGTTAACATCTTTGATTGCAGAAGCTGTCGCAGCAACTGGTGCCGCAGAAACTGCCGCCGGTGCCGCTGTAGGAGCCGCAGAACCTGCAACTTCAAATACCATAATCAAAGAACCAGTTTGAACTTTATCACCAGTTGCAATCTTAATTTCTTTAACTGTACCAGCAAATGGTGCAGGTACTTCCATTGAGGCTTTATCACCTTCAACAGTAATGATCGATTGTTCAGCTTCGACTTTATCGCCAACTTTAACCATGATTTCAGTAACTTCAACTTCATCGCCACCAATATCAGGTACAGCAACTTCTTTTGCTTCAGCTGTAGCTGGTGCTGCGGTAGCCGCAGGAGCAGAAGCTGCTGCAGTTGGCGCTGCTGCGCCTTCTGCTGCTTCAAAAATCATAATTAATTTGCCAGTAGTGACTTTGTCACCCACTGCAATTTTAATTTCTTTAACCACACCCGCTTGTGGAGATGGGACTTCCATAGAAGCTTTATCACCTTCAACTGTGATAATTGATTGTTCTGCTTCTACTTTATCACCAACTTTAACCATCACTTCGGTGACTTCAACTTCATCAGCACCGATATCAGGCACTTGGATTTCAATAGACATTGATTCTTACCTCTTATGCCAAACGTGGGTTAACTTTATCTGGGTTGATGTTGTATTTTTTAATCGCTTCTTCAACGATTTGAACATCAATTTCACCACGTTTAGCCAATTCACCTAGCGCTGCAACTATCACATAAGTTGTGTCCACTTCAAAGTGGTGACGCAGGTTTTCACGGCTATCTGAACGACCGAAACCATCGGTTCCTAGTACACGATACTCACTAGCAGGTACATAGGTACGAATTTGCTCTGCGAACAGTTTCATGTAGTCAGTTGATGCAACAGCTGGTGCGTCATTCATGACTTGAGCAACATATGGAACACGTGGCGTAGCAGATGGATGTAGCATATTCCAACGCTCACAGTCTTGACCATCACGAGCCAATTCAGTGAATGAGGTTACGCTATAAACATCAGAACCAATTCCATATTCAGTTGACAGCACATTTGCAGCTTCACGTACGTGGCGCATCATTGAGCCAGAACCTAATAACTGAACTTTACCTTTGCTACCTTCAACAGAAGCCAGCTTGTAGATACCTTTACGGATACCTTCTTCAACGCCTTCTGGCATTGCATGCATATGGTAGTTTTCATTAAGAGTCGTGATGTAGTAATACACGTTCTCTTGTTTCTCGCCATACATACGCTCTAAACCGTCGTGCATAATGACAGCAACTTCATAAGCGTAAGCTGGGTCATAAGAAATACAGTTAGGAATAGTCAGTGACTGGATATGGCTATGACCATCTTCATGTTGTAAGCCTTCACCATTAAGTGTTGTACGACCTGAAGTACCACCAATCAGGAAGCCACGTGCTTGTTGGTCACCCGCTGCCCACATCAAGTCACCAATACGTTGGAAACCAAACATTGAGTAGTAGATATAGAATGGGATCATTGGTAGGTTATTGGTGCTATATGATGTCGCCGCAGCTAACCATGAAGAGCCCGCACCTAACTCATTGATACCTTCTTGCAAAATTTGACCTTTAGAATCTTCTTTATAGTAAGCAACTTGCTCACGATCCTGAGGGGTATATTGCTGCCCTTTCGCACTGTAAATACCGATTTGACGGAACAGACCTTCCATACCAAAGGTACGAGCTTCATCAGCGATAATTGGGACTAAACGTTCTTTAATAGAGCTGTTTTTCAACATAACATTCAGAACACGAACGAATGCAATTGTGGTTGAAATTTCTTTAGATTGCTCTTCAAGTAATTGACTAAAGTCTGACAGTGCTGGAATTTCCAGTTTCTCTTCAAACTTAGCACGACGAGCTGGCAAATAACCACCAAGCGCTTGACGACGCTCATGTAGATATTTGTACTCTTCTGAATCTTTTTCAAATGTAATGTACGGCAGTTTTTCAATTTGGTCGTCGGCAACTGGCACATTGAATTGATCACGGAAGTAACGTACGCCATCCATGTTCATTTTCTTCACTTGGTGAGCGATGTTTTTACCTTCAGCCGTTTCACCCATACCATAACCTTTGATGGTTTGAGCTAAAATGACAGTTGGTTTGCCTTTCGTTTCTTCTGCTTTCTTAAATGCTGCATAGACTTTCTTCGGATCGTGACCACCACGGTTCAACGCCCAAATTTCATCATCAGTCATGTCTTTAACTAATGCAGCAGTTTCTGGGTAGCGATTAAAGAAATGTTCGCGAACATAAGCACCATCACGTGACTTAAATGTTTGATAGTCGCCATCCAGTGTTTCGTTCATCAATTGAACTAATTTGCCGCTAGTATCTTTGCGCAGCAATTCATCCCAACGATCGCCCCACATAACTTTGATAACTTGCCAGCCAGCGCCATTAAAGATGCCTTCTAACTCGTTAACAATTTTACCATTACCAGTTACTGGGCCATCTAAACGCTGTAAGTTACAGTTAATAACGAAAACTAAGTTATCTAACTTATCGCGAGTTGCGATAGTAATCGCACCTTTAGATTCAGGCTCATCCATCTCACCATCGCCTAAGAAAGCATATACCGTCTGTGCAGAGGTATTTTTCAGACCACGGTTATCCAAATATTTTAAGAATTTAGCTTGGTAGATAGCATTGATTGGTCCCAGACCCATTGAAACAGTTGGGAACTGCCAGAAATCAGGCATTAATTTAGGGTGTGGGTAAGAAGATAAACCTTTACCACCAATTTCTTGACGGAAATTATTCATCTGCTCTTCAGTTAAGCGGCCTTCTAAGAAAGCACGAGCATAGATACCCGGGGAAATATGGCCTTGGAAAAATACCAAGTCGCCGCCATCATTATTATTATGAGCGCGGAAGAAGTGGTTAAAGCAAACTTCATATAAGGTTGCAGCAGATTGGAATGAGGCCATATGGCCACCCAACTCTAAATCCTTTTTAGAAGCACGCAGTACAGTCATAACTGCGTTCCAACGAATTGCAGAGCGAATACGGCGCTCTAAATCCATGTTACCAGGGTATGCAGGTTCATCTTCAACAGCAATTGTGTTGATGTAATCAAAATGACCGGATGCACCAGCAGCAATGTTAACACCGCCTTTACGTGCTTCGCTCAATACCTGTTCGATAATGAACTGTGCACGATCAACACCTTCTTCACGGATCACCGATTCAATCGCCTGTAACCAGTCGCGAGTTTCAATCGGATCCACGTCATTTTTTAACATATCTGACATGGTGTATTCCTTATCTGTTATCTATTTTATGATGTTTATGTGGAGCCTATCTTCCCGTTATTTTCCCATTTCATTAAAAATAACGGGAAGATAGGCCCTAATGTAGTTGCTGCGTTTAGCGCTCAAATAGAGCATTCACAGTAATATAGATGCAGCAGTCAGGTTCTATATTACTACTTTAAATCAGGATGTTGCTGTAACCTACGTAACGAACGTTCTCGTCTTGTCTGCTCTCGGCCAATATCCAAAAGCAAGTCTTCAATAAAGGCTAAGTGGCGATGAGAAGCTTCTCGTGCTTTTTCAGGTTCTCTTGCCATTATAGCGGAGAAAATTTGAGCTCTATGTTCACTAACTGCTTTATACATATCTTTACGCGTGTATAAAAACTCAAAATTTTGCTTAATATTTTGTTCCAACATAGGAACCATGCAGCGCAACAGGTGCAATAAAACAACGTTATGAGCAGCTTCTGTTACAATCAGTTGATATTGTAATACCGCGTCTGATTCAGCTTCAAGCCCGCCATTTTGCTGTGCAACTTCAATTAGTTCATAACTTTGACGAATTCTCACTAAATCTTCTTCAGTACCACGAAGCGCAGCATAATAAGCGGCAATACCTTCGAGTGCATGACGCGTTTCAAGGAGATCAAATTGAGATTCAGGGTTACCAGCAAGTAATTCAGCAAGTGGGTCGCTAAAACTTTGCCACATTTTTTTTTGAACAAAGGTTCCACCACCTTGACGGCGAGATAAAAGACCTTTGGTTTCTAAAGTTTGAATTGCTTCACGTACTGATGGTCTGGACACGTCAAACTGTTTAGCCAGTTCGCGTTCAGGAGGCAGCTTTTCGCCGGGGCGTAAAGTCCCCTCGAAAATAAGATGTTCGAGTCGTTGCTCTATAACATCAGATAACTTTGGTTGGCGAATTTTACCGTAAGTCATAATCTGCCATGTTCATTAGTGAGTAATTATTGATTACGTATTACCCAGTGTTAATTGGTAATACCAATTTATTTATGGGTTAATAAAGTAACAAAGTATTCACTATCTGTCCATAAAGACCTTGTGCTAAATCATAAAATCCTGCAAATTTTAACAAAAAATTTTAATATTTAGCATAATTTGATAACTAAACACATTTATACGCATATTGATATTTAACATTTAAATCGATTTTTTATGCCAAAATAACGACAACTGAAGCGTTACAGTTACAAACTAAGGCAAATCAAAGTCAATTATAATGCATAATTATTCAATAAATATATCTAAGCGATTACTGAAATACAAAACACCATCTTTAACATAAAAAAATCGTTAAAATATCCATTAAGTCAAACTTAAATCAAATTTCGATTTAAAAAATAGCACTGAACTAAACCAGATAGCCTCATCAGCATTTGACGTCAATTTAAAAACCAGCAGAGATTGTTCAAATTATGTCCTTCACTTTACAATCGCTGCTGTTTAATCGTAATAATTAGCAAAGCTTCCGTTATTTCTCATTCACAAATCGCATGGATAAATCCATTGCTTTAATATGTTTAGTCAATGCACCGACTGAGATAAAATCAATTCCAGTTTCAGCAAACTCTTTGATTGTACTTAAGGTTACGTTTCCTGATACCTCTAAAGCGGCCTTCTCGGCTGTTAATACCACAGCATCTTTCATCATTTTAGTCGTAAAATTATCTAACATGATGATATCTGCATCAGCCTTTATTGCTTGAAGTAACTCATCCAAATTTTCAACTTCAACCTCTATAGGGACTTCAGAGTGAGCTTTACGAGCAAGGTTGACGGCTTGTTCTACGGAACCCGCTGAAATAATATGATTTTCTTTAATAAGATAGGCATCAGATAAACCAAGGCGATGATTAAACCCTCCGCCCATCAAAACGGCATATTTTAATGCCGTTCTTAGTCCAGGAATGGTTTTTCTTGTGTCCAGAAGCTTAGCTCTTGTCCCTTTGAGCTGTTCCACATATAGAGCTGTCACTGTCGAGACAGACGACAATGTTTGAATAAAATTAAGTGCTGTCCGTTCTCCGGTTAAAAGTACCTGAGATGGCCCAGACATTTCACAGAGAATTTGATTTGGTGCAACGGTATCGCCGTCGCGTACTTGCCAATGAACTTTAACCTGGCCACCTAATTGATGAAAAACTTCATCAAGCCATTGTTGCCCACAAAAAACACCCTGTTCTCTTGTAATAATTCGAGCTGTTGCAAGCGTATTTTCATTGAGCAATTGCCCAGTAATATCTTGTTTATAATCAACCAACTGGCCTAAATCTTCTTTCAGTGCAACACTGACCATGAAGGGAATATCTACAGACAATCTTTCAAGAAGAACTTCACGTCTTTGTTTCTCATCGTAACGTCGTATAGCCATTAGTAAACTCCAAAAATATCCACCCGTGTCATATCATCTATGCTAATCTTTCTAGCTATAGATAACGAGAGCTTAAAAAAGAAAAGAGAATACTATGGATACCGGTATGAAAATACATAATGGTTGGCTAAAAAATGTGACTCATATCCCTTCTCCCCATTATGATGAAAGACCTGAAACTACGGTTCCTTCGCTTTTAGTTATACACAATATCAGCCTTCCTCCTGGACAATTTGGTGGCCCGTATATTAATCAGCTTTTTACAGGGACATTAAATCCTGATGAGCATCCATTTTTTGACGAGATAAAACACCTTCGAGTTTCTGCCCATTGTCTAATACGCCGTGATGGTGAAATAATACAATATGTTCCTTTTAATATGCGTGCTTGGCATGCGGGACAATCAAGTTATCAAGGCCGAGAAAAATGTAATGACTTTTCAATTGGTATTGAACTCGAAGGAACCGATTTCGAACCTTTTACAGAAGATCAATATTTAGCACTAGCTCAAATCACAAAATTACTTATCGCTCAATATCCGCTTATTGCACACAATATTACCGGCCACAGTGATATTGCACCTAATCGAAAAACAGATCCTGGCCCTTATTTCAATTGGTCACATTACAAAGAAAAATTAAAAACATTTAAATAATTCAACTTTTATTAACCCTCGTAATTAAATTTCAAAATATAATTACGAGTATTTTAAATTAAGCCCCCCCCCCAAAAAATCATATTCTCTCAAGATCATATAAAAATAAATTTATATTTTTCGAGTACGCTCCAAATAAAAATGAAACCCCACTTATTATCATAAATATTTTTCAAAACTGCTCGCATATAATAATGCAATGACTAAATGTAACGTAAAAACTCGTTCATGATATTCACTCACCTCAACATAGAAGGATTTAATCATGAATCAAAAAGGATTTTCGTTAATTGAAATAATGGTTGTTATTGCAATAATTTCTATACTTAGTGCAATAGCCATTCCAGGCTATCAAGGATATATGCAAAAAGCCGCAATGACCGATGTACTACAAACTATACTTCCTTATAAAAATAGCGTTGAATTATGTAGTTTCAATCAAGGCGGTTTAACTCAATGTGCTAGCGGAAAAGACAATATTCCTAATAATGTTAAAGGTAAGTACCTTAGTGCAATAGATGTAAAAGCTGGTGTCATTACTTTTACTGCTGATAAAGCACTCTCTGGCCTTTCTGCTACATTAACACCTTTAAATACAAATAATAATATGCCTTTTCAATGGACAATTGTTTGTGAAAGCGACAGTGATGATAATTTAAAATCACTCTGTGAAAAAACACTCAATTTTTAAATAAGGGCTAAAATGAATTACACCAGGGAAAGGCAATATATTTTTAAAGAACTTAAAAATGTATGCGATAAAAATTATATAATAATAATTGATTACAACCATAAAAGATTATCAATTGCCGTATCGCAAAAACCTAATGATAACGTTATTTCAACACTAAGATTTATTGCTAGTGTACCAGTCTGTTATGACATTTGGCCAAAAGAAAAAATAGACCACTATTTTAATCATGATATTCACGAAGTTCAGGAAGAAGAAAAAACCTATCAATCAAAAGAAACCGAATCATTAAATACATCCTCGCCAGCAATTGACTTTGTTGAGGAATTACTTAAGTCCGCAGTTCGTAAGCGTTCATCAGACATACATATAGAACCAACTAAGCAAGGCATTAAAATACGTATTAGGGTGGATGGGAAACTACATTTTATGCCATCTCCTCCTTATGAAATTAATAATGAGATTATTGCTCGGATTAAAATACTAGCAAAAATGAATATTGCAGAAAAAAGGCTTCCTCAAGATGGACAATTGAATTGGTATTTTGATGGATACAATTTCAGTATACGCTTATCAAGTATTCCCACCTTATATGGCGAAAAACTGGTTTTAAGACTACTCAATACTCAACTTAAATATTCCATAGAGCACATCGGGATGTGCTCTACCCTATTAAACGTATTAAAAGAAAACTTACATAAACCACAAGGATTAATATTAGTCACAGGACCAACGGGGAGTGGCAAAACAGTCACCCTATATAGCGCTCTAGAGTATTTAAATCAATCCTCAAGAAATATTTCAACCATTGAAGATCCTATAGAAATCCCTCTTCAAGGGATAAATCAAATTCAAGTTAACGAAAAATATGGATTAAGTTTTGCATTTACACTTAGAGCCTTATTAAGGCAGGATCCGGATATTATTATGGTTGGTGAAATACGAGATGAAGAAACAGCTCAAATTGCAACCAGAGCAGCACAAACCGGTCATTTAGTGCTTTCAACACTACATACAAATTGCACTGTGAGTGCAATAGAGCGTATGGAGCAATTAGGTGTCAATAAAGCACAATTGAGGTCTTGCTTAAAAATGGTTATTGCTCAACGACTTGTTAGAAAACTCTGCTCTAATTGCAAACAACCAACAACAAAACAAACGGAAATCGATGAAAATACCCATGTTAATGAATCGATATCATCAGGATGTGACCAATGTTTTGCCGGCTTTATGGGAAGAACTGCAATCTATGAATACCTTCATCATGATAATTTGAAAAATGTCTTTGCCAATCAAAAAATTTGTTCGAGTAATTTTATCAATTTATTTCAATCCGGTCTTAAGCTCATAGAGTCTGGAAATACGAGCTTACAAGAAGTTTACGCCATAGTAGGCAAAGGGGACTATTAATTATGTTTATATACTCCTATACGGCAATCAATAGCCATAATGATTTAATAAAAGACACATTAATTGCTAAAAATAAAAAGCAGGCGCTATTAATTATTATTGAAAATAATCTAATACCTTTAAAAATAAAGCTAAAAGCCATTTTCAATTTAAATAAATTAAATTTGAATTATCGAATTCATTTCTTTCATCAATTAAGTATATTGACATCTTCAGGAATAAACTTACTTCAATGTTTGAGTATTTTAAAATCCAACTGTCAACTACCACTTTGGAACTATATTATTTCATGTTCAATCAATAACTTGAAGAAAGGTGAAAGTTTCGCTAAAAACCTAAAACAACATCCGACTATCTTTGACAGCACCACTTTAAGCCTAATAATAATTGCTGAAAAAACAGGACAGTATGAAAATAGTTTTACTATTATAACGACTATGTTAGAGCATAACATTGAAACAACGCAAATCATTAAGAAAGCCTTGAGATACCCAATTACTCTCATAATATTTTCAATTATTCTTTTATCAATTATGTTACTGTATGTTATTCCTCAATTTGAAAATATTTATTCGACATTTCAACATGAACTTCCATTCTTAACACAAATTATGATAACTATATCTAACCGAATTAGAGATGAGTTTTATCTATTCTTTATATTAATCTCACTCTTTATATTATGTATAATCAAATTTAGAACAGAATTTAAGAAACACCTCCATCAGCTTTCAACAATCATTCCCTATTTTGGACAATTAATACAATTTCACAATTTATCTATCTATTTTTTAACATTATCATCGACATTAAAAGCAGGTTTACCATTGCCTGAATGCTTAAATTGTGCAATCGGAACTATCACTAATAATCACTATCATAAAGATAGTCAGTTCATCCATAGTACTGTAATTAAAGGCGAGTCATTATCCAGTGCGATGAACCAAACCCTTTTTTTTCCGAGTTTAGCAATTCAACTTATATCTATCGCCGAAGAAACAGATAAGCTTCAATACTTTACACAGTATTTATTCAAATATTATTCTAAACAATATGCAGATATAACAAAGCAAAGACTTAAAAATCTTGAACCAATTTTACTTGTTTTAATTTCAAGTCTTATCGGTGTGATAATGTTAGCGATGTATTTGCCAATATTTAATCTAGGTAATGTAATTACCGGTGTTTAATAACCTATTCTAGGGATAAAATTTTTACCTTTATGTTATAAACAGAATGTAATTTGTATATGTCCCCCACTCTTGTTATATGTTATAAATTGTATGTCATATATGTTACAGTGAGAGCAGACAAATTCGAAATTTCAGTGTAATCTATTTTTATTAACAATATATAAATGAATAAATATTATGTCCTATATAGTCGCTTTAACAGGTGGTATTGGAAGTGGTAAAACAACCGTTGCAAATGAATTTGCGGCGCTTGGCGTGCCTGTTGTCGATGCTGATATCATTGCACGACAAGTTGTGGAACCCGGTACTCCAGCCTTAGATGCTATTGCATTGCATTTTGGAAAGGCAATCCTTAATGTTGATGGCTCCCTGAATAGAAACTATCTACGAGAAATTATTTTTTCTAATATTGAACAAAAGAAATGGTTAAATGCATTACTTCATCCACTAATTCAGAAAGAAACAAAAAAACAATTACAGCAAGTTAATTATCCATATGTCATATGGGTTGTTCCCTTACTAATAGAAAATAATATTTCTCACTTAGCGGATCGAGTACTTGTAGTTGATGTAACTGAAGAAGAGCAAATATTAAGAACCATTGAAAGAGATAACATTAGCCGTGAACAAGCTATTAATATATTAAATGCACAAGTCAGTAGAGAAAAGCGCTTATCTTATGCAGATGATATAGTTACAAATCATACAAATGGTCCCAGTATTGCCAATAAGGTTGCAGCACTTCACAAACAATATTTAACACAAGCAAAAACTAAAAAATAGGAATTTTAATGGGCGAACTAACTTCAACAAACTTCATCACCTATGAATATCCAATGAATGAAAAAATCCGCTCTTGGTTGCGCCTTGAAACCCTTTTAGCGCAAGTTTATGAACTTAGTCATATTACCTCCTATTCTTCAGGTATTGCTTTTTTTCGTGCTATTTCTGAATTAATTGAAATACTTGATAGAGGTGAAGTCCGCTCTGAGCTTGTAAAAGAACTCGAAAAACAACGATCTCGTTTATTAACTTGGGCTGAGTCACCAAATGCTGATAATCAATTAATTAACTCTTTACTTAACGAGCTATCGGAAAAAATCAGCCGATTAATGTCAGCATCTCGATCTGGGCATCAGCTAAGATCTGATAAAATCATCAGTATGGTTCGTCAACGCCTAAGTATTCCAGGGGGATGCTGTAGCTTCGATTTACCAACATTACAGCTATGGTTAAATATCCCTCAATCTCAAAGAGATAACACAATTAAAGGCTGGCTTGATAGCATTGAACCATTAAAAGACATATTGCAAACCATTCTAACCTTAATTCGCCAATCCGGAACTTTCGAAACTAAAGCATCACATAATGGATTTTTTCAAGATAGCGTGGAAGGAAAAGAACTCCTTCGAATTAAGTTATCTGCAGAACATCTTATTTATCCTCAAATTTCAGGCCATAAAACACGTTTTGCTCTTCGTTTTCTCCACATAGATAGTGAGAATGGTATACTACCCGAAGTCATCACCTTTGAACTATCTTGCTGCTGATGAAAGCAAACATTTACGAGTGAAAAATTTTTATGAATGAATATATTGAAGTAAATTGTCCAACCTGCCAAAAAACAGTTGTTTGGAATGAAGATAGTCCCTTTCGTCCATTTTGCAGTAAACGCTGTCAATTGATTGATCTTGGAGAATGGGCAAGCGAAGAAAAATATATTGAAAGCCAAGGCGAGATATCAGACAGCGATAATTGGAGTGAACTACCAGAGAATAATGGTTAATTGCCTACTTATCTTTAAATTTAAAATGGGAAGCATAAGTTGATACGATATGCTTTCCACTTACCATTATTTATTAAAATTTTTCAATATCATTGGTAGCTGAAATTATTGAGTCAGCATTTCCACAATAATACGATTAGCAGGCGGAAATTCACTTGCGATCAAATCTTGCTGCTCTACCCAACGTGATTTTTGCCCTTCTTTTCCATAAGGCTCATTATGCCAGACCAATACGATAAAAAAGTAAAGTGTTATAAACCTATCGTCTAGTTCATGCTCAACCCTGTGAAATAATTTGCTTTCTGTAACTATAATACCAACTTCTTCCTCAAGTTCCCTAATTAAAGCATCTTCAGGCTGTTCACCTTGCTCTAACTTTCCTCCGGGAAACTCCCAAAATCCGGCCATATGAGTACCTTCTGGGCGCTCAGTTATGAATATTTGCTGCTTTGTATTACGAATAATACCTGCAGCGATATGCAGATGTTTTTTTTCCATAATTTCTTCGTTAAAAAGGCGGGAAGTCCCGCCTTTCTTATTTTTTATAATTGATCGTTTTACGATTTAATCGTTCAACTTAATCAGTAGATTGAACATTAATTCAATCGGCCATGACACTGTTTATATTTCTTACCTGAACCGCAAGGACATGGATCATTACGACCTATTTTATGACCTTGTGTTGCAATCTTAGCTTCCGTTTCTGTCATTAAAGATTCAGCACTAGAATCATGACTTAGCTGTTGTTTTTTCGCTAAACGTTCAGCTTCTTCTCTGCGCTGTTGCTCTAATGCTTCAACTTCTTCAGGTAAGCGAACTTGAACTTTAGATAACGTGCTTATCACTTCATATTTTAAAGTTTCAAGCATATTAGCAAACATGCTAAACGATTCGCGTTTGTACTCTTGCTTAGGATCTTTTTGTGCATAACCACGTAAATGGATACCTTGGCGCAGGTAGTCCATTGATGCTAAATGTTCTTTCCATAAGGTATCTAAAGTTTGTAGCATGATACCTTTTTCGAAATTACGCATAGCTTCAACGCCAACAATTTCTTCTTTACGTTGATAAATTTCAACTGCTTTTTCCATAATGCGCTCACGAAGTGTTTCTTCATGCAGCTCTGGCTCTTTATCAAGCCACTCTTTCATTGGTAAATCTAAATCGAAATCGTTAACAAGACGCTGATGCAATCCGTCGATATCCCACATTTCTTCTAACGATTGTGGTGGGATATAGGCATCCATTGTCGTAGTAAAGACATCTTCACGAATACTATCAACGGTTTCTTTAATATCACCGCCATCAAGTAATTCATTACGCTGTGAATAGATTGCACGACGCTGGTCACTCGCAACATCATCGTACTCAAGTAGCTGCTTACGAATATCAAAGTTACGGCTTTCAACTTTACGCTGAGCATTAGCAATTGCTTTGGTAACCCAAGGATGTTCAATCGCTTCCCCTGGTTTCATACCTAATTTTTTCATCATCCCAGTAACACGGTCTGATGCGAAAATACGCATTAATGCATCTTCCATTGAAAGATAGAAACGAGATGAACCCGCATCCCCTTGACGACCGGCACGACCACGTAACTGGTTATCAATACGACGAGATTCATGGCGCTCTGTACCAATAATATGTAAACCACCCGATGCTAATACTGCATCATGGCGAATTTTCCATTGCGCTTTAATTTCATCAATTTGTTCTTGAGTCGGTTCTTCTAATGCGGCGACTTCTGTCTGCCAGCTACCGCCAAGCACGATATCGGTACCACGACCAGCCATGTTAGTTGCAATTGTTACCGCAGCAGATTGACCTGCGTTTGCAATAATTTCCGCTTCCATTGCGTGGAACTTTGCATTCAAAACGTTATGCGCAATTTTAGCTTTTTTCAGTGCATTAGAAATAAGCTCTGATTTTTCGATTGAAATTGTACCAACCAGAACCGGTTGACCATTAGCCGTTCTTTCACGAATATCTTCAATGATAGCCTCAAATTTATCTGCTTCGTTCATATAAACTAAGTCAGGTAAATCTTTACGTACCATAGGGCGGTTAGTTGGAATAACAATGGTATCAAGCTTATAGATTGAGCTAAACTCGAATGCTTCTGTATCAGCAGTACCTGTCATACCCGCTAATTTTTCATATAAACGGAAATAGTTCTGGAATGTTATCGAAGCCAGTGTTTGGTTTTCATTTTGAATTTCAACACCTTCTTTCGCTTCTACTGCTTGATGCAGACCATCAGACCAACGACGGCCTTCCATTGTACGACCTGTATGCTCATCGACAATAACAACTTGGCCATCTTTAACGATGTAGTCAACATCAAGGGTAAACAATGCATGAGCCCGCAGACCGGCCATAACATGATGCATTAACATAATGTTCGCAGGCGAATACAGTGACTCACCCTCAGTCATCAAGCCCTCTTCGGCCAATAACTCTTCAACCAATACTAAACCACGCTCTGTAATCGTAACTTGACGCGCTTTTTCATCAACAGAAAAGTGACCTTCACCGTGGAAAGTATCTGAATCTTCTTTCTCTTGGCGAATAAGCTTTGGTATTAATTTATCAACTTTTTGATACAGTTCAGAGCTATCTTCCGCAGGCCCTGAAATGATAAGTGGTGTACGCGCCTCATCGATTAAGATTGAGTCAACTTCATCCACCAATGCATAGTGTAGTTTGCGTTGAACGCGCTCTTCAGGACTAAATGCCATGTTGTCGCGTAAATAGTCAAAACCGAATTCGTTATTGGTACCGTAAGTAATGTCTTCTGCATAAGCTTGACGCTTAGCAGGAGGAGCCATACCTGATAAGTTAATACCGATAGTTAAACCGAGAAATTCAAATAATGGACGGTTATTTTCCGCATCTCGCTTAGCCAAATAGTCATTCACGGTTACTACGTGAACGCCCTTACCAGTCAATGCATTGAGGTAAGCGGGCAAAGTTGCCGTCAGCGTTTTACCTTCACCTGTACGCATTTCTGCGATACAGCGTTCATTCAAAACCATACCACCGATTAACTGAACATCGAAGTGACGCATACCAAAAACACGTCGGCTAGCTTCACGTACTGTTGCAAACGCCTCTGGAATAAGACTGTCTAAACTTTCATTTTTGCTTAAACGCTCACGAAACTCAGCCGTTTTTGCTTTTAATTCTTCGTCAGTGAGTTTTTCATATTCAGGCTCAAGGCGATTAATTTTTTCAACTTCTTTACGTAAACGACGCAGCGTACGATCGTTACGGCTACCAAAAACTTTCGTTAATAATTTTGTTAACATATTTTATATCTCAGGAAAATCAATTAGTTATTTAATAATAAATTTGAACGACGATATACCACACGAACAAGTGATGTAATCGCGTTAATAGTAACTAGGCAATAACAGGGCCAGCCCTGATGCCATGAACCTGAGCAATCCATATCGCGGGTTGATATGTAATAAAGAGAGGATAAACATAACTGCTTGTTTGAGCTACATTTTCATGCAATTGAAGTGAACGCTGCCCCAACATGGCATATAGCGTATCTAACATTAACTGAGGCGCAAGTAATGGTTCTTTTTGAGCTTCTTGTTTATTTGAATCGTCATCTTCTTGAGTGGAGAAAGCAAATGTAAGCTGTCTAATCACATTTCTGACTGCATGCTGCTGCCAGTAATTAACAGAATAAGAAGAAGATGAGGAAGAACGCTGGGAATTCTGTTGTGCAAATAGATTATCGAAAGCATTAACCGCTTGGCTTTGACGATTAACAGGCGAAGAGTTGATTTGAGTATGTTGTGATTCAGATAGCGCATTTAAAATTGTAGGCAAGCCGACACCTGTAGCCACCACACCAAGTAAAAGGTGGGACCAAAAGTATCTTCTTCCTAATTGTCGCCAAAAATTTAAAATACCCATCGAACTCTTATATAATTTATCTGTTACAGTAGCATGATTCGCACATAGATTTTAATCATCATCACTCGGAAGTCGGAGCTAACAATGAGAGATAGTCAACCACAAGCACTTTTTGATGTTCTCGAAGGCTCATTAGCGAAAACGTCGAGCCCCTTACAAATTATTCAGCAAAATGCAAAAGCCATTATCAAACTGAATCGCATTGTGGGTGATTTACTACCGACTGAACTTAAACCCATGTGCCGAGTTGCTAACTATCGTAATAATATTATGGTTATCGAAGTAGCTAATGCCAGTTGGATGACCCGACTTAATTACGAAAAAATAAATCTACTTTCTGCATTAAGAACTTCTATTCTACCATCTTTATCTTCAATCGACATCAGAATCAACCCAGATCTAATGCGAAAAACAAGGCAAAATAGCTCATTCAATAAGCAAACAGCACCATTTAAGCAAAAAAAGAATGAAAGAAAAATAAGTTTAGAGACCGCTGATCAGCTATTAAAACTGGCAAAAAGAAGCCCTAAGGGATTGAAAGAAAAATTTGAGCGGTTGGCTGCACTAGCCGGAGAGAGTACTAGTGCAGCCAACAGAGGAAAGACTAACTCTGATTAAATCATTTCAGAGATAGCAATAGCACTGCTGTATAAGCTTAATTTATGCGTATACAGCTGAAGGTGCTTTGAATGCCACTGGCAATTCAGCTTCATCTTCAAAAGTAACCAGATCCCAAGCCGATTCTTTTGCAAGAACAGCTTGTAGAAGTTTGTTATTCAATGCGTGACCTGATTTGAATGCAGTAAATGCACCAATAATATTATGGCCACACATGAATAGGTCACCAATTGCATCAAGCATTTTGTGGCGAACAAATTCATCTTCAAAACGTAAACCATCTTCATTGAGGACTTTATAGTCATCAACAACAATGGCGCAGTCAAAACTACCGCCTAAGCATAAGCCCTTCGATTGCAGATATTCGATATCACGCATAAAACCAAAAGTACGTGCACGGCTAATTTGATTAACAAATGATTCAGCTGAAAAATCAAGCGAATAACTTTGAGTACTGCTATCAATTGCCGGATGTTGGAAGTCGATAGTAAAATCAAGGCTAAAACCATTATAAGGTTTCATTTCTGCCCATTTATCGCCATCTTCAACACGTACAGTTTCTTTAATACGCAAAAATTTCTTTGCACAATTTAATTCTTCAATGCCACCATCAAGTAGCAAGAAAACAAAAGGTGCTGCACTGCCATCCATGATAGGGATTTCAGGCGCATTGACTTCAATAACAATGTTATCGATACCTAATCCAGCTAAAGCAGCATTCAAATGTTCAACAGTTGAGATACGCACGTTATCTTCATTGACTAAGCAAGTACATAACATGGTATCGCGAACTGATTTCGCATCTGCCGGAAAATCAACCGGTGGATTAAGGTCAGTACGACGGTAGATGACCCCGGTATTCGCCGGCGCTGGACGTAAAGTAAGCGTAACTTTCTTGCCGGTATGTAAACCAACACCAGTCGCATTAATAATACGTTTAAGTGTCCTTTGTTTGATCATCGTATATTTCTCGCAATGTTATAAGTCCTACTGATTATCATACAGGACAATCAGTAGGAAATTTTAGCACAAAAAGCGGAGAATCCAATATAATTAAAAATTAATCGGCTTGCTTACGCAAGAACGCAGGAATATCAAGATAATCCGGTTCTTTATTTGTTTGCGTATTTTGGTCATTGACCGCTTTAGCCGCTGGTTTCTCTTCTGTTAATGAAGACATGCTATTTTGCATTTGCTGATAGCGTTGCTCCATTGATGTTTGCTGAGACATTTTATTGCTTACTAAAGTAATTTCTGGACGTTTGTCCATGCCAATACCTGTAGCAACAACAGTCACACGCAGCTCTTCGTGCATTTCTGGGTCTAGAGAAGTACCAATTACAACCGTTGCATTATCAGATGCGAATGCACGAATAGTATTACCTACCGTTTCAAACTCATCCAAACGCAGGTCAAAACCAGCCGTAATGTTAACCAACACACCACGCGCACCAGACAAGTCGATATCTTCTAGCAGTGGGCTAGAAATTGCCATTTCAGCAGCTTCTTCAGCTCTATCTTCACCACGAGCGACACCGGAACCCATCATCGCATAGCCCATTTCTGACATAACAGTACGCACGTCAGCAAAGTCTACGTTCATTAAACCTGGGCGAGTAATTAGTTCTGCGATACCTTGAACTGCACCTTTAAGTACGTCATTTGCCGCACCGAAAGCATCAAGTAAAGAGATACCACGACCAAGTACTTTTAATAATTTATCATTAGGAATGGTGATCAATGAGTCAACATGCTTTGACAACTCAGTGATACCAGCCTCTGCAAATGCCATACGTTTTTTGCCTTCAAAATTGAATGGCTTTGTCACGACAGCAACAGTCAAAATACCTAATTCTTTGGCAACTTCAGCAACCACTGGCGCTGCACCAGTACCAGTACCACCACCCATACCAGCTGCGATGAATACCATATCGGCACCATCGAGGGCATTACGTAATGCTTCGCGGTCTTCTTCAGCAGCATTGCGGCCAACTTCAGGATTTGCGCCAGCGCCCAGACCTTTAGTAATACCCGTACCTATCTGAATGGTTTGCCCTACTGCTGTTTTGCGCAAGGCTTGTGCGTCAGTGTTCACAGCGAAGAATTCAACGCCTTCGATACGCTCACGCACCATGTGTTCTACGGCATTACCGCCGCCGCCACCAACACCGATGACTTTAATCACCGCATCATTGGTTAGCTCCATTGGTTCAAACATAATTTCTCTCCGTTTTGTGCTTACTTCGAAGCTAATAATATGCTTCTGAATAAAAATTAAAATTCTTTTCTCAACCAGCTCGTGATTTTACTAAACCAATTGCTAACTGAAGCACGTTTTTCCGTCTCGGTATCATCGCCAAGATGGCTTTCTTTGCCGTAATGTAGAAGCCCTACTGCTGTTGAGTAGTATGGCTCCTGCGCATAATCTGTTAATCCAGTTATATTAAGTGGAGCACCAATTCTGACTTGTGTATGGAAGACTTTCTGTGCACATTCGACTAATCCATCGATTTGTGCCGCGCCGCCCGTCAAAACAATACCCGCTGCCAGATGGTGTTTGACACCTTGTTGGCGTAACTGTTCCTGTAAATTTAATATTTCTTCATTTACTAGATTTAATAACTCAGTATAACGCGGCTCAATAACTTCTGCTAAGGTTTGCCGCTGTAAGCTTCTTGGTGGACGTCCGCCCACACTCGGTACTTCAACGGTTTCATCTTTACTCACAATAGAGCCGACCGCACAACCATGACGAACCTTGATGGCCTCTGCGTCACTCGGTGGTGTACCAAAAGCATACGCGATGTCACTCGTTACCACATTACCTGCGTAAGGAATAACCTTAGTATGACGTAAAGCACCACCAGTATAAACAGCCATATCCATTGTGCCGCCACCAATATCGACAACACAAACACCTAATTCACGTTCATCTTCAGTTAAAACGGCGTAACTCGCGGCTAGACCTGCAAATATAAGCTGATCAACTTTTAAACCACAACGCTCTACCGCTTTAACAATATTCTTTGCCATATCATTATGACAGGTGATTAAATGGACTTTTGCTTGCATACGAACACCGGACAGTCCAACCGGATTTTTAATGCCTTCTTGATAGTCAATCGCAAACTCTTGCGGGATCACATGCAAAATACGGTGTTCATCGCGTACTCTAACTGATTTTGCGGTATGAACGACACTATCAACATCTTCTTGAGTGACTTCTTCTTCTGAAATTGGCACCATTCCAATTTCATTCTGGCAGCTAACATGTTTACCCGATAACCCAAGGTAGACAGAGGATATTTGGCAATCGGCCATTAATTCAGCCTGATCAATTGCTCTTTGCACGCATTTCACAACCGATTCAAGGTCGTTCACGCCGCCTTTATCCATGCCACGAGATGGGCAACTTCCCACCCCGATAATATTAACCATACCATCGGGCAGAATTTCGCCTACAAGGGCCGATACCTTGGAAGTTCCAATCTCAAGGCCTACCACTAATTTTCTGTCCGTTGCTTTTATCATTTGCTTCTGCCTAATTTGAGTTCTTAGCAATATTTATTATTGAAACCCCGGAGGGGCATCGACCAATAAAGGCGCCCACCCCACCGCAGCACCACTGGTATAACGAAGATCAACATAATCAACTCGTTTATCCGTTGTTTGCTGTAAAAGCGGATAAAGTTCAAGGAATCTATTTAACCGCTCTAATACTTCTTTTTTACCTAGCTCAATTCTTACGTCATTATCTAAGATTATCTGCCATGCATTTCGCGCTGTCATTGAAATCGATTTTAACTTCAAGTCGTGCTTCGCCAGAATATCTTTTAAAATGACATATTCTTTAAGTACTTCTTTCTGGCTTCCTTGAGGTCCATACAGTAAGACGTAATCGCCTTTACCATTTTCTGTTACGGGAAGGCTAAACACTCGCCCTTCCCCATCCACCATGTTTTGATCATTCCATCTGGCAAACGGCACATACTCAGCAATATGGATCTTTAATTCATCTGGCCACTGTTTTCGCACTGTGACTTGGCGTATCCATGGCATCATACTAATTTGATTTTGAATGGCATTCACATCAACAGTCATAAAAGTACCTGGCTGCCCAAGGGATAAAATCGCCTTTCTGACATCATCGTTCTTTGTGTAGTGGCGCTCACCTGTCAACACTAACTTGGACATTGGTAGCCTATCCGCATCCTTCATCCAAGTCATCACGGTCCAACCACTCCAAACGATTGTACTCACAACCACTAAGAAAAAGAACAATCCACTCAAAAATGAACCATTACTTGGCCCCGAATAGGGGTCTTCATCATTCCCATTATTATGTTTATGATGCTTAACGTTTAACGCTGCCTGCGACATATTAGCGAGCCAATTCCAAAATACGCACAACTAACTGCGAAAAATTCAATCCTGCTTGATTAGCGGCCATTGGCACTAAGCTATGGCTAGTCATACCTGGCGAGGTATTCACTTCTAACAGGTAAAATTGACCATCACTATCTTGCATTACGTCAACTCGACCCCAACCACGGCAACCAACAGTTTTATATGCATTTATTGACAATTCTGACAATGCCGACTCCAATTGTGCATTTAAGCCACTTGGGCAAAAATACTGCGTTTCGTCAGAAAGATATTTTGCTTCATAGTCATAAAAAATACCCGGTGGTTGGATACGGATTGAAGGTAATGTTTCATCACCTAGCACTGCAACCGTATATTCAGGGCCACTAAGCCATTTTTCAATCAATAATGTTTCATCAAAACGAAACGCGAGCTCAAGGGCAGCAGGCAGAGCTTCTAAGCTATCAACCTTGCTCATGCCAACACTCGAACCTTCTAAACTTGGTTTAACAATCAGTGGAAGACCCAAATGCATCGCTTGTTCTGCGATTTGCTGTTTGGTTTTTTCTGCATATTGTTGTTTTGTTAATGAAATATAAGGCGAAACACTCAGTCCGGCACCTTGCCACAACTGTTTAGTCCGCAGTTTATCCATACTCAAAGCCGATGCCATCACACCACTACCGGTATAAGGAAGTTCTAAAAACTCAAGCATGCCTTGGATTGTACCGTCTTCACCACCACGGCCATGTAGGGCAATGAAAACTTTATCAAATCCTGCTTCTTTTAACGTCACCACAGGGAAGTCTTTGGTATCAATAGGATACGCATCAATGCCTGCTTGGCGAAGACCAGCCAATACAGCACTTCCTGACTGAAGTGAAACTTCACGTTCAGCGGACGTTCCTCCTAATAGAACCGCAACTTTCTCTGTCATGCTTACTCCTCAACCATCGGTGGTTGTAATTTCGTATCTGCGAGGTTTTTCGCTATTTTACCAATATTTCCTGCGCCTTGAACTAAAATTAAATCGTTATCGTTAAGTGCTTTAGCCAAAATTTGACTAACTTGTTCTGAATCAGCGATAAATATTGGATCTACCAGCCCACGACCACGAATTGTTCGACATAATGAACGGCTATCTGCTCCCGGCACATGCTTCTCACCAGCCGCATAAACTTCTAACATTAACAATACATCGACCTGACTCAGTACATGCGCAAAATCATCATATAAATCACGAGTACGCGTATAGCGATGTGGTTGAAATATCATCACAATACGTTTATCAGGCCATCCGGCTCTCGCCGCTTTTATTGTTGCGTCCACTTCTGTTGGGTGATGACCATAATCATCAACTAGCATCACCTCACCTTCTTTACCATTCACATGTCGAAGAGCGTAATTACCTAGGAAATCAAAACGACGCCCCGTTCCTTGGAACTCAACTAATGCAGTCAAAATATGAAGGTCATCAATCCCTTCTTCTGTTGCAACGGCGACCGCTGCTGTTGCATTAAGGGCATTGTGGCGACCCGGCGCATTAAGTACCACGGTCAATTCAGGCATACCTTCACGCGCTATCGTAAAGAATCCTTGATTTCCTTTTTGCTCATACTGCGTAATTCTTACATCTGCATCTTCGCTAAAACCATAAGTGGTGATATAACGACCGACTCGTGGCAATAATGAACGGATCACGGGATCATCAACACACATCACTGCGCGGCCATAAAATGGCAAGTTATGCAGAAAATTAATGAAGGTATCTGTCAGGTTATCAAAATTACCCTGATAGGTATCCATATGATCGGCTTCAATATTTGTAATAACCGCCACTAAAGGTTGTAAATGCAAAAACGATGCATCACTTTCATCAGCTTCAGCAATTAAATAGCGGCTACTACCTAAACGTGCATGTGTGCCTGCTGATTTAACAAGTCCACCGTTAACAAAAGTTGGGTCTAACCCTGCTTGCGCATAAATGCCCGAAATCATAGCTGTTGTTGTCGTTTTACCGTGAGTGCCTGCAACCGCAATACCATGGCGGTAACGCATTAGTTCAGCTAACATTTCAGCACGACGTATAACAGGTATACGCAATTCATTTGCCGCTTTAATTTCTGGGTTTTCTGCAGAAATAGCGGTTGAAACAACCACAACACTCGCATTTTCAACATTTTCAGGGCGATGATTAAAATAAATTGTTGCGCCTAAATCCGTTAATTGCTGAGTGACTGCGTTTGGTGCCAAATCTGATCCACTAATTTCATAACCTTCATTAGCCAACACTTCAGCGATACCACCCATGCCAGCACCACCGATGCCAACAAAATGGATGTGCCTGACTCTTCTCATTTCTGGCACTGATGTTCTTAATTTCGCTAATTGTTGTGTATTCACTATATGTCTTCGCTTCTTATATAAATTCTGTATCGGTTTTAACTCATGATGGCTGCATTTTATTTAGCATTAGCCACTTCGCAAATCACAGCTGCTACACGCTCCGTCGCATCTGTAATGGCGCAGCTATACGCTTTTTCTGCCATCGATAATAATTCTGATCTATCCCACTGTTCTAGTAAGCTAGCAACAGCTTCTGCCGTAAATTGTGGCTGCTCGATAATTTTTGCAGCACCAGCCTTTTCTAATGGCAAAGCATTCCAATATTGCTGACGGTCTTTATGCTGAAAAGGGACAAAAATAGCAGGTAAACCTGCTGCTGCAACTTCGCTAACCGTTAGAGCTCCTGAACGACAGATAACAAGATCCGCCCATGCATAAGCTTGCGCCATATCGTCAATAAATTCAGTAACTTTATGTTCAGAATTGCCTGAAACTTGCAGATGTTCATTATACAACGCTTCAGTCGATTCCTTACTTCCTTTTCCAGCTTGATGCCATATATTTAACTGTTTGTTCGTTTTTTCGACAACTTTGGGCATAACTTGATTTAAAATACGCGCACCTTGGCTACCGCCGACAACCAAAATTCGCATAGCCCCTTCCCTACCAGCAAATCGCGCTTGCGGGGCAGGTAAAGCTAATACATCATCACGTACCGGATTACCCACTATAGGCGCATTTGGAAATGCGCCCGGAAATGCCTGTAATACTCTTTTTGCAATTATTGATAACCATTTATTGGTTAAGCCTGCAATACCGTTTTGTTCATGCAATACAACCGGTACGCCACACTGCCATGCCGCAATGCCACCGGGACCTGATACATATCCGCCCATACCCAATACTGCATCTGGCTGATAGCGCTCAATGATGGCCTTAGCTTGACGAATAGCTTTATAAATACGCCAAGGTGCACCAATCATTGCTGCAATACCTTTGCCTCTTAAACCTGATATCTGAATAAATTCAATCTCAATTCCATGCTTCGGTACTAAGGTTGCTTCCATACGGTCTGCTGTGCCCAACCAACGAATTTCCCAGCCTTGAGCCTGCAAATAATGTGCTACCGCTAGGCCAGGAAAAACATGTCCACCTGTTCCGCCAGCCATGACGAGTAATTTTTTTGCCTGACTCATTTGGTACTCCTTACAAAGGCCTGAGCTTTTTCTAAACGTGTTTCATAATCGATCCGCAGTAATACTGCTATCGCAGCCGACATGACTAATAAACTTGAACCACCGTAACTGATTAAAGGTAAAGTTAATCCTTTAGTTGGCAGCATGCCCGCAGCAGCACCAACATTAACCAACGCTTGGAAGGTAAACCAGATACCAATGGCACAAGCAAGGTATCCGCCAAATAATTGATTAGAAAGTAATGCACGTCGACCGATCATCATTGCTCTAAATGCCAACATGAAAACCATAATCAGAACAAGTACAACACCTATATAACCAAGCTCTTCAGCGAGTATTGAAAAAATAAAGTCCGTGTGCGCTTCGGGCAAATATTCTAGTTTTTGAACTGAATTACCTAAGCCTTGACCGAATAATTCCCCTCGACCAAATGCCATTAATGATTGGGTTAATTGATAACCACTCCCAAAGGGATCATCCCATGGATTCAAAAATGATGTCACACGACGCAAACGATACGGCTCAAACCAAATCAATGCGAGCACGCCGACAACACAAGCAGTAATACCAATAATAAAAGGAGCTAACCGAGCACCGGCTAAAAAAAGTAGTCCTAACGTCGTAACGACTAATACAATTGCAGTACCTAAATCAGGTTGTAACAACAACAAAAATGCCATTGCTATCAAAATACACATGGGTTTTACAAACCCAAGGAAACGTGTGCGTACTTCTTCTGATTTACGGACTAAGTAACTAGAAACATAACAAAAGAGCGCAAACTTTGAAATTTCAGCAGGCTGGATTTTAACAATACCAATATCAATCCAACGCGAGGCACCATTAACGGAACTTCCCGCAACTAATACCACACCTAACATTGCTAATGAGAGCATCAATAAAATGTAATTATACTTTTCCCACATCGCCATCGAAATTCGCATCACACCTAAAGCCAGTATGAAGGCTACCACAAGGTACATGACGTCGCGTTTAGCAAAGTAAAAAGGATCATTAGTCAGTCGCTGGCCAACAGGCATTGATGCCGAGGTTACCATAATGAAACCAACTGTCGCCAAACCAAATGCTAACCATACCAAAGTACGATCGTACAATGTCGTGCCTGAAATTACGCCAAGCTTTTCACCGATGACCCAACCTTTTAAGCGCGCTGCACCGGGTATCATCATTAACCTAACTCCTTGGCTAACTGAGCAAATATATCGCCACGCTGCTCAAAGCTTTTGAACTGATCCAAACTTGCACAAGCCGGCGACAACAACACCATATCGCCATTCTTCAAACTTGGGGCTAATTGACGCAAGCTTTGTTCCATAGTGTCAGTTAATACTGATTTTTCAGGTGCTAATTGCGCTAATGCTTTACCATCTCGGCCAAAACAATAAAGGCGGTAATTATCCGCAGATATATAGTTTTTCAATGATGAGAAATCAGCAGACTTCCCATCACCGCCTAGCAATAAATAAATAGTGCCATCAACATGCAAACCGTTTAGTGCCGCTTCGGTGCTACCTACATTTGTTGCTTTAGAGTCGTTTATCCAACGAACGCCTTTATTAAATAAGACTAATTGAAAACGATGAACTAAACCTGCATATGTTTTGAGCACTTGAATACTTGCGCTACGCGCTATACCCGCAGTATCTGCGAGCGCAAGCGCGGCCAATGCATTCAGATAATTATGTTGCCCTGTCATGTGCATTTGCGCTACATCCAACACGGCTTCCCCTTTAGCGACTAAAACTCGCTTTTGGGTATCAAAGAAATAATCACCGCTATTGAGACCAAAACTAATACATTCATTCACGGAATAGTTTTGCGGTAATGTTAGCGGGTCTTGTGCATTCACAATGCAGTTCAGTGCATTATGATAAATTTTTAATTTAGCTTCACGATACTGTTGCAGACCTAATGGATATCTATCCATATGATCTTCACTGATATTAAGTACCGTTGCTGCAATCGCTTTTAAGCTTGAAGTCGTTTCGAGTTGAAAACTTGATAACTCTAAAACATATAATTCATGACCTGAATTCAGTAATGATAGGGCTGGAATACCTATATTGCCGCCGACACCAACAGAAATACCGGCAGCTTTTGCCATTTCGCCAACGAGAGATGTCACTGTGCTTTTACCATTTGACCCAGTAATAGCAATAATAGGCGCATCTGCCTCACGACAAAACAATTCGATGTCACCAACAATTTCAATACCCTGACTAGCGGCTTGCTGTAATTGTTTGGTTGCCAACGCAATACCCGGGCTTGCCACAATTAAATCAGCTTCTTGCAGCCATTCATCATTTAAGCTACCGCAATGACATTCAACATTTTCAGGGAGTTTATCTACACCAGGTGGAACAGCGCGAGTATCCATAACGCGAGGCACGACACCTCGAGTAAGAAAAAAGTGAACACAAGATAGGCCTGTTAATCCTAAGCCTACAATGATGACTTTTTTACCCAGATATTTTTCATCTGGCTGTTTACTTCCCTGATAAATGCTCATGTTAACGCACCTTCAATGTTGCCAGTCCAATAAGGACCAACATTAAAGAGATGATCCAGAAACGTACAATGACGCGTGGTTCTGGCCAGCCTTTCAATTCATAGTGATGGTGAATTGGTGCCATACGAAATATTCTTTGCCCACGTAATTTGAATGAGCCAACTTGCAAAATCACCGACAATGTTTCGACAACAAATACACCGCCCATGATAACTAATAAGAATTCTTGGCGCAGTAATACGGCAATCGTTCCAAGTGCGCCACCTAATGCTAACGAGCCCACATCGCCCATAAAAACTTGCGCTGGATAAGTGTTAAACCATAAAAACCCAAGCCCCGCGCCCACAATAGCGGTACAGACAATAACCAGCTCACCCGCATGTGGTATGAATGGGATATGCAAATAACTAGCAAAGTTGACGTTACCTGTTGCCCAAGCCACCAATGCAAAACCAGCAGCGACAAATACGGTTGGCATGATAGCAAGGCCATCTAAGCCATCAGTGAGGTTAACCGCATTACTGGTTCCAACGATCACGAAATAAGCCAGTAAAATATAAAGCATACCTAATTGCGGCATGACATCTTTGAAAAAAGGCACAACTAGCTGGGTAGCAGGAGTATCTTTACCGATAGCATACATAGTGAACGCGATGACTAAAGCGATAACTGACTGCCAAAAATATTTCCAACGAGCGATTAATCCACGGGTATCTTTTCTGACGACTTTACGATAATCATCGATAAACCCGACTACGCCATATCCAATTAGGACAAAAAGAACGCACCAAACATAAGGGTTATCTAAACGCGCCCAAAGTAAGGTGGAAACTGTGATAGAAAATAGGATGAGCAAGCCCCCCATAGTCGGGGTTCCGCGTTTACTAAAGTGAGACTCAGGACCTTCACTGCGCACAACTTGACCGATTTGCATTTTTTGCAAGTAAGCAATCAGGTGTGGCCCCATCCATAATGCGATAGCAAGTGCTGTCAGCAAACCGACAATGGCTCTGAACGTCAAATAAGAAAAGACGTTCAGGACAGAAAACTTATGTACCAATATCTCGGCAAGCCAGACTAACATTTGAAGCACTCCTTCAATGCATTCACAACATCTTCCATCGCGGAGCTGCGTGAACCTTTCACTAAAATAGAAACAACATCATTTCCCTGCACTAGAGGAATGAGTCGAGTTAATAACGCGTCTTTAAGAGCGAAGTGCTCACCGCACTCACTAAATTGACTGATAATTTCACTGAGTTCACCAACACTCAGCACTTTATCTAATCCAGCTTGTTTAGCCGCTAAGCCAACACGCTGATGGCATGCATGAGCGTAATCACCTAACTCTCCCATATCACCAACGACCAATACACGATAGCCCGGCATTTTAGCCAATACATTAACCGCTGCAATCATTGAGCCATCGTTAGCATTGTAAGTGTCATCTAAGACCACTTTATTTTCACTTAACCGTACTGGATACAAGCGTCCGGGCACTGCTTGCGTCTGCGCGATACCACTTTGGATATCAGTCAGTGTGGCACCCACAGAAATAGCCAGTGCACTTGCTGCTAAAACATTGGCAATATTATGTACACCCGGGAGTGGCAAGGTAATTTCGACCTGCCCAACAGGGGTATGCAGAGTAAAATCTGTCGTGAGTTGTTTGATTTGAATATTAGATGGGTAGAAATCCGCTTTAGCTTGCGCTGTCAGTGAGTAATACCAAACCGTCTGACGTGGTTGGAATTGCCATAATTCACTGTAGCTATCAAGGTTAACAATCGCCGTACCTTCATCAGGCAATCCTTGATATATCTCGCCTTTAGCTCTCGCTACACCTTCTGGAGAACCAAAGCCTGCCAGATGTGCTCCGAATAAATTATTGACCAATGCAGTTTCTGGTTTAACGATATTTGTCGTGTACGCAATTTCATTTGGATGATTAGCGCCCATTTCAATCACTGCATAATCGAACTCATCAGTTAATCTAAATAGCGTTAATGGCACACCTATATCATTGTTCAGATTTCCCGAGGTATACAAGGTATTTCCGCGTTCAGACAAAATTGACGCGGTCATTTCTTTGACCGATGTTTTACCAGAAGAACCGGTTAAACCAACAACTTTTGCTTTACTTGCTTGGCGAACCCAAGCGGCTAACTGCCCCATGGCAATTCGCGTATCTTCAACAATCACTTGAGGGCAATCTACCGCTAAAAGCCTTTCAACTAATAATGCTTTTGCGCCAGCAAGGACAACTTGTTCAGCGAAATTATGTGCATCAAAACGCTCGCCTTTTAACGCAATAAATAAGCAATCTTGCCCAATATTACGGCTATCCGTACTGACATTATGAAGCTGCAACTCATTATTAGCCGCTTTTTCAATACGCCCCTGAGTTACTTGCGCTAGCTGGGTTAATGTAATTGGGATCATGCGATTACCCCCAGTAACCTTGCCACCGTTAAGCGATCTGAATAATCTAACTTACGATGACCAATAATTTGATAGTCTTCATGACCTTTACCCGCGATGAGGATCACGTCATCAGGTGCCGCTTGTAAGATTGTGCTTGTAACCGCTTCAGGGCGACCCGGTATCGCTAATACGCGACTTGAGTCCAGAATACCCGCCATGATGTCATTAATAATGTCTAATGGATCTTCACTGCGAGGGTTGTCATCCGTGATGACAACTTTATCAGCCCACTCTTCTGCGGCTGCGCCCATCAATGGACGCTTGCCTTTATCTCTATCACCACCGCAACCAAATACACACCATAATTGGCCTGCACAATGTAAACGTGCGGCTGCAAGGGCTTTTTCCAATGCATCTGGTGTATGAGCATAATCAACCACAACGGTAGGCTTGCCTTGCGCATTAAACACTTCCATGCGCCCACAAACAGGCTCAAGGGACGATGTCGCTGCAAGTAATTGTTCCAATGGATAATCCATCATTAACAATGTCGCCATTGCTAAAAGTAAATTACTGACATTGAATGCGCCCATCAAAGGGCTTTCAAATGAACCATTTCCCCATGAAGAATCAAAGTGAATAGTCGCGCCTTTATCGTGGTATTCAACATCAGTTGCTTGTAACCAAGGCCCTTGCCAATGGCTTGGAAGGCGATTTTCTATTGAAACTGCACAAGCTTGTGGTAAACGTTGTAACCATTTCAATCCAACGGCATCATCTGCATTTATAATTTGAGTTTTTGCATTGTGCGTTGAAAATAAAAGCCACTTAGCGGCTTCATAGTTCTCCATGTCACCATGGTAATCAAGGTGATCACGGCTTAGATTGGTAAATACAGCAGCATCAAATGACAGTGCAGCAACACGACCTTGCACTAAACCATGGGAAGAAACTTCCATTGCCGTCAAGGTCGCTTTTTTGTTCAGTAGTTGAGTTAACTCAAGTTGAATATCGACCGCTGAACCCGTGGTATTCTCACTTGGCGATACTTGTCCTAATAACCCATTACCCACGGTTCCCATCACCGCGCTGACTTCGCCTAGACCTTTCGCCCATTGAGCAATTAGCTGCGTTGTGGTTGTTTTGCCATTAGTTCCCGTCACACCGATTAATTTCATTTGTGCAGAAGGATGATGATAAAATTCGCCAGCCAAAGCCGATAAACGATTATTCAAATCATTCAAATAAATAACGGGTACACCGTGGCTGAAACGTATTTCACCTTCTGACGCTTCGCCCTGCGCTTCAGCGATGACAGCAGAAACACCCTGAGCAATCGCTTGAGGGATATAATGTCTGCCATCTGACTCATGGCCTTTTATTGCAATAAACAGATCACCCGCGGCAGCCTTTCGACTGTCTAGCGTCATCTCACGCAGTGAGATATTTTCCGTGCTCACACCAAAAGGTGAGAGAAGCTCACAAAGATTACGATCTGCCACTTTTAACCTCTTTTTGACTGTTCACTATTTCGTTTTTGTCACCTGACGGTAATGCATCTGGTTCAATATTCGTGAGCCTTAAAACACCGCCCATAATGGCTCCAAATACCGGTGCAGATACCGCACCACCATAATATTTCCCTGCACTTGGCTCATTGATAAGCACCACAAGTGCATAGCGAGGATTGCTTGCTGGAGCAACACCTGCGGCATATGCGATATATTTATCAATATAACGGCCTTCAGGTCCGACTTTTTTCGCGGTCCCTGTTTTAATTGCAATCCGATAGCCTTTAATTGCTGCACGTGTTCCCCCGCCTCCCGGTAGAGCAACACTTTCCATCATATGAACAACCGTTCTCATTATCGGCTCAGGAAAAACGCGCGTTCCAGCAACAGGTGGGTCAACTTTAGTAATTGACAGTGGACGATAGATACCGAAACTGCCAATCGTTGCATAGGCACGCGCTAATTGTAATGGTGTTACCATTTGCCCGTACCCGAAAGAAAAGGTGGCCCTTTCTAAATCAGACCACCGTGTTTTTTTACTTGGAAAGATACCACTACTTTCCCCGACTAACCCCAGATTGGTCGGTTTGCCAAACCCAAAGCGGCCATACACATCCACCAACTCTGTAGCAGGCATCGCTAACGCCAGTTTAGAAACACCAACGTTACTCGATTTCTGTAAAATACCGGTAATAGATAGCTCTGCATAACGTGCAACGTCTTTAATTTCATGACCGCTGATACGATATGGATAGGTATTTAATACGGTATTCTCTGTCACTATCTTATTGTGTAACGCACTCATCACCACCATCGGTTTTACTGTCGAACCAGGTTCAAAAATATCGGTAATAGCGCGGTTACGCATGAATTCCATCGGCGTGCCAGCAAGATTATTTGGATTATATGACGGGCTATTGGCTATCGCTAAAATCTCTCCCGTATGCACATCAACTAAGATGGCCACGCCTGACTCAGCTTTATTTTCCTGAACACCGCGAGTGAGCTCTCGGTATACAATTGATTGAATTCTTTCATCAATGCTCAATGTAAGATTATGCGCCGCTTGGCTATCGACGGAAGAAACTGTTTCAATCACTCGTCCGTTGCGGTCTTTACGCACAATGCGCTCACCCGGCAATCCTTTTAACCAACGATCAAAGCTTTTTTCAACCCCTTCAATACCTTCCCCATCAATATTAGTCACACCGAGTAAGTGGGCAGTCACGGGACCTGATGGGTAATAACGACGCGATTCTTTACGTAAATAAATACCCGGTATTTTTAGCTTGCGAACGTAGTCACCGATCGTTGGATTAACCTGACGAGCGATATAAACAAAGCGACCTCTTGGGTTCGCGGATATTTTGGTGGTAATTTGTTCTAATGGAATATCAAGTGCTTCAGCAAGCGCTTTCCAGTGTTCATCGTGGCTAATGCCGCCTTTTTCAAAAATTTCTTTTGGATCAGCCCAAATTGCATTAACTGGTACGCTCACCGCTAATTGACGACCTTCCCTATCACTTATCATGCCACGAGCGGTTGCTACTTCTTGTACACGTAAGGAGCGCATATCCCCTTCTTTAACTAATTTTTCAGGGGCGATAATTTGTAAGTAAGCTACTCGGGTCAGTAGACCGACTAAAGCTAAGACAATGCATCCGCACAGCAAAACAAAGCGCCAGCGAACAAAGCTGGTGGTTTCTTCTTGTTTCTTGTTTTTAGCTGTTTTAGGTGCTTTCATTAGGACCCTTTTATTATTGTTTCGAAACAATAATATTTTCTTGAGATGGTTCAACATGAACCATCTGTAATTTTTCAACTGATAAACGCTCTACACGGCTATGATTCGCTAGCGCATTCTCTTCCAAAATCAAGTTTCGCCATTCTATATCTAACGAATCTTTTTCTTCGTATAACTTGTCTTTTGCCGCCGTCAATAAGCGCGTTTCATGGGCTGTCGTCACCACAAATACCGCGCTTATTGTGATTGCGGTAAGCAAAAGTAATGGAATAATGCCGTAACGAAATAAATCACGCCCAATCACTTTTGCCAGACTGTGTCTTTCAGGAGTCATTATTCTACTGCTCTTGCGGCAAAGCGTAGAACAGAGCTACGAGCGCGTGGATTTTCTTCAATTTCACGCTCTGATGGCTTCATTTTGCCAAGGTCACGCAATTTTGCCGCGCCAAGTAGTTTAATTTGCGCTTCAGTCAATGGAATACCCGCTGGCACACTGGGCCCTTTACTGTTTTGACGAATAAATCTTTTCACTAATCTATCTTCCAAAGAGTGAAAACTGATCACCGACAAACGCCCCTCAGGTGCTAAGACTGACATCGCCCCATTAAGTGCTTTTTCTATCTCTTCCAATTCGCTATTAATGTAAATTCGAATAGCTTGGAAACTTCGAGTTGCAGGATGCTTATGTCTATCTTTCACTGGGCTCACTTTCGCAATAAGTTCCGCAAGGTGGCGCGTGCGCGTTAATGGCTCAGCTTCAGCATCATGATTACGTTCGACAATTGCGCGAGCAATACGTCTTGCAAATCGCTCTTCACCAAACGTTTTTAACACCCAAGCAATATCATCGGCTTCTGCTGTCATCAGCCATTGCTGGGCTGATTGACCTTTCGTCGGGTCCATACGCATATCTAATGGACCATCACGCATGAATGAAAATCCTCTTTCTGGATCATCTAATTGCGGTGAAGACACGCCTAAATCCAGTAAAACTCCATCAATTTTGCCAACCAAGCCTTCTTCTTCAACATAATTAGCGATATCAGAAAATGGGCCATGCTTAATCATAAAACGAGGGTCATCAATAGCCTGAGCAGCTTTAATCGCTTCAGGATCGCGGTCTATTGCGATAAGTTTTCCATGCTCATTTAATTGGCTTAAAATAAGGCGAGAGTGACCGCCGCGTCCAAATGTGCCATCTATATAGATACCATTTGGTTTAATATTCAGACCGTTAACTGCTTCATCGAGCAGAACTGTTACATGTTTAAATTGTGGCTGTGTCATTATTAAAGTGATAAATCCTGTAAACGGGCTGATAGTGGCTCTTCCGTAAGACGCTCAGCGGCAATGTCATTTTCCACCTGCTGATACCACATTTGTTCATCCCAAAGTTCAAACTTATTGATTTGGCCTACCAGCATGACCTCTTTTGTTAGCCCTGCATGTTGACGCAGTGTGTTAGCTAGCAAAAGACGTCCGGCGTTATCTATCTGACATTCACTGGCGTGACCAAGTAAGAGGCGCTGTACTCGTCGTTCTGCTGGATTCATTGTTGAGAGCTTTGATAGTTTTTCTTCAATGATTTCCCACTCAGGTAAGGTGTATAGCAATAGGCATGGCTGGTGAAGGTCAATGGTGCATACCATTTGCCCTTTCGATTCCTCGCTCAGCATTCCTCGATAACGAGTCGGCACGGTTAGTCGCCCTTTGCTGTCGAGATTAACCAGTGTAGCCCCACGAAACATACCCGATTTTACCCCTTAATTTCCTAGCTACCCACTTTACCCCACAATTCACCACTTATAAAGTTTACGAAGTGTATGAAAACGTTGTCAAGCCAGACGCTCTCAGCTTTAGCTTTATTTACAGAACAATTTTGAAAAGATAAAATCGGGTAATATTCAATTAGAGCGTAAAATAAGAAATAACAAGTTGATATAATTAACTTATTTATTAAGTGCCATTAAAATTACTCCAAATATATTTAAACGCTCAAAAAACACACAAACCAGCCTAAATGTTATATAAGTCTCATTTTTAATTCGCTTATTTCATCGGGGTCCTGAACATTTAACGTATCAACTAACTACACTTAATTAACTATAATAATCAAAAACACCACACAGAAAAATAAACTCAATAAATTTCAATTGATTAACTAACTGTTTTAATAGACAGTATTATATGGATTATTAGTTATCTATTTTATTTTTCACGTAAGTTAAATAAACTTAAATTAAATTTATTTATTCATTTAGTTTCGTTTAAAAAATTACAGATAAACATATTAAGATAATTCCTAAAGTTAAATATTTACCTATTTTTAGCATGAAAAAAAAAGACCCCTACTCAGTAGGGGCCGATATATTACTAATAATCGTGATCAACATCACTAATTATTCAACGTGTTTTTTTTGAATGCACAAAGTTACGTCGATTTTTTTATTGTTTTCGACCTAAACTTCCGCGGCGGCATAAATCTCGACGAATGCGAGTAATACCCGGTTCTGGTTTTTGTTTCTCATCAAGACTTGCTAAAACCAATTCTAAAATGCGCTCAGCAATATCACGATGACGTTGTGCCAGAGAAAGGACAGGACAACCTAAGAAATCAAGTAGCTCATTATCGCCAAAGGTTGCTATTACCATATGTTCAGGCAAGCGCCCATTGCGCTTCAAGGCAACATCGAGTACACCTTGTAATAAAGAAAATGAGGTCGTAAATAATGCATCCGGCATTTCATTGCCTTTATCCAGCCAATTTGCGAACACATCAGCAGCTGAATTACGCTCATAACTATTAGCATAAATGTAATCGACTTCCCGCGGATCACCTTGCCATCCATTACGAAAACCTTGTTCACGTAAATAACTGACTGACAACTCAGGTAACGCACCAAGATACAATACAGATTCAGCTGGAAATTTACGCAACTCAGTTGAAATCATAAATCCATCTTCTTGGTCATCACCCACAACACTAATAAAGTGTTCTTTTTCAAGTGCTCTATCAAGTGCAATGATAGGTAATGAACGATTGGCCCAGCGCTGATAAAACGGATGTTCAGGAGGCAATGCAGTGGAAACAATAATCGCGTCAACTTGACGCTGAAGAAGATGTTCAACGCAGCGAATTTCGTTATCAGGTTGGTCTTCTGAACAAGCAATCAAAAGCTGATAGCCACGCTGACGCGCTTGTCTTTCAAGGTAATTCGCTATGCGGGTATAGCTTGTATTTTCAAGATCGGGAATAACTAACCCAATAGAACGAGTTCGGCCCGCGCGCAACCCAGCAGCTACTGCATTTGGATGGTAATTGTGTTCTCTGACGACCGCCATCACTTTTTCAACAGTTTTATCGCTGACTCGATACTGCTTGGCTTTGCCATTGATCACATAACTAGCCGTTGTGCGGGAAACACCTGCTAAACGGGCTATTTCATCCAGTTTCACGTTAACCTCTTTACCATATTGGGGATAGCCCCGAGTCATTCGGGGCTTTACACAACTGTATTCTACCTTTGGATGATAAATTTTTCATCGCATAATTTTATCACCACGAGAAACACCGACGATCCCTGAGCGGACAACTTCAACAATTTCAGCAACGCCACGAACAGCTTCAAGGAAAGCATCCAGTTTATCGCTTGTACCCGCTAGCTGAACGGTATAAAGCGTGGGCGTCACATCAACGATTTGTCCACGAAAAATATCAGCACAGCGTTTTATCTCATCACGACCATAACCTGAAGCTTGTAACTTCACTAACATAATCTCACGCTCAATGTGCGCAGAGGCTGTTAATTCGCTGACGCGCAGTACATCGACCAATTTATGCAATTGCTTTTCAATTTGCTCAAGAACCTTAGCATCACCTTTGGTTTGGATGGTCATTCGTGACAATGTTGGATCATCTGTCGGTGCTACCGTCAGGCTTTCAATATTGTAACCTCGTTGAGAAAACAGGCCAATAACACGAGACAATGCACCTGATTCATTTTCTAATAGTACGGATAAAATACGACGCATGATCAGGTCCTCTGTGTTTTGCTCAACCACATTTCATCCATTGCACCACCGCGGATTTGCATTGGATAAACATGTTCTGTTTCATCAATATTGACATCAACAAATACCAAACGTTGATTTTCGTTCACTTCAACCAAAGCTTGTTTTAGTTTTTCTTCAAGCTCATCAGGAGATTGAATTGAAATCCCTACATGACCATAAGCCTCGGCAAGTTTAATAAAGTTAGGCAAAGATTGCATATAAGATTGAGAATGACGGCCTTGATAAATCATATCTTGCCATTGTTTTACCATGCCAAGAAAACCGTTGTTCAAGTTAAGCACTACCACTGGCAAACCATATTGCAATGCGGTTGAGAGCTCTTGAATATTCATTTGGATACTGCCATCGCCCGTCACGCAAATGACCGTTGATTCTGGGTGTGCTAATTTAACCCCAAGCGCAGCGGGTAGTCCAAACCCCATCGTACCTAACCCCCCTGAATTAATCCAACGACGCGGTTTATCAAAAGGATAGTAAAGTGCGGCAAACATTTGATGTTGACCAACATCGGAGGTGACATAGGCCTCCCCCTTCGTTAAACGATAAATAGTTTCTATCGCTTGCTGAGGCTTAACTTTGGTTGGATTTGTTTCATAGCTCAAACACTTTTGGCGACGCCAATCTTCAATATCTTTCCACCAATCTGCCAACGCTTGCAGATCTTGTGAAGACGACGATTGATCCAACTGACCAATCATTTGTTTTAATGCTAATTTAGCATCACCAACAATCGGAATATCCGCATTAACTGTTTTCGAAATTGACGTTGGGTCGACATCAATTTGAATAACAGTTGCATTTGGGCAGTATTTCTCTAGGTTGTTAGTGGTGCGATCATCAAAGCGCACGCCTACCGCGAAAATCACATCCGAATTATGCATGACCTTATTTGCTTCAAAAGTACCATGCATACCTAACATACCGACGGACTGCTTATGGGTTTCAGGAAAAGCGCCAAGTCCCATTAAAGTTGAAACAACAGGTAGTTGTAATTTTTCCGCTAGTTCAATGATTTCAGCAGTACAACTTGCATTAATCGCACCGCCACCAATATAAAATACCGGTTTTTTTGCCGCGACTAATTTAGATAACGCTTTTTTGATCTGTCCTTTATGTCCCTGTAAGGTCGGATTATAAGAACGCAAAGAAATAGATTCAGGGTAACGATAAGGAAATTTAAACGCAGGATTAACCGTATCCTTTGGGAAATCGATAACCACAGGTCCTGGGCGACCACTCGCCGCAATATAAAATGCCTTTTTAATAGTTTCAGGGATTTCTTCAGCACTTTTAATTAAAAAACTGTGTTTAACAATCGGTCGAGATATTCCCACCATATCGCATTCTTGGAATGCATCATTGCCAATTAAAGAACTTGCAACCTGCCCAGATAAGATAACCAATGGAATTGAGTCCATGTAGGCTGTAGCAATACCGGTAATTGCGTTTGTTGCACCAGGGCCCGATGTGACCAGTACTACACCAACATCTCCCGTTGAACGAGCATAGCCATCTGCCATATGTACAGCAGCTTGCTCATGGCGCACTAAAATATGTTCTACGCCACCAACAGTATGAAGTGCATCATAGATATCTAATACCGCACCGCCTGGATAACCAAACACGTGCTTTACTCCTTGGTCAATCAAAGACTTGATGACCATTTCAGCTCCCGACAACATCTCCATGAGTTTGTCTCCAGACTAGTTTTGCAAGTTAACAGAGGTATGAATTTCCTCTTTAATTTTTATCATTTAAACACAGTAATTAAGGCTATTAACATATCGCTCTGGCTGAAACGACGCAAACATCATTTCTGTACAAAGTGTGTTAATTTTTCACATTGTCTTTATCATTAATAATAAATGGATTTATTGACTAAACATCAAGTAAAAGGAAGGGTAAATCACTATTAAAAGGCCAAAAATAGCACAAATAAAAGCCGGATAAGTGGTGATATCCGGCTTTTATAATGCAATTACTCTCGATACATTGACTCAATTTCAATTTGATAACGCTCAGAAATGATTTTCCGGCGCAATTTCAGCGTTGGTGTCAGCTCACCTTTTTCCATAGAGAAGTTAACTGGAAGCAACGTAAAACGTTTCACTTGATGAAAATTTTCAACATTTTTTTGTAATTCTTTTAAACGACTTTCAAATAATGCGACAATATTCGAATCTTTCAGTAACTCAAGACGATCGCGATATTTCAAGTTAATTGAGTTCGCATACTCTTCAAGACTTTCATAACACGGCACAATCAATGCAGAAACAAATTTACGTGCATCCGCAATAACGGCTATGTGTTCAATAAATTTATCTTGACCTAATACGCCTTCAATAACCTGTGGCGCAATATATTTACCGTTAGAGGTTTTCATCAGATCCTTGAGCCTATCAGTAATATATAAATTACCATTTGCATCAATTTTACCGGCATCCCCTGTTTTCAGCCAACCGTCAGCAGTAAAAGTATCAAGCGTTTCCTGTGGACGATTATAATAGCCTTTCATTACAACAGGCCCTTTCACTTGAATTTCATCGTCTTTACCAATACGGACAGAAATTGCCGAAAGCGGTGTCCCAATAGAACCTAATGGATATTGCCCCTCTTCCCAGCAAGAAACTGTCGCACAGGTTTCAGTCATGCCGTAGCCGTACTTTATGTTCACGCCAGCCGCAAGGAAAAAAGCTATCACATCATCATCAAGGCGAGCGCCAGCCGCTGGCATGAAACGAATCCGCCCACCGAGACCTTGGCGAATTTTACTCAAAACTAACTTATCAGCAATGGGGTAAAAAGCACGGTTAAGTAATGATGGAGAATGCCCCTTAGAAAGGGCTTTAATTTTGTTCTTCCCTACAGATATTGCCCATTGAAATAATGTTCTGCGCAATAATGAGGCTTTTGAGACTTTATTTTGTACTGCGCTGAACACTTTTTCATAAAAACGAGGAACCGCACACATCACTGTCGGTTTAACATCAAGTAAAGCTTCTTTAACTAAATTGGTATCAGTTAGAAAAACGTTCAATGCCCCAGTATGCATGACATAGAAACTCCATGCCCGTTCAAAAACATGGGACAACGGAAGAAAGCTTAAGGAAATATCATCAGGCGTTAATTTTAGTCGATGATCATGAAGGTAAAGCTGTGCGGCCATGTTGTAATAATCAAGCATGACACCTTTAGGTTCACCTGTTGTGCCTGATGTATAGATGATGGTAAATAAATCGCTAAGATTATGCGCTGCGATGCGTTCATCAAATTCAGCTTGATATTGATTTTCAGTCAAGGACATAAATGTTGATAAATGCATTGAGGTAATCGCACTATCTATAAGTTCAACATCATCATTTAATACAACAATAGTCGTCAGCTGTGGGCATAAAGGCTGTAACTGGCAAGCAACGCTATATTGTTCTTGCGCGCCAACAAACAGAACTTTAATGTTTGCGTCATTAATAATGTACGCGGACTGTTCAACCCCACTCGTTGCATATAGCGGAACGGTAACGGCTCTAATTTGTAAAGCAGCCAAATCCACTAAAGACCAATTCATGCTGTTTTGAGCAAAAAGTCCTATATTTTCTTGAGTCGCGATATTCAAAGCAAGAAGATGACGGGCAATAGCAGATGTCTGTACGCCCACTTCTTCCCAAGTCAGTTCGCTCTGAGTTCCTTTATCCCATTGACTGAAAGCTATCCTGATCGCTGACTCTTTCGCATCAATTCTGCTACGTAAGCGATTAACCAAGTGGTATGGATATAGATTTTCAGTAATCAAAGTATATTTCCTATAGGTCATTATTGACTTAAGCCATTCGGTGCACTCACAAATAACTTAACCAGCTAATTATTTCAGCTTACATGTGTTAGCTGAATATCCGGAGTGTATCCATTTAAGAGAACCTAGGAAAGAAATAATATGTAAATTTTGTGCAAATGTTATGTCAGTTACAAAACTCACCATGATCGTCACCATGATGAGTAACTTATTGCAAATCTAAGCAGCGTTATTGTTGTTCAGAAAGTGCGGAAATCATCAGACAAAACTGTGTTTTCATCCACTGATGACCTTTGTCACGCGCCGTTGACTCATGCCACGTCAAGTAACATGGGCGCGTATTATCTTGCCAAGGTAAATCAATTGATCGCAACTGAAGTTGGTTTGCATGATGGTCAACAAGCCATTTAGGTGCGATTGCCATTAAATCAGTTTGAGCGACAATATTTAAGACACTACTTAAATCAGTGCCTTGATAACTGACTGTATGTGATAGTTCCGTATTATAATAATAAGGTTTACTAAAAGATCCCATATTATCCATTGACATGATTGCATGCCTTTCATTAATTAATTCATCTTGCGTTATAGTATTTCCAATTCGAGGATGATTATCTGCCACCACAAGTACCAACTCATCATTAAATAAAACATTATGTTGATACTCGGATTTTTCGAATTGATTATAGCCAAGAAAAAAATCTATCTCTTGGTATTTTAATTGATGAGCAATATTGTTATCTAAGAATGAATGAATAAAAACATTAATATTCGGCGATACTATTTTAAATTTATCAACAATAATAGCCGCCAAACGAATATCTAATGGTGAACAAATTGATAAATTAAATGCTCTTTCACTTTGTTTTGGGTCAAAACCGGCCCCCGGTAATTCATTATGAACTAATTGAAGTGCTTGCCTAACGGGCCCAAAAAGTTGTTTAGCGCGGGAAGTTGGCTGAATTCCTCGGCCATAACGTACAAATAGTTCGTCATTAAACATGGATTTCAAACGTGATACCGCATTACTTACGGCGGGTTGTGACATTCCCAACACTTGTGCTGCTCTTGTCACATTTTGCATTTGCATGACAACATCAAAAACCGTTAATAAATTTAAATCAACATTACGCAGATGAATATCGCTACTTTCTTTTTTTGCTGTTGAAATCGTTTCAAAATCAGTCATTTCATACTCCACTAAATATATTTATCATTTTTGATTAATAAAAAATAATTCATCAATACAGCATTGACGAATTGATAAATTCATTAAATATTATTCTTGAGATAGCTTATCGATGATAAGCTATTTCGCTTTCCCTGCATTTATTAAAACGACGTTTATATTATTTTATCCATTAATTAGATTCACAGTATAGATACCATCGTAAAACGAAAACATTCATCAGTGTAATGAGTTATAATAACGTATTTAAGCCATAACAACTCACTGTAAAATAATAAAACAATTTAAGAAATAAATCATAATAAATATCTTTCTAGCTTGCTAAACATACTCATTATCGGATTAATTTTTAATTATTCATTTATTAGATAATTAACTTAATTGAAGCCATTACCTAAATTAATCTATAGAGACCTTTCATCAACTTCCCAAAGAACCAAATTAAATAAAACACAATAAAATCAATAGATTAAATAAATACATAACGTGCACTACTTCACTAAAAGAATTTTACCCTTATTTTCACCGTTAAATATAGATGAAAACAGCATTAAAATTATGAAAATCAGTCACAATCGCTAAGCTAAGGGCGTCATTCATGTTCTGTAAAATTATGATAAAAATCTAAGATTGACATTAATATTAAGATCACGTATCTATAAATACAGATTAATTAAACGTTAAGTGAGAGACAGTTAAAATGACATTTTCTATCCGCCTACTAAGCCTACTACTACTCGCATCCAATATGCGCGGTATGCTTATGGACAGAAAATAACAGACACTGTCCACAAACATTAAAACCCGCGCAAAACGCGGGTTTTTTTATGCCTGCGGATTAGAAGGGAAAATAAATACCAAACTCGATACATACCAGATTCAATAAAAATAATATTCAGTCTATGAGGGACACAATATGAGCAACCAAGTCATCATCTTCGATACCACATTACGCGACGGCGAGCAGGCATTACAGGCAAGTTTATCAGTTAAAGAAAAATTACAAATTGCATTTGCTTTGGAGCGCCTCGGTGTTGATGTTATTGAAGCAGGTTTCCCTGTTTCCTCTCCTGGCGATTTTGAATCTGTACAAACCATAGCTCGTGAAATCAAAAATAGCCGTATTTGCGCACTGTCTCGTTGTGTTATCAATGATATCGATGTTGCTGCTGAATCTTTAAAAGTTGCAGAAGCCTTCCGTTTACATATGGTATTAGCGACATCTGCTTTACACGTTGAAAAGAAATTACGCAAAACTTTTGATGATATTGTTGAGATGGCAGTAGGCTCTATCAAACATGCACGCCGCTTTACAGATGATGTTGAGTTTTCTTGTGAAGATGCCGGACGTACTGATCCAGACCATTTATGCCGCATCGTTGAAGCGGCAATTAAAGCAGGTGCAACCACTGTAAATATTCCAGATACTGTTGGTTATACAACACCTTATCAATTTGGTGGCATTATCAAAGATTTGTTTAATCGCGTGCCCAATATTGATAAAGCCGTTATTTCAGTACACTGCCATGATGACTTAGGTATGTCAGTCGCTAACTCAATTAGCGCAGTCCAAGCAGGCGCACGCCAGGTTGAGGGGACAATTAACGGTTTAGGTGAACGAGCAGGTAATACGGCATTAGAAGAAGTGATTATGGCAATTAAATTGCGCGAACAAATGTTAGGCGTACATACCAATATCAATCACAAAGAAATTTACCGTACCAGCCAATTAGTTAGCCAATTATGTAATACCCCAATCCCTGCTAATAAAGCAGTTGTCGGCAGTAACGCCTTTACTCACTCATCGGGTATCCACCAAGATGGTGTGTTAAAAAATCGTGAAACTTACGAAATAATGACCCCTGAATCCATTGGCTTAAAAGAAGCTCAATTGAATTTAACTTCACGCTCAGGTCGCGCAGCAGTTAAACATCGTATGGAAGAAATGGGCTACAGCGAAGGCAAAGATTTCAAATTGGATGAATTGTATACTGCATTCTTAAGCTTAGCAGATAAGAAAGGCCAAGTTTTTGACTATGACTTAGAAGCCTTGGCATTCTTCGCTAAACAGCAAGATGAAACTGACCATTTTGTGATGGATTACTTCAGCACGCAATCAGGCTCAAGTATTGTTGCCACGGCTACAGTTAAAATGCACTGTGGCGAAAAAGAGATCTCCGAAGCGGCTACCGGTAATGGTCCTGTAGATGCGATTTATCAAGCCATCAGCAAAATAACCAATTACCCAATGAAATTAGTTTCTTATCAATTGTCTGCCAAAGGCCACGGTGAGAATGCATTAGGTCAAGTAGATATCGTTGTAGAATGCTTTAACCGTCGTTTCCATGGGATGGGTTTAGCAACAGATATCGTTGAATCTTCAGCAAAAGCGATGGTACATGTATTAAATAGTATCTGGCGCTCAGAACAAGTCGAAAAACAAAAACAAAAAATAAACCAACAAGAATCACAATCAATTACAAAGGAAGCTGTTTAACAATGTCTAAGAGCTATCAAATCGCCGTATTACCGGGAGATGGAATTGGTCCTGAAGTTATGGCACAAGCGAGCAAAGTACTAGATGCTATTAGCAAGCGTTTTGCTATATCTATTGAAACGAAAGAATATGATGTTGGCGGAGCCGCTATCGACCGCCATGGCAAACCTTTACCAGAAGAAACAGTAACAGGTTGCGAAAACGCCGATGCAGTATTGTTTGGTTCAGTAGGTGGCCCTAAATGGGAACATTTACCCCCAGATAGCCAGCCAGAACGTGGCGCATTATTGCCTTTACGTAAACATTTTAAATTATTTAGTAACCTGCGCCCTGCTCGTCTATATAAAGCGTTGGAAGCATTTTGTCCATTGCGCGCCGACATTGCTGCACAAGGTTTTGATATCCTTTGTGTTCGTGAATTAACTGGCGGGATCTATTTCGGACAACCGAAAGGTCGTAAAGGCGAAGGTGACGATGAATATGCTTTTGATACTGAAATTTATCATCGCTATGAAATTGAACGTATTGCACGTATTGCCTTTGAATCAGCTCGCAAACGCAGCAATAAAGTTACCTCAATTGATAAAGCAAACGTATTACAAAGCTCGGTTTTATGGCGCGAAGTTGTTAATACAATCGCAAAAGAATATCCAGATGTTGAAGTTAATCATATGTATATCGACAACGCAGCAATGCAAATGATTAAAGCACCTTCTCAGTTTGACGTGGTTTTATGTTCAAACTTATTTGGTGACATTATTTCAGATGAGTGCGCCATGATCACAGGTTCTATGGGAATGTTACCTTCTGCAAGTTTAAATGCTGACGGTTTCGGTTTGTATGAACCCGCAGGTGGCTCAGCACCGGATATTGCAGGCAAAAACATCGCTAACCCTATTGCACAAATTTTATCTGCATCCATGTTATTAAGATTTAGTTTAAATCAAACAGATGCTGCTGATGCGATTGAAAGAGCGGTAAATAAGGCTTTAGAGAATGGCTATCGCACCGGTGATTTAGCGGGAGATGGTGTTTCAATCAGTACCAGTGAAATGGGTGATATCATTGCCCGCTATATTGCAGAAGAGGTGTAACATGGCCAAAACTTTATATCAGAAATTATATGATGCCCACGTTATTCGTGAAGTTGATAATGAAATTCCACTGATTTATATCGACCGTCATTTGGTTCATGAAGTTACATCCCCTCAGGCATTTGATGGGTTAAGAACTAAAAATCGTCCATTACATCAACCGGGCAAGACTTTTGCCACCATGGATCATAACGTATCGACGCAAACTAAAGATATTAATGCATGTGGTGATATGGCACGTATTCAAATGCAAGAGTTGATGAAAAACTGCCAAGAATTCGGTGTTACCTTATATGATTTAAATCATGAATTTCAAGGTATTGTGCATGTTATGGGGCCGGAACAAGGTATCACTTTGCCGGGTATGACAATTGTCTGTGGTGATTCCCACACAGCAACGCACGGTGCATTCGGCTCATTAGCATTTGGTATCGGCACTTCTGAAGTCGAGCACGTAATGGCAACGCAAACGCTGAAACAAGCGCGTGCTAAAACAATGAAAATTGAAGTTGTCGGTAAAACCGCGGTTGGCATTACCGCGAAAGATATTGTTCTGGCGATCATTGGGACAACAGGTAGTGCAGGTGGTACGGGCTATATTGTTGAATTTTGTGGTGAAGCGATTACAAATTTAAGCATGGAAGGCCGTATGACTGTCTGTAACATGGCCATCGAATTAGGTGCAAAAGCGGGTATTATTGCGCCCGACGAAACAACTTTCAATTATATGAAAGGTCGTCAATTTGCACCAAAAGATCAGCTATGGGATGACGCAATCACATACTGGAAAACGTTAAAAACCGATGATGATGCCCAATTTGATAAAACCATTACTATCCAAGCGAATAGTATTGCCCCGCAAGTTACTTGGGGTACAAATCCAGGACAAGTGATTGCCATTGACCAATTGATTCCGGCTCCTGAATCGTTTACCGATCCAGTAGAACGTGCTTCAGCAGAAAAAGCATTAGCTTATATGGGATTAGAATCAGGTATTAAATTATCTGACGTGAAAATTGATAAAGTTTTCATCGGTTCATGTACTAACTCACGTATTGAAGATTTACGTGCCGCTGCGGTCATTGCCAAAGGGCAAAAAGTCGCATCAGGGGTTCAGGCGATAGTTGTTCCGGGATCAGGCCCTGTTAAAGCCCAAGCAGAACAGGAAGGTTTGGACAAAATATTTATCGATGCAGGTTTTGAATGGCGCTTACCAGGCTGCTCAATGTGCTTAGCGATGAATAATGACCGTTTAAATCCGGGTGAACGCTGCGCATCAACGAGTAATCGTAACTTTGAAGGTCGACAAGGCCGCGCTGGTCGAACACACTTAGTCAGCCCTGCAATGGCAGCCGCGGCAGCTATTAATGGCCATTTTGCTGACGTTCGTGATATTCAGGTTTAAAGGAGATAAATAATGGAAAAGTTAATTACCCATGTCGGCATTGTGGTTCCTTTAGACGCAGCTAACGTTGATACTGATGCGATTATTCCAAAGCAATTTTTACAAAAAGTTACCCGTACCGGTTTTGGTCAACACCTGTTTAATGACTGGCGTTTTCTTGATGAAGCAGGTCAAAAACCTAACCCTGATTTTGTACTGAATAAACCAGTTTTCAAAGGCGCGAGTATTTTATTAGCCCGTGAAAACTTTGGTTGTGGCTCCTCTCGCGAACATGCGCCTTGGGCTTTAACCGATTTTGGGATTCAAGTCGTTATCGCACCCAGTTTTGCTGATATTTTCTATGGTAACTCATTTAATAATCAATTATTGCCGATTAAATTAAACGAGCAACAAGTTGATGAAATGTTCAATTATGTCAACCACCATGAAGGTTGCCAGTTCACCGTTGATTTGGAAGCACAAACTGTCACCGCCGGTGATAAAACCTATCATTTTGAAATTGATAGCTTCCGCCGCCACTGCATGATGAATGGTTTAGATAGCATTGGTTTGACTCTGCAACATGTCGAACAGATTAAAGAATATGAGCAGAAGATCCCTACTTTTATGAATTAATACATCCCAAATATAAGCGTTCATACTCAATGGACGCTTTTTACTTCCCTATAATACCTAGCTATTACGTATTTTATTGCGCTTTCGCTTCAAAAATGCGGAATTAATCACGATTTCAATCTAACCCATCCAACAATCACTTCCCTATTAATTTCTTCGTGTATAATTGTCTTTGTCTTAAAAAAACAAAAACAAAAACAAATTAATACTAAATCTATCCTCTAAATAGTTTGTTTCACAGCAAGGCGGCAAACGAGGATATCTCAGGGAGCATACACTAGTATGTGACCTGAGTAGCCGAGTGAAGCCAACACGGCTGTGGAACAAAATATGACGAGGATATATGACGAGGATAAAAAAAACCGGCTATCGCCGGCTTGGTAATATATACCATTACTCATAAAGGGGGAGTTGCCTACAAGTTGTAGACCAATCGAGCTACTTACTGGAACCTATTATCACCCGATTCTAGGAAATTAATATTGATGTAATACTTGTCGGAGTTCCTCTTTTATGTCTAGCCCACGTTTACAGACACAATTTATTCGCCTTTGGCAAAATTTTCAGGGGCAAAATAGTGAGACCACATTGCAGCATATTGCGGACACTTTATTTTGCTCTAGGCGCCATGTTCGTACCTTGCTTAATAATATGCAGCGACAAGGCTGGCTGAGCTGGCAAGCGGAATCGGGACGAGGAAAACGCTCAGCATTACTTTTTCATGTCAATGGATTAGAACTACAACAAGCCCAAGCAGAACGTTTATTAAAAGATGAAAGTATTGATAAATTAGTTGCATTAGTCGGCGATAAAGAGACTATTCGTCAACTGGTTTTATCTGAGTTAGAGCGTAGTTATCGACAAGGTAAAAACCTGCTGCGTATTATTTATTATCGTGATTTCCCTATTTTACTGCCTGGAATACCGATTAGACGCTCTGAAATTCATTTAATCAGCCAAATTTTTAATGGTTTAATTCATATAAATGAGGAAAAAGGGGAAGTTGAAGATGGCTTAGCGCATCATTGGCAAAATCATAATGACAGTGAATGGCGTTTTTATTTACGTCCTGCTATCTACTTTCATCATGGTCGTGAAATGCTAGTCGATGATGTTATCCACTCATTGCTACGTTTGAAAAACGGTTGGCCGTTATTTTCACATATTGAATCAGTGACTTCCCCACAACCTTATGTCATTGATATCAAACTGAGTCAGCCTGATAAACAATTTCTTTGGCTATTAGGTAGCCCCCACGCTGCTATTTTGCCAAAAGAATGGGAAAGTATAGAGAACTTCAGTCAATATCCCATTGGTACAGGGCCTTATCAAGTCGAAAAAAATCTCCCTCAAAAGTTGTCGATCACCGCCTTCGACCGCTATTTTGGCTACCGCGCCTTACTCGATGAAGTCACTATTTGGGTTGTGCCTGAACTTGCAGAACAAATGGTTTGTTCCACATTAAAAATGGATAGTGATAAAAATAATAATAATTCGTTAGAAAGTCGCATGGAAGAAGGTTGTTATTTTTTACTCATGGATAAACGTTCTAAATTATTTCCACGAGAGGATATCCGCCAATGGTTATGTAGTTTTTTAACTCCAGTAAATTTATTGGCGCACTGTGAGCCTTATTATCAACGTCACTGGGCTCCGGCTTATGGATTACTACTGCATTGGCATCACAGTAAAATGCTCACTGCCCTTCCTAAACCTACCGATTTAACCGAGCTTACCGTTACGTTTTATAGCCATCATCATGAATTTATTGCGATCAGCCAAATAATGAAGCGAGTTTTGTACACTCAAGGCGTCGAACTCAAAATTAACATCATCGATTATAATGATTGGTTCAATGGTAATGCTGATAGTGATATCTGGCTGACAACCGCTAATTTTTTCAAACCACTTGAGTTTTCCATTTTTGCGACTTTGTATGAAATGCCCTTGTTACGTAAGTGCCTTGGGGAAACATTAGAAAATGAACTAAACCAATGGCGTAACAAAAAATTGGATATTGAATCATGGTGTAAAAGCTTAATTGATACGCACGTTTTTCACCCTATTTTTCATCACTGGCTAGAACTTCAAGGTCAACGCACAATGCGGGGCGTGAGAATGAATACTTTTGGCTGGTTTGACTTTAAATCAGCATGGTTTAAGCCCTCTGAGGATAATTAACAGAAATAGCAATAGTTATAAACAATAAAAGAGCGTAACAAGGATGTTATTCACTTTTTCTGTGGATATCTATGTTAACAACCAGATAGTAATCAGGGTATATCCCAATCCTCTATTTTTAGTACAGATACAAATAATAAAATTAATAATTAAAATTCAATAAGATATAACAAAAAAATCTTTTTTATCCACTGTTAGTTTTATCCTGAATTTTCTCCAAGACTTGAACTGAACAAAGATCAAACAATGTCTGATTTATCCACAACTAATGGGTTTAACTTAATCAAATTATGTGACAAAGTTCAAATAATCGCATCCGTCAAGCCTGTAAATGCACACAGTAATCACTGCTTTTGACAGTTATCCAGAAATCCTGTGGATAACCTAGTGCATGACCCTGTGATTATCTCGGGATGAAGTTGAATAACCCGAAAAATAATAAAATTTTCATTAACAAAATAAAGATTATATTCATATAAATCATGCCATTAAAAATAATAATGAAAAAGTGTTATACTCTATCCACATCGTTAATTATTTTTGATTAATTTTCATACAAAAATAATTCACAAAAAATAACTATCCCTAAAACATAACACTTAAAAATATTATGCAATTTACGTCACCACTACCGCCTGAAAATGAATCTATCCTAATGGATAGAGCGCGAGCGCTTGCTGGATATACATTAGGAGAATTAGCTCAAATGGCAGGGCTTCCTATCCCACCTAATTTAAAGCGCGATAAAGGCTGGGTTGGCATGCTCATTGAATATTTTTTAGGAGCGACGGCGGGCAGTAAAGCAGAACAAGACTTTGCCAATATTGGCATTGAACTAAAAACAATTCCCATTGACAGCCAAGGCATTCCACTTGAAACGACGTTTGTTTCTGTCGCTCCTTTAACAGGAAATAGCGGTTTAACATGGGAAAATAGTCATGTAAGGCGTAAACTATCTCGCGTTCTTTGGTTTCCCATCGAAGGAGAACGGCAAATTCCCTTAGCACTACGACGGGTAGCTAACCCATTAATTTGGAGCCCATCACCACTTGAGGAACAATTACTGCGACAAGACTGGGAAGAACTGATGGATTTAATTGTGCTAGGTAAAGTTGAAGCAATTACAGCGCGTCATGGTCAGGTACTACAAATTCGCCCAAAAGCGGCGAATAACAAAGCATTAACGGAGGCAATTGGTGAATTTGGCCAACCGATTTTGACCCTACCCCGCGGTTTTTATTTGAAAAAAGATTTTACAGCACCATTATTAGCAAGGCATTTTAATTTAAATTAACGAATCTAATTACCGCCTGTACCAAAACAGACGATAATATATCGCTATCACTGTTTAAAAATACTTAATTTTAAAGGTACAAAGATGTTTGAGTGGCTTCTTGATCCTCATGCTTGGATGGCATTAGCAACCTTAACTATTCTCGAAATTGTATTAGGTATCGATAATATTATTTTTTTAAGTATTGTCGTCAGTAAACTCCCCGCCCATCAACAGCACAGTGCTAGACGCATAGGACTGATTGCAGCAATGGCAATGCGCCTTGCTTTACTTGCCTCTATTGCTTGGCTGGCACGTTTAACAACACCATTATTTACCATCGCAGAACACATGGTTTCTGCTCGTGATTTAATTTTATGTGCCGGAGGTATCTTTCTTATCTGGAAGGCTAGTCAGGAAATTTTTGACACCATCGAAGGAGAAGAAGATAACTTTATACAAAAACCAATAAGCTCATTTTGGGCGGCTATTTTCCAAATTGCGCTGCTCGATATTATTTTTAGTTTAGACTCCGTCATCACTGCCGTTGGGTTGTCTGACCATCTATTCATCATGATGGCCGCAGTGATCATTTCGGTTTTAATTATGATGTTTGCCGCCAAATCAATTGGGGATTTTGTCGATCGCTACCCTTCTATTAAAATATTGGCATTATCATTTTTAATTTTAGTTGGTTTTACGTTGATATTAGAAAGCGTACAAGTTCATGTTTCTAAGGGCTACATTTATTTTGCTATGTTCTTCTCGATGGCAGTCCAAGTGCTTAACATTTTGCGCAGTAAAAAATGGAAAACTAGAGATTAAGTGTCAAAAAATAAAACTAATTAGCGGAAAGCTTAGCTGCTGCAATAGCACCTTCTACCGCTTTTTTAGCTTGAGGGCTATTTTTCCAACAACTTGAGCCTGTTAATGCTGCGCCTGAGATTAAAATCTCATCATACGAAGCCTCACTCAGCTGTTGCAATGAACTAAATCCCATTTGCTCAAGACGGCTAATAACCATGGGACCTACCCCTTTTACGGCTAATAAAATTTGCTTTTCAGATTCTGAGAATGCCATAGCACCACCTTTATCTATAAAATATTACTATTATGAAGATTAGATTTTGCATTTTACTTCTTTATTAATTTAAAATCGCTACTATCAACTTATCATTTGGATAAATGATAAGACTTACATTTTTCGCGACATTTAGAAAATAAAACTCATCGTGATGAAAGTGTGTTATCCCATTTTTAGGAATGTACAATGTATAAAAACAAGCTCACTAATACACGACAACTATCGATGAGTCTTCCAGATGGACGTAATTTGTCTTGGTATGAGTCTGGCCCTAAAAAAGGTTTCCCTGTTATCTTCTGCACAGGTGCAGGTATGAGTGGCTCCCTAGGGTTCGGCATTGATTTGCTTGAAGCTCTTAATCTTCGTCTTATTGTTCCTGAACGAGCAGGATTAGGCTATTCAACACAAGATCCACAAAAATCACTGAAAAGTTTTGCTGATGAAATTCAACTCTTATTAGCCGCTCAGCACATTCAAGACTTTTCAGTAATCGGTTTTTCACAAGGGGCGGTCTTTGCAATGGCATTGGCCCATTATGCTGCACCGGTTTCCCTTTCGCTTGTTTCGGGTCAAGACCAATTTGAATATCCGGCCACTAAGGCGTTACTTAGATCTGATATCATTAATATGCAAGAGCAAGCAATTAATACCCCTGAGGCTTTATCTGATTGGCTACTTAGAAATGTCACATCTCAATGGTTATTAGCTTTTATTCTTAATTGTAGTGCTGAAGTTGACCAAAATATTTATAGCGAAGATAGCTTTCTTCCTGCATACAGCCAATGTATGGAACATGCATTTAACCAAGGTAATCAAGGTTATATACAAGATTTATTGATCACACTTCAACCTTGGCAATTTGATCCTGAAGATATTCACTGCCCAGTTTCTCTATGGTATGGCAAATTAGATGTCAGCTCGGTTCATTCACCTGATTTTGGTCAAACACTGGCAAAACGCTTCCCTAATTGTGAATACCATTTATTCGCCGATGAAGGCGGTTCATTACTTTGGACACAAGCCAACGCTATTTTGCAATCGTTAATTTCGCGATAATGATTAACAATAAATTTAGTATATCGATATCAGATATCACACATACATATTATTAAAGATAGCCTGCAATAATATAGCCGTATCTTATCTATTTGATACGGCTATTAACATTAACCAAAATAAATATTCGTCTTAATTAACGGTAAACTATACCGCCATCCGTTAAGATTGATTGCCCTGTAATATAGTCTGAATCATCACTAGCTAAGAATGTAACCAGACCCGCAACATCTTCTGGTGTCTGCGCACGTCCTAATGCAATCCCTTCAACATATTTTTTATAGGTTTCACCTTTTGGTGTTCCGGTGATCTCAGAGAAGCGTTCATCAATCTCAACCCACATATCTGTCCCAACAATACCTGGGCAATAGGAGTTGACAGTAATACCTGCGCTTGCGTACTCTTTTGCAGCAGCTTGGGTTAATGCACGGACAGCAAATTTAGTTGCTGAGTAAACGCCAAGCATCGCAAAACCATCATGACCCGCAATCGAGGATGCGTTAATGATTTTACCTTTTTGCTTTCGCTGTATGAATTTTTCACTAGCCGCTTGAATCCCCCACAGGGTGCCATCGACGTTAATTCTAAAAATCAAATCCATATCTTCTTGGCGAACATCTGCGATAGGTTTTACTTGCGCAATCCCTGCGTTGTTGATCATCACATCAAAACCACCTAGTTGTGCCTCTGCATGAGCAACCGCAGCAAAAACCTCATCTCGTTGACTGATGTCGGCGGTAAATGTTGTCACTTTACGGCCTAGTGCTTCAATTTCTTTAGCTACATCACTAAGTTTGTCTTTATTCAGATCGACTAACGCAATATCTGCACCCTCTTTAGCCAAACGTAAGGCAATACCACGGCCAATACCTTGTGCAGCACCAGTCACTAAAATCACTTTATTCTTTAATCTCATCTCTCTCTCCACCTGAGCGATAGCCAAAACGGCTGATTAATACTTAATAATAAGTTAACAATAATGACAACAAGTTACAAAATAATAATTTTAAACCATAATTATTAATTAAAATGAAACATTAAACTAAATTAATTTTAATCTCTGTTTAATCACGATAGAAAAACAGTATCTGAGCGGAATGAGAAGAATTTAACGTTAATAATTAAGGTGATATAAACAAGCAAAAAGTGCGATTTATTTTATTTGGTAGATTAATTGTACTAATAGGCAGGACATCAGAAGATATTTAAAACAAAGGCCATCGGATTAAGACGGCCTTTACGTTATAAATAATATTATTTTGCTATTTTTTTAGCTGCTTGAATGTATAACATTTCTAATGCGATAGTTGCAGCTGCCAACGCTGTAATCTCAGATTGGTCATAAGCTGGTGCAACTTCCACTAAATCCATTCCAACGATATTCAATGATTGTATGCCACGCAACAATTTTAGTGCTCTGTCGGTAGTCAACCCACCAATAACTGGCGTTCCAGTTCCCGGTGCAAATGCAGGATCAAGGCAATCTATATCAAATGTCAGATAAACAGGCATATCACCGACGATTTGCTTGATTTGTGCAATCATGTCTTCAACGCCACGATCGTTAACCTGAGCAGCATCCAGTACAGTGAAACCATTATCAGTATCATGTTCTGTACGAATACCAATTTGAACAGAATGCTTTGGATCAATCAGACCTTCATTCGGTGCATGAAAAAACATAGTTCCGTGGTCAAATTTGCTACCGTTGCCGTAAGTATCGGTATGTGCATCAAAGTGGACTAATGCCATTTTACCAAAGTGTTTAGCATGAGCACGTAACAAAGGTAGAGTAACAAAGTGGTCACCACCAAATGTTAAGCATTGTTTACCTGATTCCAGTAATTTTTCGATATGTGCTTGCAGTTTATTACACATATCTTGTGCATCACCAAATGCAAATACTACATCACCGCAGTCTGCCACTTTCAAATAATCTGTTACAGAAAAATCCCACGGCCAACGTTTCTCTTCCCAAGCAAGATTGGTGGAAACTTGACGGATAGCAGCAGGACCATGACGGCTCCCCGCTCGTCCTGAAGTTGCCATATCAAATGGCACACCAGTAATGACCCAATCAGCATCTGAGCTGTATGGCTGAAAATTCAGAGGGAAACGCATAAAACCAAAAGCGTTAGAAACCAATGAATTATCGAACTGATTATCTAATGTACTATTAATCATTTCTGTTCCTCAAAGTGGACCTACCCGTTAGCAAGCCCTTTTAATATTTGGTTCGAGTAGTTTTACCTAATCAATTTCATTCAGTACAAATAATAAACAAACTATGTTTTTTTGCATAACCTTAGCTCTAAATAGTTCGAACTGTAGTTAGGCGGCAATTGAGGGCACCCG
>NZ_DOEH01000010.1:226803-303093 GCF_003533305.1 Providencia sp. | reverse complement strand
AGTCCCGTCCGTTCCGCCACTTAATTTAGGGGCGTAGTTCAATTGGTAGAGCACCGGTCTCCAAAACCGGGTGTTGGGAGTTCGAGTCTCTCCGCCCCTGCCAGTTACCAATTAAGTAATAATAAAAGAAGTATCTATTGATAACCCGATTATATTAATCGGGTTTTTCTTTATCTAAATTTTACTCATTTCATTCAATTTACTTCCTCGTTATTTATTTTATTAACCCTTCTATCATTTACCTCATTTCTTTTTCAATAAAAAAACATATTGTTAGCTTACCTATTAGATTATTGCTCTTTGTGCTGAGTATTAATGAAATATATTTATTAAATAATGCTTATTTGAATAGTTACTTGTTATATCTATATATTTGAATGGACATGATAGAATTAATCTCCCTGAGATCGAGCTTATTAAGACTGAAATAAATATTATAATTCATCAAAATATAGGGGGTAGATTTTTTAAAATGCACTGGTTTAGGATGTGAACTGATGGTTTTAGACATTAAAATATGAACTGTAATATATTGTATTATAAGAAATAATAAAAAATACTAGTCATAATTTACTGATATTGAAAATTTTTAAAGAATGTACTCGTGTATTCCGACCAAGGCAGTCAATATACCAGTCATGATTAGAATGCTTTTTTAAAGCAGGACTGATTGGATGTTAGTATGAGCTGTAGAGGAAATTATCGTGACACGCGGTTGTAGAACGTTTCTTCAATTGATGAAAAAGAGAATGAAAGATTTATTCCTCTCAAGAAGAAGGGCGTATGGATATCTTTGAATATATCGAGATCTTCTACAACATTAAACGTAGGCATGGTTCCGATAATCAATAATCACCTGTAGAGTATGAAAAAGTCATGGTGAAAAGTTAATTAGTGTCTGCTGAGTTGATAGTTATGCAATCCGCTAGAAAATGAGTGAAAGATCACTCATCTTTGGATGGCTCGATTAGTAACTGTGCATTTTTTATAGGTACTTTAATTAATTGATTAATGAGTGCTTGTTGATCATTTTTTTGCAGCCAAACCGCATATAATGGCTTAATAATTACGGTTTCTGAGAGCGTTTTTAAGCCAGGATATTGTACTATCCAATGTTCAGGTAAAAACGTCGCTGAGAGCGATACAGAAAGTAATTGACGTGCTATATGAGCAGATGTCGTGATCATCACTGGAGTATCATCTTGTGCTAATACTGATTCATTTTTAGGATGAAAATCAGCACCCCATTCAAGTTTTATATAATTATATTTGGTTAGCGCAATATTTTTTTGTGAAGCCATTAATTGTAATTCAATTGAACCGATTATGGTGCTTTCAAATTCATCCATTTTAGGTGGCTCAGTAGCTATTAATAAATCTAATTCTCTTGAGTGCAGCTGTTTTACAAGTGATTGACGAGTTGAAACTCTTGCTTCCAATCGTAATTCATCATGCTGATTATAAAGCTCTTCAACCCAGTCTGTCAGGTAACCTTCCCATAGGGAGGCAGTCGCACCGATTGAAAGCTCAGTGTGCTGAGATGCGTGAGATATTTCTTTTTTAGCTTGTAGCCATGTATTCATTAAAGATTCGGCATAGGGAACTAGGCGCTCACCTGCTGGTGTTAATCGAATATTATTACGGTGTCGCGTAAATAAGCTTGTACCAAGTTGAGTCTCTAATTGGCGGATACGAAAGCTAACAGCAGACTGTGTCAAATAGAGTGATTCTGCGGCTCTACCGAAGTGTCTGGTTCTACTGACTTCTAAAAAAGTTTTCAATAACTCACTATCCACGCGTATCTCCAATTATTTTTGTCGTGATGATTTAAATGTTTTGTTTTACAGATTGTCTATGCTGTCTAATACTCCGCGCCATATAGAGTTGACTGTAATAAGTTAGGAGTGTGTCAGATGGCAGATAGCTTCATCACGACTAATCGTTTTTTCGATAACAAACATTATCCACGTGGTTTTTCTCGTCATGGTGATTTCACCATCAAAGAGGCTCAGTTGTTAGAGCGCCACGGCCAAGCTTTTAATGAGCTTGATTTAGGTAAACGTCCAGCACAGACAGATGAAGAGAAACTTTTCGTTGCTGTTTGTCGCGGTGAACGTGAACCTGCTACCCCTGAAGAAAAAGTTTGGGCAAAATATACTAGTCGTATTAATCGTCCAAAACGCTTCCATACGTTATCTGGTGGTAAACCACAGATAGACCCATCGGAAGACTATACCGATTCTGACGATTAGTTTTAACGTCGGAATGATTAAGAGGGACTTCGGTCCCTTTATTTATTCCAGATGCTCATGCGTCGTCTTTTTCAGCTTATTTTGCTCAGCTTACTTGTTTTTGCAAATGAAGCAATAGCTTATCCATCGCCCTATAGCCTAGCGCTTCCAATAAATGTGCCCGTTCAATGTGTGTTGATGCATTAAGATCGGCAATAGTTCTAGAAACTCTTAGTATCCTATGCCATGCACGTATAGAAAGTCCTAGTTTATTGAGTGCATGTTCTAAAAACAATGCATCTTCTGTACTGAGCTTACAAAACATTGTCGTTTCTCTTGATGTTAGCTGACTATTAATTTTTCCTATTCTTTCAATTTGTTTATTTCTTGCAGCAATTACTCTTATGCGTATTTGTTCACTTGTTTCGCCTTGATTTGTTTGATGACTTAATGTGCCTAAAGGAAGTAAAGGTAGTTCAATTGAAAGATCGAATCTATCTAGAAAAGGTCCTGAAATACGAGAAAGATAACGTAAAATCTTGGCTGGAGAAGAGCGACTTATTTCACCTTGGTAATGCCCTGTTGGACTTGGATTTAATGCTGCGATAAGTTGAAAGTTAGAGGGGAAACAAACCTTCGCTTTTGCTCGGGAAATGATGACTTTTCTTGATTCTAATGGTTCACGTAATGCATCTAGTACTGAACGGCTAAATTCAGGTAATTCGTCTAAAAATAAAATACCATGATGGGCAAGAGATATCTCTCCAGGCTTCGGAAGGCTTCCTCCTCCGATAAGCGCAGCAACAGATGCGCTGTGATGCGGGCTTCTAAATGGTCTTACTGGCCAGTTTGGGTCTTCTGTTAAAGTATGAGTTAAACTATGTAGTGATGCGACCTCTAAGGCTTCTTGCGGTGTTAATGAGGGTAATAAAGTCATTAATCTACTAGCCAGCATTGTTTTTCCTGTACCTGGTGGGCCTAGTAGTAATAAATTATGACCTCCAGAGGCACAAATCTCTAATGCTCTTTTTCCTTGTTCTTGACCAAGAATATCATTGATATCATGCTCATAGTTAGGAGGATGGGGCGATTTTGAAAAGTATTGATTACTAACTAAGTCTGTTTTTTTATGTAAAAAATGACAAAGTTCAAGCAAAGTTGATGAGAATTTTACGCTGTTAGCAGGCAATAAATTTAATTGATGTTGATTTTCAACGGAAAGAATTAGAAGCCTATTTTGAGTGAGCGCGGCTTGTGCAGCAGGAATAGAACCATTTACATGACGAATAAAGCCAGATAATGCAAGTTCACCCAAAAACTCATGTTGATTCAATGCGTCATGTGGGATTTGTCCTGATGATGCTAAGATTGCAATAGCAATCGCAAGGTCGTAACGGCCGCTTTCTTTCGGTAGATCGGCTGGGGCTAAATTAATGGTCATTTTTTTAGCTGGGTATTCAAAACCGCTGTTAAGTAATGCGCTCCGAACTCTATCTCTCGCTTCTTTTACCGCAGTTTCGGGTAAGCCAACTAAAGTTAATCCTGGGAGGCCGTTGCTAATATGCGCTTCAACGGTAACTAGTGGTGCATCCATTCCAATTGAAGCTCTGGTATAAACGATAGCAAGTGTCATAAATTTCCTCATTGAATACACAGAGTAATATTCTGTGAGAAATTAGTTAACTTTCATCCTGTATACTTTATTTTTGCGAAGCTACTCGACAATTTAATTGTCAAATTTAAAAACTATTTAATTTCTTGCGAAGCGCTTCGTAATGCGTTTTTATCAGCATTGATATGATTTTTTATTTATTGGAATATTGGATGCGTGATGAAACTAAAGAGAAAAAATAATGATTAAATAATGTTTTTATTGGATAAAGCGCGAAATATTGAGTTGGTTTATATTGCTGAGCATGTGATTATCGGCAGGTCTGATTGTTTGTTTTTTCATGAAATGGTGGTTTATTATGTTGTTTTGTTTGTAATTAATTGATTTTTATTGAAATAAACATTTAGAAAATAAATAAAATAAATAAAAGTTGTCAAATGATTTTTAAAATGATAACTCTTTAATAAAGATAACGAATAATGTTGAAAAAGATACCGTTTATGAACGCATTTATCCAAGCAGTTAGCCTAATTATTATTAGCGTGGTGGTGATTATTATCCCACCGTGCGGGGCTGCACTTGGACGACGAAAGCTGAAATAATAGCTAAATCTTACGAGAACCCCGCACCGAAAGGCGCGGGGTTTTTTTTGACATAAATGTTTATCAAAATAAAAAATTTCACAAAAAATAAAATAAATACAAACAAATAAAGTAATCGACAGACAGGAGCAGAGCATGAACGGAGCACAGTGGTTAGTTCAGGCATTACGAACGCAAGGGGTTGATACTGTTTTTGGGTATCCTGGTGGGGCTATCATGCCTGTTTACGATGCATTGTACGATGGTGGTGTTGAACATTTACTATGTCGCCATGAGCAAGGCGCTGTCATTGCTGCAATTGGCTATGCACGTTCAACAGGTAAAACGGGCGTTTGTATCGCGACTTCAGGACCCGGAGCGACCAATGTTATTACAGGTCTTGCCGATGCATTGTTAGATTCTGTGCCTGTTGTTGCTATCACAGGGCAAGTCGCTTCAGATTTTATCGGAACTGACGCCTTTCAGGAAGTGGACGTTTTAGGTTTGTCTCTTGCCTGTACTAAGCATAGTTTTTTAGTTGATTCGATAGAAGATTTACCTCGCATCCTTGCTGAAGCTTTCGCAATCGCAAATAGTGGGCGTCCTGGACCTGTACTGATTGATATTCCGAAAGATATTCAACTACAACATGCTGAGCTATCCCCTTATTTGATGCCTGTCGAGCAAGACATGGTAATGGCAACTGATGAAATTCAGCAGGCAAGAATGCTGCTAGAGCAATCAGAAAAACCAATGTTATACATTGGTGGTGGTGTTGGTATGTCTGGAGCGATTAAAGAATTAAGAGCTTTTATTGATTATACCGGCATTCCTTCAGTTGTTACGCTCAAAGGGTTAGGTGCCGTGACACCTTCGGATGATAACTATTTGGGCATGCTAGGTATGCATGGGACTAAAGCCGCTAATATCTCGGTGCAGCGTTGTGATTTGTTGATAGCCGTAGGCGCGCGTTTTGATGATAGGGTAACCGGTAAGCTAAATACCTTTGCACCAAATGCCAAAGTTATTCACATCGATATAGACCACGTTGAATTAGATAAATTACGTCAAACACATGTGGCTTTGTTAGGAGATGCGAAAGCACTACTACCTGAATTAATGTTAAGAAAGTCCATTTCTCATTGGCAGCAGGAAGTCCAGCAGCTGAAAAAAGAGTTTGGTTGGCGCTATGATCATCCCGGCGAGCTTATTTATGCGCCTTTGTTGTTAAAACAACTCGCCGACAAAATGAAACCGAATACTGTTGTGACGACAGACGTAGGGCAACACCAAATGTGGTCAGCACAACATATTACTGTTGATGGCCCTGAAAATTTTTTAACATCAAGTGGCCTTGGAACGATGGGATTTGGTGTTCCAGCTGCGATTGGCGCACAAGTTGCCAGACCGCAAGATACGGTTGTTTGTGTCTCTGGTGATGGTTCTTTTATGATGAATGTTCAAGAGCTTGGCACCATTAAGCGTAAAAAACTGCCTGTTAAGATCCTATTGTTAGATAACCAACGTTTAGGTATGGTTCGTCAATGGCAAGAGTTATTTTTTGAACAGCGTTATAGTGAAACTATTTTGACTGATAACCCTGATTTTGTGGCATTGGCAAGTGCTTTTGATATCCCAGGGCGTCGTATTACCTGCAAATCAGAAGTAGATGGGGCATTAGATGAATTGCTTAATAGCGACGGCGCATTTTTATTACAGGTATCAATTAATGAATTAGAAAACGTCTGGCCATTGGTTCCACCAGGGGCGAGTAATGAAAAAATGATGGAGAAACCGTTATGATGCAACATCAACTCTCAATATTAGCCCGTTTCCGTCCTGAGGTTTTAGAGCGTATATTACGTGTTACACGCCATCGTGGATTTCGTATAAATGCTATGAATATGGGCCAATCGGCAGATGGCGATAATGTGAATATAGAGCTTACTGTAAGTAGCCAGAGACCGTTAACACAGCTTTGCGCACAGTTAACTAAACTGGCAGACATTACAGAAGTTGAAATACTACAACAAGAATCACGACTATTACGCACACAAAGTGCAATGTAAGGAAATAAATAAAATGACTAAGAAAGCTGACTTTATTTGGTTTAACGGTGAAATGACGCCATGGGCTGATGCAAAAGTTCACGTAATGTCTCACGCACTGCATTATGGGACATCAGTATTTGAAGGCGTACGTTGCTATGACTCACATAAAGGTCCGGTGGTCTTTCGTCATCGTGAGCATATGCAACGTTTGCGTGATTCTGCAAAAATTTACCGCATGCCTGTCAGCTATAGTGTTGAAGAATTAATGGAAGCTTGTCGTAAAACATTGCGTGAAAATAACTTAGTCAGTGCTTATATTCGCCCTTTAGTTTTTGTAGGTGATGTTGGTATGGGTGTTAATCCACCAGATGGTTACAGTACTGATGTGATCATGGCTGCATTCCCATGGGGTGCATATTTAGGTGAAGATGCATTAGACCAAGGTATTGATGCTATGGTCTCTTCTTGGAATCGTGTGGCACCAAATACGATCCCTACTGGTGCAAAAGCGGGTGGTAATTACTTGTCATCTTTACTTGTTGGTAGCGAAGCTCGTCGCCATGGTTATCAAGAAGGTATTGCATTAGATGTGCATGGTTATTTATCTGAAGGTGCGGGTGAAAATATATTTGAAGTCAAAGATGGTATTTTATTTACACCGCCATTTACGTCATCCGCATTACCTGGGATCACTCGTGATGCAATTTTGACTCTAGCAAAAGATATGGGAATTGAAGTTCGTGAGCAAACATTGTCTCGTGAGTCTCTTTATCTTGCTGATGAAGTTTTCATGACCGGAACTGCTGCTGAGATAACCCCTGTACGCAGTGTCGATGGTATCGAAGTGGGTATCGGTCGTTGTGGTCCAGTAACGAAAAAAATCCAACAAGCATTCTTTGGTTTATTTGACGGTACAACAGAAGATAAATGGGGCTGGTTAGATCCAATTAACCCTCAATAACGAATAATACATACCCGTCATACTTCAAATTGCAGGGGTGTTGGTTATTGTCACTTGCTGATTACCTGCAATTATAATTATTTTGGGTACAAACTGATTTACAGGCGGTCGTTCCCCGCCTGTTTTAAACTCGGGAGTAAAGATATGCCTAAGTACCGTTCAGCAACAACCACTCATGGCCGCAACATGGCTGGTGCTCGCGCATTATGGCGTGCGACAGGTATGACTGATGATGATTTTGGAAAACCAATTATTGCAGTTGTTAACTCATTCACTCAGTTCGTTCCAGGGCATGTTCACTTACGTGACTTAGGTAGGCTAGTCGCAGAACATATTGAAAATTCAGGTGGTGTTGCAAAAGAGTTCAACACTATCGCTGTTGATGATGGTATTGCGATGGGGCATGGCGGAATGCTGTACTCCTTACCTTCCCGTGAATTGATTGCTGACTCCGTTGAATACATGGTTAATGCGCATTGTGCTGATGCGATGGTCTGTATTTCGAACTGCGATAAAATTACCCCAGGTATGTTGATGGCAGCTTTACGCCTGAATATTCCTGTTATCTTTGTATCGGGTGGCCCGATGGAAGCGGGTAAAACTAAGCTTTCAGATCAAATTATTAAGTTGGATTTAGTTGATGCAATGATCCAAGGGGCAAACCCGAATGTTAGCGATGAAGTCAGTGACCAAATTGAGCGTTCAGCTTGTCCAACGTGTGGCTCCTGCTCGGGTATGTTTACTGCAAACTCAATGAACTGTTTGACTGAGGCGCTTGGGCTATCACAACCAGGGAATGGCTCATTGCTAGCGACTCATTCTGATCGTGAAATGTTGTTTATCAACGCGGGTAAACGCATTGTTGAACTTACAAAACGTTATTACGAAAAAGATGATGAAAGTGCATTACCGCGTAATATTGCTAATAAGTCTGCGTTTGAAAATGCAATGACGTTGGATATTGCGATGGGTGGCTCAACCAATACCGTTTTACACTTATTGGCGGCAGCACAAGAAGCAGAAATTGATTTCACGATGGATGATATCGATCGTTTATCTCGCAAAGTTCCACATTTGTGCAAAGTTGCACCAAGTACGCAAAAATATCACATGGAAGATGTACATCGCGCTGGTGGTGTTATTGGTATTTTGGGTGAGCTCAGCCGTGCTGGTTTATTACAAGAAGATGTGACTAATATTTTAGGACTGACTTTCCAAGAAATGTTAGCTCAATATGATGTTATGTTGACTAAAGATGACGCAGTGAAATCTATGTTTTCTGCGGGTCCAGCGGGTATTCGTACGACGAAAGCATTCTCTCAAAGTTGTCGTTGGCCATCGCTGGATACAGATCGCGAAAATGGATGTATTCGCAACCTTGAACATGCTTATAGTTTAGATGGTGGTTTGGCTATTCTGTCGGGTAATATTGCGGAAAATGGCTGTATTGTTAAAACTGCGGGTGTTGATGAAGGCAGTTTAACATTCAGAGGTCCAGCGAAAGTTTTTGAAAGCCAAGATGATGCGGTTGATGCTGTTCTTGGTGGCAAAATAGTGGAAGGCGATGTGGTTGTTATCCGCTACGAAGGGCCAAAAGGTGGCCCAGGTATGCAGGAAATGCTTTACCCAACGTCTTACCTGAAATCTATGGGACTCGGCAAGAGTTGTGCGTTGATCACTGATGGACGTTTCTCTGGTGGTAGTTCAGGGCTTTCTATTGGACATATTTCACCAGAAGCGGCAAGTGGTGGCTTATTAGCTTTAGTTCAAGACGGTGACATTATTGATATCGATATTCCGAAAAGAACAATGGCACTAGTAGTTAGCGAAGATGAGCTAACAAAACGTCGTGATGCGGAACTTGCTCGTGGTGAAAAAGCGTATACCCCTCGTAATCGTCAACGTGAAGTTTCTTTTGCATTGCGTGCTTATGCTTCTTTGGCGACCAGTGCGGATAAAGGCGCTGTACGCGATAAATCGAAGCTAGGAGGCTGATTGTGGCAGCAGCAAAACCGTTACCAGTAGCTCCTTCAGGGGCGGATTACTTGAAAGCGGCGCTAAGCGCGCCGGTTTATGAAGTGGCGACGGTTACGCCACTCCAAAAAATGGAAAAAATATCTTTGCGTTTGGGTAACACTATTTTAGTCAAACGTGAAGATAGACAGCCTGTTCATAGTTTTAAACTACGTGGTGCATATGCCATGATTGCTAGCTTAACGGAAGAGCAAAAAGCAAAAGGCGTGGTGACGGCCTCTGCCGGTAATCATGCACAAGGTGTTGCGCTATCAGCTCAGCGTGTTGGCATTAATGCTAAAATTGTGATGCCAACGGCGACAGCCGACATTAAAGTTGATGCCGTTCGTAGCTTTGGTGGCGAAGCCATTTTGTATGGTGCTAATTTTGATGAAGCAAAAGCAAAAGCGATAGCCATGGCAGAGGAGGAAGGTTACACCTTTGTGCCACCTTTTGATCATCCTTTAGTCATTGCAGGGCAAGCGACAATTGCCCTTGAATTATTACAACAAGACGCACATTTGGATCGTATTTTTATTCCTGTTGGTGGCGGTGGGTTAATCGCAGGTGTGGCCGTATTAATTAAACATCTAATGCCTGAAATTAAAATCATTGGTGTTGAAGCTGAAGATTCTGCGTGCTTAAAGGCCGCGTTAGAGGCAGGGCATCCTGTTGATTTACCTAGAGTCGGTTTATTTGCCGAAGGTGTTGCCGTAAAGCGCATTGGCGATGAAACCTTTAGGATATGTCAGCAGTATGTTGATGATGTGATTACGGTTGATAGTGACTCTATTTGTGCTGCACTGAAAGATATTTTTGAAGATGTTCGGGCAATTGCAGAGCCATCGGGTGCTATCGCATTGGCTGGGTTAAAAAAATATGTTCAGCAGCACAACATTAAAGGTGAACGTTTAGCCCATATTCTTTCTGGCGCAAATATGAATTTTCATGGATTGCGTTATATTTCTGAGCGTTGTGAGCTTGGAGAGCAAAGAGAAGCCCTATTGGCCGTCACTATTCCTGAGAAAAAAGGCAGTTTTTTACGATTCTGTCAGCTCTTAGGTCACCGCTTAATTACAGAATTTAATTATCGTTACACGGATGCAGCACCGGATCGCGCTTGTATTTTTGTTGGTGTTCGTTTGAATGGCGGTGAAAATGAGCGGCTTGAGATTATTCAAGAATTACAGAATAATGGCTATGAAGTTGCTGATTTGTCAGATGATGAAATGGCGAAGCTTCATGTCCGTTATATGATTGGTGGTCGTCCGTCGAAGCCTTTAGAAGAAAGATTATATAGTTTTGAGTTCCCAGAGTCTCCAGGGGCGTTATTGAAGTTTTTAGAGACCTTGGGAACGTATTGGAATATTACGTTATTTCATTATCGCAGTCATGGTACTGATTATGGTCGCGTATTGGCTGCATTTGAGCTTTCGGGCCCTGAGGTACGTTTTGATAGACATCTTGATGCTCTTGGTTATGAGCATCATGATGAAACGGGAAATCCGTCATTCCGCTTCTTTTTAGCCCCGCAAGATGATCCCAAAACCTTAGATTAGGTGTTCTGGGAGTAATTCCCAAAATGCTTTTATCAGTGGTTCGTTTAGGCGTTTGCTTAATAGGCAGACGCCAAGCTCAAATGGTTCGACCATCGAAATATTTTCTAATTGGCAGATCCGGCTACGAACAGGCTCTGGGCTATTATCGACAACAACACTGGGTATTAATGCGATACCACAGCCAAGCGCTACCATCGATACAATGGCTTCGTGTCCGGATACCGTAGCGTATATGACCGGGTTATTGATGTTATGGCGGCGAAACCATAGCTCGATACGTTTACGTGATGGCCCATGCTCTGGCAGGATAAAAGGCACAGTTGACCAATCAGGTTTTTCTTCCATGACCATGGTACGCACCGCACAAGGTAGCGATGGTGCGATCAGCACTAATGGAATTTCTCCAATTTTAGTGAAACTCACATTATCAGGGAGTCGTTCTGGTTTACCCGCAATACCCAGATCGGCCTCTTTCGTTTCAATTTTTTCAACTGCGTCAGCGGCATCACCAGTAGTCAGTTTTATTTCAACCAAAGGATGCAAAGCACGAAATTTGTCGAGCACTTGAGGTAAATGACTGTAAGCCGCTGTAACTGAACAAAAAATCCGTAACTCACCACTTAAAGAGGGACTTTGCTGATTGAGTACATGTTGTAATTGTTGATACTGTAATAAAGTCTGCTGAGCAAATTGCTTAAGGTGATCACCTGCTTGCGTTAATTTTACTGAGCGGCTATCGCGAATAAATAATGGATGCCCCAATTGTTCCTCAAGCCGCTGTATTTGTCGTGATAGCGTTGAAGGGCTGATATACATGGCTTTCGATGTACGGCCAAAATGGCAGCTCTCGGCTAAATGCAAAAATAGCTTTAAATCTCGGATATCCATTTGTACCTCAAGTGACCGTAATTATCGTTATTGCGATTTATGCAACATTGTATTGTTAATATATCAATTTAAGCAATGTGATTCTTCGCATATAGTAACTTTATAGCAGCTCAATAATGAGCAACAGATTAATAAATTATCTGACATAACAAATACAACAGAACACTACTGAACAATGGAGTACGACAATGGCGAATTATTTCAACACATTGAATTTGCGCGAGCAGTTAGCGCAATTAGGTAAATGCCGTTTCATGAGCCGCGAAGAATTTGCGGATGAAGCTGGTTATCTGAAAGGTAAAAAAATCGTCATCGTCGGTTGTGGTGCTCAAGGCCTAAATCAAGGTCTAAATATGCGCGACTCAGGTTTGGATATTGCTTATGCATTACGCGCAGAAGCAATTAGCGAAAAACGCGCTTCATGGCGTAAAGCGACAGAAAATGGTTTTAAAGTTGGCACCTATGAAGAACTGATCCCAGAAGCGGATTTAGTGGTTAACTTAACGCCAGACAAACAACATTCTACCGTTGTTCGTGCTGTTCAGCCTATGATGAAACAAGGTGCTGCACTGGGTTACTCCCATGGTTTTAACATTGTTGAAGTTGGCGAAGAGATCCGTAAAGATATTACTGTTGTGATGGTTGCACCGAAATGTCCAGGTACTGAAGTTCGTGAAGAATATAAACGCGGCTTTGGTGTTCCAACGTTGATTGCAGTTCACCCAGAGAATGACCCTCAAGGTGAAGGTATGGCTATCGCTAAAGCATGGGCCGCAGCGACAGGCGGTCATCGTGCTGGTGTTCTGGAATCGTCATTTGTTGCTGAAGTTAAATCTGACTTGATGGGCGAGCAAACCATTCTGTGTGGTATGTTGCAAGCCGGCGCTTTACTGAGCTATGACAAAATGGTTGCAGACGGTGTAGCGCCAGGTTATGCAGGTAAATTGATTCAGTTCGGTTGGGAAACGATTACCGAAGCACTGAAACAAGGCGGCATCACGCTGATGATGGATCGTTTATCTAATCCAGCAAAAGCGCGTGCATATGCGTTATCTGAGCAATTGAAGACCATTATGGCACCATTGTTCCATAAACACATGGATGACATTATTTCAGGTGAGTTCTCATCAAATATGATGGCTGACTGGGCAAATGATGATAAAAACTTGCTGACATGGCGTGAAGAAACGGGTAATTCAGCATTTGAAAATTATCCAGAGTATGATGGTAAAATTCCAGAACAAGAATATTTTGACCATGGCGTACTGCTAGTTGCGATGGTTAAAGCGGGTGTAGAATTAGCATTCGATACTATGTTAGAAGCCGGTATTCTTGAAGAATCAGCTTATTATGAGTCATTGCATGAGCTGCCATTGATTGCTAACACTATTGCGCGTAAGCGTTTATATGAAATGAACGTCGTTATTTCAGATACCGCAGAATATGGTAACTATTTGTTCTCATTCGCAGCGGTACCGATGTTAAAAGAATTTATGACAAAAGTACAAGCGGGTGACTTAGCTAAGCCTGTTGCAGATAACGGAACTGATAATGCGCAGTTGCGTGATATCAATGAAGCTATCCGTAATCACCCAATTGAGGCCATCGGTAAGACTTTACGCGGGTATATGATGGATATGAAGAAGATTTCTGTCGGCAATTAATTATCCTTCTCCTTTCACGTTCTAGGGGTGTCAGCTTCTTAAGATTACCCAAGTCACATACTTTTGTATGCTCCTTGGGATAATCTTATTTGCTTCCTACCTAGAACGCGAAATGCTTTGGATAATCAGCGTATTTTTTATGAGAATAGTTTAGAAAAATATATTGATGTAATAAAAGAATAAAACAAAACCGCATGATTCTGATGAATGATGTGGTTTTTTGCCGTTATAGGGGATCGTTACTCAAGAGTTGGTTGGGTTTCTGCTACAATCTGTAGCGAGTTCCATTTTGACTAACTAAGTGATGTAGAGAAGCCATGCGATTAAACCCAAGCCAACAACAGGCAGTCGAATTTGTGGAAGGCCCATGCCTTGTGTTAGCAGGGGCTGGTTCAGGTAAGACTAGAGTTATTACCAATAAAATTGCGCATCTTATTCGTCAATGTGGTTATCAGCCTCGTCAAATTGCGGCTGTGACCTTTACGAATAAAGCGGCTCGCGAAATGAAAGAGCGAGTGGCACAAACATTGGGTAAAAAAGAGGCGCGTGGGTTAATTATTTCGACTTTTCATACATTAGGCTTGGAAATTATTAAGCGTGAATATAAAGCGCTGGGGATCAAAGCTAATTTTTCCCTATTTGATGATCAAGACCAAATGGCGCTGTTGAAAGAGCTAACATTTGATTTACTTGAAGAAGATAAAGATTTATTGAAACAGCTAATAACAGCTATTTCAAATTGGAAGAATGATCTGATTTCACCGCAACAAGTGATTGGGCAAGCTCGAGGTGAGAAAGAGCAACATTTTGCTGAATGTTATCGTCGTTATGAGTTGCATTTAAAAAGCTGTAATGTTCTTGATTTTGACGATCTGATTAGCAAACCAACCATACTTTTAAACCAAAATGAAGAAGTTCGTGAGCGTTGGCAGCAAAAAATTCGTTATTTGCTGGTGGATGAATATCAAGATACCAATACTAGTCAGTATCAATTAGTCAAATTATTGGTTGGTCAACGTGCAAGATTTACGGTTGTGGGTGATGACGATCAATCAATCTATTCATGGCGAGGTGCTCGACCACAAAATCTCGTTTTGCTTAGCCAAGACTTTCCTAAGCTTAATGTGATTAAGTTAGAACAAAATTACCGGTCATCAGAGCGTATTTTGAAAGCGGCAAATATTCTTATTGCTAATAATCCTCATGTTTTTGAAAAGAAGCTTTTTTCTGAGCTAGGTTATGGGGCACCATTAAAAGTCCTAACCGCAAATAATGAAGATCATGAAGCGGAAAGGGTAATTGGCGAATTAATTGCACATCATTTTATTAATAAAACTGAATATAAAGATTACGCTATTTTGTATCGAGGTAATCATCAATCACGCATTTTTGAAAAAATGCTGATGCAAAACCGGATACCGTATCGCATATCTGGGGGAACTTCTTTTTTCTCTCGGCCTGAAATTAAAGATTTACTTGCTTATTTGCGAGTGCTGACTAACCCAGAAGATGATAGTGCGTTTTTGCGCATTGTGAATACACCACGCCGTGAAATTGGTCCTAAAACAATTCAAAAATTAGGTGAATGGGCAAACCAACGGGGTAAAAGTCTCTATCAAGCCAGTTTTGATCTAGGTTTAGAGCAAACTTTAAAAGGCAAAGGTCTCGAGTCTCTTCAAAAATTTACCCATTGGATGGATGACATTGTTAAAATGTCGGAGCGAGAACCCTTATTTGCTGTTCGTGATTTATTGCGCGAAATGGATTATGAAAGCTGGTTGTATGAAACGTCAACTAGCACTAAAGCAGCTGAAATGCGAATGAAAAACGTCAATCAATTATTTTCATGGATGGGTGAAATGATTGAAGGAGACGAATTAAATGATCCGATGTCCCTGACTCAAATTGTGACCCGTTTTACATTGCGAGATATGATGGAGCGAGGGGAAGATGATGAGGATTCCGATCAAGTTCAATTGATGACATTACATGCTTCTAAAGGATTAGAGTTTCCGTATGTATTTTTGGTTGGCATGGAAGAAGGGCTTCTTCCTCATCAAAGTAGTATCGATGAAAATAATATTGATGAAGAGCGACGATTAGCTTATGTCGGGATCACTCGTGCACAGCGAGAGCTATTTTTTACCCATTGTCGTGAACGTCGTCAATATGGTGAATTAATTCGTCCTGAATTAAGCCGTTTTTTACTTGAATTACCGCAAGATGATCTTGAATGGGAACAGCAACGTAAAGTCGTAAGCGCAGAGGAGCGAATGCAAAAAGGACAATCTGCGTTAGCGGATATTAAGGCGCGATTAGGATTAAAAAAAGCCGGTGATTAGGTCAAATTGATTTCACGCTAAGTTAACCTTAGCGTGAAATGGGATCAACTATTAGAACTATTGCGTTCTTCGAGCTCTAACGTCCAGTTTACATAGCTTTGCCACTGAACCTCTTGTTGCAAATTTTCAGCACGTAAAGGGTACTCAGTTAACCAACGGTAAGGCAACATAATGGTAAGAATGTGAGAGTTCACATTCAGTCTCAATGCTGGCAAAGTGTCATCACGTCTACGGCTCGCGAAAATAATCGCTAATCTGAGTAAGCGACACAAATCATAGGTTTGCTGTATTGGCAGTGCATTTTGTTGGCTAAGAGAGGCGAGATCTACAGGCCCTTGCTGATTTTTTAATAGAGCAGCAAGTAAGCGTTTTTGAGCGGGAGTGAATCCGGGTAAATCAAGATGCGTGATTAAATAACTCGCATGTTCAGGCCCTTGGCGAAAATCAACACTCAGGCCAATTTCGTGCAATGCACAAGCGCTCAATAATAAATCTCGACAGCGGGGTTCTAAATTCCAATCTTTTGCAACTTGTAGATAAAAATGTTCTGCGAGTTGGCTAACACGACCAGCTTGTTCGATATCAACTTGAAAGCGACGTTGGATATTACGCAATGTACGAGCTCGAATATCTTGCTCGATAGGCAGTTCAAGCATGCCATACACTAAGCCTTCACGTAAAGCGCCGCCAGCAAGTGTCATATTATCAATATCGAGTGCTTCAAAAATGGCGATTAAAATCGATAGGCCACTTGGAAATACAAGTGCACGTTCAAAAGTAAGCCCTTCAATTTCAAGTTCTTCCAGTTTATGACACTGTATTGCTTTGCGCTTAAGATGTTGCAGTTTAGAGAGTGTAATAAGCTCATCCATGCCTTGTGCAATCATGATCTCTTGAATCGCTTGAACAGTACCTGATGCCCCTACACAAATTTTCCACCCGTGAGTTTTTAAGGCATCAGCGATAGGCGCAATCACATTCAATGCAGCGGCTTGTGCCTGTGCAAAGTTTTCTTCTGTTAGCGTCCTATCACTAAAATAACGTTCAAGCCATGTTACACAGCCCATTTCAAGGCTATAAAGCTGCTGTGCTTTTGCACCTAAGCCTGTGACAAGCTCTGTACTGCCACCACCAATATCGACAACTAAGCGTTGGTCTGGACCGCCAGTGGTGTGTGCAACACCTTGGTAAATTAAGCGCGCTTCTTCTTCTCCCCGAATAACTTTGACGGGATTGGCAAGGATTTCGCTGGCTTTTTCGATAAAAATATCTGCATTCTTTGCTAAACGTAATGTCGCAGTGGCGACAACACGGATTTGAGCACGAGGAATATCCTGTAAGAGCTCAGAAAAAAGACGCAGACATTGCCAGCCTCGCTCCATCGCTTGCTCTGATAGCTGGTTATTTTTATCTAACCCAGCAGCAAGGCGAACTTTACGTTTGACCCTGGAAATTATCTGAATACTGCCTGCCGATTCGCGAACAACTAACATATGAAAACTGTTTGAACCTAAATCGATTGCAGCATAAAGAGAAGAAGATTTCAGCATATTATTTTTACTTAGCCTGGACGTTTCTGGTTATTACGAGGACCATTATGGCGACGTGGCGAATTTGAATTGCGACGAGGGCCTCCAGGACGTGGGCGATGACGGCGTTTTGGTGCCGGAAGATCGCTTAACAGAGCATCACTATTATATTTACTGACTGGGATTGAATGCTGAATATATTCTTCAATCGCCGGTAAATTAAGTGCGTATTCTTCGCAAGCTAGCGTAATTGAGTTACCACTTTCACCAGCACGACCCGTTCGGCCGATACGGTGTACATAGTCTTCACAATCATCAGGCAAATCATAGTTAAAAACATGAGTGACTGAAGGAATATGTAAACCACGAGCAGCAACGTCAGTGGCGACTAAAATATCAATTTGGCCTTGCGTGAACTCTTCTAAAATTCGTAGACGTTTTTTCTGTGCGACATCACCAGTAAGTAAGCCAACTCGATGACCATCAGCGGCAAGATGCGCCCAGATATCATCACAGCGATGTTTAGTATTGGCAAAAATAATACAACGCTCAGGCCACTCTTCTTCAAGTAAAGTTTGTAGCAGGCGCATTTTTTCTTCATTAGAAGGGTAAAATAACTCTTCTTTGATGAGATGACCTGTTTTTTGTAAAGGTTCTATTTCAATGTATTCAGGATTATTCATTTGCTCAAACGCTAGCTCTCTAACACGGTAAGATAGTGTTGCGGAGAATAGTAAGTTAAGTCTTTCTGACGCCGCAGGAATGCGACGAAATAGCCAACGAATATCTTTAATAAAACCAAGGTCATACATGCGGTCTGCTTCATCCAGTACAATTACCTGAATTGCACTTAAGTCAACGTAACCTTGTTTAGCGTAATCGATTAGACGTCCTGTGGTGCCAATTAGAATATCAACACCATTTTGTAGAACTTTTAATTGCTCATCATAGCCATCACCACCATAGGCGAGACCCATTTTCAGGCCAGTATACTCTGCAAGCTCTTTTGCATCAGAGTAAATCTGTACTGCTAATTCACGAGTCGGTGCCATGATAAGCGCGCGTGGCTGATTATTTTTTTTCCCTTCAATAGCAGGGTGAGTTAATAGATAATGAAATGTAGACGTTAAAAATGCTAACGTTTTGCCCGTACCTGTTTGCGCTTGCCCCGCAACATCTTTGCCTTTGACAGTGAAAGGCAACGTGAACGCCTGTATTGGCGTGCAATAGTCGAAGCCTTTTTTACTAAGGGCTTCAATGACTTTAGGGTGCAATGCGAAGTCGGAAAACTTCTTTTCTGTCAAGTGTGCTTTACTCATAGTGTGTTAGAATATCAGTTAACGGTTGATTTACGAAAGCGTATCTTTTGAAATAAAGCATCCTGCTGCCAATAATGTTACACTAAATCTGTAAAAGATGATCCTTTGGAGTACAACATGAGCGACAAAATTATACATATAACTGATGCAAGTTTTGAAACTGCAGTTCTACAAGCAAGTTCACCTGTTCTCGTCGATTTCTGGGCAGCATGGTGCGGTCCTTGTAAAATGATCGCGCCTATTCTTGATGAAGTAGCTCAAGAATATACAGGCAAACTGACCATCGCAAAACTGAATATTGATGAAAATCCGGCTACCGCTCCCAAATATGGTATTCGTGGTATCCCTACGCTTCTATTATTTAAGAATGGTAGTGTAGCAGCAACAAAAGTTGGCGCACTATCTAAAACGCAACTGAAGGAATTTCTAGACGAAAATCTGTAAGTTATAGTTATATGTAAGTTAAAACGTTTAGCGGTAAATCTATTTTATGTAGAGAGCCGCTAGACGTCCTCTTTCAAGCATGATAAGTTAACTACATTCCTCGTGTATCACTCGTAAGAATTATCTTGTATTCCATTGCTCTTACCTTATATATCTAGTTTATCAGTGTAGTAATAACTTAGTGATATTGTTGCTATATTCCATCTCTGTGGTTATGCAATTTTAGAACGTATAGATTAAAGGTAATCTGTTGCCTGTCAGCTATCAACTTCAGTCGACTGAGCCATAGGATACAAGTAGTGAATTGAGTAAAATTTAATATTGATCATTTATGTTTTAGTGCGTTGATTGAACTTAAATTTGTGATATTGGAATAAATGTTGTCTTAAATGTACAAAAAACTATTGCTAATATTGTGTACGTTTCTAATAATATACAAACATCATCCAGATGAGTAATAGCTGAATGTGCACTATCATGTTAATGCAACGATAGCAGCAAACACAAAATTTTACGCATTGTTGTTGGTTTCTTATGAGTCACTATCAACAGGGCGCTATAAAGTTAAACTGGCACTTATATTATGGCCTTATATTATAAGTTGCTTTCAATTTACGTTCATAGTTCGAGAATTACCCCGAGTTAAAGAACCCACCATTATGAATCTTACCGAATTAAAGAATACGCCAGTATCAGATCTGATTACGTTAGGCGAAAACATGGGGCTAGAGAATTTAGCCCGTATGAGAAAACAAGATATTATCTTCTCAATCTTGAAGCAGCACGCTAAAAGTGGAGAAGATATTTTCGGCGATGGAGTATTGGAAATATTGCAAGACGGATTTGGTTTCCTCCGTTCAGCTGATAGTTCCTACCTTGCAGGCCCTGATGATATCTATGTTTCCCCTAGTCAAATTCGTCGTTTTAACCTACGCACCGGCGATACCATTTCAGGAAAAATTCGTCCACCTAAAGAAGGCGAACGTTATTTTGCCCTCTTGAAAGTTAACGAAGTTAACTACGACAAACCTGAAAACGCCCGCAGTAAAATCCTTTTTGAAAACTTAACCCCATTACATGCAAATCGTCGTCTTCGTATGGAACGTGGTAATGGTTCAACTGAAGATTTAACTGCACGAGTACTTGATTTAGCTGCACCAATTGGCCGTGGTCAACGTGGTTTAATTGTTGCACCACCAAAAGCGGGTAAAACAATGTTACTGCAAAATATTGCAACTAACATTGCCCAAAACCATCCTGATTGTGTATTGATGGTATTGCTTATTGATGAGCGTCCTGAAGAAGTAACTGAAATGCAGCGTTTAGTTAAAGGTGAAGTTATTGCTTCGACCTTTGATGAACCAGCAGCACGTCACGTTCAAGTTGCAGAGATGGTTATTGAAAAAGCAAAACGTCTCGTCGAGCACAAAAAAGACGTTATTATTTTACTTGATTCAATTACACGTCTTGCTCGTGCATATAACACAGTTGTACCTTCTTCCGGTAAAGTATTGACAGGTGGTGTGGATGCGAATGCATTACATCGTCCAAAACGCTTCTTCGGTGCTGCTCGTAACGTCGAAGAAGGCGGTAGCTTAACAATTATAGCAACTGCGCTAGTTGATACTGGTTCTAAAATGGATGAAGTTATCTACGAAGAATTTAAAGGTACAGGTAATATGGAATTACACCTGTCCCGTAAGATAGCTGAAAAGCGTGTTTTCCCTGCAATTGATTATAATCGTTCAGGCACACGTAAAGAAGAACTTCTGACGACGCAAGATGAATTACAAAAAATGTGGATCTTACGTAAAATTATTCATCCAATGGGTGAAATTGATGCGATGGAATTCCTCATCAGTAAACTTGCAATGACCAAAACTAACGAAGAGTTCTTTGATTTTATGAAGAGAGCTTAACGGTTAAGGTTTATTAGTCGACTGATAAAAATAGGCGCAACCTCAGGGGAGCGCCTTTTTTTTATTTTTTATCTATCTGGTCTTTGTATTGATTGCTTAATATATTTTTATGCTGGGGGCTGTCAGAATTATTCTTGATTTATTATTTTTCTAAAAATAGATCTAGCGCTTGGTTTTTAATCAATAAATAGGACAGTTTATATTTATTAGATATCAAAAAATGATATTTTATAAAATGTAGTTGGGTATCATAGGTTTATTTTTTTCGTAAACAGAACGAAATAAACGCTGTCAACTTACTGTATTTTATGTGAATTTTATTTATACATTTTGTGAGTCAATATAAATATATTGACTAATAAGGTAAGGAATATATTTAACTCTATTAAAGTGTATTGTTTTTATGGCATGCATCTTGCAGCTATTAAGTATAAAATCGGCGAGGTAACCTTGTCGAAATAAAGTATGGAAGTGAGGTTTCATTTATTAGTTATACTGGATAAATAGCATAACTAATAAAGATTCGTCTTATAGTAGATTTTTTTGTTGAGATGATAATGCTGTAGCTATTGTTTGTGTATCGGCATTAGTCCAAAAAAATTTAGTTTTTTTAGTTAAATAGAATGATGAGAGAGTCGAACTGTGGATATCACACACTTTATAACCAGCCTCTTCTACGTTTTCTTGTTTTCGTTGGTCTTTATTTTTATCGCCCGAGTTGTTGCAACAAAAATCGGCTTGGTAGATAAACCTAACTTCAGGAAAAAACACGTAGGATTAGTTCCCCTTGTTGGGGGAATATCGGTTTTTTTTGGGATCTGTTTTGCATTTATCATTACAGAGGAATATATACCTCATAAATGGTTATATATCGCCTGTGCAGGATTACTTGTTTTTATTGGCGCACTAGATGACAGGTTTGATATCAGTGTGAAATTAAGAGCAGGTGTTCAAGCGATTGTTGCCGTAGTGATGATGACGGCTGCAGGGTTAAAACTTGAATCTTTAGGGCATGCATTTGGTCCATGGGAGCTTATTCTCGGTCCATTTGGCTATATTGTAACCTTATTTGCAGTATGGGCTGCGATTAATGCATTTAATATGGTTGATGGTATCGATGGGCTTTTAGGGGGATTATCTTCCGTTTCCTTTGGTGCTTTGGGCTTTTTATTGTATCAAAGTGGTAATTATGCGTTAGCATTTTGGTGTTTTGCGTTTATAGCCGCTATCCTTCCTTATATCCTTCTTAATTTAGGCATCCTAGGTCGCCGATTTAAAGTCTTTATGGGAGATGCGGGAAGTACATTAATTGGCTTTACAATTATTTGGATCCTTGTTGCTTCGACACAAGAGCAAGTTCATCCGATAAATCCGGTGACTGCATTGTGGATTATTGCTATTCCTTTAATGGATATGGTTGCCATTATGTATCGTCGTATTCGCAAGGGAATGAGTCCTTTTTCACCTGACCGTCAGCATATTCATCATTTGATTATGCGTTCAGGCTTTACACCGAAAGGCGCATTTGTACTTATTACATTGTCAGCAGCGGTATTGGCATGTATTGGTATTCTTGGCGAACGTTTATCTTTTGTACCTGAATGGTTAATGTTGGCATTATTCTTGCTTGTATTTATGATGTATGGTTATTGCATTAAACGCGCTTGGAAAGTCGCTCGCTTTATTAAGCGAGTTAGGCGTAGAGCACGTCGAGGTGCAATACGGTAACGAAAAACGTAAATAGAGGTTCTGTGCAGTGAATAACTCAGAAACGCAACCTAGTCAGTATCAAGCTCCTGTAGAACCGGAATTGGATATCCGTGGTTTATGCCGCTCATTATGGCAAGGCAAAATCTGGATCGTTGCATTTGCAGTGGTGTTTGCTGCAATTGCATTGGGTGCTTCCTATTTCATGCAGCAAAAATGGAGCTCAACTGCAATCACGGACCTACCAACAGTTAATAATCTGGGAAGCTATTATTCTCAGCAACAATTCCTGCGTAACCTTGATTCACGTATTAATAATGTTGGGCAAGAAGGACAATTACCAACGATAGCGAAAGAAGCTTACCAAGAGTTTACTAAACAATTGGGAGCTTACGATACTCGCCGTCAATTTTGGTTGAATACCGATTACTATAAGCAACGTTTGGAAAATGATCCTAAAGCTGATGCTGCATTATTAGATGAATTGATTAATGACATTGAGTTTACGCCAGCTGATGAAGTTAAAAATCTAACTGATAGCATTAAGCTCGTTGCTGAAACATCAACTGATGCAAATCAGCTTTTACGTGAGTACACGCAATTTGCAAATCAGCGTGCAACTACGAATCTGAATGATGAAATAAAAGGCACTTGGGCGACAAAAATGCAATCGATGAAAGCGTTAGTAAAACGTGAAGATATGGTTGCTCAAGCTGCATATGAAAGACGTTTGAATTCACTTGAACAGGCACTGAAAGTGGCTGAAAAGCAAGGAATTGTACGTAACCAAAGTTCAACGCCCGTTGATGAAATTCCTGACTCTAAGATGTTTATGTTAGGTGTGCCATTATTACAGGCGCAGATTGAAACATTAAAAGCTACAGGCCCTGATCATGACTCTGACTATGATCAGAACATTGCAATGTTATCAACATTGAGTGTAGGGCCGACTCTCCAAGATAATTTTCAGGCATACCGTTATCTACGTACCCCTGAAGATCCAGTCAAACGCGATAGCCCACGCAGAGCCTTTATGATGATTCTGTGGGGAGCAATCGGTATGTTAGTTGGTGCCGGAGTGGTACTGTCTCGCCGTCGCCCATCATGATTTTAAATAAGCTACTGGCTCTTTGAGTCAGTGGCTTCATGAAGTCATTAAAATTTAAAAAGCAGCAAACTGCGAACGATAAATATAAGAGAGTCACTGTGAAAGTATTGACTGTATTCGGCACACGACCGGAGGCCATTAAAATGGCACCGTTGGTTCATGCACTCGCTGATGATGCAGACTTTGAAGCAAAAGTTTGTGTAACAGCCCAGCATCGTGAAATGCTAGATCAAGTACTGAAACTGTTCGAGATCACTCCAGATTACGATCTCAATATTATGAAACCAGGGCAAGATTTAACCGATATCACATGCCGTATCCTTGAAGGATTAAAAGCGGTATTTGCAGATTTTCAACCGGACGTCGTATTAGTTCATGGTGACACAGCAACAACCATGGCAACTAGTCTTGCAGCGTTCTATCATCGTATTCCTGTCGGTCACGTTGAAGCAGGATTGCGAACAGGCGATCTTTATTCTCCATGGCCTGAAGAAGCTAATCGTAAAATTGCAGGCCATCTTGCAATGTATCATTTTGCACCAACAGAAAATTCACGCCAGAATTTATTAAAAGAGTCGATACCTGATAGTCATATCTTTGTCACAGGTAACACTGTCATTGATGCATTGTTATGGGTGCGTGATAAGGTCATGAGCGACCAGCACATGATGGAAAAATTAGGGGCTAATTATCCATTTATTGACCCAAATAAGAAAATGATTTTAGTCACTGGGCATCGTCGTGAAAGCTTTGGTGGCGGTTTTGAACGTATCTGTCATGCGCTAGCTGAAATAGCACAAGCCCATCCGGATGTTCAAATTGTTTATCCGGTACATTTAAATCCAAATGTTGGTGAACCGGTTAAAAGAATACTGCATGATATTGATAATATTATATTAATTAGTCCGCAAGAGTATCTGCCTTTTGTTTATCTGATGAATCATGCTTATTTGATCCTAACAGATTCGGGCGGTATTCAAGAGGAAGCCCCGTCTCTGGGTAAACCTGTTTTGGTGATGAGAGATACAACAGAGCGTCCAGAAGCAGTAGATGCAGGCACAGTTCGCCTTGTTGGTACAAATACACAAAAAATTGTGGAAGAAGTTAATCGGTTACTGACAGATGAAGCGGAATATCATGAAATGAGCCGCGCCCATAACCCTTATGGGGATGGTCATTCTTGTCAGCGTATTCTTGACGCATTAAAAAGCAATCAGGTGAAATTATGAGTTTTGAAACTATTTCTGTTATCGGCCTTGGTTATATTGGTTTACCAACAGCAGCAGCCTTCGCTTCTCGCAAAAAACAGGTTGTTGGCGTAGATGTCAACCAACATGCGGTGGATACCATTAATCAGGGTAAAATCCATATCGTAGAACCCGAACTCGATGTGGTGGTGAAAACTGCCGTTGAAGCGGGTTATTTGAAAGCCTTTACTAAACCTCAGCCAGCTGATGCTTATTTAATTGCCGTACCAACACCGTTCAAAGGTGAACATGAACCAGACTTGGTTTATGTAAAAGCTGCGGCGGAATCTATTGCACCTGTATTGAAAAAAGGTGACTTAGTTATTCTGGAATCGACTTCACCAGTAGGTACCACAGAGCAAATGGCTGAGTGGATGGCGCAAGCGCGTCCTGACTTAACATTCCCACAACAAGCTGGTGAAGATGCCGATATCGATGTGGCATATTGTCCTGAGCGTGTATTGCCAGGCCAAGTGATGGTTGAATTGATTAAAAATGACCGTGTTATTGGCGGAATGACACCAAAATCATCACAACGTGCAAGTGAGTTATATAATATTTTCCTTGAAGGTGAATGTGTTATCACCAATTCAAGAACCGCAGAAATGTGTAAATTAACGGAAAATAGCTTCCGTGACGTGAATATTGCATTTGCTAACGAATTATCACTCATCTGCGCGCAGCAAAATATCAATGTATGGGAATTGATTAGCTTAGCTAATCGTCATCCACGCGTTAATATTTTACAACCAGGTCCAGGTGTCGGTGGACACTGTATTGCCGTTGACCCTTGGTTTATCGTGGCTCAAAACCCACAGCAATCACGCCTTATCCATACTGCGCGTTTAGTTAACGATGGCAAGCCAATTTGGGTTGTTGATCAAGTTAAAGCCGCAGTTGCGGATTGTTTGGTTGAAACCGGTAAGAAAGCTAGCGAAATCACCATTGCTTGTTTTGGTTTGTCTTTCAAACCGAACATTGATGACTTGCGTGAAAGCCCAGCGATGCACATCACTAAGATGATTGCTAATTGGAATCCAGGTAAAACCTTTGCAGTTGAACCACATATTCATGAATTACCAACTTCGCTTAAAGGTGTGGCTGAGCTAGTTTCAGTGGAACAGGCTGTGGCTGACGCTGATGTGATTTTGATGTTAGTTGATCACAATGTATTTAAAGCTATCCAAGGCTCATCAATCAAGCAAAAATGGGTTGTTGATACCAAAGGAGTATGGCGTTGAAACGCATTCTAATCACAGGTGGAGCTGGTTTTATCGGCTCCGCAGTTGTACGTCATATTATTGAGAACACTCGCGATAGCGCTATTGTTGTCGATTGTTTGACCTACGCGGGTAATTTGGAATCACTCGCTGATGTCGCGAGCAACGAACGTTATGCTTTTGAGCAAGTGAATATTTGTGACCGCGCGGCATTGGATAAAGTTTTCGTTCAATATCAGCCTGATGCTGTCATGCATTTAGCGGCAGAGAGCCATGTTGACCGCTCAATTGATGGTCCGGCAGAGTTTATCGAAACCAATATTGTCGGTACTTATACGTTGTTGGAAGCGGCGCGTCATTATTGGTCGTCGCTGGACGAAAGCAGAAAAAATGCATTTCGTTTTCACCATATTTCAACGGATGAAGTGTATGGCGATTTGGATGGCCCAGATGGGTTCTTTACTGAAACAACACCTTATGCACCAAGTAGTCCATATTCAGCATCCAAAGCATCAAGCGATCATTTAGTCCGTGCTTGGCAGCGAACTTATGGTTTACCAACGATGATCACCAATTGCTCGAATAATTATGGTCCTTATCATTTTCCTGAGAAATTGATCCCATTGATTATTCTTAATGCTATATCAGGTAAACCGTTACCTGTTTATGGTAAAGGGGAGCAAATTCGTGATTGGTTGTTCGTAGAGGACCATGCGCGTGCTCTACATTTAGTGGCAACTAAGGCTGATCCGGGTACGACCTATAATATCGGTGGGCACAATGAGCGCCGCAATATTGATGTCGTGGAAACGATTTGTGCGCTACTAGAAGAGTTTTGCCCGCAAAAGCCTCAGGGTGTGGTTCATTATCGTGATTTGATCACTTATGTGAAAGATCGGCCGGGTCATGATATGCGATATGCCATTGATGCGGCTAAGATTGAACGTGAATTGGGCTGGACACCACAAGAAACTTTCGAGTCAGGCATCCGTAAAACGGTGCAATGGTACTTGAATAATGAAACTTGGTGGCGTCGAGTACAAGATGGCTCCTACGCGGGTGAACGCCTAGGTTTAGGTAGTTAGGAGGATATATGAAAGGCATTATACTTGCTGGTGGTTCGGGCACGCGTTTGCATCCCATCACTCGAGGTATCTCTAAACAACTATTGCCTATCTATGATAAGCCAATGATTTATTACCCGCTTTCTGTATTGATGTTAGCGGGTATTCGTGAAATTTTGATTATTTCTACACCTGAAGATTTACCGATGTTTAAGCGGTTATTAGGTGATGGTCATGAATTTGGTATTGAGCTTAGTTATGCGGAGCAACCTTCTCCTGATGGGCTTGCACAAGCCTTTATTATTGGTGAAGAATTCATCAATGGTGATTCTTGCTGCTTAGTGCTTGGGGATAATATCTTCTTTGGTCACTCATTCAGTCCAAAATTGACCTCTGTTGCTGCTCGCACCAAAGGGGCAACCGTATTTGGTTATCAAGTGATGGACCCTGAACGTTTCGGTGTTGTTGAATTTGATGATGATTTTAAAGCGTTATCCATTGAAGAAAAACCACTAAAGCCGAAATCGAATTGGGCGGTAACAGGGTTATATTTCTATGACTCTCAAGTAGTTGAATTTGCTAAGCAAGTGAAGCCTTCTGAGCGTGGTGAATTAGAAATTACGTCGATCAATCAAATGTATTTGGAACGCGGTGAATTGAGCGTTGAGCTATTAGGTCGTGGTTTTGCGTGGTTAGATACGGGAACACATGACAGTTTGATTGAAGCGGGTACATTTGTACAAACTGTTGAAAAACGTCAAGGTTTCAAAGTTGCATGTTTAGAAGAGATTGCGTGGCGTAATGGCTGGCTCACTGATGAGCAAGTTCACGCATCTGCTGTGCAATTGAAAAAAACCGGTTATGGGCAATATTTAGAGGATCTTCTCCGTGTCCGTCCGCGCCAGTATTGAGCCCCTGCAATGGGAGTCTGATTTTTTTGGGCACTCAACAGCTAAATTAAACTTTACAGATGTTGGGTCTGAAATCATTCTTGCTTATCAAATGGATAAGTACGATATCGTACAAGCTAAAGTCTCAGCATCTGAGAGTACAATGATCGATGATTTAGCTAGTATGGGGTTTTCTTTGGTTGAAGGTGAAATCGATTTTGCATTAACTATTGGCACAGAAAATGCTTACTTAACCGCAGGTGCTTCTGCAACAAATCGTGTAGAAGTGGCACAAATAGATGACATAGTGCCATTACGCAACGCCGCAGAGGCTGTTTTTAGTAATAGCCGTTTTAGAGCCCCTTGGTATCAAGAAGGTGATAGCGGACGGTTTTATGCGTTATGGATAGAAAAAGCGGTTATCGGCACTTTTGATCATACGTGTTTGTTAGTGAAAGATGCGTCAGGTGAGATTTTAGGTTTTGTTAGCCTACGTAATTTAGATGCTGATACAGCACGGATAGGGCTATTAGCGAAAATGCCTAAAGCCAAAGGGCAGGGCATAGGTCGTCAGTTGATGTTAGCGGCATTCAATTGGTGTGTGCAACACCAAAAAAGACAGTTAAATGTTGCCACTCAAATCAGTAATGTTGCAGCATTAAATCTTTATTCACATAGTGGTGCTTCAATTGCAAGCACTGCATATTGGCTATACAGGGGACAACATGATTCCATTTAATAAACCACCCGTTGTAGGTACTGAATTAGAGTATATGAGACAGGCCATGGAAAGCGGCAAGCTGTGTGGTGATGGTGGCTTCACAAAACGTTGTGAAGAGTGGATGGAAAAACACTTTGATTGCCCGAAAGTTCAATTAACGCCATCTTGTACTGCTTCGTTAGAAATGGCGGCAATTTTGATTGATATTAAACCGGGTGATGAAGTTATCATGCCGAGTTTTACCTTTGTATCCACTTCTAATGCTTTCGTATTACGTGGTGCTAAAATTGTCTTTGTTGATATTCGTCCAGACACGATGAATATTGATGAAACTAAAATTGAAGATGCAATTACAGCGCGTACGCGTGCGATAGTGCCTGTTCATTACGCAGGGGTTGCCTGTGAAATGGATGTCATTATGGCAATTGCTAAAAAACATAATTTATTTGTGATTGAAGATGCTGCTCAAGGTGTGATGTCGACTTATAAAGGCAAAGCGCTTGGGACTATCGGTCACATTGGTTGCTATAGCTTCCATGAAACTAAAAACTACTCTTCTGGTGGTGAAGGTGGCGCGACACTAATTAATGATAAAACACTGATTAGCCGAGCAGAAGTCATTCGTGAAAAAGGGACTAATCGTAGCCAATTTTTCCGTGGACAAGTAGACAAATACACTTGGCGTGATATTGGTTCAAGTTATTTAATGTCTGATTTACAAGCCGCTTATTTATGGGCACAGCTAGAAGAAGCGAAAAAAATTAATGATCGCCGCTTACTATTGTGGCAGCGTTATCATGATGCATTATTACCTTTAGTTGATGCAGGACATCTCGTTTTAGCGACTGTTCCTGAAGGTCTACAGCACAATGCTCATATGTTCTACATTAAATTGAAGGATGTAGAAGAGCGCACCGCGTTTAATGACTACATGAAATCTCATGGTATTTTGACGGTATTCCATTATGTTGCGTTACATACAAGCCCAGCAGGTATTGAGTTCGGGCGCTTCCATGGAGAAGACCGTTATACAACAGTTGAAAGCGATCGTTTAGTACGTTTACCGATGTTCTACAATATGACGGATGCTGAACAGCAAACTGTCATTGAGCGCATTAACGCGTTTTTTGCTTAATGTCGTTAGCGAGAGCATCGATTTGGACTGCCGGGTCTACCCTGATTAAAATCGGGGCAGGCCTATTAATCGTTAAATTATTAGCAGTCTCTTTTGGTCCTAGTGGTGTTGGGTTAGCGGGGAATTTTCGCCAATTAATCACTGTGTTAGGGGTGTTATCCGGTGCAGGGATTTTTAATGGTGTCACAAAATATGTGGCGGAGCACCATCAAGACCCCGTAAAATTACGCGCCGTTCTTGGTACCTCTTCAACATTAATATTAGGATCATCAACACTACTTGCGGCTATTTTTTTGCTCTTTAGTGGCCCCATTAGCGCTGCTTTGTTTGATAACGCAGACTATGAATCAGTGATTAAAGCCGTTGCTTTTGTCCAAATGGGGATTGCGTATTCGAATTATTTTTTAGCCATCCTTAAAGGCTACCGTGATGCCTCGGGTAATGCTCAAGCTATCATATTAGGTAGCTTACTCGGTGTGGTTGCTTATTATTTATGCTATATATTGGGTGGCTATGAAGGTGCATTAGCCGGGTTGGCTCTTGTTCCTGCATTAGTTGTATTACCCGCTGGTTTGATGATCGTTAGACGTAAGCAATTTGCATTTTCTATGCTTAAACCTGCGTGGGATAAGGCGATTGCAACAAGTTTGGGTAAGTTTACGGTGATGGCAATTTTGACGTCAGTGACGTTGCCTGTTGCTTATATCATGATGCGTAACTTATTAGCTGAACGATATAGCTGGGATGATGTTGGATTGTGGGCAGGGGTGAGCACGATATCAGATGCTTACTTGCAGTTTATTACCGCCTCTTTTTCCGTTTATTTATTACCCACGCTTTCTCGGTTGCAGCTAAAAAGCGAAATATCAGCTGAAATAATTAAAGCACTTAAATTTGTGTTACCCGCAGTAGCAGTGGCGAGCTTTATGGTTTGGCTATTGCGTGATTTTGCGATTTGGTTACTATTTTCCGAACAATTTACAGGTATGAGAGACCTGTTTGCGTGGCAACTGGTCGGTGATGTGTTGAAAGTGGGGTCGTATGTCTTTGGTTATCTAGTGATTGCTAAAGCCGCATTACGTTTTTATATCCTCACTGAAGTGAGCCAATTTGTTTTGTTAATGAGCTTTGCTCATTGGTTCATTCCTGAACACGGTGCAGTAGGTGCTACACAGGCTTATATGGCCACTTATATCGTATACTTTATTGTTTGTTGTTGCGTATTTTTGATCTACCGTAGGCGAGCATGACAACCTTAATACATGTACTGGGATCTTTACTTCCTCACCATAATCAGACGGTATTGACGTTTTTTAATAACGTTATCAGCCAAGAAATGGCGCCGTCGCAAAAACCGCATTTTATGGTCGTAAGCCATGATGCGCAGCTTTCTGACGCTTATCCTGAGTTGAAAATCGAAATTTTTGACAGTAAAAAAGCAATTGCAGATAGTGTTATCCGTCGAGCTAAAGCGGAGCGACATACGCGATTTTTCTTTCATGGGCAGTTTAATGCGCCTATATGGCTGGCTTTGCTGTTTGGTCAAATAAAACCGCATCAGTTTTGGTGGCATATTTGGGGTGCTGATTTGTATGAAGAGTCAGCATCGCTCAAGTTTAAATTATTTTATATTTTACGCCGTTTGGCGCAAAAGCGAGTGGGGCATGTGTGTGCTACTCGGGGTGATCTTTGCTATTTTCACCAATCTAATCCAAGGGTGCCAGCGTCAGTTTTATATTTTCCGACTCGTATGGACCCTGCGTTAACTATCATTGAACGTGAGCCTCGTAAAGGCGATCAACTCACCATCTTACTCGGTAATTCAGGTGACCGCTCAAATCGTCATGTAGAGGCTTTGGGGGCGATTAAACAAGAGTTTGGTGACAATGTTAAGATAGTTGTACCAATGGGATATCCGGCAAACAATCAAACCTACATCCAACAAGTTGAGCAAGCGGCAAACAATCACTTTGCGAAAGGGCAAGTTGAAATTCTGAAAGAGCGAATGGAGTTTGCGGAATATCTTAATTTGCTTAAATCTTGCGATCTTGGCTATTTCATTTTTAATCGTCAGCAAGGGGTGGGAACGATTTGTTTACTTATTCAATTTTGCATTCCTTTTGTGATAAGTCGTCAAAATACATTCTGGCAGGATTTAACTGCGCAAAATGTGCCCGTCTTTTTTTATGGGGATAAACTGACACTTCCACTGGTTGATGAAGCTCAACGTCAAATGTCGATACTTGATAGACATAATATCGATTTTTTTGCCCCTAATTTTACTGATGGTTGGAAAGAAATTCTAACTATTGCAAAGGAGTGAGCATGACTCTTTCGGAGTTAGGTGGCTTGGCGCTGGTCTATTTAATATCGATTATTTTTATCGGCACATTACTCTATAAAGAGTTTTTACGTGTGCGTTTTAATTTCAATATCTTTTTTTCTATGTTGTATTTATTGACGTTTTATTTTGGATTTCCGCTCACTTGTGCATTAGTGTTTCAGTTTGACGTCGCTGTGGTATCGGCGGATTACTTATTATATGCACAACTTGCGGCGACCAGTTTTTATGCTATTTACTATGTTGCATATAAAACGCGGTTATCAAAAAATGTCGATAAACAAAGACGTCCGTTGTTTAGCATGAATAAAGTGGAAACCAATCTGACCTGTCTATTGCTGATTGCTATTGCCGTGGTGACGGTAGGCATTTTCTTTTTGGAAAATGGGTTTTTACTTTTCAAATTAAAATCATACAGCCAAATTTTCTCTAGTCAGGTGACTGGCGTTGCATTAAAACGCTTTTTTTACTTCTTCATCCCTGCGATGTTGATCGTCTACTTCTTGCGCCCAACCCAGCAACGGTGGATTTTCTTTTTGATTAGCACCGTCGCATTTGGTTTTTTAACTTATGTGATTGTGGGTGGTACGCGCGCTAATATCATTATTGCTTTCGCGCTCTTTTTGTTTATTGGTATCGTTAGAGGTTGGATTACTCTGTGGATGCTAGGAGCAGCAGGTGTTGCGAGTATTGTGGGTATGTTCTGGCTTGCATTAAAACGTTATGGTTTGGATGTGAGTGGTTCAGAGGCCTATTACACATTTTTATATTTAACCCGCGATACATTTTCACCGTGGGAAAATTTAGCCTTACTACTTAGCCATTATGATGAAATGGATTTTCAAGGTCTTGCGCCAATTGTACGTGACTTCTATGTATTTATTCCCTCTTGGGTTTGGCCAGAACGACCGGATACTGTGCTTAACTCCGCTAACTATTTTACGTGGGAAGTGCTAAATAACCATTCTGGGTTAGCGATATCGCCAACGTTAATCGGTTCACTGGTGGTTATGGGTGGCGTTATATTTATTCCTTTAGGTGCAATCGTGGTTGGGCTGATTATTAAGTGGTTTGATTGGATTTATGGCATGAGCTTAAAAGAATCGAATCGCTATAAAGCGGCAATTATGCAAGCATTCTGTTTTGGTGCCATTTTTAATATCATTGTATTAGCGCGCGAAGGCGTCGATTCATTTGTCTCGCGGGTGGTCTTTTTCTGCTTAATTTTCGGACTGTGTCTGATTTTAGCAAAATTATTGTACTGGTTATTTGAGAGTGCGGGTCTTATTCGGGCTAAAACGACTTCTTACTTAAGAAGCCAACAGCGTGAAAGCCGCTAAAGGAGTATTATGGAACAGTCACCAATTTCGCAACCATCAGTACCGCAGTATAGTATTCGAGGCCACAACATTTGGGGCTTCAAAAATATGGCTCATTTTTTAGATTATTTATTTGATGGCGGCGAAACGAAAACCGGAACATTGGTTGCTATCAATGCTGAGAAAGTGATGATTGCTGAAAAAGATGTGGCATTAAATACTTTACTTGGACAAGCTGAATACCTCTATGCTGATGGTATTAGTATTGTGCGCGCCATTCGCCGTAAATATCCACAAGCTGAGGTCTCTCGTGTTGCAGGTGCTGATTTGTGGGAAGGTTTGATGGAAAGGGCGGGCAAAGAAGGTACTCCAGTATTTTTGATTGGTGGTAAACCTGAAATCCTAGAGCAAACAGAAGCGAAGCTCCGCTCTGCATGGAATGTGAATATTGTTGGCTCACAAAATGGATATTTTACACCTGAAGATAGAAGTGCTTTATTTGAACGTATTCGTGCCAGTGGCGCTAAAATTGTCACTGTTGCAATGGGGTCACCTAAGCAAGAGCTTTTTATGCGTGATTGCCGTGAAGTGCATCCTGATGCGCTGTATATGGGTGTTGGCGGGACTTATGACGTATTCACGGGTCATGTGAAACGTGCCCCGAAAGTGTGGCAAAACTTAGGGCTAGAGTGGCTATATCGCTTATTGGCTCAACCAACTCGCGTGAAAAGACAATTTAAGTTACTTAAATTCTTAGGTTACTATTACGGTGGTAAGCTCTAAAGTTAGATTGATTTACAGAGACTGGTGTAACTGCTGGTCTCTTTCCTCAAATATTTCTATAATCCCTCAAAAATAAGCGCAAACTTTAGATATTCAACTATATCTTGAAGTTTTTTTGCTTTTTTCTATTGCTTGAATGGCTATTTCTCTTATTTTACAGCGATTATTACTCACTTAGTTTCAATTAAAGCTGTAACTTATTATCACAATTCATGACAGGGGTATTTATGGAAAATCCACAACAGGGACTTCAGCGAGGGCTTGAGGCTCGTCATATTGAGCTGATTGCATTAGGTGGAACGATAGGTGTTGGTCTATTTATGGGGTCAGCCAGCACGTTAAAATGGGCTGGCCCCTCAGTTCTATTGGCTTATATTATTGCGGGTATTTTTGTTTTCTTCATTATGCGCTCAATGGGGGAAATGCTGTTTCTTGAGCCGGTAACCGGATCTTTTGCTTCTTTTGGTTATAAATATCTAAGCCCATTTTGGGGATGTTTAACTGCTTGGGGCTACTGGTTTATGTGGGTGGCGGTGGGTATTTCAGAAATTACGGCAATCGGCGCCTATGCGGAGTATTGGTTCCCTGGGGTTCCTCAATGGATATTTGCATCCATTGCTGTAGCACTTGTCGCGCTAGCTAACCTTGCCGCAGTTAGGTTGTATGGTGAGTTAGAGTTTTGGTTTGCGATGATTAAAGTGACCACAATTGTCGTGATGATTTTGATAGGCATTGGCTTGATATTTTTTGGAATTGGTAACAATTTTGAACCTATTGGTTTAGGCAATTTGACGCAACACGGTGGATTTTTTGCTGGGGGCTGGAAAGGCTTTTTGTTTGCGCTGTGTATTGTTGTTGCTTCTTATCAAGGGGTTGAGCTAGTGGGTATTACTGCTGGAGAAGCTAAAAATCCACAGGTCACATTAAGAAAAGCGATTAACAATATATTATGGCGCATCTTAATTTTTTATGTGGGTGCTATTTTTATAGTGGTGACGCTGTTCCCATGGACAGATGTAGGACATCAAGGCAGTCCGTTTGTTATGACTTTCGCTAAAGTTGGTATTATTTCCGCAGCAGCGGTAATCAACTTTGTGGTACTGACTGCGGCGTTATCTGGCTGTAACAGTGGAATGTATAGCGGTGGACGCATGTTATATACCTTGGCGCAAAATAAGCAGTTGCCTCGCTCGTTATTAAAGCTTACGCGCAATGGCGTGCCTGCTCGCTGTGTTGGTTTTACTATTTTATGTTTAATTGCTGGGTCGAGCTTGAACTATCTTGTGCCTAATCCTGAAAAAGTATTTGTGTATGTTTATAGCGCGAGCGTATTACCAGGAATGGTGCCTTGGTTGGTGCTACTGACGAGTCAGATACGTTTTCGTCAACAAAATAAAGAAAAATTAGTTGGTCATCCTTTCAAATCTATTTTATTTCCTTGGGTCAACTATGCGACTTTGATTTTTTTAGGCTGCGTATTGGTAGGAATGGCAATTAACCCGGATACGCGGTTATCGCTAATTGTTGGGATAATATTTTTATTGGCTGTTTCGGCATTTTATTTTCTAGTAAAAGCTATCAATCGCCAAAAGCAAAAAGCGTAATAATATCGTTAAGGGTATTCTTGGTTTGAAAAAAAGGGGATAAAGAGGGCAAAAATGCTCTCTTTATCGACGAAACGAATAAAAGGCAAGCAATCGATATTTTTATTTAAAAAAGGACTAGACATAGAGTGATTAAATCCGTAGTATCCTGTTCCGCAACGGCGTTAAGCGCCCGTAGCTCAGCTGGATAGAGCGCTGCCCTCCGGAGGCAGAGGTCTCAGGTTCAAATCCTGTCGGGCGCACCATCTTTTGGTGACATGCTACGGTGGCAAAATAAAGTTGTATGTAGTAATATAACAACACTTTGAAAAAAGTATAGTTATGGTGGCTATAGCTCAGTTGGTAGAGCCCTGGATTGTGATTCCAGTTGTCGTGGGTTCGAGCCCCATTAGCCACCCCATTTTTTTTGTGCCTTTGCGAGGGTGGCGGAATTGGTAGACGCGCTAGCTTCAGGTGTTAGTGTCCTATGGACGTGGGGGTTCAAGTCCCCCCTTTCGCACCACGAAAAAAGTATGTGAACAAGAAGTAAATGTAAGAAATAAGTAGTATTTCGGCGAGTAGCGCAGCTTGGTAGCGCAACTGGTTTGGGACCAGTGGGTCGGAGGTTCGAATCCTCTCTCGCCGACCAATTTAAAGAACCCCGCTTAATTAAGCGGGGTTTTTGCATTTATAGCTTGTCATTATTAATAGCATCCCACATTTACTTATTCAGTATTAGTACTCCACCATCTCTCTTTGTCAGTATTTTTTTCAGATTTTCTTCCGAAAATTTATTTTCTACTTATCTATTTTATCTATTTTATCGATTTTAAAAATTTTTTATTATTTGCCATAATTCATTTTAAATTAAGATTTAGAGCGTAATCACACTTTGCTTTTAGTGAGTATAACGATTTGTTTTTTATAGTAAAATTAAGTTGTCGTAAATTAGATACAAACGCCTATTTCCATGTCTCCAAAAAGAGACATATTACATCATGATTTATATGAGAAAATTTATAATGTGGTTATCATGTCTCTGATCAGAGACAATAAATTGGTGGTAATTACTGATGGCCATTAGAAAAATGTGCTGACTGTTAAATGCAGAAAATGTGACGGCGTTAAAATTTAGCTAACACCTTGGAATATGGGGTGAACAAGAGAATGGTCGAGAAATATAAAAAGTTGGCACGCATTGTGCATTATTTATTATGTAGATGCTCATCCCACTTATTATGATAGCGATGCTTCATAAACCCAGGGATGACGCAAGCCATTATCGGTGCCTATTGTCCACTTTAGATGACCAAGAGCTAATCCTCTTACCATCAACTAACGGGCGAAACGTTGAGTGAGGCACCATCAGTCTGTAGACCTGATTATATTTATACACCTGCTTTTGCAGGTGTTTTTTTTTGCTTAAAATTCGAGATCTCTTCCAGTGGCAATCGATAAAGATTAGCCATGGAAAAGAACTATCATTGGAGACTAAATTTTTCTTTTACTAAACCATTTGCTAAACCAACGGGTGATATAGGTATAGCAAAGAATAAAGAATGTAATGAGAAAGATGTCTTTATTTAGATCTTCAGTATTAAAACCAATTATGGTGATAAAAATAAATGGGGATAGAATCAATAGAAGAAGATCAAAAAAGATCTGTAAACGATTTGGGGTAGCAATAGTCCAGCGCCAGATAGTTTTAATTACATTCATGTTGATATCCTGAGTTCATTTAAAGCAAAATTGCATACAATTATTTATACACTATGTGAATGGTTTATAACATAGCCAAGTCGATTTTGTTTTTAACTATACAAAAAATCTTATTTTTCATCTAATTATGTATAAAAACAAATGAAGATTTATCGTTTTATGATGATTTAAAAAGGTGCTCGATAAGAAAGAAGTAAATATTGTTCACTTATATTTAAAATATTTAATATATCTTTTTTAAATAGAATGATTTTCTATTCGTTATAAAGCTAAATATTCAGTCTGAATGTAAATAGAATGGAAAATAAGGTAAATAAAAAGCGCTACCTATTCGATAGCGCTTTGGGTCGAGATTACATTATTGTCATATTTAAGCTACTAAACTAAATATGATCAACGCTCTTGTTTTAAAGAGTGCATTAAGGCTTCTTGACGAATTTTTGCGGCTTCATGGGGCTTATGAAGTTTATCAAATGCATCTGCTAACCAAGCTGCGTCTTGCGCATCAAAGCGTTGTGCGAGAGCGGCTTTAAAGTAGGTTTCAGCTTTTTCCCATCGCGCATTTTGTAGTGAAAGTACCCCTAATATACTGTTAAGTAATGGAGTTGCGCCCGTTTGTTTAAGTAAATTGAGTAATATTTTCTCAATAACTTCAGGCTGTTCACTGTTGAGTTTAGGGATGAGTAAGAGTAAACGCTCGTCATATTGTTGTTTTAATCCATCAACAATAATTTTTTCTGCGCTGACGGTGTCACCACATTCAATTAAATGTTCTGCTAAGAAAGCTTGTAAAGCGGATTCATTGCGAACTTTACGTGCCTGAGCTTTCCACCAGGATTTTAATCCATCACTGCCACCTTCTGCCATGCACTGATTCATTAAGCCTTTGTATGCTTGTAATTTTAGCGCATCGAGTTCATCTTCATTATGTAATTGTACTTTAGCCATAATGGGTAATAGTTCTATCAAAGCTTGATAAGCACCGGAACGTAAGTAAGCCTGTTCCGCAAGACGCAGAATTTCAGGATGTCTTGGCGCTTGATCGATAAGTTTATCAATACCATTACGCGCAGCGTGAACTTCACCTTCTGCTAATTGGATACGTACACGGCTTATATCAACAGGGAGTTGATCATTTCCCGCAGCTTCCGCAGCTCTGTCTAAATATTGGTGAGTACGATGCTCATCACCTCTTTGCTGGGCAGCTTCTGCTGCAAGTAGATAATTGATGACAGGCTGCTGAGAGAAATCAGCATGTTTACTCATCAATTTTTCAACTTGCTCAAAGTCACCTTCAGCTAATTTCAGTAAGGCTTTTTGAGTTTGTGTGTGGGCTTTATGATACTTACGTCCACTTACCCAACCTTTAGTTCGCGAGGTGGTGCTGATAAAACGGCGATAGCACCAACCGAGAAATAACAAAATGAATTGCAGTAAAATAAAGCACAGTACCAAGCTGGTGACACTAGTCGTGATATCGTAATCATCGGTACGGATAAATACGTAGCCTTGGTGGCCCGCAAGTAGCGGTCCCAATATCACGCCAGCAATAAGAACAATAAAGAGGATTAATACCTTAATCATAGTTACCCCTTATTCTCAGTCGGCTTTGGTGCTTCGAAAGCGGGTATTTCAGCTTCCTGTTGCGGCTCCGTAGCTTGAGATTGTGCATCTTGAGGGATGGCTGCATCGGTAGCCTCTTTTGCGGCATCAGCAGGCTGTGTTGTTTCTATCGCTCTGTCGTTTATCGCACTGTCATTTGGTTGAGAAAGTAGGTTACGCACTCGAGTTTGCATGACTTTTTCGAGTTTCGCTTGGCTTTCAAGTGCATCAGGCATTTCAGTTGCAATCGGTTGATTGATTAAGTCATCTATTTCAGTCAAAAATGCTTTTGTTGCCGGTGCATCCACATCAAAATAGGCTCTTACCCATGTAGAGGCTTGTTCAAGTGACTGTTTGTAAGTCGCTTCTTGATAACGAGGCACTGCTTGGGCGGCAATAAGAAGCTGAGAGCGAATGTTCTCGCGTAAATAGATATCTTGGTTTGGAGCAAGTAATGGGGCTTCTGAACCATCGCGGGCGCGCACTGTAATAAAGTCACTGGTGAAACTTTTCCAGCTACGAGATAAGTTTTGTTTCCAGTCAGATATATCTTCACTGACTTCGCCGTTGTTATCATCTTGTTTTGCATCACCACTATTGAGGTCTGCTAAACGCAAATTATCCACTTCATTACTCAATTGATTCAGGCGTAAAATAATACCATCGTAGTCAACTTGGTTAATTGCCGCTAGGCGAGCAATGTCATTATTGATGGATTTACGAATATCAATCAGACTAGGGTCATTCATTTCCGCTAGGCTAGTATCTGCGCTTTTTAAAAGTACAGCCGCGGTGACAGGGTCGTGGTCATTCCACAATTTTCTGCCAGCCATTTTTACCATAAAATCAGCTTGAGCAACTAACCAATTTTTTACGTCTGCACTAGAAAGGGCGGTAACATGGGCTTGCAATTCTTGCATGCGGCGGTTTAATTGTTCTTCGTATTCACGAGATTGATTTTTTATCTCTACGTTAGCTGCAATAAGGGCATCTAGACGTTGCCTATCGGTATTTTGTTGTTCTGCTAGATCACTTAATTGTTGTTTAAGTTCATTATTTTCATTGACTAGTAGCGCGTTACTTTGTTGAGTGAAGTAGTAAAGCCCCCCACCAATAGCAATAATAATAGCAATAGCAATGACGCTACCGACCAGACCAGAACGTTTTTGTTCCGAAGTTGGTTTTGTTTGGCGGCTTTTGGGCTGCTCCGTTACTGTTTGTTCATTAACCGTCTCGGTAGTTTTATTGTGTTCCGTCATAAATTAACATCCCATATCGGTTGAATATAGTGCTTTTAATAAAGCATTATTATCTGCGCTATTAGCTACACAGACCTTCTGCCAGCCGCTTTGGCGAGCTTGATCTGCAATCCGTTCACTGACGACAATTAGGCGGCGAGTAAACCACCATGGCTTGATGTCTTCAGCGATTAATTCATTTAATAAAGCTAACATTTGACCACTGGTAATGACAATGTCAGTAATATTGGTCTCTAACCATTTCTGGTTAAACGCTGTTCTATTATAAGGAACAGGGTGTCTTGCGTAACATTCACAGTATTCGACCTGTGCTCCTCTCGATTTTAATGTCGATGCAAGGAGTTCTCTGCCGCCATTACCACGCAATAAAAGTGTGCTCTTACCCTCTAAAAACTGGAGCTCAGGGAGTGTCAGTAGTATTTCACTGGTTTCCCCGTGCTCGGCCCATTGAACAGGAAGGCCTGTTATTTGTTGGAAATACTGTCCTGTTGAGCGGCCGATACCATAGTAGGATAACTTATCTGACCAGCTTCGTCCTGCTTGTTCAAGGGTTAAATTTGCATACCAGACTGCATTTTTGGACAAAAGAAATACTAAATCATTATTATTTAAATGGTCGAGATAGCCGGTGAGCTTATCTAGTTCTGCGCCCGCACCAATACTGATAAGGGCGGAGGCATATGCCTGGCTGCCAGTTGAGTTTATTGCCGCTATCAGCTCTGAGCCTGTTGGTTCAGGGCGAGTGACAAGGACTCTCATGCGGGCGGGTTTCCTTTATAGACTTCTGCAAGAATTTCTCTCGCGCCACGAGCAAGAAGATCTTCCGCGAGCGCAATACCTGCTTGATTTGCTTGTTCTGGCGTCGAAACACATTCGCCTCGAATAATAATACTGCCATCGGGAGCACCTACAAGGGCTCGAAGCCAAATTTTATCATCTTGCCAAATGGCATAGCTACCGATAGGAACTTGGCATCCGCCTTCTAATCGCATATTCATTGCGCGCTCTGCGAGGACACATATTGACGTTGTATCATCATTAAGCTTAGCCAAAAGTGCTCGGGTATTTGTATCATTTAAGCGACATTCGATACCGACAGCACCTTGTCCTACAGCGGGTAATGATTGCTCTGGTTCCATCGCAGCACGTACCCGATCGCCAAGGCCTAAGCGCTTGAGGCCTGCTACAGCTAAAATAATTGCATCGTACTCACCATTATCTAGTTTAGATAAGCGAGTGCCTACATTTCCGCGTAGATCGCGAATAATGAGGTCTGGGCGTTGCTCTCTTAATTGGCATTGGCGACGTAAACTTGATGTACCCACAATACTACCGATAGGTAAGGCATCAATATTGGCGTAATGATTGGAGACAAATGCATCACGAGGGTCTTCACGTTCACAAATGGTGACTAACCCTAAGCCTTCAGGAAACTCAACAGGTACATCCTTCATAGAATGAACGGCAATATCAGCGCGTCCTTCTAATAAAGCGAGCTCTAATTCTTTAACGAATAACCCTTTACCACCAACTTTGGCTAATGGGGTATCAAGAATAATGTCACCTTTTGTCACCATTGGAACCAGTTCAACCTGTAAATCAGGATAAAGTTGTTCTAATTTTTGTTTCACAAAATGCGCCTGCCACAGGGCTAGAGGGCTTTTACGTGTCGCAATACGCACGATATTTATTGATGTCATTTTACTGTTTTCTCAGACGAATATTGCCGCAGATTAACCATACATTTGGCATTAGTTTTAACATGTTAGCGATACTTTTTCCAGTTGGGTGCAAAATAGCAATTAATATTGAGAGGCATGGTTTTACTCCTGAGGATAATAAAAAGTATTTAATTATTATTTTTTTTAGCTAATTGTGCTTTTTTTTCGTGAAGAAAGCCCTATTTTGCATTAATTTATGTTGAAGCGTTCAAGCATAGGCGCCATGCGTATTGTTCATATGTTTTTTTGTATTGTTGTTTTATTCAACAATAGAGTTCAATGATATTATTCCATTGAAAAACAAGGGATATTTTGGGGTGTTAAAAAATAAAAAGTCTTTTTATACAATATGTTGAAAAGCATTTTGTATCAAAAATAAACGAATAAAATTATGTGATCTACTTTACCCTTTTGATGCAAGGTGTTAAATTGATCACGTTTCCGACAATCCATTTGAAAATTACTTTAAATTTATCTCTATCTGTTGGGTGCTGGGAAATCCCAGATTTGTTATCTCATTCAGCCAGGCGCAATCATTTGTATCTCTATATTGAAACCTTAAAGCAAAGACTCGATGCAATAAACCAACTGAGGTTGGAGCGTGCAACGTCGTCTATGAATGAAGCCTTCTCGAAGGTATATAGCCTGCTGCCGATTTTATTTCATTATCATCACCCAATGATGCCTGGTTTTATTGAAGGTAATGTTCCCCACGGGGTATGTTTTTTTTCACCTGATGTAGAACAAAACAAATGGTTAGAACAGTTTGAAAGATTCCTCCCGCTAGAAGCACCTGCTAATGGTGAGTTGCCGATTACTGGTATCTATTCTATGGGCAGTACATCTTCTATTGGCCAGAGCCAGTGTTCGGATATTGACGTTTGGGTTTGCCATCCATCATGGTTAGATAACGAAGAAAAACGTTTTCTGCAAAAGAAATGTGTGCTGATAGAACAATGGGCAGCTTCTTTAGGCATCGATGTTACCGTCTTTTTAATCGATGAAAATCGATTTCGCCATAATGCTAGTGGGCATATTGGTGGTGAAAATTGCGGTTCAACACAGCATATTCTCTTGTTAGATGAATTTTACCGTACTGCCGTGCGTATGGCTGGTAAAAGACTATTATGGACCATGGTGCCTGTTGAAGAAGAGCCACATTACGATGAATACGTGATGGGGCTTTACGCTCAAGGTGTATTAACACCAAATGAGTGGTTAGATTTAGGTGGTTTGGGTGAGTTGTCTGCGGCCGAATATTTTGGTGCAAGTTTGTGGCAACTGTATAAAAGCGTTGATTCACCCTATAAAGCCGTTTTGAAAAGTATCTTACTTGAGTCTTATTCGTGGGATTATCCGCACGGTAAATTATTAGCGATGGAATTTAAACGTCATCTCCATGCTGGCGAAATTGTCTGTTACGGATTAGATTCTTACTGTTTAATGCTTGAACGTGTGACTCGTTACCTCACTGAAATCAATGATCTTACCCGCCTTGACTTGATACGCCGCTGTTTTTACCTGAAAGTCTGTGAAAAACTCTCTGAAGATGATGACAACCAATGTTCTGGTTGGCGCCGTGATGTACTTTCTCAACTCGTGGGTTCATGGGGCTGGGGAGCAGAACGTTTGGCGGTACTCGATGAGCGAAATCAATGGAAAATTGAGCGAGTTCGCGAAGCCCACAATGAATTACTTGATACGATGATGCAGAGTTACCGAAATTTAATTCGCTTTGCTCGTCGTAATAATTTAAGTGTTAGTGCGAGCCCTCAAGATATTGGCGTATTAACTCGTAAGTTATATGCTGCCTTTGAAGCTTTGCCGGGTAAAGTCACTTTGGTGAATCCACAAATTTCGCCTGATCTGAGTGAAAGTCATCTGACATTTATTTATGTGCCAGCAGGCCGTGCGAATCGCAGTGGTTGGTACCTTTATAATCAAGCGCCAAATATTGACACTATTATTGGTCATCAACCGCTTGAATATAACCGCTATTTGAATAAATTAGTGGCATGGGCATATTTTAATGGCTTACTAACCGAAACAACTCATGTTTATATGCATAATGGGCAATCTCAGTGTGATGAGCTTAAATTGCTTGAGCTTATGCATGATGTTTCTAGCCACTTTCCTATCAGGCTGCCAGCTCCGACGCCTAAAGCATTGTATAGCCCATGTGAAATTCGCCATTTAGCGATTATTGTTAACTTAGAAAAAGATCCCACTCAAGTATATTCAGAACAAGTGGTTCATGTTGACTTTAGAAAGTTAGATATTTTTAGTTTTGGTGAATCTCAACAGTGCCTTATTGGTAGTATCGACTTACTTTATCGCAACTCGTGGAATGAGGTAAGAACACTGCATTTTAGTGGCGAGCAGTGTATGTTAGAGGCATTAAAAACTATTCTAGGTAAGATGCACCAAGATGCGTCGCCTCCTGAAGCGGTTGAGGTTTTTTGTTATAGTGAACACTTACGCGGATTGATCCGTACACGGGTTCAACAGCTTATCTCAGAGTGTGTTGAGCTACGTTTATCGAGTAATAGTCATGATCCCGGCCGTTTTAAAGCTTTACGTATTGCAGGTCAAACGTGGGGATTATTTTTTGAGCGCCTCAATGTATCCGTTCAGAAACTAGAAAATGCGGTTGAGTTTTATGGCGCGATTTCCCATAACAAGCTGCATGGTTGGCCTGTGAAGCTTAAAGCCAAAAGTGAAAATCATTTACCTGCGGTAGTCGATGGTTATGCGAGCGAAGGAATTGTGCAGTTTTTCTTTGAAAATACCGCAGATAACAGTGGTTTTAATATCTATGTATTAGATGAAGCCAATCGCGTTGAGATCTATTCACATTGTGAAGGGTCTAAAGAAGATTTAGTTCGTGATGTCAGTAAGTTCTATTCCTCATCCCATGACCGCTTTACTTACGGTGCAAACTTTATTAATTTTAACTTGCCTCAGTTTTACCAAATTGTGCAGCAGGATGGTAAAAATCAAGTTGTTGCTTTTACTGGGGTAACTTGGCCATTTTCGGCTGAAGATGATGTGTTAAACCGTGAGCCTTATGTAGACCAACCCAGACATCCTCAAGCTAATTATTATTAATTTAAAAAAGAGAGACAGCGATGAAGGCTAATAACCGCTGTCTTGTTTGCTAGAACGAAAACGGTTCTTTACTTTGAAATGCAATCGCATCGGCTAGCATCTCGGTAAATTTCTTGCCTGAACGGTCACAAAGCCATTCCCCATCTTGATAACTATAATGATAACCGCCTTGTTTCGTCGCAAGCCAAATTTGATGAAAAGCTTCTTGTTTGTTGATGATGATTTTAGTGCCATCTTCAAAACTCAAGGTCATCACTCCACCATTAAGCTCGCAGTCAATATCAGCGTCGCCATCATAATTATCTAAGTGTTCTTCTATAGTGCTCAGCAGTTGTTCTGCTCGTTGATGAAATTCACTGTCATTCACGGTTAAATTCCTATTTGCTCGCCAATTTTGGTTAAAACTCTAGTATTAGAAATTATAGAGTCGAATACGCCATGGGGTTAATTTAGAGTAATTAATCACTATTGTCAGATTAAATTTAGCCTAATGAAGCGAAAAATACTTCTAACTTGAATGAGTTAACGTATAAAATGGATCATACTTTAAGCAATATGTATATTGATAGGAATAAATGACTTAAATGGCGTCTTTACTCTGATTTCTAGGGCCGCTTATTGATGACTTTTATGCAATTTAGTGTGTGATGCGTATATAATTTGGATATGTTTGATAAACGGGCGTGATTTGAACCGTCACACCTGCTAATGTGTAAAAATATGAGTTATTAAAAGTCAGTATGACAGGCGAAATATAATGAAAAAAAGTTTATTTGGGCTCGGTGCGTTTATTATTTTGTTCACGCTTTCTGGTTGTGGCCTAAAAGGGCCTCTTTATTTTCCTCCGGAAGAACAAGCTGCTCCTGCGCAGACCCCAGACGTACAACCTAAAGCCAAAAGCAGCTCAATTGATGAGCCTGCTCAAGCTGCAACTAAACCATAAGTTACGATTATGGAACGCGAAATGCAGTTTTCTAAAATGCATGGTCTAGGTAATGACTTCATGGTGGTGGATGGCGTTACTCAAAACGTATACTTTTCTCCTGAGCTTATCTGCCGTCTTGCAAATAGACATACCGGGATCGGATTCGATCAACTCCTGTTGGTGGAAGCCCCTTATGATCCAGACTTAGATTTTCATTATCGTATTTTTAATTCCGATGGGAGTGAAGTCTCTCAATGTGGAAATGGGGCTCGCTGTTTTGCGCGTTTTGTTCGCCTAAAGGGACTGACTAATAAGCAAAAAATTAAAGTCAGTACTCAATCAGGCCGAATGACGTTAACGGTTAATGAAAATGATGATGTCTGTGTGAATATGGGAGAGCCTGATTTTGAACCACAGAAAGTCCCATTTCGCGCGGTAAAAGCGGAAAAAACCTATATTATTAGAGCCCAAGAACGTACAGTGTTGTGCGGTGTGGTCTCGATGGGTAACCCTCACTGCGTCATACAAGTTGAAAGTATTCACACTGCTGAAGTTGATATTTTAGGTCCTGCATTAGAAAGTCATGAACGGTTTCCTGAGCGTGCTAATATTGGTTTTATGGAAATTGTTAGCGCTGAACATATTCGCTTGCGTGTTTATGAACGTGGCGCTGCTGAAACTCAAGCCTGTGGTAGTGGTGCCTGTGCAGCTGTTGCTGTCGGAATAACCCAAGGTCTGTTATCAAGCCGTGTTCGCGTCGATTTACCCGGTGGCTCCTTGAATATTAGTTGGGATGGCCCAGGAACTCCGTTATATATGACGGGGCCTGCAACACATGTTTATGATGGAGTGATCCAAATTTAATCTTGGTGAAATAAAGAGGGTAATAATGGATAAGACTGAGATAGTACCTGAGAGTGTTCATCAACTAGATGAGCATGATGTGGTGCAATATTTAAAGGAAAATCCGTATTTTTTTATCCGTAATGCTCAAATTGTTGAGCACATCAAGGTTCCACATGTAGTACAAGATGCGATTTCGCTTCCTGAGCTGGTCATGAGTCGTCAGCGTTTGAAAATCAAAGCACTTGAACAAGATATCCGCTTTATGGTTGAGCAGGCTCATGAGAACGTACAACTCTTTGATGAACTGTTGTTTTTAGTAATTGAGCTATCATCCGCTAATAGCCTGCAAGGGATGTTATTATCTTTAAATCGCTGGGCAAAAAAATTAGGCCTTTCAGGTGCATCTGTTCGGTTGTTTAGTGACTGCTGGCGTTTATCTGCTCCTTTAGATGCACATCAATTAGTGATTGCTCGTCGCGCCTTTGAGCCCGTCCGAATTCAACGATTTGGCGATCGGATGAATTATCTTGGTGGCTTAAATGGGTCTGAACTTCGATTACTTCTCCCTGATGGTCTCAACATTGGCTCAGTCGCCATTTCTTTATTTGGTCATCATGGCGAATCTGGCATGGTGATCTTTACGAGCCGTGATCGTGAACATTATCAGCATGGTATGGGAACCGTCATGCTGGAAAAAGTTGCCCAAATTCTACCGAGGTTATTATGCCGATGGATAGAACGCCTCTAGCTCCTCAGCCAGAAGGGCTGACTCTTCATGTTGACGCATTCCTTCGTTATTTACGAGTTGAGCGTAGACTCAGTCCCGTGACGATAACTAATTATCGTCGCCAGCTCAGTGTCGTTGAGCAGATCCTGACAGAATTAAAAATTACCCAGTGGCAGCAATTGGATACGGCGATTGGGCGTAATATCGTGGTAAAAAGCCGCCGAATGGGATTGCAAGCGGCGAGTATGGCTTTACGCTTATCTGCATTGAGAAGTTTTTGTGATTGGATGGTGCAGCAAGGTGAATTGCCCGCGAATCCAATTAAAAGTATTCAAGCACCGAAAGGTAAAAAACGACTGCCTAAAAACTTAGATGTTGATGAGGTTTCTCAACTACTTAATATAGACAGTGGCGATCCGCTAGTTGTGCGTGATAGAACGATGTTGGAAGTGATGTATGGCGCAGGTTTACGTTTATCTGAACTTGTTGGCCTTGATGTTCGTCACCTTGACCTTGATTTAGGTGAGATATGGGTGATGGGAAAAGGCAGTAAAGAGCGAAAAATTCCAGTTGGAAAAACAGCTGTTAGTTGGCTTAAGCGTTGGCTAGAAATGCGTGAGCTGTATGAACCTGAAGATGGGGCTGTTTTTATTTCAACACAAAGTGGTAAACGAATTTCAAATCGAAATGTACAAAAACGTTTTGAGCAGTGGGGGATCAAGCAAGGCATCAACAGCCATATTAACCCACATAAATTACGCCACTCTTTTGCGACACATATCCTTGAATCAAGTGGTAATTTGCGTGGGGTGCAAGAGCTTTTAGGCCATGCAAACCTTTCAACAACGCAAATCTATACGCATCTTGATTTTCAGCACCTAGCAAGCGTTTATGATGTGGCTCATCCAAGAGCAAAAAGGGAGAAATCTTAATGCATTTTTACCGACCACTGTCGCCAATTAAGGCGATTACGTTTGATTTGGATGACACGCTTTACGACAACCATCCTGTTATCGATAAAACGGAAGAGGAAGTATTACGTTTTGTTCGTGAATACGACGCTCGGTTTAATCATTTTGATAACAGCGACTTGTATACATTTCGTCATATTGTTGCAGAGCAAGATCCTGAAGTGTGTCACGATATCACTCGCTGGCGTTGGTTATCAGCCAAAATGATGTTTTGCCATTATGGTTATAACAAAGATGAGGCGCTAAAAGGTGCCGATGACATCATGGCGCATTTCACTTACTGGCGTAACCAAATCACGATCCCTGAATCTACCCATGAAACCTTGGCATTATTGGCAAAAAAAGTGCCGTTAGTGGCAATAACTAACGGTAATGCACAGCCAGAAGCGTGCGGACTTGGCGATTACTTCCAATTCGTACTAAAAGCGGGTCCTGATGGCCGTTCAAAACCTTTTTGTGATATGTATCGACTTGCAGCTCAACGCCTCGATATCGAACCGCAGGCTATTTTGCATGTAGGTGATAACTTGATAACGGATGTTGAAGGCGCGATTAAAAGTGGGATGCAGGCTTGTTGGATTAATACCGGTAATAAAACACTGATGAAAGAGAAAGATGTTCGTTTATTACCCCATATTGAAATTTCGCAGTTGGCTTCTCTCTTGTCACTGGTATAATCAATTCTCTGTATAAAAACACAGTGGTAATTGCCACTGTTTTATTTCTTGTATTTCAGCTCTGATGGTAACTATGGACGTCTCTTATTTGCTCGAAGGTCTTAATGACAAACAGCGCGAAGCGGTTGCCGCACCGCGCACCAATTTACTGGTACTCGCAGGGGCGGGTAGCGGTAAAACGCGCGTGCTGGTACATCGAATTGCTTGGCTAATGTCGGTTGAGAATGCGTCTCCATATTCCATTATGGCAGTGACCTTTACCAATAAAGCGGCGGCAGAAATGCGCCATCGTATAACGCAATTGATTGGTACCAGTGAAGGCGGTATGTGGATTGGTACATTCCATGGCTTGGCGCACCGTTTATTGCGTCAACATTATATGGATGCCGGCCTGCCACAAGATTTCCAAATTTTAGACAGTGATGACCAATACCGTTTAATTCGCCGTTTATTAAAAGCGTTAAATCTCGATGAGAAACAATGGCCGCCACGTCAAGGTATGTGGTACATCAACGGTAAAAAAGATGAAGGATTACGTCCTCAACATATTGAAAGTTACGGTAATCCTATAGAGGCGACTTGGCAGAAAGTTTATCAAGCCTATCAAGAAGCTTGTGACCGCGCTGGGCTGGTGGATTTCGCAGAGTTATTATTGCGAGCCCACGAATTATGGCTAAATAAACCTCATGTTTTGCAGCATTATCGTGAACGCTTTACCAATATCTTAGTGGATGAGTTTCAAGATACTAACAGTATTCAATATGCGTGGATCCGTGTACTTGCGGGTGATACCGGCAAAGTGATTATTGTTGGTGATGATGATCAGTCAATTTATGGTTGGCGCGGGGCTCAGGTAGAAAATATTCAGCGCTTTTTAAATGATTTTCCGGGGGCTGAAACTATTCGCCTTGAGCAAAATTATCGCTCAACTAATAATATCCTCAAAGCTGCCAATGCGTTGATTGCTAATAACAGCGACCGCTTGGGTAAAAACTTATGGACCGACGGCAGTGATGGCGAGCCAATCTCTCTTTATTGTGCATTTAATGAATTAGATGAAGCCCGCTATGTCGTGGGTCGCATCAAACAATGGCATGAAAATGGTGGTGCCTTAAAAGATTGCGCCATGTTGTATCGTAGTAATGCTCAATCTCGTGTATTAGAAGAAGCCTTAATACAAAGTGCGATGCCTTATCGTATTTATGGTGGTCAACGTTTCTTTGAACGACAAGAAATTAAAGATGCGCTCTCTTATTTACGGCTTATTGCAAATCGCAATGATGATGCCTCTTTTGAACGAGTGGTTAATACTCCGACCCGGGGTATTGGCGATCGTACATTAGACACTGTTCGCCAAACCGCCCGTAGCCAGCAACTGACTTTATGGGAAAGTTGTGAGTACTTACTACGGGAACAAGTCTTTGGTGGGCGTGCCGCCGCCGCCATTGAGCGTTTTTTAGAGCTTATCGATGCATTAGCCAAGGAAACTCAAGATATGCCGTTGCATGTGCAAGCCGATAGAGTGATTAACGACTCAGGTCTGCGTGCGATGTACGAACAAGAAAAAGGTGAAAAAGCGCAGGCGCGTATTGAAAACTTGGAAGAACTCGTTAACGCAACTCGCGACTTTAGCTATCAAGATGAAGATTTAGATTTAATGCCATTGCAGGCCTTTTTATCTCATGCAGCTTTAGAGTCCGGTGAAAGCCAAGCAGATGTTAACCAAGATGCAGTACAATTGATGACGTTGCACTCAGCAAAAGGTTTGGAGTTTCCGGTTGTGTTCATTGTGGGCATGGAAGAGGGCATGTTTCCAAGCCAAATGTCGATGGATGAAAGTGGACGACTTGAAGAAGAGCGCCGCTTAGCTTACGTGGGTATTACTCGTGCTATGGTAAAATTAACCATTACCTATGCAGAAAGCCGTCGTTTATATGGCAAAGAGGTTTATCACCGTCCATCACGTTTTATTGGTGAATTGCCTGTTGAGTGTGTCGAAGAGGTACGTTTACGAGCAACGGTTTCGCGTCCGGTGAATCATCAGCGTCTTGGCACCGCAATAAGCCAAAATGATTCAGGGTATGCATTAGGTCAACGTGTTATGCACCCTAAATTTGGTGAAGGCACTATTGTGAACCTTGAAGGTAGTGGAGAGCATTGCCGTCTACAAATTGCTTTTCAAGGGCAAGGTATTAAGTGGCTGGTGGCTTCATATGCGAGATTAGAGAGTATATAAATTTTATACCATCAATAATAAATATCACTAATAATTATTATAGTGATATTTATTATAAATCACCCGAGAAATAGTTATTTTTTAATTAATGTATTTTATTTATAATAATGAGATTGAATTTATATTCATTGTAATATATGAATACTAAATTAGTTATTGCTTGTTAACTCATGTACCATTTTCGTTAGTTGTAAAATGTTTTTTATAATAAATACACTAAGGAATATAATATATGAATATTAAAATTGATTCAAAATATAATGAAATAAAAAAACTGCGCCTTTCAATAGAAAAGAGGCTGAAAAAAGTAAAAAGTGCGGAGGATTCAATAAGGAATGAAATTAAGCTATTGAAAGGAAAAGGGTATGTAAATGATGGTTCATCTTCAAAAGAATTAGTTAAAGAACTAAAGGGTAAGTTAAGGGATGTTTTGAGTCATAAAGTAAAATTCCAAAGAGTATTCGATTCCATGAGTAAAATAGTTGGAATTAAAGAAAGCAATGTTATTGAAAATATAGAGCTAAATTCTGAGTATGATTTTAAAATAAATGAAAATTTAAAAATAATAAATTCAATCTCAAAGATTTCGCATGAAACAAAAAATGAAATGCCTGATTCAGTAAAAGATAATATTATTAATATTAATAACCAAAACCATTGGATCAAGCAAAATTTAATAAGAATAGTAGAATTAACAAGCCAGATAGATAAAGAGCACAAAGAAGCTAAGCTCCAGCCAGTATCTCAGATAGCGAGTTCGCAAACACTTAGTGAGCAAATGGCAGCTTTCCAACTTGAGCGAGAAGGCAGCTCCGTTATTGAAAATTTAGTTGAGATACCCATTAAGTCTCATGGTATGGGGAAATGTGGATGTGGTGGTTTAGGAAGAACAGCATTTTGCTAACATCATTCAATCTCAATTAATGGCTAAAAATGAGGTGCTCAATTTTTTGAGTACCTTCATGGTCGTAAAATCAGCACTATTTTTATTTGTTAATCGTGATTTTCGGTGATGATAAATAATTATTGATTGCTTACCCTATGATTAACCTGACTATCTTTTTAGTGATTGACTTTGATACGACGGATGAATCATCAAGATTCAAGTTTTTAATTTTAACTTTTTGCTATTTTAAAGTATAAAATTACACCGAACCACCTTCCTTGTATTTATCATGTCAATTAATAGTCTCATTGATTCACTTTCCACATCTGGTTGGTATGTGTGGGATGATTTCTTGAACCCTTCACAAATTCAAGTTATCAAAAACTGTATTCCAAATAAATTACAGGATGCCCGTATTGGTCATCTTGATTCACTACAGGACAATAAAAGTATTCGAGGTGACTTAACTGTTTGGTTAGAGCCTGAGATGGGCGATCCTATCGCAAGTTATATGGCTCAAATGGATAGCATTAGACAGGCACTAAATTGTGAGCTTTATTTAGGGTTACGTGATTTTGAAACGCATTTTTGTTGTTATCCTAATGGTGCATTTTATAAAAAGCATATTGATAATTATAAAGGAAAAGGACGACGTAAAATCACAACTGTGCTGTATATGAATGAGTCATGGCAGAGCGGAGATGGTGGCGAATTGGTGATGTATGATTCTGCCGATAATGAGTTACTAAAACTTGAGCCATTTTGTGGACGAATGATTTTTTTCATGTCAGAAGATTTTCCTCATGAAGTCTTACCTACCCAAAAAAAGCGTGAAAGTATAGCTGGTTGGTTTTTAACTGAAAGTTTGCTCTAACGCTTATCAATGTAAGCCGCCTCTGTAAAGAGGCAGGCCAAGATGAAAGTTTTAATATTTATATATCAATTATATTTTTTATATAACTACAATTTATTATAAAATGTAGTCAATCTTAAATTAAAGTTAATTTATCTATTTGAAATTGATATTTTAATATATTTATTTTAATGTTTATTTTCATCTGCATGTAATTTTTTAATAAAAGGAGTTATACAGTGAAGGGATTTGATTTTATTAGACGTGACCCAATGCAGAATTATGTTAATGTTACTGAACGTAGTAATGAAATTATGGATGCACTTAATAAGTTGAGTAAGAAGGAAGTTGGTGAAAGCGTATCAATAGGTTCTAATGATGCTAACTTAATACAAAATATGAATGCATTTGTATTAGATAGAAATAATTCAGTTATGGATGTCGATTATAGTTTCAAAACGCCAATATCAAACTATTCGCCAGCAGTTTGTATGACATCATTTAAATCATATTAATCTTTAAATATATCAACCTCTAAATATAAATAGGCCACCCTCTTAGCGAAGGTGGCGTTATAATTAGATTAACCGCTTAAATTGACTACCTGAAAACACAATCACTGCATTTCCTCTTTCAATCTGATAATGAGAACTGTGACGTTCTTTATCTAATGTACTCAGCTGTTGAGATTGATGCTCATTTAATTTCCACTGAATCAGCTGACGAGCTAATTTTTTATTGGCATGTTGACTGCGTTCGGATTGTACTTTGACGCTAACACCTGTTGCGATATGTTTTGCTCTTACGGCTGAACAGGTTTTATTCACATGCTGTCCTCCGGGGCCTTGCGCCTTAATAAACTCAAATTCAATTTCACTTTCCTCAATGCCTATAACTGGCGAAAAGCGCATGACTGTCATGAACCAATTTTTACGTTTATGGCGCGGGCGCAATGGGCTTTGGCATTGCCATTGAACTGTACCGCACCATAATTGTGTTAGTGCTTCGGCTTGAGAGCCATTTAATGAAACCAAAGCGGATTTTAAACCGTGCTTTGATGGAAATGATTCAAGGATATCTACATTTACTTGGCTAAGCTTTGCATCATGCAAAAAGCAAGCAAGTGCTTTCTCTACCGCAATACAGCATTCTTCAGGCCCTTGCGCGGATGAAAATTGTAATAATGTCATTAGCAATCTCCACTGGTTTTATAGGTTACAATAGGCTTGAGGCGTGCAATTACTTGAATAATGCCAATATCAATCATGCTATCAATCACTGTTACTATTGATTTATAAGATTGAGGGGCTTCTTCATAAATTAATTGCTTGTTGGCACAAATAACACGGCTACCTAGTGTAGTTCGTGACAATTGCAAAGGCGTATAACGATGAGAAAGTCGGCCTTTACATTCGGTTCGCATCCACTTGCGTCCTGCACCATGAGCCAATGAATTGAGACTAACTTCACTGGTTTTTGGCGAGACTAGGTAACTGTAGTCACCTCGAGAACCTGGGATAATGACAAATCCACGATCTGATGGTGTTGCGCCTTTGCGATGAAGCCAGCCATTGATACCATTAATGCAGCAAGATTCTACCGAGTTATGATTGATATCTAAACTTAGTTCACCTGTTGCTTTTACTTGTTGTAACATACGTAAACCAATTAGCTGTCTGTTTAATTCTGCAAAATATAACGCATCTTGATGCGCTTGAAGATAGTGTTTTGCCTCATTAGATTGCTCATCAAGGCCACTATGGTTATGTTGCTCAACATGTTGACGCAAAATTGATTGCCCCAAACCTCGGGAGCCACTGTGCACCAACAGTAATAGCTGCTGCTTATTTAAACCACTTTGTGCAAATAATTCAGAGTCGACTATTTCATCAATAACCTGAAATTCTGCAAAATGATTCCCTCCACCGATAGAGCTGAGTGATGCCATAAAATCGTGATATTTCATGTGCTCAGGAACATATTCATTTAGCCAAGACAATGGCGCATGGTCAGCCATTTCAGTGAGTTGCTTCTCTAATTTATCTAAATTTAATTTAGATTTTTTAATATCCGTTTGAAATAAACTCATGCCACAGCCAATGTCATTACCGACTAACGCGGGATAAAAGCGCGAGCTAGAGAAAAATGCTGCCCCGATTGGGTAGCCACGTCCTGGGTGAAGATCTGGCATTCCAACCACTGAAACCATATCGGGTAGATTTGCGGTTGTTTGTAATTGTTGGATTGCTTTACTTTCAATCCATGTTGATTCTGTTGCGATATAACTGATGTGTTCGCTCACATAATGAAGGCTATTGCCCATATTAATTTGCTCATATCTAATTAAAAAATAAGATGAATACCTCGCCATATTTTAAATTGCACAGAGATTGGTTACGCAATAGCCTCGAGTCACATAGTGAATCTATGTTGATAGAGATGCTAGAGCTTGCCATCGATAGCAAATTAAACTATTGAGGGTAGAGCGGGCAAAAATAGGGAGATAGTATAACTAACGAGAGTGACTATTTCTGGGTGTGCCCGCAAAGAGTTTGATTAGTTGTTGTCATGATGTACCTCCTTGCAGTTAATGTTTGAATTGAAAACGCAGCGGATGATAGCGAGATGTTTTTTGCTTTGCAAGCGGTATTTTAAATAAAAAATGCTAGATGGTATTTTAGTGACTTTATGAATGCAATTAAGTTAGTTTAAAAAATATTATTTTAGTATGAATAATAATGACACTAACATATCAAAATTAAATTAGTTATAAGAGGGTAATTATAATATTATTTTATGGTCTGTTAATTCAAAAAATAATTATTTAAATCAATATGGATATTGTCATGAATAACAGTGAATCGTTATCAGAAACTTATGGGGACTTTATTTCAGTTTTTGTTGATGGGGATTGGAAATACAGGTGGGGAGTTAGCTAGAATAAGGATGTAGCTGATAATGAATGATGAAGGCATTTTGGCTATGCCTTCATCAAATTAAATAGTAATTATATAAAATTATGCGATATGAACCGTTTTTCCACCAATAATAGTGCGCAAGACTTTTACATTTTCGATGTCGTCAGCAGGAATTTCAAATACATTGCGATCAAGTACTATCATATCGGCAAATTTACCTACTTCTAATGATCCAAGTACTTCTTCACGATGCTGTGCAAAAGCAGAATCAATAGTAGCCGAGCGTAAAACTTCCGTCACTGTTAAATCACGATCGTTATCTAACCTTGGTGCTTTTTGACCATCAATGTCACGTCCACGACGTGTTGCTGCGACTTTTAAATCATACCATTCATCAAAGTCATCAATAGGCCAGTCGCTACCAAAAGCGACTACAGCTCCCGCATCGACAAATTTAGCAATTGGTTCTAATTGCTCAAAGCGTTCTTCACCTAACATATTGCGCTCAAAAGCGGCGAGTTCTGGCGTAGGTGCAGCCCATTGGAACGAAAGGCATGCAATGGTTTTCAGACGTGCAAATCGTGCATAATCTTTAGCATCAACCAGTTCGTTGTGAGCGAGTCCAGGGCGAATATCTTTTTCTGGATGTGCGATGCGCATTTTTTCAATTGCATCTAAAACGATAGATACTGCGCCTTCACCTACAGTATGTAAGTGAGGGTCATAGCCTGCGGCTGCAATTTTTTCCATCAGTTCATCAAGAATTTCAGCAGTGAAATATAAGTCGCCGTAATTATCTGTTTCGACCCAATTTGGAGCAATATCTGTGCCTTTATTAATGCGATAAGGCTGTAATAAAGAGGCTGTCATTGTTGGATATTGCATCACGCCATCGACAAACATTTTGATATTACGCAAGCCAATGCCAGGTTCCGGTGTCCAGTCTGCTTGATGCCATTTTTTAGCGAAAGCAACGGCGTTATCGACAGCTGCTGCAACTGAGGCGACATCGGGTGTTTCATCGGGGGTAATTTCACGGGCAGCTTGGAAACGGATAGTGAGGTCTCCACGCTGCTGTAGCTGTGCAAACGCATCAAGTTGCTGCTCAGAAACTCGAGCATCCATCACCATAGTGACACCTTGTTGGTTTAATACCTTTTGAACTAACTCTGCGACTTCAACAGTTTGATCATCACGAATAGTTGCAATACTATCAGCAGCACGCATCGCAGGTGCATCTTCTAAAATACCGTTAAGTTCGCCATTTTCGTATTTACCTATTTTACCATCGGGCGGTTCAGGTGTTTCTTTAGTGATACCTAAAAGTGCTAATGCGCGGCTATTAGCTAATAAAGTGTGGCAGTCATTTGAAAAGAGGACCACAGGGCGATCGGTTTTCAAGGTATCCATGTCTTCACGATACATATCAATACCCGCAGGTAACATGCCTTGACGTAACCATGCGGTAACTTTTAACCAATCATTTTCGCTGGTACGAGGGTCTTTATCGAGGTGATCTTGCACACGTTGTAGGATTTGTTCAATCGATAATGACTCATAATTTAGATGACAACCGAATAGTTGAACGCCGCCCCAAAATGGGTGCATGTGGCCATCAATAATGCCAGGCATCATCATTTTGCCATCTAAATCGATACTTTCTGTTTCTGGTCCTACATATTGGTGTAATTCACCAGAAGTCCCTGTTGCAAGGATATAGCCATCTTGCAAGGCGATTGCGTCAACAACGCTATTTTGATTGTCTGCGGTATAGATATAACCGTTGAAATAAATGACATCAGCAATTTTGTTATTCATGGTAAACCGTCTGTATCAGGGGGCTCTTTGGGAGGAGCCTGTTCTAAAAAAAACAACGGGGAAGGCTAAGCTCCCCCGTTATTGTCTATTATATTTTGTCTCAAGTATGATTAATTAATAATCATATCGGTTTCATCGTCAGAAATAGCAGGAGGACGACGAGTAAAGCCATGGGTTAACAGAGTGAGATAAACTGCACCTGCTGCTAGCCACCATAATCCAACTTTGAAGGCTTCTGCATCAAGGCTTGTCCACAGCCAAAGGGTTAAAATAACACCAATGGATGGCATGATAAGGCAGGTTAAAATTTTTGTATTATCGAGAGGTGCTTTACGATCAATATAAAAATGTTTAATCACCGATAAGTTTACGAAAGTAAACGCGATTAGCGCCCCGAAACTTATCATTGATGCCACCATGCTCAGAGATAAAACGAGCGAAAGTAGTGAAGCAATTGCTACAAAAATGATTGAATACACTGGGGTATTTAATTTCGGATGCAAATATGCAAACACTGAACGTGGTAATACACCTTCGCGGCCCATTGCATAGAAAATACGTACAATACTAGCTTGTGATGTCATGGCAGAGGCAAATACACCAATTACATAGGCGGTAATAAAGCTAGATGCCATCATCGCGCCACCAACTTGCTTCATTACGGCAAGGCTGGCTACATCTGTATTTGGAATGAAATCTTGCCACACCGGATAAATGAGGTGTGCGCCATAAGAAATGGTCACAAACAAAGTTCCAGCAATAAAGACAGTATATAAAATTGCTTTTGGCAGAGCACGGCGTGCATCTTTAGTTTCTTCTGCCATGGTTGAAATGGCATCAAAGCCTAAGAAAGCTAAACATAATACAGCAGCACCAGCAAATAAGCCGGGTACTTGGTCTGCCATCACGGTAACTGGGGCGAGTAGCGCCTGGGTGTCTAATACAAATGAGGTTTTAAAGCTCAGATATAAAAAGACAGCAATAAACACAAATTGCATCATTATGATCAACATATTCATTGAGGATACTAATTTAATACCCAAAATATTCATAATGCTGACAAGTGTAATGGTGCTGCAAATAATCACATACATGGGAATATCAGGAAAGGCTTCGTGAACGAAGATTCCGATAGCGATGTAGTTGATAATAGGCAGGAATAAGTAATCGAGCAGTTGTGCCCAACCCACTAAAAATCCGAGTGTGCCGCCAAATGTTTTTTGCACATATGAGTAAGCAGACCCTGAAAGAGGGAGTGCGCTGGTCATGCGGCAATAGCTCATGGCAGTAAAAAAGACGGCAGCAAGTGTAATTAAATAAGCGATAGGCAGGTGCCCTTCACTTAATACTGTGACTTGGCCATAGGTGGTAAAAATTCCGAGCGGCACCATATAAGCGAGCCCGAAAAATACTAACGCAGGTGTGGTCAGTACACGTTTCATATGAACGGTATTCTGTTGCATTTTGAAGCCCTTCCCAAAAGCCCTTCACAACGTCACTCTTTCTGAAGATACAGAAAAAATGAACCTAAAATGCAGCCATACTCGTCATACTTCGAACTACAACGTTGTTGGCTTTGCTCGCTCGCACTAGTCACATACTTTTGTATGCTCCTAGCGACTCTCTTGCTCGCCGCCTAGTTGTATTTTCGAATTATTTGAGTCTTAACGCTACATGATTGTATTAAATTTTAGAACCGGCTGTATTCAATTTCAGAAAACCTCGCACCAGGACATAATAAAAATGTCATCGTGCGCACTTTAATGAAACGTCAGTAATGAATCGGACCATCACTATCCGCTGGGGTGAATACAAGCGGCGTACAATATAGTTATCAACTCCCGATTAAGCAATCATTAATTAAAGAAAATAAATATCCTCTTTTATTTCAAAGAGTTGATTTATACAGGTGTGAGATAATTGATGAGGATTTAAGATAAGTTTAATCATAATGATTTTACAAAGAAAATCAAGTATTTTAATTTAATGTAACATATTGATTTTATTGTATTTTAAACGATTTTTTTGTTTGAGGTGAATGGTGAAATAAGTTGTTAGTGAATATAGTAAGAAATATTCAATTTAATTAAGCTATTTTCTTGATGAGTTTTGTTTAAATAAAACTAAACAGAAATTAAATATTAAGTCATTTATATTATTTATATAAAATAAATTTATTAATTTGGTCTCATAAAATGGAACACTGACTATATTGTCAATTGGCAATAATAATCAGTGTTTTGGTTAAAGCCACTTAATCAGGTGTTAATTCTGATATTAAGCGATAGTATTTGTTTTTTTTCTAAGTTTTTGTTGAGTATATAATGCATCTAATGTAAATAAAATTAATGCAACCCAAATAAAACCAAAGGTGATAAGTAGTTCTGGTGTCATGACTTCATCATACATAAAGACCGCAAGTAAGAACATAATACTGGGGCCCATATATTGGAAAAAGCCAAGCGTGGATAAGCGTAAATGGTTTGCAGCCTCAGTAAATAGTAATAAAGGAATGGTGGTGATAACACCTGCCGCAATAAGGAGTACATTTAGATGCCAATCATTCATGGCCATATTACTTGTCGGGCTATCAGCAAAAAAGAGTAAGAAAATAACGCCAACAGGCAACAACCATAGGGTTTCAAATGTCATCCCTATTTGTGCATCAACACCTAATTTTTTACGTAAGAGACCATAAGTTGCGAAGGTAACCGCAAGGCTTAAACCAATGACAGGCACTGAGCCAAACTGCCATAATTGGATTAAAACGCCTGTCAATGCAAGTCCAACCGCTATCCATTGCATTCGGCGAAAGCGTTCTTGCAAAAATAGCATACCGAATAACACGTTAATGAGCGGGTTAATAAAATAACCAAGACTGGCTTGTAGCATATGGCCGTTATTAACGGCCCAAATATAAATGAGCCAATTTGATGCAATCGTGACCGCCGTTACGCCTAATATTAATATTTTTTTAGGGTGTTTTAGCACTTGGCGCATATAGCTCCAATGCCGAGTTGCAGTTAATAGAATGAGCATAAAGAAAAATGACCAGATAATACGGTGAGTCAGGATCTCTTCTGCGGGGACTTCTTTAATCGTTTTAAAATAAATAGGCGCGACACCCCAAATAAAATAGGCGCCCAAGGCACATAATACGCCTTTGGTAGTATTTTGCTGGCTCATTGTTGGCTCTGAAATTGAATTAATGACTAAGGAAAATCGAATTTTAGATATCGAGCCGACTCATTTATTGGCTCGATCTGGACTTGCTCTAATGTGACATTGCTCAGGTTTTTTTACAAGTTATTAGTTTACTAGGTAACTAATTTTTTACAGATATATATTATCCAATAAGGTAGGTCGCGGTGGCAGTTGCAATGTGTTGGTTGCGCTCGTTATGTAATTCACATCGGGTTACGGCGATTTTATTGCCATCACGCAAAAGACTGGCACTGGCGGTAAATATTTCACCGCGCCCGGGGCGTAAGTAATCAACACGTAGGTCAATGGTGCCCATACGAGACATTTTATCGACAATTTCTTGATGAACTAATGGGTTAATACGTTGAAGCATACGGTTGATGCATACCATGCCACCGGCGACATCAAGTATTGAGGCAATGACACCACCATGAAGAATATTTTGAGTAAAATTACCGATTAATTCAGGGCGATTTTCAACGGTTAATTGCACAAAATCGTCACTCATATTAGCCAGTTTTATCCCTAATAATTGATTGAAAGGCATTTTATAGATAAAAGCATTACTCATGAGCTCACTGGCTTCTTCAAAAGTGTAAGTACGATCATTCATCATCTTCATCCTTTTAAAAATATGTGAATTATAAGTTATCATTATGTTTGATCGGTGTCTCTAACAAACAAATGAATAATCTTTCAACAGCTATTGAGTTTTGTGTGTAAAATAAGACAAAGTTTTTTTGACATTGTTAAATATAGGAATGACTGATGCGTGCTTTACCGATGTTATTGAGTGCTGTGCTCAGTTTTTGGTCTGTATCACTGTTTGCTACTGAAAATACGGATGTGCAACCAAAACAGGATGTAACGGATAATTCGCCGATTCGAGGTAGTATTATTTCTGGGCTACTTCAAAATTATGATAATCCTTTTGTGCTATATCCTTATGAGTCAAATTACATTATTTATACCTACACTTCTTCAATGAATAAAAAGGCTATCTCAAGCTATGACTGGGCTCATGACGCGCTAAATGATGAAGTGAAATTTCAATTGAGTCTTGCTTTCCCGCTTTGGGCTGGGATTGCAGGGGATGATTCTATTTTAGCCGTATCTTATACTCAACGCTCTTGGTGGCAACTCAGTAATAAGAAAGAGTCTTCACCTTTTCGTGAAACCAACTACGAACCTCAGATTTTTGTTGGCTGGCTAACCGACTATCAGTTAGGTGGCTGGACAGTGCGTGAATTTGAAACAGGTTTCAACCATGAATCGAACGGACGCTCTGATCCGACGTCACGCAGTTGGAACCGTGTGTATGCACGCGCTATGGCGCAAAATGGTAATTGGCAAGTCGACCTTAAACCTTGGTATCGGATTCATGAAAGTGAAGGTAGCGATGATAATCGCGATATCACCAAGTATATGGGGTATTACCGTTTAAAAGTGGGTTATGCACTGGGTGACAGTGTGGTAACTGCTACCGGACGTTATAATTGGAATAGTGGTTATGGTGGCGCTGAATTAGGCTGGAGCTATCCAATTAGTCAACACGTCAGATTATATACTCAGCTATTTAGTGGATATGGCGAGTCGATGATAGACTATAACTACCGTCAGACACGTTTCGGTATTGGAGTCATGTTAAACGACATGCTGTAACCCGCCGCAAATTTTATTTGCTAGCAGACATCTCCTGCGTTTCAAGATAGTATCTTGATAGGTTGTAAGGTTTGCTAGCCAAGACTTAGCTGCTCTAAATAGGCAGCTATTTGCTTTAGATATTAAGGAAGCTTGTGTCCACCGCTTGTATCATTGACCAATTATCATTGGCTGAAAATGTGCTTAATAGTACTTTCGGCTACCAGTCGTTTCGTCCAGGGCAAGATGCTGTCATTGGAGCGATTATTGATAACCGTGATTGTTTGGTTTTAATGCCAACCGGTGGAGGAAAATCCCTCTGTTACCAAGTGCCTGCGTTGGTCAAAGATGGTGTAACTTTAGTTGTTTCGCCACTTATTTCATTAATGAAAGATCAAGTCGATCAATTACGATTGCATGGTGTGAATGCTGCGTGTTTGAATTCCTCGCAAACTTCACAAGAACAGCGCCAAATTATGGAGTTGTGTGGGCAAGGGGAGATAAAGCTTCTGTATGTTGCTCCTGAACGATTATTGACGGACTATTTTTTAAGTCAGTTAACTAATTGGAATATCACTTTATTGGCGGTTGATGAGGCGCACTGCATCTCTCAGTGGGGACATGATTTTCGTCCTGAATATCGTTCATTAGGTCAATTGCGACAATCTTTACCTAACGTACCTGTGATGGCGCTAACCGCGACAGCAGATGAAACCACTCGTGCCGATATTATTCGTCTATTAGCATTGCAAGACCCGTTAGTGCACGTCAGTAGTTTTGATCGGCCAAATATTCGTTACACTCTCGTTGAGAAATATAAGCCATTAGACCAATTGTGGTTTTTTATTAAAGCCCAGAAAGGTAAATCTGGTATTGTTTATTGCAATAGCCGGAGCAAGGTTGAAGAAACCGCAGAGCGACTACAAAAACGCGGTTTAAGTGTTGGGGCTTATCATGCAGGATTAGATAGTCAGCAGCGCGAGTGGGTACAAGATGCTTTTTTAAAAGATAATCTGCAAATTGTCGTCGCAACTGTTGCTTTTGGTATGGGCATTAACAAGTCTAATGTACGTTTTGTGGCGCATTTTGATATTCCTCGTAATATCGAAGCGTATTATCAAGAAACGGGGCGAGCAGGGCGTGATGGTGTGGAAGCAGAAGCTATTTTGTTCTATGACCCTGCGGATATGGCATGGCTTCGTCGCTGTTTAGAAGAAAAACCTGCTGGAATGCAGCAAGATATTGAACGTCATAAACTCAATGCTATCGCCGCATTTGCGGAAGCACAAACTTGCCGCCGTCTGGTATTACTGAACTATTTTGGTGAAAATCGACAGCAACCATGTGGTAACTGCGATATTTGTTTAGACCCACCGAAACAGTATGATGGGTTAGTTGATGCTCAAAAGGCACTTTCTTGTATTTATCGTGTCGGCCAGCGCTTTGGTATTGGTTATATTGTCGAAATCTTACGAGGCGCAAATAATCAGCGTATCCGTGATTTTGCTCACGATAAGCTCCCTGTCTATGGTATTGGGAAAGAGCAAAGTAATGAGCATTGGGTGAGTGTGATCCGTCAGCTTATCCATATGGGAATGATTTCCCAAAATATTACCCATTTTTCTGCCTTACAGCTTACTGAAGCGGCAAGGCCAATATTACGAGGCGAGCTACCGTTGCAACTTGCTGTTCCTCGTGTGCTTGTGACGAAAAGTCGTAATCAACAGAGCAAAGTTTACCGTGGCAATTATGATAAGAAACTTTTTGCTAAGCTACGTAAATTGCGTAAATCGATTGCTGATGAAAGTAATATGCCGCCATTTGTTGTTTTTAATGATGCAACATTAATTGAGATGTCTGAGCATTGCCCAACAACATCCGTTGAATTGTTACTAATTAATGGAGTGGGTGAACGAAAATTAGAGCGTTTCGGTGAGGCTTTTATGGCTCTTATCCGAGATCATCTTGAAGGCTATGATGAATAAATAAAGGATAGACTTGATGACCCCAAAAAGCCTAAAAGCAAGTTGGTTAAACCGAGAATCTCAATTTTCTGCCTTTACCAACGGCCCGCTTTTAGATTTTTGGCAGCTTCGTGAAGAAGCGACATTCCTCGGTGTCGATGATATCCCTATTCACTATGTTCGTTTTATTCGTTCTAAACACAATAAAGCCATTGTAATTTCTCCCGGCCGTAGTGAAAGTTATGTTAAATATCCTGAAATAGCCTATGATTTTTACCATTTGGGTTTTGATGTTTTTATCCTCGACCATCGTGGTCAAGGGCGCTCAGGGCGTATGCTTTCAGATCCTCAAAAAGGTCATGTTGAAAAATTTACCGATTATATTGATGACTTTGCTCAGTTTATTGAATTAGAAGTAAAATGTAGGCATTATCCTAAATGTTATGCCCTTGGCCATTCGATGGGCAGCGCGATCCTTGCTGGATATTTATTGCGCGATAGCGTGACTTTTGATGCGGCAGCACTGTGTGCGCCGATGATCGGCATTAATTTACCAATGCCACGTTGGTTAGCCAGTTTTATCGTTGATAGAGCAGAATCTCGCCAAAGTGTACGCAATGACTATGCGGCTTCGACAGGTAAATGGCAGCCTTTACCTTATTTGATTAACGTGCTTACACATAGTCAAGAGCGTTATCGTCGTTACCTGCGTTATTATGCAGATTACCCCGAATTACGTCTCGGTGGCCCTACATACCACTGGTTACGAGAAAGTTTTGTGATTAGCGATGAGCTTATTGCGAAAGCGGGAGAGATAGATGTACCACTGATGGTGTTAGAAGCCAGTGAAGAAAAAGTGGTTAGTAATCGAGAGCTACAGGCTTTTTGTCAAAGTCGGCAAAAAGCGCAAACAGGAAGAGAAGAAAAATTACCCCTCATAATTGAAGGGGCTCACCATGAAATCCTGTTTGAAGTCGATGCATTGAGAGCGATGGCTTTGAATGCAATTTGTGATTTTTTTGAACAGTATTAGCTAGGAAAAAGTATGAAATATCCTGTTGTTGCTTCCGATTTGGACGGTACCCTTTTATCCCCCAATCACGATTTAACGCCTTATACGAAAGAAACGCTAAAACAATTAGTGACAACCCAAGGTGTCCGTTTTGTGTTTGCGACTGGACGTCATCATATTGATGTTGGCCAGATCCGAGACGGATTAGGCATAGATGCTTACATGATCACCTCGAATGGTGCTCGAATTCATGATGCCAACGGAAATTTAGTTTTTGAACATAATGTTGAGCCACAAATTGCCCATGAACTTTGCTTGATGGAGTTTGATAATCCTGAGCTTATTACCAATTACTATCATGGGGATGTTTGGTTTATCAATCGAGAAAGCCCTGAACAAAAAGAGTTTTTTAAAGAGTCAGTGTTTAATTATCAGTTATTTGATAGACATAACTTTCCAACCGCTGAAGTGTGCAAAGTTTACTACACCAGTGAAGATCATGAGATGCTGGTTGATTTGCAGCAACGTATCCAGAAACGTTGGCAAGATAAAGTCAATGTGACTTTCTCTTTACGTAATTGTCTTGAAGTGATGGCGGGGGCGGTTTCTAAAGGTGAAGCCTTAAAACAAGTTGCTGAGCTTCATGGTTATATGACCAATGATTGTATCGCTTTTGGTGATGGCATGAATGATAAAGAGATGCTAGCAATGGCAGGTAAAGGCTGCATTATGCAAAATGCGCATCAATTACTAAAAGATTCGTTACCTCAGATGGAAATTATTGGTTCAAATGAGGATGATGCGGTCGCTCGTTATTTAAGAAATGAATATTTGATTAAATCATAATCGTTATTTGAATGCTTTTCTGACAGAGCCAGATAGAATTTAAATAACTATCTGGCTTTTTTGTTGGTTCAACAAATCAATGTCGGCAATGAAAGTCTGGTTAATGAAAATAAAATTCAGTTTATGCAAATAAAGTGCAATTAACAGTAATAAAGTCATTTTTCCTATTCTTTATATTGCAAAGCAAGTTTAAGCTAGATGATATTCAGGATTGGCCGATAATACTGAATATTAGGGAGTTGTTCGTGGGTATATTGTACTGTTGAGGGTTTTTTAGGATGAAGAAAATTGCGTTAGCGCTTTTGTTGGGATCTGTTTGTTTTAGTTCTGTATTACTTGCTACACCTGCCGCAATACCAGCAACCTCTGGATCAGCGAAACAACCGACAATAGAACAAATTAAGCAGTCAGCCGAAAATGGTGATTCTGCAGCGCAATTCTTGCTTGGTGAACTTTATTTTAAAGGTAGTGGTGTTTCTCAAGACTCTAGTATGGCAGCACAATGGTTTATTAAAGCTGGGGATCAGGGGAATTCAGATGCTCAGTTCAGGTTAGGTACAATGTATGTGAATGGTTTCGGTGTGCGCCGTGATTATGATAAAGCCATGCTGTGGTATGAACAAGCGGCCCAAAAGGGGGATACTCGCGCAGAAACTAATATGGCGATGATGTATGCCCAAGGTCTGGGTGTGGCTCAAGATGTAAAAAAAGCGGCTTTTTGGTTCAGAAAAGCGGCTCAAGGTGGAAATGTTATCGCCCAGTTTAACATTGGACAAATGTATTCTGTGGGTAGTGGCGTGGATGTTGACCACGAAAAAGCGGTATTTTGGTTTAGAAAAGCCGCCAAGCAGCGTGATGCTAAATCACAAGACAGGCTTGGTGTTATGTATTCAGAAGGTAAAGGTGTGAGTAAAAGCCTTCGCCAGGCGTATGCATGGCTCGCGACGGCGGTTTATAGTGGTAATAAAGAAAGTCATAAGCTGCAAGACAAAATCGCCGCACAGCTCGATGAAGAAGAATTACAGCAAGCGAAGCAATTAGCGGATAATTATATTAAAACCTATGGTTTCACACAAAGCTAAGTAACTCGTTAGTGGGATATCGTTTGGTATCCCACCATAATAATGATTGATAACACCAAATAGCCCCAGCAAAATCGGTAGAAACGATTATATCCCCATCCTCGACGTACCTTTAACTGCATTTCTTTAGACGAAAGCTTTCTCAACAATAAGCGATACACGACAAGATACAATAAGCTAAAACCTTGCCATAGATACAAGGTATTAAACGCAAATGTTTTTCCAACAATTAATAAGATAACTAATGGGATCAAAAAAAAGAGAATAGAGCCAATGCGCTCTATTTGCGCTACTTTAAGCTTAATTGACTCATCTTGCGAACTTGAAGTTTGGGTCATGCCATGGCCTTGAAAGAAAAACGAGGGACTAAAGGTACTTAGTCCCTACAAGTATTAGAGTTCTCCAGATTTACGTGCTGGGTTACGTCCAGTCGCACTTTGTAGCGTATTATCGCGGACATCCACTCGAGCTTGGAACGGTGGGAATGGTAACGGGATGCCTTGTTCTGCGAAGGCTGCCAAGATATTTTGGTGCACTTCATGACGTGCAGGCATACGATGTCCCATTTCAGCGGCATAGATACGTAATTCGAAAATCTGAATACCTTGTTGTAAATCAACAAGATAAACCTCGGGGTTTGGTGTTTCTAAAATCATTGTCGAGCGCTCTGCGGCTCTTAATATAGTATTGGTGACGAGCTCACTATTGGTGTCGGCAGGTGCTGGAATTGTCATGACGATACGAGTGATAGTGTCTGATAGTGACCAGTTAATAAACTGCTCAGTAATAAACGCTTTATTTGGAACGATAATTTCTTTTCTATCCCAGTCTGTTAGCGTTGTCGCACGAGTATTAATCTTAGTGATATTACCGGTTAAATTACGAATGGTAACGGTGTCGCCAATACGAATAGGCTTTTCAAACAAAATCATTAAACCTGAGATAATATTAGCAAAGATTTCTTGTAACCCGAAACCTAACCCAACCCCCATTGCGGCGACTAACCATTGTAATTTTGACCAATCAATCCCGAGCATTGAAAAGCCAACAATAGTACCAATGATGGTAATAGTATATTTGGTCAAGGTACTGATGGCGTAGCCCGTACCTGGCGTTAAATCTAAATGTTGTAACACCGCGAGCTCAAGTAGCGCAGGGAGATTTCGTACCAGTTGAGCTGTTACGATAATCGCCAATATGGCAATGAAAATTGATCCCATGGTGATTGCTTGGATGGTGTCTACACCATTGATTGTGGAGGTTACATCCCACAGACGAATGTTTTCAAGGAATGAGAATGCGGTATGCAGTTCAGACCACAGCCAAATCAGCGAAACCAATGCAATCATCGTCAAAATTGAGCGAACTAGACCTACTGACTGAGTGCTAATCGCATCAAGGTCAATGAGTTGTTCTTCGATATCAATATTACTTTCGTTACTAGCATTAGGGTGTTGGCTGTCATCTTCCCCTTTTGCTCGTTGGGCTAACATTTCGGCACGACGCTGTTTTGCACGCTCGAAAGCAAGTTTACGGCGCTGCATTGACATCCAGCGACGAATAGTATGATAAATAATCAGTATTACAAACCAGATAGCGACAGAGGTTTCTAGTCGAGCAAGCAGGGCTTGAGAGGTTGAGAAATAGCCCAATACTGAGAAAAATGCAGCTACGACTGGCGCAAGAAATATCATTAACCATAGCGCTTTATTAACGATATTTTCCCCTGATCCGTGCCTATCAAGGTAAAGCGGAATTTGTGAGCGTCGTAGATTGTTGGTGATTAAGCTTAACGCGACACACAGTAGTAAAAAGCAGAAGCGGCCAATTGTTGCGGCAAATTCTCTTTCGCTATAGTGTTCAAAGGTAATCAGTGCCATCACTAATGGGACGATAACAAAAATAGCTAAACGGTAGTGACGCATAGCGCGTTTGACCGCGTCTTTGTCCCAACCAAAGTGAGCAATAAATAAACCTGTCGGGCGAGAGAAAGTCTCACTGATCATAAATAGCCACAATACTGGAGTGGTGGCACTAACACCATAACCAATCGCGGCTGCCATAGGGAATTGCCAAGCACTTTGTAGCCCATAACCGATGGCAGACCACATCATCGGTAACGGCAATGCCACTATGATTGACCAAAAAATGGTGCGGATTGTGAGATAAAAACGATCTTGCGTGACTTTACCAATACGTAGGCTAGAACGGTCTAGAAACGCTTGATAATGTTTACGGGTACTGACACTAAAAATCACTAAAATAATCGACCCTAACAGATATAGAAACGAATCTTGGGTTGTTACCATGACTTTAAGTGCACCAACTAACTGAGACAAAGTGTCTAATGAAAGTAGTTGGGTAATATCTGTGACTAATAATACAGGGTATTGAATACTAACCGGTGGGACATCAGCTACCCAGAAAAGATAGCGATTTGACGCATCTTTAACTTCTTTTAATGCATCGGTTAATTGACCCGTTGCGACATTGAGTTTAGTTAGTTCAAGCATCTCAGTATCAAAGCCTGAGATAAGTGATGACAATAATTCTTTGCGTGTTTTTATGAGTGATTTAAAGACCTGAATCTGTGCCTGACTAAGCGCGTTTTCACTTTCTAGCGCAGAGACATCCAACTTAGTTAAGCGCTCAAGCATATCTTCATAATTTAAACGCTGCACCCGTAAATCCGCCATCTCACGGTCAAGCTGCTGACTTTTTGGCATATCAGGTAAACGGGAAAGCTGTGAGCGCAAGGCTTCACCCAAGGTACTTGAGCTACTTATCCACTGAGCTTGTTCTCGGATAGTGGTGAGTGCTTGGCGTGCATCTCGGATGCTATTGGATATTTCAGATTGGCTGGTGGTGATGGCGCTCATGCGCTGCGCTTGATCAGTCAATTCTTGCGACATTTTACGGTTAATGTCGATTTGTTCTTTTAAATACGGCGTTAATTCGCCTTGCTCAGCGAGCATTTCGGTATGTTCTAAGGCTAATACCGCTTTTTGTTGACGCTGTGAATTCTGATAGTCACGTAAATTTTGTAATTCAAGCTCAAGTCGCTGATAACGCTTTTTATACAGCTCCAACGTCATTCGTGAAATTTCTTGACGATTATTGGCTGATAACTGCGCCATTTCTAATTCATTGACGATGGATTTGCGAGCACTTACTTCGGCTTGAGCTAAAGTATACTGTGCCTCTGCTAGCGGAGTCGAGGGAGTATTGAGGGATTGAAAACGCGTTGTTGCATCTGTTAATTGGCGCCTCGACTCTGAAAGCTGCTGTGGCAACAAATTGAGTGATTCACTGATTTCTCGTCCTTTATCCTGCTCTTGTTGAGTGAGGCGTCCTTGGTCAAGAAGCTGGCTACTAAGCTGTATAATACGTTGTTCGAGCTCACTTAGCGTAATACCGGCAGGAATAGAGGCGGGTACATCACTTTCGTTGAGCAAATTTTGTCTGAGCGTTTTAATAATTTTAGGGAAATTATCAATCGCATCCTGATAGGATTTAGCTTTAGCATCAGCCTCATTAGCTTCACCAATCCAATTTAGCGCACCTTGTAATGCTTGTGCAATTTCTGCATCTTTTGGATTTTTACTTGATTCAAGCTGTTTGAGCTCCTGCTTTATCTGTGTCTCATCCTGCGAGGCAATTGGCGCCGCAACGGATGAGAATACGATTAACAGACTAAGAAAAAAACTGAAAATCAAACGCACAGTGAGGAGCTCCTTCAAGTAACAGAATAAATGATTATGATCCGGTGGACTCGTCAGTTTGTTTTTCATCATTCACAGACACTGCAAGTAACTCACCCATTCGGGTTGCATAGCCTGGGATCAGTGATGAATTGAAACTGATGGTATTAGGTTCAAATAAGTTAATAACGGTTGAGCCTAATTTAAAGCGTCCCATTTCGTCACCTTTTTTCAGAAAAACTGCACCTTCTGAATGCGCGGTTGGATATGTCCAACGTTTGATTACGCCTTCGCGTTGCGTATTAACACAGCCGCTCCAAACAGTCTCAATACTGCCTACAATAGTCGCACCGACTAATATTTGAATCATTGAACCTATTGGTGTTTCAAACACACAGATGAGGCGTTCGTTACGGGCAAATAAGTTAGGAACATTGGCGGCAGTTAATGGGTTAACTGAAAATAAATCCCCAGGCACATAAATCATCTCTGTTAATAAACCATCACAAGGCATATGTACGCGGTGATAGTCACTCGGTGAAAGATAAGTTGTGATAAAGTCGCCACCACGGAATTTTTCCGCTAATTGATACTGACCTGCCAGTAAAGCTTCAATAGTGTAATTATGGCCTTTTGCTTGAAAAATTAGGTCATCATTGATTGGACCTAATTGGCTAACAGCACCATCAGCAGGCTGTGCGAGTTGATTGTCTAGCGCCACAATAGGACGAGCATCATCTCTTAAAGCGCGTACAAAAAAATCATTAAAAGTGGCATAAGCGGTTAACTCACTTTTTTGTGCTTCGTTCATGTTAACTTTATAGGCTTTAGCAAACAGTTTGATTGCCCACTGAGTAACAAAACCGGCATTTTTATCAGCAAACCAGCCTGCGAATTTAGTAAGTCCTTGTTTAGGAAGTATATATTGCAAACGGATTTTAATATTATCTAGCACGTTAACCTCTGATTTTTAAAGGCAAGTTAGCGAAAAGCGGCTATTGTACCTTTGATATAGTTTGTTTCAATAACCTGAAGAATCTTTACTTTTTTCATGTCCGTCATACTTCAAATTATAGGGGTGTTGGCTATGCTCAGCTCCCTGAGTCACATACATCATGTCCGTCATACTTCGAATTATAGGGGTGTTGGCTACGCTCAGCTCCCTAAGTCACATACTAATGTATGCTCCTCAGGATATCTTCGTTTGCCGGCTACCTATAATTCGAATTATTTAGGACATTTGCTTACTTATTTATAATTCAAACTATTAAGAGCTGTTTATTTTAATCACTCAGATGATTTAGAGTGTTTTTTTATTTATCAATTGATAAATGAATGTAAGTGCACACTAACTTAAAGTAAGGCTGACTTGGGTTATTTCTCTTTACCCGTGAAATTGCCACGTGGCTTAACCTGTTCCATACTTTCTAATATGCGATGGTAGTTCTCAAAGCGTGATTCAGCAATTTTGCCTTCATCGGTGGCTTGGCGTAATAAGCAGCCTGGGTCATCTAAATGTTTACAGTCACGGAATTTACAGCCACCGAGATAGTCTTTAAATTCGACAAATCCTTTGGTCACTTGTTCCGTTGTTAGGTGCCAAAGACCGAATTCACGTACGCCGGGTGAGTCAATTACATCGCCACCTTGTGGGAAGTGATACAGTCTCGAGGCGGTTGTTGTATGCTGCCCCAGCCCTGAATTGCCGGAAACATCATTGACGAGTATGGTTTCATTATGAGGCAACAACGTATTGAGTAAACTGGATTTCCCTACCCCGGATTGACCCACAAATACTGAAACTTTACCTTCTAAGGCGTTAGTAAGTACTTCCATTCCTTCATTGGTGTGACTGGATACCTCGATAACTTGATAGCCAATATCGCTATAAATCGTCATGAGATCACTCACCCATCCGCGATTCTCTTCATCTAACAAGTCTATTTTATTGAGCACAATAATGGCTTTGATACCGGTGGTTTCACAAGCGACAAGATAACGGTCGATAATGTTTAGTGAAAGTTCAGGTAAAATCGCCGAAACAACGACAATATGGTCAATATTTGCTGCAATAGGTTTCAAACCATCATAATAATCAGGGCGAGTTAGTACTGAATGCCGTTCGTGAACAGCTTCCACAACACCATTAACTTTAATATCACTTTGTGTGTTTAGCGCTGGGCGCCAAACGACTTTATCACCAGTCACTAGCGATGAAATAGTTCTACGCAAGTTACAGCGTTGAATTGTGCCATCACTGGCTTCGATGTCCGCATGTTGCCCAAAACGGCTAATCACTAAGCCTTCTTGAGCTTCACCGAGTTGGTTATCATCAATTTCAATCGTTTTTGGTTTTCTGAGTCTTTTTTGATGATTTTCTTGAACGCGGCGTTGCTGGCCTTTCGAAAGTTTTTGTTTAGCCACCTGACCTCTCTTGTACTCTTGGCTGTGGTTCGCTGATTTGAATATATTGGGTAAATAATTTGACGCGTTAAATTAAATCTGGCGCCTTAAACTAAGGTAACACACTTGTAATTCAGCACATATTAATAGGTTGCCCGCTAAAATTCGGTGAATAACGAGAAGGCAACACACCTGTAACTCGAAGTGTGAACGGTGGTATCATACCTTAACTTCATAGAATGCAGTTAGGGTATATCATGCAAAAGAATGAGAATAATTTAATTTGGATCGATTTAGAAATGACCGGCCTTGATCCTATCCGCGATCGTATTATTGAAATTGCCACTATAGTCACCGATAGCCAACTTAATATCTTAGCTGAAGGCCCTGTGATTGCTGTTCATCAAACCGATGAACAGCTAGCTTTAATGGATGAATGGAATGTGAATACCCATACGGGGAGCGGCTTAGTTGAGCGTGTTCGTAAGAGTATTATCCACGACCGTGAAGCAGAACTGGCGACGATTGAATTTCTCGAAAAATGGGTACCTAAAGGTGCATCACCGATTTGTGGTAACAGTGTAGGGCAAGATCGTCGTTTCCTGTTCAACTACATGCCGGAGTTAGAAAGTTATTTCCACTATCGATACCTTGATGTCAGTACATTGAAAGAGCTAGCACGTCGCTGGAAGCCCGAAATCTTAGCGGGATTTTCCAAAAAGAATACGCATCAAGCGCTGGATGATATTCGTGAGTCGGTTGCGGAGTTGGCTTATTACCGTGAGACCTTCATCAAATAAGTGATCTGTTTTTCACTTAAAATGCCTGGTTATTAGGGTGTTAAGTCATCATTAAATCACAGAATGACAATAATATTGGCTGCCGTCGGGTAGCCAATTTTGTTTGGATAAAACTGGTTATTAGTATGGCGAATAATTAATCTATTTGTACAATGTTGAAACAATAAAATAGATGCTATATACTTAAGCTATATAGCATTGGTTTAGGAGAGATATGATGATTCTACATAGTAAAGTTTTTATGAATAATCGTACTCAAAATGTTCGCTTGCCTGCGGAATTACGCTTTCCTGATGATGTGAAAGAGGTCATCGTGAGGGCTAAGGGTAAAGAGCGAATTATTACTCCCGTTCAAAATACTTGGGATAGCTTCTTTTTATTTGAATCCGATATAACCGATGATTTTTTATCATCACGGGTTGAGCAGGTTCCAACTCACAGAGAATCTTTTGATGATTAAGTTTTTACTTGATACAAACATCATTATTTTTACAATAAAACGTCGTCCTTCGTCACTGCTCCCTAAATTTAATCAGCATGCTAGTCAATTAGCTATTTCAGCTATTACACTTGCAGAATTAGTTTTTGGGGCAGAGAAAAGCATGAATCCAACGAAGAATCTTGCCACTGTTAATGATTTTGTTTCTAGATTGACGGTCTTGCCTTACGATGAGCTGGCTGCTTTCCATTATGGTGACATAAGAGCAAGCCTCGAGAAACAAGGGAAAAGAATTGGGGAAAATGATTTACACATTGCAGCTCATGCAAGGAGTAAAGGACTTATTGTTGTGACTAATAATACTCGAGAGTTTGAACGTGTTGAGGGGTTAAGAATTGAAGATTGGGTTCAAGAAAAATAGCGATTATTTACTTTAAGTGTATTTTTAGGCCCTAATTTTTATTGAGTTCATAAAAGTAAACAATGTTAATTGATTGAAATCAAAAGATTACAATCAGCGATGATAAAATCATCATTATGTTTAATTTGTCAGCAAACAAACAAAAAAATGAAAAATTTGCGCTGTGGGGCTTGCTAGTATCTTAATATTTCGTATAATGCGCACCCCGTACCAATGAAGTTTTTATTACTTTGTTGGGGCGATAAAACAAAAAATTGTTTGCGGGAATAGCTCAGTTGGT
>NZ_DOEH01000010.1:169630-226656 GCF_003533305.1 Providencia sp. | reverse complement strand
GAGTCTCGTTTCCCGCTCCAAACTTCTTAGTGTTTTAGTCTTGTTGTAAATAGTACCCACCAAATGCGGGAATAGCTCAGTTGGTAGAGCACGACCTTGCCAAGGTCGGGGTCGCGAGTTCGAGTCTCGTTTCCCGCTCCAAAAATTCAATTCAGTATATTGAAACTCTTATTTTTAAAATTCCAATCAGCGTCCTTATTCTTCCTATTTATATGCTTTTATCTCATTCCTTATGACTTAGTCAGTAAGATCATTCAAACTGTGATTAATTCTATAATATGCAATTTTTTGATCTCTTAATTCACTGAAAATAATGATCAATATCCATATTGGGATCTTTTTTAGATCTTGTTGGGGGTTTTTACTTGCATTCATTAACTCGTCACCATAGAATAGCCACCCCTTAGCAATAGGGCTATCAAGACAAACTCACGTTTTGTTTATATGAGTTTGAACATCGCATAAAAAGTGATTTTTTCATCGATTCAGTTAAATTTTCTTTACAACCTGATTTTTTCACATCATTAGTATGATTTTTTAACCTAAAATCAGCCTTATCATTAGTTTTTTATTATCGAATAGTTATCCACAGGACAATGATATTAAGGTTGTCGTTATCGCTATTTGAAATAAGTTATTACACAGAGTTATCCACAGGTTTGAATGTTAACAATTTAAGTATTGTCTTGAAGATATTAGCATTGAGGATTATGTAACAAATTGATTTAAATGTATTAATTTATTTATTCAAAATGTGCTAAGCATAGCTTGTAAATTCTTTACCTATTGTCTACTAAGCAATTTTTATTTTATTCACACTTATTTGACAAATTCTGAATTGAGATATATAGCCGCATTTTTTTTAAGCATCTCTCGGTAAACCTTTGGTAATAACGCGTACAAGTCGTTTTTGTTGTGAAGTCTGAATAGTAACTTGATTCTCCTCCCGACGATTAAGCTGTTGTAAAATGGCCCAATGAAAGTGCTCATCCAACATTTCATTGATACCCAGTTTTTCTTGTAATGCTAATACGATACGATCTTGATAGGCGGCATTACCTAACGCGACACTAATATTTCTTAGCCATTTTATGTAACCGATACGACGTATGGCTGAACCTTCCGTGACCCGTAAAAATTTCTCTTCATTCCAAGAAAAAAGATCAAGTAGCTCAGGTGTATGTAATGCTTGCCTTGGACTAAAATCTTCTTCATCTGTTAATTGAGAAAAACGATTCCATGGGCAAATCAGTTGGCAGTCATCACAGCCATAGATTCGATTACCCATCAATGAGCGGAATTCTTCAGGAATAGCAGTATCGAGCTCAATAGTTAGGTATGAAATACAGCGCCTAGCATCAATGGTATAAGGCTCGACAATTGCACCTGTTGGACAAGTTGTCATGCAGGCAACGCAGCGGCCACATTGTTCTTCAACGGGTTGATCAACGGGTAAGGGGAGATTGACCAACAATTCTCCCAAGAAAAACCAAGATCCGGCTTCTTGATTTAAAACTAAAGAATGTTTACCTGTCCAGCCTAAACCGGCCTTAACGGCCAGAGGACGTTCTAAAATAGGTGCAGAGTCAACAAAAGGGCGAAAGTTCAACGCATCTGGATAATCGAATTCAAGACAATAGGCTAAAATCTTATCCGCTAGTATTTTTAAGCGTTTTTTTAATAGCTTATGATAATCTCGACCGAGAGCATAACGGCTGACATAACCCAGATCTGGATTATTGAGAGTACTGGCGAAAGCGGCTTTTGCAGGAAGGTAATTCATACGGACGCTGATTACGCGTAAAGTTCCTGGATGTAGCTCATGAGGCCGAGCTCGCATCATGCCGTGGCGCTTCATCCATTCCATATCCCCATGATATTGTTTATCTAGCCATGCTTGCAGTTTGGGTTCTTCAAGAGATAAATCGGTATCGCAGATACCCACTTGCTGGAAGCCTGCTTCGATTCCCCATTGTTTAATATTTTGAACTAACGTGTTGAGATCGAGGAGTTTTGCCATCAAATTTTATCAAGGTCAGGGTGGATGCGGTTGGCACTCTATCATTTTCATGATGTTTAGCAAAATGAATGAAACTAAAATGCCTAAAGAAGTTAGGATCAATTATAGGATATTTCTGATCTCATGATTAGCACAATGTAAATTAAGAAAAATACACAGGTATAGGTTATTATAGACTGTAATATCTATATTCAAAATAAGTTGGCTATGACATCGATGAAAGAACGCACTCTACAATTGGCGAATGAAGAGCAAACTGTTGCGTTGGGACGCGCTGTTGCGAAGGCTTGCCACCAAGCTACGATCATTAACCTTTATGGGGATCTTGGCGCGGGGAAAACAACATTTAGTCGTGGTTTCTTACAGGCACTAGGCCATAAAGGGCATGTAAAAAGTCCAACTTACACATTAGTTGAGCCTTACGAATTAGCCGATAGACAAGTATTTCACTTTGATCTATATCGTTTAGCGGATCCTGAAGAACTTGAATTTATGGGAATTCGCGACTATTTTTCTGAAAATTCGATCTGTCTGGTTGAATGGCCACAGCAAGGTAAAGGTTTTTTACCTCAAGCAGATCTTGAGCTCCATCTGACATATCAAGGTGAGGGGCGTCAGGCTCACTTTGTCGCTCTTTCAGTATATGGGGAGTCGTTGTTAGAAGCATTGCAGGTACTCTAAGGAATTTATCGCTCATGTTGAATGCATTTATGATTAGAATAACAAAGAAAAGTCTTTTTTCTTTTCTGCTACTGTTTATGGTATCCATTTTGTGGGGGTTTACATCACAAGCACAGGCCGCCGCATTATCAAATATTCAAGTAAACAATAGCGCTTCACAGTCTCTTGTGACGCTAACATTTATTGATGGTAAGCCTGATTACTCATATTTTCCTTTGCATTCACCTGAGCGTCTTGTCATTGATGTTAAACAACGTGGAGAAATTGTTGGATTGCCTTTGACGTTACCATCAGGTGATTTGGTTAAGTTAGTGCGTGCTAGCCAACCCGCCGATAGCCAACATAAACGTATTGTTTTAGAATTATCACAAGCGGCAAAAACTAAAGCTGTGCTGAAACAAGTTTCAGGTCAGTATCAATTGGAGTTGACCGTTTCGACGGGGAAAGCTAACTCATCGACTGTCTTTAATAATACTGCTGTACCTCGCCAATCTGTGAATAATAACCTACCAGTTTTGCAAGATAAGCCACTTAAAATGAATACGCCGGCGATGGAGCCTGCGCCTGCTGCGGTTAAAAATAAAACGATGCCTAAAGGCTCGAAACAAGTAGTTATCGCTATTGATGCAGGGCATGGGGGGAAAGACCCCGGTGCAATTGGTAAAAATGGTTATAAGGAAAAAGACGTTACGCTAAGTGTTTCGCGTAAGTTGTATCAAAAACTTGCCACAGATCCGATGTTTACACCTGTAATGACACGAGACAGTGATTATTTTATTTCTGTCAGTGGTCGCTCTGATGTTGCTCGTAAAAAGAATGCCAACATGTTGGTATCCATTCATGCGGACTCAGCACCCAATAGCAGCGCTCGCGGTGCTTCGGTTTGGGTATTATCAAACCGTCGAGCGAACAGTGAGTTGGGTAGCTGGCTTGAACAACGTGAAAAACAATCTGAATTATTAGGTGGTGCAGGGGATGCGCTTAGTGGTGCTGACCCATATTTGAGTCAAGCCGTTTTAGATTTGCAGTTTGGTCATTCACAACGAGTCGGCTATGACGTTGCGGTTCAAGTTATCCAGCAACTCAGAAAAGTGGGTAATATTCATAAGAAAACGCCAGAACATGCAAGTCTTGGGGTATTACGTTCACCGGATATTCCATCGATTTTAGTCGAAACTGGATTTATTAGTAATGCCGCAGAAGAGCAGCTACTTAAATCAAATGATTATCAAGAAAAAGTCGCTGAGGCTATTCATCAAGGATTACGCCAATATTTTTTAGCTAACCCGATACAAGCAGCGCCTAAATAAGAGGTTTGAGCAATGGCAATTCATATTCTCTCCCCTCAATTAGCGAATCAAATTGCGGCAGGTGAAGTGGTCGAAAGACCTGCATCTGTCGTTAAAGAGCTAGTTGAAAATAGCCTTGATGCTAAGGCGACACGTATTGATATCGATATTGAGCGTGGTGGAGAGAAGCTTATTCGTATCCGGGACAATGGCTGCGGTATTAGTAAAGATGAGTTAATACTTGCTCTAGCGCGTCATGCAACGAGTAAAATTGCCACATTAGATGATCTTGAAGCCATTATGAGTATGGGATTTCGTGGTGAAGCACTGGCGAGTATTAGTTCGGTTTCACGGCTGACCTTGACCTCAAAACCTGCGGAACAAACCGAAGCATGGCAATCCTATGCGGAAGGCCGTGATATGCAAGTTTCTGTAAAACCAGCGGCTCATCCTAATGGCACAACGGTAGAAGTGTTAGATTTATTCTACAATACGCCAGCTCGGCGCAAGTTTATGCGTACAGAAAAAACAGAATTTGGCCATATTGACGAAATTGTTCGCCGTATTGCGTTATCACGCCCAGATGTTGCCATTAACCTTAGCCATAATGGAAAGTTGGTTAAGCAATATCGTGCGGCTAATGATGATAAACAACAAGAAAAACGCTTAGCAACAATTTGTGGTACTGGCTTTATGCAAGGGGCGCTTGCACTTTCATGGGAACATAGCGACTTAGGAATTAAAGGTTGGGTGGTTTCGCCATCGAGCACACCAGTTAGTGAAATTCAGTATTGTTATGTGAATGGGCGAATGATGCGAGATAGGTTAATTAATCACGCGATCCGCCAAGCTTATGAAGGCCATTTAGATGAGAATCAACAACCTGCCTATGTACTATATTTAACTATCGATCCGAAACAAGTTGATGTTAACGTACATCCAGCAAAGCATGAGGTACGTTTTCATCAGGCAAGATTAATTCATGACTTTATTTATCAAGCGGTTCGTACGGCATTGATGAGCGCAGTAGCGGTTGATGAACTCCCCGGTATTGAATCTGCATCGACGGAAATAGCAAATCGTTCTTCTGCTGGTGATAATTATTTTTCATCAACGCATAAAGTTACGCAGCCAAAGGTTTCTCATCAAAATATGCGTCATGATATATCAGCTAAAGAGCCTAAAGTTGCCTATACTGATGTGACAGAATCTTGCGCTACTTCTGATGCCACTCCGGCCGTTTCTCAGGCCAAACAATCGAATTATGCGCAAGAAAAAATGAGTGAAGGGAATATAGCACCCACTTATGACCGTAAAGCAGGGCAACTTTATCAAAGTTTGATGTCAATCCCAGTGGCAAAAGAGGATAAAAAGCCTCTGTTTCCAGCACGACAACCTCTCGCTGGTATTGCAGTTGCTTCTGAACAGGTTGCAAAAAATGCGGATAACTACCAATTTGGTAAAGTCTTGACAATTTACGCAAAAAACTTTGCATTAATTGAGTCTTCATTGGGCCTAATGCTGTTATCCTTAACTGAAGCTAATTTCTTGTTGAGATTATCTCAGTTGTCGCCTAATGGTGAGGCATTAAAACCTCAACCACTGTTAATACCCTTAAAATTGTCACTTAATCGTGATGAAATTGAGATTTTACAGCGATACAAGGAACAATTGACACTATTTGGTATCGAAGCCACGATATTTCATGGAAAAGTAACAATTCATACGGTATCGTTACCATTAAGAACACAAAATTTATCACAGCTTTTTTCTGATTTAATTATTTTTTTGTCTACAAAAGAAAGTGTAACGCACGAAGATATCGCACAATGGTTAGCTAAAGCGATTTCGCAGACAAAAACCGAAGAAAGTTGGAATTTAGCGCAGGCTGTTCAGTTACTCGCAGATGTTGAGCGGATTTGTCCGCAGTGGGTTCAAAATCCACCATCAACATTATTACAATTAATTAATTTACAATCCGTGGTAGCGACACTAACAAATGAGTGATTTAGTAACTCAAAAAAGGCCTGATGCAATATTCCTGATGGGCCCTACGGCTTCAGGTAAAACAGCTTTAGCGATTGAGCTTTGTCAGAGATTGCCTGTCGAGGTTATTAGTGTCGATTCGGCATTAATTTATCGTGGCATGGATATCGGTACGGCAAAGCCAAATCAAGATGAACTTAGTCAAGCACCACATCATTTGATTGATATTCTTGACCCATCATTGCCTTATTCCGCCGCTGATTTTCGGCGTGATGCATTGAATGTAATGGGAGAAATTACGGCGAGAGGTAATATTCCATTATTGGTGGGCGGTACAATGCTTTATTTTAAAGCATTGCTTGAAGGCCTTTCTCCATTGCCTTCTGCTGATCAGGCTATACGTGAAGAAATTGAAAATATAGCACGCGAACAAGGATGGTCCGAAGTGCATCGCCGTTTAGCTGAGGTAGATCCTGTTGCTGCGGCTAGGATTCATCCTAATGATCCGCAAAGATTATCCCGGGCTTTAGAGGTATATCTCATTTCGGGACAAACTTTGACTGAAATGACACAAACAGCGGGTGAAGAATTACCTTATAATGTGTTTCAGTTTGCTATTGCGCCCCAAGATCGTAAAATTTTACATGAGCGTATTGAGCAGCGTTATCATTTGATGTTAGACGCTGGTTTCGAAGAGGAAGTTCGTGCTCTTTATAATCGAGGTGATCTCCATGCCGATTTACCTTCGATCCGTTGTGTCGGATATCGGCAAATGTGGTCATATCTCGATGGCGAAATAGATTATGATGAAATGGTTTATCGGGGAATTTGTGCAACACGCCAATTGGCAAAACGCCAAATTACCTGGTTGAGAGGTTGGGAGAACATTCACAGGTTAGATAGTGAACAATCCCAGCATGCGCTTAAAGCGGTTATGCAGGTATTAGCGTAGATAATTCGTGTTGTGTGTAGGCGGTAAGTGAAGCTTCTTCTAGAAACAGAACAAAGGCTATGACTAGGAGCGCTGAGAAGTCTAACACTTAAGCAACTTGAAGCATGACGAGTATATACGTGCATAGGGCTATTGTTTGTGTGTACAATTAGAACGTTAAGCGCAATTTTTGAGTAGTTAATTTTTGGAATCGTAAGGTTCTCATTTAAAAACAACAAAATAAGGAAAACATAGAATGGCTAAGGGGCAATCTTTGCAAGATCCGTTCCTGAACGCATTACGTCGTGAAAGGGTTCCGGTATCTATTTATCTCGTTAATGGCATCAAATTGCAGGGACAAATTGAATCTTTTGATCAATTTGTCATTTTACTGAAAAATACGGTTAGTCAGATGGTTTATAAACATGCTATCTCTACCGTTGTCCCTGCTCGTCCTGTTTCTCACCATAGTGGCACTCCTACTGCTGGTGGCGCAGGCAATAGCAATTACCATTCAGGTGGTACTCCTGCAGCGCAGGATGGCGAAGTTACTGAGTAAGTTTGCACGCTAAAATATAAGGAAAACATAGGTAGGGAGACTATACCTGTGTTTTTCCTTTGCAATTATTGTTTAGCCTAAGAGGTTATATCTTGTTTGATAGGTATGAAGGCGGTGAACTAGCTGTATTAGTACATGTCTTTTTTGCTCAAGAAAAAGACACTGAAAATCTGGCAGAATTTGAGTTACTAGTGACTTCTGCGGGAGTAAAACCAGTACAAATAGTCACAGGCAGTCGTAAGGCTCCCCATGCTAAGTTTTTTGTGGGTGAAGGCAAAGCCGAAGAAATCGCCGAAGCGGTTGAAGCAAGCGGTGCGGATGTGGTGTTGTTTAATCATACGCTAAGCCCTGCTCAAGAACGTAATCTCGAAAGGATTTGCCAATGTAGGGTTATTGACCGTACAGGGGTGATTTTAGATATTTTTGCTCAACGAGCGCGTACACACGAAGGTAAACTTCAAGTTGAGTTAGCTCAATTACGGCATTTATCCACTCGCTTAGTGAGAGGATGGACGCACCTTGAACGTCAAAAAGGCGGGATAGGCTTACGTGGTCCAGGCGAAACCCAACTTGAGACAGACCGTCGGTTACTGAAAGATAAGATTAAACAAATCTTGTCTCGCCTTAGCCGAGTAGAACGACAGCGTGAACAAGGGCGTCAGGCGAGAAATAAAGCGGATATTCCGACTATTTCTCTTGTTGGTTATACCAACGCCGGTAAATCAAGTTTATTTAACCGGATGACCGCTTCTGATGTTTATGCTGCAGACCAACTATTTGCAACACTCGATCCAACACTTCGTCGTATTAATGTTGAAGATGTGGGTGTCGTCGTACTTGCAGATACTGTGGGTTTTATTCGCCAATTACCGCACGATTTAGTCGCTGCTTTCAAAGCAACATTGCAAGAAACTCGTGAAGCAACACTATTGCTACACGTTATCGATGCAGTCGATAATCGCTTAGATGAAAATATCCGGGCGGTCGAAAGTGTGTTGGAAGAAATCGAAGCGGATGAAATCCCTGTACTATTAGTCATGAACAAAGTTGATATGCTGGAAGATTTTGTCCCGCGTATTGACAGAAACGAGGATAACAAGCCAGTTCGTGTTTGGGTTTCAGCACAAACAGGTGAAGGTATCCCCTTGCTGCTACAAGCATTAACGGAACGCCTTTCAGGTGAAATCGCACATTTTGAATTGCGTTTACCACCAAACGAAGGTCGTTTGCGTAGTCGTTTTTATCACCTTCAATCTATTGAACGTGAATGGCTGGAGGAAGACGGCTCAATTGGCCTTGAGGTGCGTATGCCAATGGTGGATTGGCGACGTTTATGTAAGCAAGAGCAGCAGTTACCTAGTTATGTTATTTAAATTGAATTAAATTTAAATTAGCAAAACTAGGCAATGGAATTGATATTAAGAGCCTAATATACCCAAAATAATGAAAAATGCCTGAGGCAGCTTAAATTATAATGAGTATCGCTCTTAGCCCTGAAAATCAATCATAAGAATGGAGCTAAAACATGGCGTGGAATCAGCCCGGTAATGACGGACAAGACCGCGATCCGTGGGGAAGCGGCAATAAAGGCGGCAACTCTGGCGGGAATAAAGGCGGTCGGAAACGTGGGGCTTTTGATCTCGACGATTTCTTTCGTAATCTAGGTAGCAAACTTGGCGGCAACAAAGGTAGCGGCGGCGGTGGTGATGGCGAAAATAAACAGCCATTACGTATCAGCGGTCGACTGGGTATGTTGGCAATTGCTGTTATCGTCGTTGTATGGGCAGGATCGGGTTTCTATACCATTAAAGAAAGTGACCGTGGCGTAGTTTTACGTTTTGGTGAATATAGTGGTGTTGTTGGACCTGGTTTGAACTGGAAACCAACTTTTATTGATAGAGTTGAGCCTGTTAACGTAGAAACTGTTCGTGAACAAGCTACAAACGGTATGATGCTAACATCAGATGAAAACGTTATTCGCGTTGAAATGAACGTGCAATATCGTGTCACTGATCCTGCGGAATATCTGTTTAGCGTGACCAATCCAGATAATAGTTTACGTCAAGCGCTAGACAGTGCTGTACGTGGTGTTATCGGTCAATCCGAAATGGAACAAGTGCTAACAGCAAATCGTGCATTTATTCGTGACGAGACGCAAAAAGAATTAGAGTCAACAATTGCACCATATAAAATGGGTATCACATTGCTTGACGTCAACTTCCAAGCAGCGCGTCCACCTGAAGATGTTAAAGCGGCATTTGATGATGTGATTTCAGCAAGAGAAGAAGAACAAAAAACAATTCGTGAAGCCCATGCTTACCGAAATGAAGTTCTGCCACTTGCGAAAGGTAATGCACAAAAAATGATTGAAGAAGCCGAAGCTTATAAAGCCAGTGTGGTCTTTAAAGCAGAGGGTGAGGTGGCAAGCTTTGCTAAAATGCTACCTGAATATCGTGCTGCACCAGAAATTACGCGTGAGCGTCTATACATCGATACGATGGAGCGTGTTTTAAGTAACACACGTAAAGTTATTGCTAATGATAAGAGCAACAGCATGTTAGTTCTGCCTCTTGATCAATTACTGCGTGAAAGCAAAGCTTCAGCTGCTAAAGGAGCTTCGTCCGCAAGAATGGAAACCCAAAGCAATAATAGCTCATCATCGAATAGTGCGGTATCAACGCAATCAAGCAGCGATATTCGTGGCGGTGCGGCTAGAGTAGGGAGACAATAATCATGCGTAAATCATTTATTTTTATCGTTATTGCCATTTTGGCAGTCGCATACGCATCTATTTTTATTGTTCCTCAAACGGATCGTGGCATTGTGTTACGTTTTGGTAAGGTTCTACGTGATTCTGAAAACAAACCGATCATTTATGAGCCGGGTTTACATTTCAAAGTACCATTCCTTGAAACTGTGAAAATGTTAGATGCACGTATTCAGACACTAGAAATTCAAGCTGACCGTTATTTGACAAGTGAAAACAAAGACTTAATGGTGGATTCATACTTGAAATGGCGTGTGACTGACTTCAGTCGTTACTATGTGGCGACGGGCGGTGGTAATCCATTCCAAGCAGAGACACTGTTAAAACGTAAATTTAGTGACCGTTTACGTTCTGAGTTTGGTCGTTTGAGTGTCAAAGACATTATTACAGATTCACGTGGTCGTTTAACTGTAGATGTTCGTGATGCACTGAATAAAGGAACAGCGACAGACGAAGCAACGAAAGATGCAGATGCTGCTATCGCTTCTGCTGCTGCACGTGTTGAACAAGAAACTAACTTAAAGCCGCTGGTTGTTAATGCGAACAGTATGGCTGCATTAGGTATTGAAGTTGTTGACGTACGTATTAAACGTATTGAACTGCCTAATGAAGTTTCTGAAGCAATTTATGCACGTATGCGTGCAGAGCGTGAAGCAGTTGCTCGTCAGCATCGTTCACAAGGTCAGGAAGAAGCAACGAAAATTCGTGCGGTAGCTGATAAGACCGTGACGGAAACTCTGGCTAAATCTGAGCGTACTGCGCTGACTTACCGAGGTGAAGGTGATGCAATGGCAACTAAACTGTTTGCTGATGCATTTAATCAAGATCCAGAGTTTTATGCCTTTATTCGTAGCCTACGTGCTTATGAGCAAAGTTTCAAAAGTGGTGAAGATATTATGGTCCTAAGTCCGGACACAGACTTCTTCCGCTTTATGAAAGCGCCAACTAAGTTACGTGCGGCGAGTGAATAATCTTTGTACTAAAAAGTAAACAGATTAAGTTGCGTGCAACGGACTAAAATAACTGTTAAGCTATTAAAGAAAAGCCCGCTTCGGTGGGCTTTTTTTCGCCTGTCGTTTTAAGTCTAAGATTTTTCAGGGAAAATTTTAGCGGCTCAGCATGTAAATACACATTTTGAGTTTACGGCAGAAATAAATACCATTTTACTTGCTTTCCAGAAAAAAATTTTTGCAATGCTTAAATTATCACTGGAACAGTTTATTTTTGATGGTAGAATTCATTTTTAAGCAACCGAGTGAATTTCGAAATGGGTAAGAACGTTGTCGTACTGGGCACCCAATGGGGTGACGAAGGAAAGGGCAAGATAGTTGACTTGCTGACAGAGCGTGCTAAATACGTAGTTCGCTATCAGGGCGGCCATAATGCTGGCCATACTCTTGTTGTAAACGGTGAAAAAACCGTTCTCCATTTAATTCCATCCGGTATTCTTCGTGAAAACGTCATCAGTATTATTGCTAATGGTGTCGTTCTTGCGCCTGATGCACTGATGAAAGAGATGAAAGAATTGGAAGACCGCGGTGTTCCTGTTCGTGAACGCTTACATATTTCTGAAGCCTGCCCACTGATCCTGCCTTATCATGTTGCATTAGATAATGCGCGTGAAAAAGCGCGTGGCGCTAAAGCTATCGGCACAACAGGTCGTGGTATCGGTCCTGCTTATGAAGATAAAGTTGCTCGTCGCGGTCTGCGCGTTGGTGATTTATTCGATAAAGCAACATTTGCTGAAAAACTGAAAGAAATTGTTGAATATCATAATTTCCAACTGGTTAATTACTACAAAGAGCCAGCGGTTGATTATCAAAAAACACTCGACGATATTATGGCAGTTGCCGATATTCTAACTGGTATGGTCGTTGATGTTTCTGATCTGCTGTATAAAGCACATCTGAAAAATGAATTTGTCATGTTCGAAGGTGCACAAGGCACTTTACTGGATATTGACCACGGTACATATCCATATGTGACCTCTTCAAACACTACCGCGGGTGGCGTTGCAACAGGTTCAGGCTTAGGCCCACGTTATGTAAACTATGTATTAGGTATTATTAAAGCTTACTCTACTCGTGTTGGTGCTGGTCCATTCCCAACTGAGCTTTTCGATGAGATAGGTGAATTCCTACGTGAAAAAGGTCAAGAGTTTGGTGCTACAACAGGCCGTAAGCGTCGTACTGGTTGGTTAGATATCGTTGCAATTAATCGCGCGGTACAAATTAACTCACTATCAGGCTTCTGCATGACTAAACTTGATGTTTTAGATGGTTTAGACGAAGTTAAAATCTGTGTGGGTTACCGTCGTCCAGATGGCAAAGTGCTAGAAACTACGCCATTAGCAGCGGATGAGTGGGTTGGTTTAGAGCCAGTTTACGAATCAATGCCAGGTTGGAATGAAACTACGTTTGGCGTGAAAGAAAGAGCTCTGTTACCACAAGCTGCTCTTAACTTCATTAAGCGTGTTGAAGATTTAACCGGTATTCCAGTTGATATTATCTCAACAGGTCCAGATCGTTCTGAAACGATGATCCTGCGTGACCCGTTTGATGTTGAGTAATAAAACTGACAGCGCTCTTAATGGGCGCTGTTTTTTTATTTCATTGTCATCATCTTAATTTCCCTTCCTCCGTTATAAATCCCCTTTGATAAAACATCAGAAATTCAACATAATGACGAATAAAAGTGAATGTTCTGTGTAATTGGATACATATTTGCCCTTGGTAATAAGCTAAACTGTCAATACCGTTATACTTCAAGTCACAGCAACTTGAATGATTTAGCTTATAATATGTTATGTATGCTTATGCGGTTGTGTAGTATTGTTATTGTTGACTTCTTTTTGATGTCAACCTTGTAATATCGAGCTCAGGCTATATCTAACTTTAAGATATCGTTGAGAGTTGGATATTTTAAATAGGTTGTTTGCGCTTTTGAATAAATTATTTTGATGAGAGTCGATAAATCGGCGACCTGAAAGTAAACAGCCAAAAATTTTGAGGTGATTGTGCAGCTTACTAGTTTTACAGATTATGGGTTACGAGCGCTTATTTATCTTGCATCGCTCCCTGAAGGAAAAATGACTAGCATTACACAAGTCACTGATGTATATGGTGTCTCTCGTAACCATATGGTTAAAATTATTAATCAACTCAGTCATCTCGGTTATATTAAAGCCACTCGTGGCAAAAATGGCGGCATCACTCTTGGCCAGCCAGCAGAATCAATTCGTATAGGGGATGTCGTCAGAGCACTTGAACCCCTAACCCTTGTTAATTGTAGTGGCGAGTTTTGTCATATTACGCCTGCGTGTCGTTTAAAAAGCGTACTTCAGCAGGCAATACAACAGTTTTTACAAGAACTTGATCAATATACGCTGGCGGATATGGTGAAAGATAACAGTCCGCTCTATCAATTACTGCTTGATTAATATCGCAGTAGTTATGAATTCTGATGACACGGAGGTAACGATGTCACAAGATCCTTTCCAGGAAAGAGAAGCAGAAAAATACGAATCCCCGATTCCTAGCCGAGAATTTATTCTCGATCTTCTCTCTAAACGTAGTACACCAGCTAGTCGCGAAGAAATCGCTGAAATATTAAACTTATCGACTGAAGATGAGTTAGAAGCTTTACGTCGTCGCTTAAGAGCGATGGAACGTGATGGACAATTAGTTTTTACACGTCGTAAATGCTATGCATTACCTGAACGCTTAGATTTACTGAAAGGTAAAGTTATTGGCCACCGAGACGGATATGGCTTTTTACGCGTAGAAGGTAAAAAAGAAGATTACTATTTATCTCAAGAAGAAATGAAACGTGCGTTGCACGGCGATGTTATTTTGGCTCAACCTCATGGACAAGACCGTAAAGGTCGTACCGAAGTCCGTGTAGTTCGCGTACTTGAACCAAGAAATAATCAAATTGTTGGTCGCTATTTTATCGAAGCCGGTATGGGCTTTGTCGTTCCTGATGACAGCCGTCTTAGCTTTGATATTTTGATCCCTAAAGAGCAAAATTGTGGCGCAAGAATGGGTAATGTTGTTGTTGTCGAGTTAGTCACAAGGCCACAACGTCGCTCTCAAGCAGTCGGCAACATCATTGAAATTCTGGGTGAAGCCATGGGAACGGGTATTGCGGTTGAAATCGCATTACGTACTCACGAAATTCCACATTCATGGCCAGCACAGGTAGAAAAACAAGTTGCTGATTTGAATGAAAATGTACCTGAATCCGCTAAAAAAGGCCGGGTTGATTTACGCAAGTTGCCATTAGTAACTATTGATGGCGAAGACGCGCGTGACTTTGATGATGCGGTTTATTGTGAACCGAAAAAAGGTGGCGGCTGGCGTTTATGGGTTGCTATCGCGGATGTGAGTTATTATGTGCGTCCGCAAACTGCATTAGATACGGAAGCACGTAGCCGTGGTAACTCGGTTTATTTTCCGTCACAAGTTGTACCTATGTTGCCGGAAGTATTGTCAAATGGCCTATGTTCATTGAACCCAGGGGTTGATCGTCTCTGTATGGTTTGTGAAATGACCGTTTCAGAGTCGGGTCGTTTATCATCGTATAAATTTTATGAAGCGGTGATGAGCTCTCATGCTCGACTGACTTACACTAAAGTGTGGAAAATTTTACAGGGCGATGAAGAGTTACGTGAGCACTATAAAGCATTAGTGCCACATATTGAGCATTTGCATCAATTGTATAAAACATTAGATAGTGCGCGTATTGAACGCGGGGCAATTTCTTTTGAATCAGAAGAAGCTAAGTTTATCTTTAATGCAGAGCGCCGTATTGAGCGTATTGAGCCTGTTGAAAGAAACGATGCGCACAAATTGATTGAAGAGTGCATGATTTTAGCGAATATTGCTGCTGCACGATATGTTGAGAAAAACGAAGAACCGGCGCTATACCGCGTGCATGATCGTCCAAAAGAAGAAAGCGTGATGAACTTGCGCTCCGTCTTTAGTGAATTAGGACTGACTTTACCGGGTGGGATGAAACCTGAGCCGAAAGATTATGCGCAGGTGATGAAAGATGTTGCAGAACGTCCTGATCACGAATTATTGCAAACGATGATTTTGCGTTCTATGAAACAGGCTATCTATGATCCAGAAAATCGCGGTCACTTTGGACTAGCACTGAAATCATATGGTCATTTTACATCACCAATTCGCCGTTATCCTGACTTATCATTGCATCGTGGTATTAAATACCTGTTAGAAAAAGAGCATGGCAACTCAGGTAAGCATTGGACGGAAACTGGCGGTTGGCACTATGACATGGAAAGCATGTTGCAGCTGGGTGAACATTGTTCACTGACTGAACGTCGTGCCGATGAAGCTACTCGTGATGTAGCTGATTGGCTGAAATGTGATTTTATGCAAGATCATGTTGGTGAGGTATTCACTGGGCTTATCACGAGTGTGACAGGCTTTGGTTTCTTTGTCCGTTTAAACGACCTATTTATCGATGGGCTGGTGCATATTTCAACGCTTGATAACGATTATTATCGCTATGATGCTGTTGGGCAGCGCTTGATTGGTGAATCATCGAGCACAACTTATCGATTAGGTGATGAAGTTGAGATCCGTGTCGAAGCTGTTCATATGGAAGAACGCACAATTGATTTCGCATTAATTTCGACAACGCGTAAAGCAAAAAATCCGGGTAAAACGGGTCGAGATAGAGCTAAAAAAGAAGTGAAAGGTGCGACGCGTCCTCCTCGTAGAAAAGGGGCGGCAAGTAAAGAGAAAAACTTCGAGCCAGACGCTGCTTTTCGTCGTTCAGAGAAAAAAGGTAAAGGTAGTGACCAAAAATCTGAAGTGAAAGATCAGGCTAAAAGTAAAAAACCGTCGGATAAAACCAAAAAAATTAGTGCAAAATTACAAGCAAAACGTGTCGCGAAAAAATCCTCCAAAAAAGCGGATAATTGAGTTTTGACCGGTTTGTTCATTAAGTAAGGTGGCCGAGGCCACCTTTAACTCCCTCAACACAAAAGATATTTATGAGCGAAATTATTTATGGCGTTCACGCAGTGAAAGCCTTGCTTGAGAGTTCTCCTCAGCGCATTAAAGAAGTGTTTATTTTAAAAGGTCGTGAAGATCGTCGTTTGCTATCTGTGGCTCGTGAAGTTGAAGCGCTAGGTATTGTTGTGCAAGTGGCAAATAAACAGTGGATGGATTCTCAGACTGAAGGTGGAGTACATCAAGGTATTATTGCCAATGTCCTGCCGGGTAAACAGTATCAAGAGGGGGATTTACCCGATTTACTCGAAAAAATCGAGTCTCCTTTTTTACTGATCCTTGATGGCGTGACTGATCCACATAATCTTGGTGCTTGCTTACGTAGTGCCGATGCTGCGGGCGTTCATGCCGTTATCGTTCCGAAAGATAAGTCAGCTCAATTGAATGCGACAGCTAAAAAAGTGGCAAGTGGTGCAGCTGAAAACGTTCCACTTATTCGTGTCACAAATCTGGCGAGAACATTACGTTTGCTGCAAGAATATAATGTTTGGATTGTCGGTACGGCGGGTGAAGCTGATCATAATCTATATCAGAGCAAACTGGATGGCCCTCTTGCGCTTGTAATGGGTGCGGAAGGTGAAGGTATGCGCCGCCTGACTCGTGAGCACTGCGATGAGCTTATTAGCATTCCAATGGCAGGTTCAGTCTCATCACTGAACGTCTCTGTTGCAACAGGTGTGTGTTTGTTTGAAGCTGTTCGTCAGCGTTTGGCAAAATAAGTTATCAATATAACTTAGCTAAATAAGCGAATATTAAAATATTAGTTTAATTTAGCATCCATCCCTTGAGTTTTTCTTCAGGGATGGGTATAGTTACGCGTCAATTTTTTAGCCGCACTCAATAAGTTCCTTGCCTCCGCGGGCCGCGGTTAACCCTGACAGGAGGCTAATAATCCGTAAGGAGCAACTACTCATGCGTCATTACGAAATCGTTTTTATGGTCCATCCTGACCAAAGCGAACAGGTTCCGGGCATGATCGAGCGTTACAGTGCTACAATCACTAACGCGCAAGGTCAAATTCACCGTCTGGAAGACTGGGGCCGCCGTCAACTGGCTTATCCAATCAATAAACTGCACAAAGCACACTATGTTCTTCTGAACGTAGAAGCTCCACAGGAAGCGATTGATGAGCTGGAAACTAACTTCCGCTTCAACGATGCCGTTATCCGCAGCATGGTTATGCGCGTTAAACACGCGGTGACAGAAGCTTCTTCTATGGTTAAAGCTAAAGACGAACGTCGCGGCCGTGACCAATCTGATGATTATCAGGATGAAGAAACTGAAGAAGCTGGGGATTCTGAAGAGTAATTGACAGGTGACCACTAATCGTTTGGTGCTAACAGGCACAGTCTGTAAAGCATTGATTCGAAAAGTGAGTCCATCGGGCATTCCTCACTGCCAGTTTGTTTTAGAACATCGTTCACAACAACTGGAAGCCGGAATGTCTAGGCAAGCATGGTGCAGAATGCCCATAATTGTCAGTGGACAAGCCTTGCAATCCCATACTCAGAGTATAACGGTCGGCAGTTGGATTACCGTTACCGGTTTCATTAGTACCCATCAGGGTCGTAATGGAATCAGTAAATTAGTTCTCCATGCCGAGCAGATTGAATTGATAGATTCTGGAGACTAGCCATATGGCACGTTATTTCCGTCGTCGCAAGTTCTGCCGTTTCACAGCGGAAGGCGTTCAAGAGATAGACTATAAAGATATCGCAACGCTGAAAAACTACATCACTGAAAGTGGTAAAATTGTACCAAGCCGTATCACCGGTACTCGTGCAAAATATCAGCGTCAGCTCGCTCGTGCTATCAAGCGCGCTCGCTACCTGTCTCTGTTACCATACACTGATCGTCATCAGTAATTGGTACTGTCCATTAACGACTTTAAGAGGATAAGGTAATGCAAGTTATTCTGCTTGATAAAGTAGCTAACCTAGGTAGCCTGGGTGATCAGGTTAACGTTAAATCGGGCTATGCTCGTAACTTCTTAGTACCACAGGGTAAAGCTGTTCCTGCGACTAAGAAAAACATCGAATTCTTCGAAGCTCGCCGCGCTGAATTGGAAGCTAAATTAGCTGACGTTCTCGCAGCAGCACAGGCTCGTGCAGCAGCAGTTACTGCGCTGGGTTCTGTTACTCTAGCTTCTAAAGCTGGTGACGAAGGTAAATTATTTGGTTCAATCGGTACTCGTGATATCGCTGATGCAGTTACTGCAGCTGGTGTTGCTATCGCGAAAAGCGAAGTTCGCCTGCCAAATGGCGTTCTGCGTACAACTGGTGACCATGTAGTTCACTTCCAGTTACACAGTGATGTTTTCGCTGAGCTTAACGTTATCATCGTTTCTGAGTAATTAGTTACGATGGTAGGTACTATTGAGTGATCAGTAGTGCTATGAAAAACACCGGCCTGTCCGGTGTTTTTTGCATTTAAATTCACACCTTCCTCAATTCTATTTCTACCTTACTTCCTATCTACTGATAATTTTATTCGTCGATATCATGACTCATTCAGCATGAAATATAATCAATAAACGATGTATTAACCGCGTAGGTCGTTAATATCTATTAGGTAGCAGATGGCTTACAACTGACAATGGAGTATCAGTTATCGCCACCTGCAAAGACGACTATGGTGTCCGGTAGTAGCTACCATCACTGAGTCTGGCAAAACTATACGTTTTTCCATCCGGTGTGGTGATTTCTAATAATTGAACCTCACCTTTTGCATTAGCCTTCAATCGGATCTTTTGACCTTGTTGTAAATTACTTAAGGGTTTTTCAGCGCCTTCAACCCGTGCCATGACAAAAGCATCATTCGCTTGTAAACGGTTATCACGAAACAATTGGGCAAGCGTTTTGCCTTTTTGTACTCGATAATTTTGCCATTCATTTGTCGTTGGTCGAGTCGATTGAGGCTCTGTTGGCCTAGTTGGCTGTGTTGTTGATGGCTGTTGTGTTACCGTAGGCTGCTCTGTTACAGGCGGCTCTATGGGGTCAGGTATCACTTCTGGTTCAAGGGGCAACATACCTTGATTACCTGTTGGCGACTCTAGCTCTTGAGTTTGTGGTGTCGCTACTGGTTCAGGAATTGGCTCGGGGACAACTTCAGGTGTTGTCGGCGGTGGGATCACAATAGGTTGATTTTGAACGATTGATTTATCATCCGCGGGCCAAAATAGGGCAACGATAATAATCAGCGCCAAAATCGCAATACCATAGCGATGGAATGTTGAAAGTTTAAACATCACTCCTCCCTTATTATTGAGGAAATAGCCTGCTAATCAGCAAAATATAGAGTATTTATACGCATACTAGCACCCTTTTTTAGCAATTTAATAACCTAACACTATTTTTCAGAGAACACTGAGTCCGTGATACAAAATTCTGACATAAATAGAGAGTTTTATTCTTTATAGCTATAGTTTAGGTTTACCCATAGGTTAGGGGCTGTTATTCTTGGTTTTTTCTCAAAAACATACAGGTATTTTCATGGCAAACCAAAATTTTGATTCAGTAGAAGCTCAAGCGAGCTACGGTATTGGTCTACAAGTTGGGCAGCAATTATTGGAATCAGGACTTGAAGGTTTAGTCCCAAATGCGATTTTGGCAGGTTTAACGGATGCTTTAGAAGGCAATATGCCATCAGTTCCAGTTGACGTATTGCATAATGCATTGCGTGAAATCCACGAACGTGCTGATGCAATTCGTGTTTCTCGTCAAGAAGCGATGGCAACAGAAGGTCAACAATTCCTTGATGAAAACCAAAAGCGTGAAGGTGTATCAACCACTGAATCTGGTTTACAATTTTCTGTGATTAACCAAGGTGACGGTGCAATTCCTGCACGTACTGATCGCGTTCGTGTTCATTATACGGGTCGTTTAGTGAATGGCACTGTATTTGATAGCTCTGTTCAACGTGGAGAACCTGCTGAGTTCCCTGTCAGTGGTGTTATCCCTGGTTGGATTGAAGCATTGACACTGATGCCAGTGGGTTCTAAATGGGAGCTGTATATCCCTCATGAGCTTGCTTACGGTGAGCGTGGTGCTGGTGCATCAATTCCACCATTTAGTACGCTTGTTTTTGAAGTAGAGCTGTTAGAAATCCTGTAATTTTCAGCGAGTAATCTTCAACTTTAGCTATTTTTATAAAATCCTTCATCATTTTAACCAATGGTGAGGGATTTTTTTATAGTCTAAATTTCGTGCACTTGATTGGTTGGGCTGCTAGTCTTGATAGAAAGAATGAGAGAAAGAGGTGGATAAAATGCTAAAACAAATTTGTGAACTAGCTATCGATGCCGGCAATGCCATTATGAAAATCTACAATGCACCTGAACCGCTACAGGTTGAGCGTAAAAGTGATGATTCTCCTGTGACAGATGCGGATATTGCAGCTCATAAAATTATTGAGGCAGGTTTAGCACGTATCGCGCCGGATATTCCTCAATTGTCTGAAGAAGATCCACCTGAATGGTCAGTAAGACAAAATTGGCAGCGCTATTGGCTGATTGATCCTCTTGATGGAACAAAAGAGTTTATTAACCGTAATGGTGATTTTACAGTAAACATTGCTTTGATAGAAAATGGTGTACCTGTGATGGGAGTTGTTTATGCGCCAGCTAAAGAGCTGCTGTACTATGCGCAAGATGATCAAGCATGGAAAGAAGAAGGTGGAAAGAAGCTACCCATTCATGTCTATGATGCCAAACCACCCGTCATAGTGATCAGTCGTTCTCATCAAGATAGTGAGTTGATGGACTATTTGACTCAAATGGGTGAGCATACGACGGTAGAAATTGGCTCATCGCTTAAGTTTTGTTTAGTCGCAGAAGGTAAAGCTCAGCTTTATCCACGTTTTGGGCCAACCAATATCTGGGATACGGCCGCAGGACATGCAGTAGCAATTGGTGCGGGTGCTAAAGTCATTGATTGGACTGGAAAAACACTCGATTATACACCTCGTGAGTCTTTTTTAAATCCGGGTTTTCGCGTGATATTATTTTAATTAACTGATTTTTAGGTTGGGTAAGTAGCTACCCAACCTATTAACAAAGACTAATTATCTAATTGAAGCACTTTTGCGGTTGCTGTTCGGATATCCAAACAAGCTTTCGCATCCTGTTTTAAATCGATTCCATAAGTTGGAATAATCTCTTTTAAGCGAGCTTCCCATCCATTGGTATCTAATTCATTTTTAAAACATTCTTTCAATATATTCAGTGAAATAAATGCCGCAGTAGAGGCACCTGGCGATGCACCCATTAATACGGTAAATGACTTATCTGCACTAGTAATTAGCTCCGTACCAAACTCTAAAACACCTTTCTTATCGTGATCAGGTTTGATGATTTGCACACGCTGACCTGCGACAACTTCTTTCCAATCTTCATGCTGTGCTTCTGGGTAGAACTGTTTAAGCATGGCAAACTGATGTGCTGATGTTTGTAATACTTGACCGACTAAATATTCGGCTAGCGGCCAGTTATCCTTGGCGACTGCTAACATCGGTTCGATATTATTCGGTCTTACTGACTCGAATAAATCCAAGTAGGAGCCATGTTTGAGGAATTTACTGGAAAACCCAGCATAAGGGCCAAAGAGTAGAGAACGCTTTCCATCAATGATACGAGTATCTAAGTGTGGGACAGACATTGGTGGTGAGCCTTTATCCGCTTTACCATAGACTTTAGCATGATGGCGAGCTGCAATTTCTTCATTATCGCAGCGTAGCCAAATCCCGCTAACTGGGAAGCCTCCGTACCCTTTTCCTTCTGGGATACCTGATTTTTGTAGCAGTTCAATGGCGCGACCACCGGCTCCAACAAACACAAATTTTGCAGAAGTCACTGATTTTTCATGGGTGAGCAAGTTTTTGACTTCAACTCTCCATCTACCATCTGCGGTTTGCTTTATATCGATGACTTCTTGTTTGTAATGCAGTGCAAAACCTTCTTGTTCACTAAGTTGAGCCATCAATAAGTGGGTGAGTGCGCCATAGTCAACATCTGCGCCAGTGGTGACACGAGTGACCGCAATTTTTTCTTCTGGATCACGCCCTTCCATAATAAGTGGCGCCCATTCATTTATTTGTTTAGGGTCGTCACTGTATTCCATGTTGTGGTAGCAATGGTGCGCTGACATTTGACGATAACGCTGTTGTAAAAATTTCACGTTATCCTCACCCCAAACAAAACTCATGTGTGGGCAGGGGTGTATAAAATCGCGCGGGTTTTTGATTTTTCCTTTAGAGACAAGGTATGACCATAATTGGCGAGATAGATCGAATTCAGTATTAACTTCAAGAGCTTTACTGATATCAACAGTACCATCGGGATTCGGTGGCGTATAATTCATTTCGCAGTTAGCCGCGTGACCTGTTCCCGCATTATTCCACGGGTGAGAACTTTCTTGCGCACAGTCATTCAGTCTTTCAAATACGGCGATATTTAATGAAGGTTCTAATTCTTTAAGAAAAGTGCCGAGTGTGGCACTCATAATACCCGCGCCAACGAGGGCGATATCAACATTTTCTGAGATAGGTTTTGTCATGAAAAATTCCTATTACTTAGCAGGTGTGAAACACAAGTCTGTCCCTTCTTGATACATAACATAAGCACGACGCCATGGTTCATCACCAATGAGCCGCCATTTATGTCCTGTACCTGTATTATCTTGCGCCAGTAAAATATCACCTGGCTTTATAATAAAGGTGGAACCATCTTTGGTTTCAAATTCTAAAGTACCTGTAAGGGTGATGACATAACGAGGGACGGGATCTTTGTGCCAGTCAAATGATCCACCAGATACAGTTTCACGAAAAGAGAGCGCGCTAGCAGCGATATTTGGAGTTTGGCTATCTCCCTCTGCATTTGCGACTTTATTGAGTTCTAGGCTACCTTCTTCAAATAAGGAATTACCATCTTCACCTGTCCACATACGAATACAACGTATCATCTTATTTAGCTCCTCAATTAAGAATAATATTGCTTAATAATTAACACTAAATCAGCATTCATAGATTATAAATAAAAAGCAATTCATAAAAAGACTATATTGATGTTTTGGTTAGAAATTAAAAATGTAAGATATTTTCAAGACTAGCTTAAAAGCATTATTGATTTTATTTCTCTGTATCGCAATGAAAATAATCTATATTTTAGTTTTTTTTACATGCGTGATAAAAATAGTTGAATTTTAAATTTAAATTTTCATTTAAATGATTAATATCAGTTAGTTGTGGTTTTTTAACTGTATTAATTATATGGATAAATTAATAGTCCAATAAAGACCGTCTTTAATGGATTATTGCGAATATACAAGTGATAATAAAATATGTCGACAATTTCCCTTTTCATTATTGAGAAGGGAAATAAGTTAAATATAATAAAATTGTCTTTTAATGAAGCGCAGATAATTTATTTTTTTAAAATTGTGTTGAGCGCTAAATGTTGTATTAACATAATGGTCTTGCCATCGACAATTTCACCATTTTTAATCGCCTCTAAAGCTTTGGGAAAAGGCCATTCTAAAACTTCAATATCTTCACCTTCTTCTGCGAGCCCACCTCCACAACTTTGACGATCGATATCATTATATTCAGCAATATAAAAATAGAGTTTTTCAGTTACCGATCCGGGGCTCATAAAGGCTTCAAAAATTTTTTCGATTTTATTGATTTTAAAACCAGTTTCTTCTTCCGCTTCAGCGATAATTCTTTCTTCTGGAGAAGCGTTATCAAGCAACCCTGCGGGAGCTTCGATTAATAAATGAGGGTAGCCATTGAGGTACATTGGCATCCTAAATTGGCGAATAAGAATAATGCTATTTTTTATTTTATTGTATAGCAGTATGACAGCGCCATTGCCTCTATCATAAACTTCACGTTCTTGTTTTTGCCAGCTTCCATCACTTCGCTGAAGTTCATAAGTAAATTTTTTGAGAATATACCAGTTATCAGAAAGTAATTTTTCAGTGATATTACGGATTTGAGGCTGCTTTATAGACATCTTGCTACCTTAACTGACCTATTAATAACAAATAATTTAGCACTGTTGTTAGAAAGGGGGAATAGGTGAGAGATGAGATCTTATAGGCGGTATGATTAAGGCAAGGTGACTATTTATATCGTCACCTTGCCATAGTTGTTAAAGATAACTAGATTTTAATCATTTACTTAATTATCTGAACTTGTTTAACTTCAACTTCTCTTGAATTCCAATCTTTATCGATTTTGCCACGAATCTCAATTTTATCTGTCGGGGTGACATTCACTCCGTTCCAGCGTTTTGGACTGATTTCTAGTGTAATGGAGCCAGTACCATCAGTGAATTCATAATGTTTATTATCTAACTGTTTAACAATATTACCACGTAAAATAACCCAGCTGTCATCTGACATATCCAGTGCTTTAGCGACAGTAGTTTCGCTATTGTTTGGTCCTGAGAATCCACCCGTTTGAGTTGATTGATTCGGTGTACTTGTCACCGTGCCAGGGCCATTAAATCCACCATTAGCAACATTATTCGCATTACTAGTAGCAGCAAGAACAGGGGCAGCAGCGAGTGCAGCGATTAAGGCAATTAAAGGTAATTTTTTCATCAGTATTATCTCCGTTAATAACGTAAACTTGCTTTATGGAGTGTATTAAAGCAGGTAAATCTTAACAGGATCTTAAGAACTCAAATTAAAAAAATATATTTTTAATTTGGCTAATAATAGCTAGTCATCCTTAATATTATAATATAAATATACCAATATTCCGAGATGGAGGAAAAAATGCGAATTCTTTTGGTCGAAGATGACAGGTTAATTGGGGATGGTTTAAAGGTGGGGTTAACGCAGTTAGGTTTTACCGTTGATTGGTTTATGGATGGAAAACAAGGGCAGGTAGCTTTATTTGATGCTCCTTATGATGCGGTTGTACTTGATCTCTCACTTCCCGCAATAGATGGAATGGATATTTTAAAGTATTGGCGAAAAGAAGGTCGTGATGAACCCGTTTTAATCTTAACGGCTAGAGATGCGTTGGATCAGCGTGTCCAAGGGTTGCAGCAAGGCGCTGATGATTATCTTTGCAAACCTTTTGCTCTAGTTGAGGTTGCTGCACGCTTACAAGCGCTAAATCGACGCCGTAGTGGCCAGCTTTCTCCTAAACTGACTCACGGTGATGTTGAACTGGATCCCGTTGCAATGACCGTCACGATGAAGGGTGAACCCATTCAACTTAAGGCTAAAGAGTTCGCATTGTTATCACTTTTTTTACATAACCCTAATAAAGTACTTTCGCGGGCACTGATCGAAGAAAAACTTTATAACTGGGACGAAGAAGTTTCCAGCAATGCAGTTGAAGTGCATATACACCATTTAAGACGCAAGTTAGGTAATAAATTTATTAGAACTATTCATGGCGTTGGTTATCGATTAGGTGATGAGCAATGAAAACATTTAGTTTGAGACTGAAATTAACCTTAACGCTACTTTTACTGGCTTTAATGACTTGGGGAATTGCGAGCTCTCTCGCATGGTATCAAACCTATAAAACGATTAATGAATTATTTGATACTCAGCAAATGGTTTTTGCCAAGCGGTTATCTGTATTACCCTCAGATCTTGAACTTAGCCAGCCTTCACTCGTGAAAACTAAAAAATTATTGCGTAAAAATCGAGGCGATCAGGATGATGATGCCTTAGCATTTGCTATTTTTACACCAAGCGGCGAAATGGTACTCAATGATGGTGATAATGGTAAAAAAATACCATTTCAATTTAAGCGAGAAGGATTCACTGAAGGTTTCATTAAAGACAGTAAAGATCCGTGGCGTTTTGTCTGGTTAAAATCACTCGATGATCAATATATCATTGTGGTAGGACAAGAATGGGAATATCGGCAAGAAATGGCAGCAGATATCATGATTGCTCAGTTTATTCCTTGGTTAGTGGCATTGCCTATCATGTTGGTTTTATTTTTAGGGCTATTGACTCGTGCATTAAAGCCATTGCGTGATGTTGCAACTCAGTTAGTTGACCGTAAACCTGATGAATTAACCGCAATTAAAGTGCCAAAGATCCCTAGTGAAGCAAAGCCCATATTAGATGCACTCAATGGTTTATTTGAACGCATTAATCACATGTTTGTACGTGAACGTCAATTCACTTCTGATGCAGCCCATGAGTTACGTAGTCCACTTGCCGCGCTTAAAGTTCAGGCTGAAGTTGTACAAATTGCCGGAAATGATCGCGCTATTCGAGAACATGCGGTAGCTAATTTATCGGAAGGGATTGATAGAGCAAGTCGGTTAGTCGACCAATTATTGATGCTGTCACGATTGGAATCATCGACTCAGTTGGAAGATGTTGCGCAATTATCATGGATAAATCTGATTGAGTCGTCAGCTAGCGACATAGCAGCAGAAGCACGCGCTAACCAAGTAACATTTGAAACAATCATTATTAAGGAACCACCCGTATTTCAAGGTCAGCAACTTTTATTGTCTGTTTTATTAAGAAATTTACTCCATAACGCAATTCGTTATGGTAAAGAAAAAGGCAAAATTGAGTTGATACTTTTTCGTGACCATCTTGAGATTAAAAATGATGGTGATACAGTCCCACCAGAGGTGCTCAGTCGGCTTGGAGAGCGATTCTATCGACCACCGGGACAAGAAAAAACGGGTAGCGGTTTAGGATTGTCGATTGCAAAACGTATTGCACAGCTACATCACATGCGGCTGTTATTTTCAAATGTTGAAGCGGGAGGCTTTTGCGTGAAAATATACTGGGGGTGATGTTAAATACAGTCACATTGATATTATTACTTTGCTTGATTATTAACAAAATAGAAATAATTATGCATATTTAATATAAGGGTATTTTAGCATGACTGACTGTAAAAATTGAGATGACTTCCTTGAGGTAAACTTAAACCTAAAGAAGTCATCGGCTAAAAATAATAGAGTATGCTCTTGTGATGTTAATTATTGTCTATTTAGCAAGTTCAGAGACTAATAATCCAAGTACTTTATCAACTTCTTGTTGGCTGAGAGCGCCTTCTTTGAAAAATAATACTTTTCCTTGTTTATTCAAGATGATAATTGCCGAATTCTCAGGTGATAATTCCCATGCACTTTTTACCACACCATCGCTATCAACAATAAATTGCGAGTAAGGAAACTCTTTTTTACTGTCCTCAACGCTATTTTTAACAAACACACCAGTGCCAAAGATAGCATCGTCAGTATTGATGATTGTGGTTGTTTGATAGGTATCATGAGGTAGTTTGGCTTGCTTAATTGCTTCAATTAATGGGTTATTAAGCTCTTTCGCAGATGAGCGACCTGCAATATGTTGAATAGTACGAACTTTCCCGATGAGTTGTTGGCTTTTCCACGGTTGGTAATCTAGTTTATCTTCATTATTTAATATTAGCTCACCTTTATCGGTGACAGAAACTGAAGGAAGTGATTGATTTGTCAGTATATTACTTGCTAATACCGCCGAGGATAGTCCAAGCAAACAGATCAAAAGTAAAAATTTTCTTATCATAGGGGTACCTTTAGTTATCGTTTTGATTGTTGATTTTTGTGAATAAAAATCATGCTTTTTGTACTCATACTTATAGCATAGCTCATCGGATGAGTTGCAAGAGGAAAATTAACATTTTTTTAAAATTCAGCATAAACACAAGGTTTGTCGGGGTATTTTCAGATATTTTACAGTGTCATTTTCTGTCAGTGAATTGAATAAAATTGCAATTTTAGAACCAAAAGCTGAATTACTGGTCTATGATTAGTAACAGTATGAATTAACGGATACCGTAAGAGAACGACCGCAAAAGAACATAGGGGAGAAAAGTTCTAATGAAAATTTTTAACCGCTACAACCCATTTAAGATTGCTCTTTATGTCAAAACCCTCTTCAGTGGCAGACTCTATATAAAGGATTTCGGAGCTTTTGAGTTTAATTATGGGAAGATTTTACCACCCAAGGTTAGTGATAAGCGCCACTATAATGTCATGAGTGAAGTTAACAAGCAGGTGCTTTTACTGCGCACAGAGCTTGGATAGGGCGTTAGGATTAGATTAATAGTTGAATTATTAGTCAAATAGCTAAAGTAACAAAATAGTTAGTTTGATTAATAATAGCGCCACAAAAGTGGCGCATTGAAAGAAATGGCTTTGCTATCAGGCTGGTTTATTATCGCTATCTTTGGTTTGCTTTTTGGTGTTAGCCGTTTCTGTACTGTTTTTTCCAGGTTGAACAATGACAGGTGCCGGAGCATTTGTAATACGTGTCACTAATAGCTGGTCGATTTTGTAATTATCAATATCAACGACTTCAAACTTGTAACCTGCATATTTCACATAGTCAGTGCGTTTAGGCATCTTTCTGAGTCGATACATCATGAAACCCGCAATTGTTTCGTAATTGCTAAAGTCAGGGAAATCATCAATATCTAATGTTCTTTGCACATCTTCGATAGGTGTTCCACCTTCGACTAGCCAAGAATTTTCATCTCTAGCAATAATCTGTTCTTCTTGCCCCGGGTTTGGCCCAATTAAATCGCCCATTAAAGTGATCATTACATCATTGATAGTAATGATACCCATCACGAGTGCATATTCATTTAGAATAACGGCAAAATCGACGGCATTGGCTTTAAATGCTTCTAATGTATCCGATAGTGAAAGTGTATCAGGGATCATCAGGGCACTTCTAATATGTACACCATCTTGCAAGCCTAGGCTTTGACCGTTTAGAACGCGATTAAGTAATTCTTTTGAATCGACATAACCAATGACATGGTCAATATCATCTGAGCAGACAAGGAATTTTGAATGGGGCTGTGTCGAAATTTTATGTTTAATGCTGTCTTCTGATTCATGTTTATCAAAGTAAATAATACTTTCACGTGGCGTCATCGCAGATGGAACGGTTCGTGATTCAAGTTCAAATACATTCTCAATTAATTCATGCTCTTGTTTACGTAAAACACCAGCCACAGCACCCGCTTCAACCACCGCAAAAATATCATCAGAAGTAATATCTTCATTACGAGCGATAGGTAATTTAAATAATTTGAGGATCAGGTTTGCTAATCCATTAAAAAACCAGACTAATGGGCTCAGTAGCAGCAGGCAAAAGCGCATCGGATTAACAATACGCATAGCGATCGCTTCAGGTTTTACCATGCCAATACGTTTAGGAATTAAATCAGCGACTAAAATAAATAAACTTGTCACAATGGCAAAAGAGAGAATGGAACCGATTTGTTGTGCCAATGCAGGAGATAAAAACTGAATAAAGAACCCTTGTAATGCGGGGGAAAATGCGGATTCCCCCACAATACCAGCTAAGATAGCTACGGCATTGAGACCAATTTGAACAACAGTAAAAAACATTCCCGGCATTTCTTGTAACTTTAGGACTCGAGCGGCATTAATATTGCCTTCATCAGCCATAAGTTTGAGTTTAATGCGGCGAGAGGCGGCCAGAGATATTTCTGACAAAGAAAAAAATGCGCTTATTGCACATAATAAAAGAACAAACAGCAAACTGTTAAGCATAAGTTATCCAGACACTCCTTCAGGAATTTATTGCATTCAACAAAGCCCTGAAGGTATCGTTTCGAATATATAAATATATTAAGTACGTAAATATATTGTAGCGCAATATGCGCGAAGTATATGAGTAGTCGCGCCAGTATAGCATTAGGTTAAATTGTCTGGCTATATATTCGTCATAATTCAAGCTGTAGCGTTGTTGGCTACATTCAATCGCTTAGGTCACATACTTATGTATGCTCCCCAAGACGCTTTCATTTGCCGCCTAGCTACAATTTGAATTATTTAGAATATTTAAATTCTAAATTCAAGCTGTAGCGTTGTTGGCTACATTCAATCGCTTAGGTCACATACTTATGTATGCTCCCCAAGACGCTTTCATTTGTCGACTAGCTACAATTTGAATTATTTAGAATATTAATAAAATCAAAGGAAAGGCTATTGTGGTAAACAAACACCGATCCCACCTAATGCGCAGTAACCATTTGGGTTTTTGTATAAATATTGCTGATGATAATCTTCAGCAAAATAAAATACATCAAGGGGTGCAATTTCAGTGGTAATTGGGCGATTATCATTCTGTTTAATCATTGCTTGTTGATAATCCTGTAGCGTTTTTTCTGCTAATGCAGATTGTTCATCCGATACAGTATAAATCGCTGAGCGATATTGCGTACCAATATCACCACCTTGGCGCATACCTTGAGCGGGATCGTGATTTTCCCAAAATAAAGTTAATAGCTGAGCATAACTGATGACTTGCGGATCAAATACAATGCGTACGGCTTCCGCGTGTCCAGTGAGTCCAGAGCATACTTCTTCATAGGTTGGATTTGGCGTGATCCCACCGCAATAGCCTGTAGATGTAGAGTAAACGCCTGCTTGTTGCCAAAATAAGCGCTCGACTCCCCAAAAACAGCCCATAGCAAAGTACGCAGTTTCCGCATTCTTAGGAATAATCTCAATCGAATGATGGTTCACCGCATGGTATGGTGAGGGCGCTATAGCAACTTGTCTACCTGGTAGAGCTTGCGAGTTATTAACTGCGTGAAATTTATTAGAAGACATAATAATTCCTATACATTTGCGTTGAGATAAATATTGTGAGCGCACAAATAAGTTAAAAAATGGGATAAAAACTTGTGTCTATGATCAATTTTACTCAAAATAAATTAATCTGAAGCCTTTAGTCAATCTATCAATCACCTTAGGAGTAGGCGTGTCGAAATACCCTATCATCTGTTTTCTGTGTTTAACTGTGGCTGTGCCTGTGGTGTACGCTGCGAATCTTCGTCTTAATATTGAAGGACTTGAAGGCCAACTAAATCAAAATGTGCGAGTGCAACTTTCTAATATTTCACAAGATGAAGTCGTACCAAATGGACGTTTTCGTGCAAGGGTAGAAAAAGCTATTAAAGAAGGTTTAAAGCCTCTTGGCTATTATGAACCTACGGTTGAATTTAGTTATCAGGAAAAAACACCGCCCGCGCGTTCAATATTGACAGCAAAAGTTACGCCAGGAGAACCTATTTTAGTTCAAGGTGTGAAAGTGGAATTAGAAGGTGCGGCGAAGACAGATTCAGATTATGAAAAGATGATCAAAAGTAATACGCCTAAGGACGGTACTATCCAGAATGATGGCGAGTATGAGGATTTTAAAGGTAAGTTTAGTAGTCTTGCTGTTCGTAAAGGTTATTTTGATGCCGTCATGGAGAAAAGCCAGCTAGGTATTTCTCTTGAAAATCATGCGGCCTATTGGGATTTTGATTTTAATAGTGGTAAACGCTATCGTTTTGGATCAATCTCTTATCAAGGTTCACAAATCCGTGAAGACTATCTAAATAACCTTTCTCCATTTAAACCGGGTGAATATTATACTTCTGAGCAATTGGCTGAATTTAACCGTAGGTTGGCTGAAACTGGTTGGTTTAATTCTGCGATTGTGACACCCAATATTGCTAAAGCGAGAGAAGAGAATACAGACGAATTACCGATGGACGGTGTGATGACGCCTCGGGCACAAAACTTCATTGAGCTCGGGGGCGGTTATGGTACTGATGTGGGGCCTCGTGTAAAAACAACGTGGAATAAGCCGTGGGTTAACTCTCGCGGGCAAAGTTTATCTTCCAGTATTAGCTTGTCTCAGCCAGAGCAACTTATTGATGCAAGCTATAAAATTCCGTTAAAAGCGAATCCACTCGAACAATACTATGCCGTTCAAGGCGGGTTTAAACGTACCGATTTAAACGATACTCAATCTAATACCACGACATTAAACGTTTCGCGTAACTGGGACTATTCAACGGGTTGGCAATATGGCGTGAATATGCGTTGGATGCTCAGTAGCTTTACCCAAGCAGATATCACAAATACTACCATGTTGCTTTATCCTGGCGCCAATGTGAGCCGTATTCGCCAGCGTGGTGGCGTCATGCCAACATGGGGTGATAGCCAACGTTATTCAATTGATTACTCAAATAAAATTTGGGGTTCAGATATTGATTTTCTTGTATTACAAACTAAGCATGTGTGGATCAGAACACCATGGGAAGGCCACCGCTTTATCTTGCGTGGTAATTTAGGGTGGATAGAAACCAATGCTTTTGACAAAGTACCACCAGACCTACGTTTCTTTGCGGGTGGTGATGGTAGTGTTCGCGGTTATGGTTATCAAAAAATCTCGCCTGAAGATAGCAAGGGTAAATTGACGGGCGCTTCTAAATTAGCTGTCGGTTCGATGGAATATCAATACAATTTTACGGGTAATTGGTGGGGGGCGACCTTTATTGATTCCGGTGAAGCCGTGAATGATATTAAAACCAGTGATTTTAAAACGGGTGCCGGTATCGGACTGCGTTGGGTATCTCCTGTTGGACCTATCAAATTTGACCTCGCAACACCGATTGGCGATCCTGATAATAACAAAATTCAGTTTTACATCGGTTTGGGGACAGAACTATGAAATGGATGAAGTGGTTTAAATGGATCAGTATTTCCATTTTATTAATTCTAGTTCTTATTATTGCTGCTCTAAGCTGGGTATTGGGAACACAATCAGGTTTACATTTTGCCTTAAATTCGGCCACACGTTGGGTGCCTGAACTAAAGATCCAATCAATTGAAGGGGATATTAGTAATTTAACGTTATCGGGTGTGCAATATCAAATGCCTGGTGTTGATGTTAATGCGCAAAAACTTCATTTGGCCTTACGTTTAGGTTGTTTAACTCGCCGTGAAGTATGCATCGATACACTTTCTACTGATAATGTTACCGTTAATATCGATACAACCGCATTCCCTCCTTCAGAAGAAACACCGCCATCGGAGCCATTAACAGCCTTAAATGCACCACTGACTATTCGCTTGAATCAGTTATCGTTGGTTTCAACTCATGTCAATGTGGATGGAATGACGATTGATTTAGCGAAATTCTCGACAGGGATAACGTGGCAGAAAAAGGCCATGACTATTATTCCAACCGATATTATTGATTTAGCAATTAATTTACCGGTAATGGAAGAGGCTGCGAAAGAACAAGCTGAGGCACCGGTTACAGAAATACCTATCAATGAACAGAAATCGATAGGTGATGAACTAAAAGCCTTATTTGCTAAGCCATTGCTGGCGCAATTACCTGAGATAATTTTACCAGTAGACCTCAATGTTGAAGGTATTAACGCCTCTAATTTTCAATTGAAAGGCAGTACTGACCTTACGATCAATCGCCTTTATTTGAGCCTATCAAATGATGGGCAAAATGTATTATTAAAACAGCTTGAAGTAGATGCGCCTGAAGGTAATTTAGCTTTATCAGGAACTGCAACATTAAAAGATAAGTGGCCAGTATCTATTTCTGTGGTGGGGGAAAGCCGTTTAGAGGATCTCAATGGGCAGAAAGTTGATTTATCGCTAAAAGGTAGCTTGTTAGATGAGCTCAAATTAGCACTGAATTTAAACGGTCCGATTAATGCCACATTAGAGGCAGAAACAGATTTGAGTCAGGCTGATTTCCCAATATTGCTTACGCTCGAAAGTGATAAGTTGGCTTGGCCGCTAGTCGGAGAATCGCAATATCAGCTTGATGGAACACGTTTACGCCTAAATGGCCGCCCATCAGCTTACGATTTATCTCTACGCTCTGCAATTACAGGGCAAGATTTACCACCATCAACCTTAATGTTAGATGCCAAAGGTAATGAAGAACAAATCAATTTAACGCGTTTGCGTTTAGCTGCATTACAAGGGAATGCTGATATTACAGGCGTTGCGGATTGGAGCAAAGCTATTAGCTGGAATGCAGTATTGACATTATCGGGAATTAATACAGCTAAACAATGGCCTGAATGGCCGGCAAAAGTCGATGGTAAAGTGGCGACTCGTGGCAGTTTATATGGTGGTAGTTGGCAGCTTGAAATCCCTGAAATTGCCCTCGACGGTAATGTTAAAAATAATCTCTTAAAAGCACGTGGACAAGCTAAAGGTAATGCCGCAGGCCAATGGGATATTCCCAATTTCAATTTAGCGTTAGGTAAAAATAACGTTGATATTAAAGGATCGCTGGCGGATAAATGGAATTTAGATGCAAAAATTAATGCGCCCGCACTAAATGGCCTATTGCCAGGATTAGGGGGGGTAATTGCCGGTGATATTAAATTACGCGGTAATTTACAAACGCCTCAAGCCGTCGCCAATATCACGGGACGTAATGTAAGGTGGCAAGACAGCCTATCAATCGAGAATGTGGTTATCAAAGGGGATGTTGCGACGGGCGAGCAAATTAAGGGGGAGTTATCTGTTGTATTGCGTCAGTTAAGGCAAGCAGATATCGTTATCAGTAACTTGACCTTAGATGCGAAAGGCAGCGAGAAACAACATACCTTAAAATTAAATATGAAAGGTGAGCCAGTTTCAGGGCAACTTACCCTAGCGGGCAGTTTTGATAGAAACACTGAGATTTGGAAAGGTAATCTTAACAATACCTTGTTTGATACTGTCGTGGGCGAATGGCGATTAAATAAAGCCATGTCGCTAAATTATACGAATCAAACACAGGAAGTGGTGATTGGAACACATTGCTGGGTAAACCCAAATGCACGTTTGTGTGTACCTAAGCCTATCAAAGCCGGTAAGAGTGGTAGTGCCGATATTGTATTAGAACGCTTTGATTTAGCGATGATTAAGCCATTTATGCCAAAAGATACGCGGGTAAATGGCGTCTTTAGTGGTAAAGCAAATGCGGTTTGGAAAGAAGGTGGCAGTCTACCGCAAGTGAAACTTGATCTTCAAGGTGATGGTATTAAAGCTACACAATTCGTGGATGGCACTCGGTTACCATTTGAATTTCAAACTCTCACACTAAGCGCGGCCTTGAAAAATGGTAAAGCTGACCTTAATTGGTTATTTAAGATAGCGAATAACGGGCAGCTTAAAGGCAACGTTCAAATTTCTGATTTAGAAAAGCGCCGTTTGCTAGCAGGCAACATTGAAATAAATTCAATTACATTGGATTTAATCAAGCCCATGTTAGGGCATAAAGAAGTCGCGAACGGTAGCTTGAATGCGAACTTGCGTTTAGGGGGATCTGCTAATAACCCATTGATGAATGGTAATTTATCTTTATCAAACTTAGAAATTAAATCAGCCATGATCCCATTTGACATTAAAAGTGGTCGTTTAGGTGTGACGTTTAATGGGGCAAGTTCGGTGATGAGTGGGCAAATCAATACGCCAGAAGGTTATCTGAATATCGATGGTGAGGCGGATTGGCGTAACGTAGATGCGTGGCGTGCAAAAATCATGGCTCGAGGTAACAATTTACGTGTTTCCTTGCCACCGATGATTAAAATTGATGTGCAACCTGATTTAGTTTTTGAAGCATCACCTACGTTACTGGTTTTAAATGGGAGCGTGACAATCCCATGGGCTCGTATTACAGTGCAAGAACTGCCTGAGTCAGCGGTTAGTGCTTCCTCTGATGTCGTTATGCTTGATAGTAACTTGCAGCCAATTGAGGAAAAAGCACCTTCGATTCCTATCCAAACAAATTTGGATATTAAAATTGGTAATGACGTTAGGTTGGATGCATTTGGGTTAAAAGCCCGATTAACAGGTTTATTAAAAGTTACGCAGAGTAAACAGGGACTTAGCCTAAACGGACAAATCGATATTCCTACAGGTCGTTTTCGTGCCTATGGGCAAGATTTGCTCGTACGTAAAGGTTTAATTCAGTTCTCAGGCCCCGCTGATCAGCCATTTTTAAATCTGGAAGCGATTCGTAATCCAGATAATACGGCAGATGATGTCGTTGCGGGTGTTAGAGTCACAGGGCTTGCAGACAAACCGAAAGTAGAGATATTTTCAGAACCCACTAAATCACAGCAAGAAGCACTATCCTATTTGTTAAGAGGGGAAGGTTTGGATAGCGGTGATGCAAATGGCTCCCAAATGACATCTATGCTAATTGGCCTTGGTGTTGCACAGAGCGGGCAGTTAGTGGGTAAAATTGGTGAAACATTTGGTGTATCTGATTTGGCTGTTGATACGCAAGGTGTGGGAGATGGTTCCCAAGTTGTGGTGAGTGGCAAAATTACCAATGACTTACAAGTCAAATACGGCGTTGGGATATTTGACTCATTGGCAACATTGACTCTGCGCTATCGTTTAATGCCAAAACTTTATTTGGAAGCGGTGTCTGGTGTAAACCAGGCCTTGGATCTCCTTTATCAATTTGAGTTTTAAATTATGCGAGTGATTGTTTATGGTAGTTTAAGGCGCCAGCAGGGAAATCATCACTGGATGACCTATGCTCAACTGTTAGGAGAGCATACACTAGAAGGCTATGAACTCTATGATCTAGGGTATTATCCTGCGGTCGTTAAAGGAAATGGTTCGATTGAATGTGAAGTTTATCGTATCAATCCGTCTATTTTAACTGAGTTAGATGAACTGAAAAAAAACTCACAGGACTACGTCAGAGAGTTAATTCCGACGCCATACGGTAATGCTTGGATTTATCTGTATAGGCACTCTGTTGATGGTTTGCGCCACATTAAGAGCGGTGATTGGCTCAAGCGAGATGAAGAAGCGGGCCAATAAGAATTATAGTCCGTTAATTAAAATCATAGAAGTGATGAAAGTTATAGAACGCTGGCGGATGTGCCGGCGTTTTTTTTAAGTTTTGAGTCGAAAAAACGGTAGCCCAAAAAATAAAAAGAACAAAAAAAAAGTTCTGACCTTGGCCAGAACTTTGATTTTCTTAAAGAGAATAAACTATTTTTTTGCAGCGCGTTCGAAAGAAGCGATGATCTCTGCTTTAGCAGCATTGATATCATCCCATCCGTCAACTTTTACCCACTTACCTTTTTCAAGATCTTTATAGTGTTCAAAGAAGTGAGTGATTTGTGCACGCAGTAATTCTGGCAGGTCGTTCACATCTTTGATGTGATCGTATTCTTTGCTCAGTTTTGTGTGTGGAACAGCAACTAGTTTCGCATCTTCACCTGATTCATCCGTCATTTTCAGCACGCCAACTGGACGGCAACGGATCACTGAACCTGGTTGTAATGGGTAAGGTGTTGGTACTAATACATCGACAGGATCGCCATCTAATGACAGCGTGTTGTTGATGTAACCATAGTTGCATGGATAGAACATCGCAGTAGACATAAAGCGGTCTACAAATAGAGCGCCAGATTCTTTATCCACTTCATATTTGATTGGATCTGCGTTAGCAGGGATTTCAATGATAACGTAGATATCATCAGGCAGATCTTTACCTGCCGGTACATTGTTCAGGCCCATGAAAAGTATCCTTTAATGTTATAAACCAATCTATCTATTATTGCTCAAATTGCATTTGTACGGGCTTAGTTTATGGCCGTTATACAACCTGAATTCCCTAGAGTAGATAATGTGGCAAATATTATAGCTGTAAAGAGGGACGAATTCATTGAAAAAAGTGAATAAAGAAGGCGGGGTGAGCCCGCCTTGATATTCATATATCGAGTGCTAAGAGATATTACTCAGAATCTGGAAATTCACGCATAAATGATTCTGCTTTTTCAACCATCGACTTCGTACCGACAAAGAAAGGTGCACGTTGGTGTAATTCAGTAGGGATTATGTCCAGGATACGATTCACGCCGTCACTTGCTTTACCATGTGCTTGTTCAGCTAAGAATGCAATTGGGTTACACTCATACAGTAAACGCAGTTTTCCATTAGGATGGCTTGCGGTACTCGGGTAGATATAAATTCCACCTTTGAGTAAGTTACGATGGAAATCAGCCACTAAAGAGCCAATATAGCGTGTGGTATAAGGACGACCTGTCGCTTCATCTTGTTCCTGGCAGTATTTAATATACTTTTTAACACCCATTGGGAACTTGATGTAGTTACCTTCGTTAATCGAGTACATTTTGCCTTCTGCCGGATACATTACTTTTTCGTGAGAAAGGCAGAAAACACCTAATGATGGGTCATAGGTGAATGCATGAACGCCACAACCGGTCGTATAAACCAGCATTGTAGAAGAACCGTAAACGACATAACCTGCAGCAACTTGACGATGACCTGGCTGTAGGAAATCAGCCTCAGTAACCGATTGCCCGATTGGTGTAATACGATGGTAAATTGAGAAAATTGTACCAACGGAAACGTTTACATCGATATTTGAAGAACCATCTAGTGGGTCCATTAAAACGACATATTTTGCGTTTTCTGCACGGTCACCTTCGAAAATGACAATTTCATCTTCTTCTTCAGAGGCGATACCGGCGACTTCTCCACGCGCTTTCAAAGCCGCTTTCAGCTTTTCATTTGCATACAGGTCGAGCTTCATCTGAACTTCACCTTGAACATTTGACACACCACTTGTGCCAAGAATGTCTACAAGTCCAGCTTTGTTAATATCACGATGGATAATTTTAGCGCCCAGTTTGATTGCTGACAGTAATGCAGTCAGCTCTCCTGTTGCATGAGAAAATTCGTGTTGCTTTTCGACGATGAATTCGCCTAATGTTTTCATGACGAAGGTCCTGAATAAAATTGACAGAGGTTTGAGGGCTTATTGTACCCTTGCGCGAGGAGTTTAACTAAATAAAGAAAAGATTAATAGGTTAATGCATTTATAAAGCGGCTATTGATGGGTAGAATGGTGACAAACCTCATGCTATTGGATGAAACATAATGCACATACATATTTTAGGGATATGCGGCACCTTTATGGGAAGCTTAGCAATATTGGCTCGTTCTTTAGGCTATAAAGTCACAGGCTCGGATGCAAACGTGTATCCACCGATGAGCACGTTGCTTGAAAAACAAGGTATTGAACTTATTCAAGGCTATGATCCCGCTCAGCTAAGTCCTGAGCCTGACATGGTTGTTATTGGTAATGCAATGACACGTGGTAACCCTTGTGTTGAAGCAGTATTAGAAAGAGGCTTACCATATACATCGGGTCCCCAATGGTTACATGAACATGTTTTACCTGAGCGTTGGGTACTCGCAGTAGCTGGTACTCATGGAAAAACCACAACAGCAGGTATGTTGGCTTGGATACTTGAAGATTGTGGCTACAAACCAGGTTTTTTAATCGGTGGTGTACCGGGCAATTTTGAAGTCTCTGCTCAAATCGGTGATAGCCCATTTTTTGTTATTGAGGCTGATGAGTACGATTGTGCTTTCTTTGATAAGCGCTCTAAATTTGTGCATTACAGCCCAAAAACCTTGGTGTTAAATAACCTTGAGTTTGATCATGCTGATATTTTCGAAAACCTAGAAGCGATTCAAAAGCAATTCCATCACTTGGTGCGTATCGTGCCGGGTAGTGGAAAAATTTTCATGCCAGACAATGATAGTAACCTAAAACAGGTTATTGGTATGGGATGTTGGAGCGAACAAGAGCTAGTAGGTGACAGTGGCGAGTGGCAAGCTAAAAAATTAAATCATGATGGCAGCCATTATGAAGTTTACTATCAACAACAAAGTGTCGGTGAAGTGAATTGGGTCCAAGTTGGTAATCATAATATCCAAAATGGTTTGATGGCGATTGCTGCTGCGCACCATGTTGGAGTACCGGCCAAAGAAGCTTGCCTTGCTTTAGATAAATTCATTAACGCACGACGTCGCCTTGAATTACGTGGTGTTGAATTTGGTGTTAATGTTTATGATGACTTTGCCCATCATCCAACAGCAATTTTAGCGACGTTAGAAGCATTACGCAGCAAAGTTGGCGGTACTTCACGTATCATTGCCGTACTTGAACCTCGTTCGAATACCATGAAAATGGGGATCAATAAAAATGATATTGCGCCTGCATTAGGTCGCGCTGATGAAGTATTCTTATTCCAACCTGCTAATATTCCTTGGATGGTTACGGATATTGCTGAAAATTGTGTGCAACCTGCGCGTTGGAGTGCAGATATTGATGTTTTGGCTAATATGGTCATTGAAACCGCTCAGCCAGGAGACTATATCCTTGTCATGAGTAACGGTGATTTTGGTGGCATTCATGGAAAATTACTGGCGGGTTTGAAGAGCAAGGCTGATATTGAAATAGAAGAGTAGCACTTATAAGTAACAAAGCCCTCGCTAAATATTAAATTACACCCCAAAAGTTGGATAGTCACTTTGGGGTGTTTTTCTATGTTAAAGATTTATTTAATTTTTAAAGCCCTATCCCAAAGACTTTCACTTCCATTTCCACAATTCAAAAAAGAGATATTTGTTTCTTGTTTTAAACTTCCCATATAACAATCAAGTGAATCAGTGAATAAGTGAAATAGACAACCTACTGCGATTGCTTTTAGTTTCCATGATGGTATTAAAAATAAGCAAACATAGGCAATTGCTGCCCAAACCGTATGCATAGGATGGAAACCGATGCCGCAACGATTAGGATCAAAAATTGGCGTCGCCAGTAAATGATCTAAATCGATAGCCATTGTCGATATCATGATTAATGATGCTAATTTCCAATTTTTTCGCCAAAATAGATAGCCAAAAAGAATCGGAACCAGAAAGTGGAAACCATAGTGTACGATGTTTCTAAAGATCTCAAATATCACAATATAATCTCAATCTTATGATTTATAACTCAATTAATTATTTATTTTCATGTGATTTAAATAATTGATTTTGCACTAACTCGCGTAACTAACTTTGATAAACAAAAAGAGGGAAAATGATATTTCCCCCTCTTTAATCGCTATCTCAATGATAATAATGAGAAAGCACTTGGAAAATACATTGTGTGAATTTAAAGCTCTTGATCAAACAGCGTTAATATTGCTTCGTAAAGTTCAAGAGTGGTGAAATTATTCGCTGGGGTAGAGAAAATAGTGTCATCACCTGCAATACTACCAAGGATACCTTCTGCTTTACCTAAAGAATCTAACAAACGTGCAATAAGTTGGGCTGCACCAGGACTTGTTCTAATCACTACAACCGAGTGGTTGTAATCAATATCAAGTACAAGATTTTTAAGTGGGCTCGTTGCTGTCGGAACGCCAGGCTCTGATGGTAGGCAGTAAACCATTTCCATTTTTGCATTACGCGTACGAACCGCGCCAAACTTAGTTAGCATTCTGGAAATTTTAGATTGATTAATGTTATCAAAGCCTTGTTCTTGAAGCGCAATCACTATCTCGGCTTGAGAACTGAATTTTTCTTCTTTAAGTAGGGCTTTAAAAGCCTTAACCAAGTCTTCTTGTTTAGACGGTGTACGCATAATTAACCCATTCTTTGGCATTAAACTAAGTTGTATTATCCGTAAATGTGCATTTTTATGCAACAAAATTGCGTTATGACCGTTTTATAAGCAGCAAGGAATTAATTTTTTACGATTTAAGTGATATATTTTACAGCGACAAAAACTGGCTTATATTAAATTAGCGATGTGAAAATATAATATAGAGTATTAATAAATTTACCCGAGAAAGTTGTGAAAATATTGTTAACTTCTTGGTCTTTGTTCGAATAATAAACAGCGAAAACAACTTATTGTGCGAAATACAATAGTGAGAAAAACTATTTGTTAAAAAAGTGCCCGTTATCTCATTAACAGATAAGGAATTTGTTTAGAATAGTGAAAATTAGTATACAAATTATCTCGCGTTAATATCTCTCTATATCTGTTAAGAAATTGTTTTTTATACGTAATGTGTTTAGTGCATAATTAGATGAATTCATATTTTTGAAAGTACAATTTAAGGAGTTTCAGAATGAAAGTTGCAGTCCTAGGTGCAGCAGGTGGTATCGGTCAGGCTCTAGCCCTTCTTCTCAAAAATCAGCTTCCAGCAGGTTCAGAACTCTCTCTCTATGACATCGCACCCGTTACTCCAGGTGTTGCCGCCGACCTTAGCCACATCCCAACAGATGTTAAGGTTGTTGGTTTTGCCGGTGAAGATGCCACTCCAGCGCTAAAAGGTGCTGATGTTGTTCTGATTTCTGCGGGTGTTGCGCGTAAACCAGGAATGGATCGCTCTGACCTGTTTAATGTTAACGCAGGCATCGTACGTAATCTGACTCAACAAATAGCGGTGACCTGTCCAAAAGCGCTCATTGGGATTATTACTAACCCAGTTAATACCACTGTGGCAATTGCTGCAGAAGTGCTGAAAAAAGCAGGCGTTTATGATAAAAACCGTTTATTTGGTGTGACTACACTGGATATTATTCGTTCTAATACTTTTGTCGCTGAATTAAAAGGCAAAAAAACACACGAAATTGAAGTGCCTGTTATTGGTGGCCACTCTGGTGTCACCATTTTGCCTCTACTGTCTCAAGTGAAAGGTGTTAGCTTCACTGATGAAGAAGTGGCAGCGCTAACTAAGCGTATCCAAAACGCAGGGACTGAAGTTGTTGAAGCTAAAGCAGGTGGCGGTTCTGCAACTTTGTCTATGGGACAAGCAGCTGCACGTCTGGGTTTATCATTGATCCGTGGACTGCAAGGCGAAAGCAATGTTGTTGAGTGCGTATACACAGAAGGTGAAGGTGCACATGCACGTTTCTTTGCTCAACCTGTTCTGCTCGGTAAAAACGGTATTGAAAAACACTTGCCTATCGGTGAACTAAGCGCATTTGAACAAAAAGCACTGACTGAAATGTTAGATGTATTGAAAGGCGATATCGAGTTAGGTGAAAAATTTATCAATAATTAATATTGATAAATGAATTGCTCATGAGCAATTCTTATAAATTGTCCTAAAATGTGTCGTTTATAACTAAGGTTGAGCCTCTATACTTAAAGCTCAACCTTTTTTTATTTTTAAAAAATTTTCATTTGATTGAAAGATGCTAGATAGCGATGACTTGATCATTATGATTCAACCGCTATAACATAACGAGATAACGATAAGCTTTAAAATATGAAATGTCTTAAAACTGGAATGATATTACACATCCCACATAGTCTTTATAATTTCATACTTAGATATAGCGCCTAAATACCTTTAAGAATGAATATATTTGTCTGTTAGATAAATTTATCGTATTAGTTAAGTCATTTTTTATATTATTAGCTATAAATGAAGTCATGTCTAAAGACAGTCAAAAGATAAAAGCCGTATTTCTGTGTACTACAACCTAAAAATGGCATATCACTGACGGCTTTTGTCTTTGCCTATTCTCAGATTAAATCAGGTGACCGCTCTCTAACCTTCCTTTCTAATAAATCACCTGTAATTGAGTCATAATAACGGCTTGGCCAAATCTCTGATGGGTGTATTCCTAAAAAATTAGCAATAATCCACTCACCTTTAGGCCAAGGTCGTGAAAGTGCATTTGCAAGTGTTGAAGAGCTTAATCCTGCTCCTCGAGAAATTGCGGCGAGTGTTGTTCCACGCTTACGTAAAGCTGCGATGATATCTGCTGGATGCCAGTCGGATTTCCGTAAAATCATTTTTTAGTCCTTTTTTCACTCAGAATCATGTAGAGTTAGTGGTACATGTAACAGGGTATTGTGATACATTCAGTGTAATCTCCCTGTTATTGGAAATAAAATAACAGAATTTTCTCAAAAAGATTTCTAAATTTTTCTTAAAATTCAGTTTTATGAAACTATCGTTGTTTTTATGAAATATATAGAAACTTGGAAATGATAATTGTGAAATAAGCTAATGCTTTGAAAGTAAAACTAACTATTATTAGTTAGTTGTGTAAATGACGTATTTAACGGTTGTCCTTACTTGTATATATAATACCTATATAGTTTTTATGAATTTTGTCTTGGCTATTAACGGTTACGCTATTTAATTAGCTGTTATTAAAAGAAATTAAAATATAAATAACATATATGCTTTATATATTATTTTGTACTAATAAAAAGAAGAATGATTCAACGAGGTTTTAAGAAAATATAGATAGTTTTCAGCAACTGTAAACAAGTTGCCATCATGACTAGGAGGGTCAGTTATGTATAAGGAGTGGTTAATGGCAAAAGAGTTAGTTGGATTACAAGGACTTCCAATGACAACTCAAGGTGTTAATGCTATGGCAAGGCGAGAAAATTGGATTAGTCGTAAAAGAAAAGGTATCCAAGGAAAGGCTTTGGAATATCATGTTAGTTCTTTGCCAATCGATATTTTTGAACATCACTTTGCCAATGAAACGCCGGCTATCTACCAAGTGAAACGTAATGATAACTCATCTATTTGGCAAGAAGTATATAACCAGCTTTCTAGTGATGAACGAGCGCTTATCTTAGCCTTTATTATACGAGAAGGTGCTCTAGCATTAGTTGATTTAATTAATAAAAAATAATTAGCAGAACATTAAGACGAAAATAATTAATTTATAAAAACAATATTATCTTTAGCCTAAAATGCCTTAACAGATAATAATTTATTATAGCTACAGCAGCTAGTTTCATAATATAAGCGTGAATGTGAAAATATGAAAAAATTGTGGTTCACTGCGAAAGAGTTAGCAGGATTAGAGGGTCTTCCAACTTCGCCTCAAGGGGTTAACTTGATGGCAAGAAGAGAAGGCTGGAAAAATCGTCGGAAAAGAGGCGTTCAAGGAAAGGCGGTAGAGTACTATGCCGAGAGTTTACCCGGGGAAATACAAGGTCAATTAAGTCTTGGTGAACCTCCTGCGCCTTACCAAAGCAAAAGGACGGACGCCTTACAAATATGGTCAGAAGCTTACTACCAATTAACGGAAACTGAGCGCAATACTATCGTAAAATATATTTTACGATATGGGCTATCATCACTTCTTGCCCGAATAGAAGAGGAAGAAAAAAGGGTGAAATAGCTTCACCCTTTTTTAAACAAAAATAGCTAACCTATGAGTGGCGCTGGATAGCAACCTGTGCAAGGCTGACTAATGCGTCTTTATATACTGAGTTTTCAATCACACTTAAAGCATCAACCGCTTTTTGAGATTCTTGCTGAGCACGTGCATAGGTATATTCTAATGAACCACAACGCTTCATTGTTGCAAGCACAGTATCTAATAAATGACGCCCATTCCCTTGCTCAATTGCTTGGCGAATTAAAGCTGATTCCTCTTCATTACCATGTTGCATAGCATGGAGAAGAGGTAATGTAGGTTTCCCTTCATCAAGATCATCGCCTGTATTTTTACCTAACTGGGTATTATCAGCGTCATAATCAAGCAGATCGTCAATCAATTGGAATGCAGTACCAATGTAACGACCATAATCCTGTAAAGCTTTCTCTTGTTCAGGTGTTGCATTGGCTAAAATTGCTGATGCATGCGCCGCAGCTTCAAATAAACGCGCCGTTTTACTGTAGATAACTTGCATATAGTTTTCTTCAGTAATATTAGGATCGTTGCAGTTCATCAGCTGTAATACTTCACCTTCAGCGATCACATTAGTTGCTTCAGACATCAATTTGAGCACGCGCATTGAATCAAGATCCGTCATCATTTGAAAGGATCGAGTGTAAATAAAGTCGCCAACTAGTACGCTTGCAGCATTACCAAAAACTGCATTTGCCGTTTGTTTTCCTCGACGCATATCTGATTCATCGACAACATCATCATGTAATAGAGTGGCTGTGTGGATAAACTCAATTAAAGCGGCTACTTGGATGTGTTTTTGGCCTGAATAACCTAAGGATCGACCTGCGAGTATCGCGATCATCGGACGGATCCTTTTTCCACCACCACTCACGATGTAATAACCAAGCTGATTAATCAACGCGACATCTGAATTCAATTGGCTGAGGATCACTTCGTTAACCGCTGACATATCTTCAGTTGTTAGTTCAATAATAGATTCTAAATTCATCGTAAATTATTCATATTATTAGTTTTAGTTCATTCCCTGAATACAAAAAAGGGAAATCGATAGCACATGTATGGCGTAAGCATAACACTATTAATTATAAGATTATCAGGTGTAATGCAAAAAATGTTTAAATAAGTAACAATTTGAGTTATCAATGATAAATCGGCCTCAAAAAGAGAGTCTTGATAAAAAAGTCGTATTTTTTATAATCTGACTGCATTATTGGCTTGTGTTCTGGTGCTTTTTTGCGTAGAATTCGCGCCCTATTGTGAATATTTTATAGCGTGCTCTGGAATTGAAATATTTAGCGAGTACGCGGAAAGCGGAGTTAATATGTACGCGGTTTTCCAAAGTGGTGGTAAACAACACCGAGTTAGCGAAGGTCAAACTGTCCGCCTAGAAAAGCTGGACATCGCAACAGGTGAAACTGTTGAATTTGATCAAGTTCTGATGGTAGCTAATGGCGACGAGATCCAAATCGGCGCTCCTGTCGTTGAAGGCGTTAAAGTGAAAGCGGAAGTGGTTGCACACGGTCGTGGCGAGAAAATTAAAATCGTCAAGTTCCGTCGTCGTAAACATAGCCGTAAACAACAGGGTCACCGTCAGTGGTTCACTGATGTTAAGATCACTGGCATCGCTTAAGATTAGGAGAGCAGATTAATGGCACATAAAAAGGCTGGCGGCTCGACCCGTAATGGTCGCGACTCAGAAGCTAAACGTCTGGGTGTGAAACGTTTCGGTGGTGAAGCTGTATTAGCAGGTAGCATCATTGTTCGTCAACGTGGTACTAAGTTCCACGCAGGTAGCAACGTAGGTTGTGGCCGTGACCACACTCTGTTCGCTCTGGCGGACGGTAAAGTTAAATTTGAAGTTAAAGGTCCTAATAATCGTAAATTTATCAGTATCGAAGCTGAATAAGTTTTCTGACTTTTAATTTAGAATTAAAGCCCTGCAAAACTTTTTGCGGGGCTTTTTATATTTAAAATACGCCATCTCTGGGTAAAACTGCCATCCAGCTCTATAATGGCTAGATACGGAGAAAAATAATGAAATTTGTAGATGAAGCCAAAATATTGGTTGTGGCGGGAGATGGCGGCAATGGTTGTGTCAGCTTTCGTCGTGAAAAATATATCCCAAAAGGCGGGCCTGATGGTGGTGATGGTGGTGATGGTGGTGATGTCTATTTACAGGCAGATGAAAACCTCAACACGCTAATCGACTACCGTTTTGAAAAATCGTTCCGCGCGGAACGTGGTCAAAATGGCCAAAGCCGTGAATGTACTGGTAGACGTGGTCAAGATATCACGATTAAAGTCCCTGTAGGAACGCGTGTACGCGATCTTGGTACTAACGAAGTACTTAGTGACATGACTCGTCATGAACAGCGTCATATGGTTGCTAAGGGCGGTTTTCATGGCCTTGGTAATACTCGCTTTAAAACATCAGTAAACCGTGCTCCGCGTCAACGTACCATGGGTACCAAAGGCGAAGAACGCGAACTCATGTTAGAATTGCTGCTATTAGCGGATGTCGGTATGTTAGGAATGCCGAATGCGGGTAAATCAACCTTCATTCGTTCTGTTTCAGCAGCAAAACCAAAAGTTGCAGATTATCCATTTACTACCTTAGTACCAAGCTTGGGTGTTGTACGCATGGATAACCAACAAAGTTTTGTGGTTGCTGATATTCCAGGTTTGATCGAAGGTGCTGCTGAAGGTGCTGGTTTAGGAATTCAATTTCTTAAACATTTAGAGCGTTGCCGAGTCTTGTTGCATTTGATCGACATCTGTCCAATCGATGAAACTGATCCTGTTGAAAATGCGAAGATCATCATCGGTGAGCTAGAAAAATACAGCGAAAAATTAGCCGCAAAACCGCGTTGGTTAGTTTTCAATAAAATTGATATTTTAGGTGAAGAAGAATCAGCAAAACGTGCTGCAGAGATCGCTAAAGCCATGGGTTGGGAAGAGAAGTACTACATGATCTCTGCCGTAAATCATGAAGGCGTCAAAGCATTATGTTGGGATATCATGGAGTTCATGAATACTCAACCACGTAATATGCTAACAACAGAAGATGAGCTGCAACCAGAAAAAATTGAATTTATGTGGGATGACTATCATAAAGAGCAATTGGCTGAAGCTGAAGAAGTTGATGAAGACTGGGATGATGATTGGGACGAAGAAGACGATGAAGGTATCGAGTTCATCTACCAAAAATAGTTAATACCAGCTAATTAGCATTAGCGATAAATAAAAGGCGCAAAATTCCGTATGTAACATTAGGAATTGCGCCTTTTTTATTGGATCTTATCTAAGGATAGGATCAATTTTTTTGATAAAGATCTTTATACAATCGACTTTCAAAGCGCACCAGCGGTACTCGTCGGCTACGTTGTTGGCTTTGTGGAACTGCATATGCCGAGATAAATTGTACGAAAGCAACGCGTTGCCCACTTGCTGTCGTTAGAAAGCCAGCAAGATTATAGACTCCTTGTAATGCGCCTGTTTTTGCAGAAACCTTACCATTTACACCTGCCTCATCAAAACCACCACGATAACGCAATGTGCCATCATGTCCTGCCAAAGGTAGCATTGAGATAAAATCAAGTTGTTGATCGTTTTTGGCAATGAATTGTAAAACTTCCATCATGGTTGCGGGGCTAATCAGATTATGACGTGATAATCCTGAGCCATCGACCATAACGGTATTGCCGATATCAATACCTGCTTTTTGTTTTAGAACTTGCCTTACGGCATCAGAACCTGAACGCCAAGTACCTGGAACACCATAATAATCTCGGCCAATAGTGCGAAAAACAGTATCGGCGATCATATTGTCTGATTTTTTTAACATGACTTTTAATAAATCATGTAAAGGCTTCGATTCTGTTTTTACGAGGACTTGAGATTGTGGTGTCAGTTGAGTTCTTTTCTTCACATGTCCTGTTAACTCAATACCCGCTGTTGTGAGTTCATTTTTAACAATCGCCCCTGAATAACTTGCACCATTTTGCACGGCAAATGCGAGAGGCAAAGGCTCACTTCTTTGCATTAAACAGCCGGTTAATGTGTAGCGATTAAGTTCGCCGGGAACAACATCCAACTCACAATAGCGTGCTTCAGTAGAGCCTTTAGCGAGTGTTCTCACTTCGCTAAACATATTCACGGGATAAAAATTTGCCGTTTTTATATAAGCCATCTCACCTGCTTTTTCAGCAGGGTAGAGTGACACTGAAAAACAGTTTCTATCAATGATTGCAGCGGCAGGAGGAGCACTAAAACATTGGGTCATATCATTCCACACCCAACCCGGAGCTTTATCATGACTGGCAAATGCTGAGATATCGACAATTAAATCCCCCTCAACTTTTTGAATACCAATTTGTTTTAATGCATTAGCCATATTGCGAATTTGTTGACGCGTCAATGTTGGATCACCGCTAAATCGGATAACAAGGTCACCCGCTAATGTTTTATCATTTAGCTTTGCACTGGTTTCAAAATTGGTCACAAAACGATAATCAGGACCCAACTGTAGTAATGCGGCAAGGGCGGTGACAACTTTTTGTGTACTGGCAGGAAGCGCCATTTGTTGAGCGTTATAATCGATAAGAGGGGTATTACTCCCGACTTTCTGCGCGACCAGAGCAAGATTAGTGCCATCCGGTAGATATTGTTTATAGTCATCAATAGGAACAGCTAGCGCCTGTGTGGTAGTCACGGCGACTCCTAAAGTGAAGATCAATTTTCTGGCTAAAGTTAATAACGGCATATATTTCACGCATTAGGCTAGACATACTGTACATACTAAAGTGTAATGCCTTATAAAGTAAACGATGACCCGCGATTAACTCTAAGTTAAAATAGCGAATATTATGATAAGATAAGTCAGTAACTTAGTCTGATTGAGTTATTTACACCTAATAGATAATAAGAACCCCCCTGTATTGCAGCGGTGTTCGGTGTACTGTTGTTACAAAATCAGGAAGATACTTATTTTTTATAGGATTGAATCAGAGGTATTTATCAATGAAACAGATTCCAATGACGGTATTTGGTGCAGATAAGCTTAGAGAAGAGCTCGAGTATCTGAAATCTGTCCGTCGCCCTGAAATTATTACTGCGATTGCAGATGCACGAGAACATGGCGATTTAAAAGAAAATGCGGAATATCATGCGGCTCGTGAGCAGCAGGGCTTCTGTGAAGGCCGTATTCAAGAAATTGAAGCTAAACTTTCACATGCTCAAGTCATTGATGTTACGAAATTAACTAATACTGGACGTGTGATTTTTGGCGCGACGGTAACCGTATTGAATGTCGATACAGATGAAGAGCTGACTTATCGTATTGTTGGTGATGACGAAGCTGATATTAAAATTAATAAAATTTCAGTAAATTCGCCGATCGCGCGTGGTTTGGTAGGTAAAGTCGTCGATGATGCGGTTTCGATTAAAACGCCAGGCGGTGATGTAGAGTTTGAAGTTCTTAAAGTTGAGTATATCTGATTCCTATTTCACTGAATTGGTTATATTATTTTACTGATTTAAAGAGAAAGGCCGCAGGCGGCCTTTTTCCTCATATAAAGCATGCGCTCAATGGCATTTTTATATAAATAAAGCGTGATTATTTAGGTAAAATGATTTTACGATCCGCTGAAGGACGGTAAAGAACAAGTATTTTACCAATGACTTGTACATTTACTGCACCGGTTTCACGAACAATTGCATCAGCGATCAAAGTTTTAGTATCACGATCTTCGCCTGCGATTTTGACTTTGATAAGCTCGTGGTGTGCTAAAGAGAGTTCAATCTCCGCTAATACACCTTCTGTTAATCCATTGTTACCGATCATGACAACAGGATTCAAATGGTGAGCGAGACTTTTCAGGTGTTGATTTTGCTTTTTATTAAGTTTCATCGATTATTTGCTTGGTTAGTATTGAAAAAGGCTTATTCTACCGCCATCTGATATCTATCACCATCAATTATATCTATTTGATGGTAAAGAAGCAGTAATATAGATATATTTCTATTAGTATAGTTGGAAAGTGCAATGGCCAATAAAAAACGTACGGCAAGCTCAAGTCGCTGGTTGCAAGAGCATTTTAGTGATAAATATGTTCTGCAAGCACAAAAAAAAGGGCTACGCTCACGTGCATGGTTTAAACTGGAAGAAATCCAGCAAGGTGATAAAATTTTTAAACCAGGTATGACCGTTGTTGATTTAGGAGCAGCCCCTGGTGGTTGGTCGCAATACGTAGTCAGCCAAATAGGTAATAATGGTCGAGTTATCGCATGTGACCTTTTGCCTATGGACCCAATTGTCGGCGTAGATTTCCTACAAGGAGATTTTCGTGATGAGGCAGTGCTTGGTGCTTTGTTAGAACGCGTTGGTGATAAAAAAGTACAGGTAGTCATGTCTGACATGGCGCCAAATATGAGTGGGACACCTGCAGTTGATATCCCTCGCTCTATGTATCTGGTTGAATTAGCATTGGATATGTGCCGTGCGGTACTGGCACCTGGGGGTAGTTTCATTGTCAAAGTATTTCAGGGAGAAGGCTTTGATGAATACCTTAGGGATATCCGTTCCCTGTTTACGAAAGTAAAAGTTCGTAAACCCGAATCTTCGCGGGCACGATCGCGTGAAGTATACATTGTAGCGACAGGACTAAAACTTTAGTAACCTGAGCGTTATTTGTTAACACAGTTGTAATATGAGGTTAATCCCTTGAGTGACATGGCGAAAAACCTGATTCTCTGGTTAGTCATCGCAGTTGTTCTGATGTCCTTGTTCCAGAGTTTTGGCCCAAGCGACTCGAATAGTCGCAGAGTTGATTATTCTACGTTTATCAATGAGTTGGCTCAGGATCAGGTACGTGAAGTTCGTATCACTGGTCGTGAACTAAACGTCAGAAAAGCTGATAATAGCCGCTATACAACTTATCTTCCTATGCAGGATGAGAAGTTGTTAGACACTTTGCTGAACAAGCAAGTGACGGTTGTTGGTGAACCACCAGAAGAACCTAGCTTACTAACATCAATTTTTATTTCCTGGTTCCCAATGCTTCTGTTGATTGGTGTCTGGATCTTCTTTATGCGCCAAATGCAAGGTGGCGGCGGTAAGGGGGCAATGTCATTTGGCAAAAGTAAAGCCCGTATGCTGACAGAAGATCAGATCAAAACAACATTTGCAGACGTTGCAGGTTGCGATGAAGCAAAAGAAGAAGTAGGCGAAATTGTAGAATTCTTACGTGAACCAGCGCGTTTCCAAAAGCTTGGCGGTAAAATTCCAAAAGGCGTCCTGATGGTAGGACCTCCAGGAACGGGTAAAACATTGCTCGCCAAAGCGATTGCCGGTGAAGCTAAGGTTCCTTTCTTTACAATATCGGGTTCTGACTTCGTAGAAATGTTTGTGGGTGTTGGTGCTTCTCGTGTTCGTGATATGTTCGAACAAGCGAAAAAAGCAGCGCCTTGTATCATTTTTATTGATGAAATCGATGCTGTTGGTCGTCAACGTGGAGCTGGTCTTGGTGGTGGTCACGATGAACGTGAACAAACACTGAACCAAATGTTGGTTGAGATGGACGGCTTTGAAGGCAACGAAGGCATTATCGTTATTGCTGCAACTAACCGTGCAGACGTTCTTGACCCTGCGTTATTACGTCCAGGTCGTTTTGACCGTCAGGTTGTTGTTGGTTTACCGGATGTCCGTGGCCGTGAGCAAATTCTTAAAGTTCATATGCGTCGTGTACCGATTGACCCAAGTGTTGATACTTTCATCCTTGCGCGTGCAACGCCTGGTTTCTCAGGTGCGGAGCTTGCAAACTTGGTAAACGAAGCAGCATTGTTTGCTGCACGTGCTGATAAGCGTGTTGTTTCCATGGTTGAGTTTGAAAAAGCGCGTGACAAAATTTGGATGGGTGCTGAACGTCGCTCCTTGATGATGACCGAAGAACAGAAAGAATCGACGGCATATCATGAAGGTGGTCATATGATTATCGGTCATTTGATGCCTGAGCATGACCCTGTTCATAAAGTAACAATCGTTCCTCGTGGACAAGCGCTTGGTGTTGCTTTCTTCTTACCAGAAGGTGATGAAGTTAGCCGTAGCCGCTTGAAGCTTGAAGGTATGATTGCAACTGCGTATGCAGGCCGTATTGCTGAAGAGCTGATTTATGGTCGTGAAAAAGTCACTACCGGTGCGTCATCTGATATTCAGTTTGCAACGAATACAGCACGTAACATGGTAACGCAGTGGGGCTTCTCTGATCGTTTAGGTCCAATGCAATATGCAAAAGAAGAAGGCCCAGCATTTTTAGGTCGTTCTGCGGGTAATGGTTCTGGTATTTCTGATGAAACAGCACGTATTGTTGATGAAGAAATCAAAATTATTTTGGACCATTGTTACCAATTGGCTTATAAAACACTGAAAGACAATATCGATATCTTGCATGCAACTAAAGATGCATTGTTAAAATATGAAACTATCGATATGCCTATGATTGATGATTTAATGAATCGTCGTCCAGTGCGTGAACCTGCAGGTTGGGATGAAGACAAAAAAGTGAGCAATGTGACGGGTACCTTTGGTAAAGGTGCAGCGAAAACTGAGCAAGCGGCTAAACCTCAATCTGAAGAGCCAAAAAATAATTCTGAAGAACCAAGTGCAAACGAGAGTTCTGTAGAACCAAAGAATGACGCTGATGAATCAACATCATCAGATAATAATAACGATAATAAGCCACAGTAAATTATCGTGAAAAGTTAGATGCTAATAAAACCCCAGGTCTCTGGGGTTTTTTACGTTAAGGTAAAATAATAATGCAAATCAAAGCAAGAGGAAGTGTCCTTGACTTGTCTACACCGAAAGTGATGGGGATTTTGAATGTTACTCCTGACTCATTCTCAGATGGTGGCACCCATAATCGTTATCATGATGCTTTAGAACATGTTGCTAAGATGGTTCAAGAAGGCGCAGCAATTATTGATATTGGTGGAGAATCAACGCGCCCAGGCGCAGCTGAGGTTTCTGTTGATGAAGAATTAGCAAGAGTGATCCCTATTGTTGAAGCAATCGCCCAGCGATTTGATGTATGGATTTCTGTGGATACGTCGAAAGCGCAAGTGATGGACGAAGCGGCTAAAGCAGGCATGCATATTATTAACGATATTCGCTCATTACATGAACCTTATGCACTTGAAGTTGCCGCTAACACAGGTCTACCCGTTTGTATTATGCATATGAAAGGTCAGCCAAGAACGATGCAAGACGCACCGGATTATGACAATGTGGTGTATGACGTTAAACATTATTTAATGGCTGAAATCGAGCGTTGTGTCAGCGCCGGGATTGATAAACAGCAAATAATACTCGATCCAGGCTTTGGCTTTGGTAAAAACCTGTCGCATAATTACCAGTTATTGGCAAACTTAGAACAGTTTCATAATTTAGGACTTCCGCTATTGGCAGGAATGTCACGAAAATCTATGATTGGGCAATTATTGAATGTTCCACCGCAAGATAGACTTGCAGGTAGTCTGACTTGCGCAGTAATCGCTGCCATGCAAGGCGCGCACATAATTCGTGTTCATGATGTGAAAGAAACTGTACAAGCAATGCAGGTCGTTCAGATGACTCTGTCAGAAAAGGAAAAGTTAGCGTATGAGTAATCGTAAATATTTTGGTACCGATGGTATACGTGGAAAAGTGGGTGATAGCCCAATTACACCTGATTTTGTTTTAAAACTTGGTTGGGCTGCGGGAAAAGTACTTGCTCGCCATGGTTCTCGCAAAATTATTATCGGTAAAGATACGCGTATCTCTGGTTATATGTTGGAGTCATCTTTAGAGGCTGGTTTAGCCGCAGCGGGCTTATCTGCTTCATTCACAGGCCCCATGCCAACACCTGCGGTTGCTTATTTAACGCGTACATTTCGCGCAGAAGCGGGAATTGTTATTTCTGCATCTCATAATCCTTATTATGATAACGGCATTAAGTTCTTCTCAATCGATGGCACCAAATTGCCTGATGAAGTTGAAGAAGCCATCGAAGCTGAAATGGAAAAACCAATTACTTGCGTTGAGTCTGCTGAGTTAGGCCGTGCTAACCGTATTGTGGATGCTGCTGGTCGCTATATTGAATTTTGTAAAGGTACGTTCCCAAGTGAACAAAGCCTTGCGAGTTTGAAAGTTGTGATTGACTGCGCAAATGGTGCGACTTATCACATTGCGCCAAATGTTTTTCGTGAGCTAGGGGCTGAGGTTATTACAATTGGTTGCGATCCTAATGGTATCAATATCAATGAAGAATGTGGTGCAACTGATGTGCGCATGCTACAAGCCAAAGTATTAGCGGAAAAAGCAGATGTTGGCCTCGCATTTGATGGTGATGGCGATCGTATTATCATGGTTGATCACCAAGGTAACAAAGTTGATGGTGACCAAATTCTGTATATTATTGCTCGTGAAGCATTACGCCAAGGCCAGCTGAAAGGTGGTGTAATTGGAACTCTGATGAGTAATATGGGATTAGAAATTGCCCTAAAACAACTCGGCATTCCTTTTGATAGAGCGAAAGTGGGTGACCGCTATGTGCTTGAAAAATTGCAAGAGAAAGGCTGGCGTATGGGCGCTGAAAATTCTGGGCATATTATTTTATTAGATAAAACGACCACGGGTGATGGCATTGTTGCTGGGCTACAAGTGCTTAGTGCAATCGTGCGTAATCATATGAGTTTGCATGACCTGTGTAGTGGTATGAAATTATTACCTCAAATTTTGGTGAATGTCCGCTTCAAAGGTAAACATGACCCGCTGCAAAGTGATAGTGTGATTGCAGTTTATGAGCAAGTTGAAAAAGAACTCGCCGGAAAAGGTCGCGTTTTACTGAGAAAATCAGGTACTGAACCATTGATTCGAGTGATGGTTGAGGGCGAAAACGAGGCCGAAGTTACGGAAATGGCAAATCGGATTGCTGATGCAGTAAAAGCGGCGGGTTAATTTTTTCGCTAACCTTAGTTATTGCTTAATCGTCTGCTTATAAAGACGCGATTAAAATATTGAAAAAGGTGAAGTATGGGTGTGGTTGAGCATTATTTTGCAGCTTTGATTATTTTTTCTGCAAATAACCAAATCGCGTCAAAATAGACTTGCTTGTCAGCTCAGCTTTGGTTAGTATTCGCACCTGCTCAATCTCGTTAAAGCGCTTTCCTCAAAAGTAGCTTTAAGCGAAATAGTTAAAAATAATTGAGCAGGTGTGCAGTGATAAAGGTCATAGCAATGCGCTATGGACCGTAACTGAATAGGTAACTCAAATGTATATAGCTCTTTTAATTATTTTCTTGCTAGCGTCTATTGGGCTTATTTGCCTAGTTATGTTACAGCAAGGTAAAGGTGCTGATATGGGTGCATCATTCGGTGCGGGTGCCTCTGCAACACTGTTTGGTTCATCGGGCTCAGGTAACTTTATGACCCGTATGACTGGAATTTTGGCTGCTGTGTTTTTCATTATCAGTTTAGTGCTTGGCAATATGACTGCCAACAAATACGGAACAGGTAGTAAATGGGAAAACATTAGTGAACCGGCAAAAGTCGAGCAACCAACAGACGTTCCGGCAGCACCAGCAACACCAACGAGCGATATTCCTCGTTAAGTGTGAATAATTCCGGATGAAGGCTTATAGTCATCATCAAAAGCAGTAAGCAGTAAAATAAAGAATTAGAGGTTATTAAGTCAATTAGTAGCCTCACCTCAGTGCCGAGGTGGTGAAATTGGTATACACGCTACCTTGAGGTGGTAGTGCCTACAAAACGGGCGTACGGGTTCAAGTCCCGTTCTCGGCACCATTATTTTAAGATAACTTGAGATTTATAAGTTATCTGTGTAGAATACGACACGTTTTCGAACGCGGGATGGAGCAGTCTGGTA
>NZ_DOEH01000010.1:154212-169600 GCF_003533305.1 Providencia sp. | reverse complement strand
TTCAAATCCGGCTCCCGCAACCATATCTTAGTCAGCATATCTTGTCAGATATAATTATTTATTAGTATAGCTAGCAATTGTTGTTATCAATTTTAGTTATTATCTAGTTATTAAAAAATAATTGTCGGAATTTCTCATCGATTTGTCTAGACTTTCAAGATATACTAAGCATATGGTGAACCCGTGCACTACACGTGCACACAGGGTCCAGTTACTTAAAACCCCGAAATCGGGGTTTTTTGTTATTTGACAACCGAATTAACTGGGCTTTTATAGCCCTTTTTTTATGTCTGGGGGTGGGCTTGTCCACATTAGAACAAAAATTGACAGAGATGATTTCAGCACCTGTGGAAGCACTAGGCTTTGAATTTGTTGGCTTAGAGTTTATTCGTGGGCGTACATCGACACTGCGCATTTTCATTGATAGTGAAGAAGGCATCAATGTCGATGATTGTGCTGATGTAAGCCATCAGGTAAGCGCAGTATTGGATGTCGAAGATCCAATCGCTGTTGTTTATAACCTTGAGGTTTCGTCGCCAGGGCTTGAGCGTCCATTATTCACTATCGCTCATTATGAGCACTTTCTCGGTGAAGAAATATCTTTAACTTTACGTATAGCAATGCAGAACCGCCGCAGATGGCAAGGTATAATCAAGGCTATTGACGGTGAAATGATAACGGTTACTGTAGATGGTAAGGATGAGGTGTTCGCCCTGGGCAACATCCAGAAAGCTAACTTGGTACCCCACTTTTAATTAAGTTCAATGAGGCAACTAGGATGAACAAAGAAATTCTGGCTGTTGTTGAAGCGGTTTCTAACGAAAAATCCCTCCCTCGTGAAAAAATCTTCGAGGCTCTGGAAACTGCGCTTGCGACAGCAACCAAAAAGAAATACGAGCAAGAAATTGAAGTACGTGTAGAGATTGACCGTAAATCAGGTGATTTTGACACGTTCCGTCGTTGGTTGATTGTTGATCAAGTGACAATGCCAACGCGTGAAATTACAATTGAAGCTGCACAGTTTGAAGATCCTGAACTTCAACTGGGCGGTTATGTCGAAGACCAAATCGAATCAGTTGTATTTGACCGTATTACGACTCAAACGGCAAAACAAGTCATCGTTCAGAAAGTGCGTGAAGCTGAACGAGCAATGGTTGTAGAGCAATTTCGCAAGCAACAAGGTGAAATTATCACCGCGCAAGTTAAAAAGGTTAATCGTGAAAATATCACATTAGATCTTGGTAACAATGCTGAAGCTGTGATTTTGCGTGAAGATATGTTGCCACGTGAAAATTTCCGCCCAGGTGACCGCATCCGCGGAGTCCTGTATGATGTTCGTCCAGAAGCACGTGGAGCACAACTTTTTGTGACCCGTTCGCGCCCTGAGATGCTGGTTGAATTATTCCGCATCGAAGTGCCAGAAATTGGCGAAGAAATCATAGAAATTAAAGCTGCGGCTCGTGATCCTGGCTCTCGTGCTAAGATTGCGGTAAAAACTAACGATAAGCGTATCGACCCTGTCGGAGCTTGCGTTGGTATGCGTGGTGCAAGGGTTCAAGCGGTGTCTAGTGAACTAGGCGGCGAGCGAATTGATATTGTATTGTGGGATGATAACCCTGCTCAATTCGTGATTAATGCAATGGCTCCGGCTGATGTTGCATCTATTGTTGTCGATGAAGACAAATGCACAATGGATGTTGCCGTAGAAAGTAGTAATTTAGCGCAAGCAATTGGACGTAATGGACAAAATGTTCGCTTAGCGGCTCAGTTACTGAAATTACATCGTGGTGATGACAAGTGGGAATTGAATGTCATGACCGATGAAGAGCTAAATGCAAAACATCAAGCAGAAGCACATGCTTCTATTGATACATTCACCAAGCATCTTGATATTGATGAAGAGTTCGCCACTACACTTGTTGAAGAAGGCTTCTCGACGTTAGAAGAACTGGCTTACGTGCCAATCAAAGAGCTTCTGGAAATTGACGGTCTTGACTCCGATACCGTTGAACTTCTACGAGATAGAGCAAAAGCGGCCCTCACCACTATAGAATTGGCTCAAAAAGAGAGTCTCGGTGATAATCAGCCAGCAGAAGATTTGTTGAATCTTGAAGGTATGGATCGTACTCTTGCCTATACTTTGGCTACTCGTGGAATCTGTACACTGGAAGATCTTGCTGAGCAGGGCATCGACGACCTGATTGATATCGAAGGTCTGGATAAAGAGACCGCAGGTACACTCATTATGGCCGCGCGTAATATTTGCTGGTTCGGTAACGATGCGTAAACACTGTAGCAGGAAGGAACGGCATGACAGAAACTGTAAAAACATTAGCAACAGAAATTCAAACCACAGTTGATCGTCTGGTACAGCAATTTGCTGAAGCAGGGTTCAATAAAAGTGAAAATGACTCTGTTAGCCAGTCAGAAAAAGAAGCTTTACTGAACCACCTGAACCGCGAGCAAGGCGGAGTGGCGGGGCAGCCAAGCAAATTGACACTACAGCGTAAAACTCGTAGTACGTTGAGTGTCCCCGTCACCGGTGGCAAAAGCAAATCGGTAAATGTTGAAGTCCGCAAAAAACGCACTTATGTGAGCCGTGACGCTGAGCAAGCGAACGCGGAAGAACAGGCGCAGCGTGAAGCGGAAGAGCAAGCACAGCGCGAAGCTGAAGCTAAACGATTAGCAGAAGAAACTGCAAAACGTGAAGCAGAAGTAAACGCTAAACGTGATGCCGAAAATAAAGCAAAACGTGAAGCAGCTGATAAAGCTACGCGCGAAGCAGCGGAAAGAGAAAAAGTGAAACCAAGCGAAAATCATCAAAAACCAGGCAAGGCAAATGAAAGCAATGCCGAAAAACAACGCCGTGAAACTGAAGCTGCGGAGCTGAAGCGCAAAGCTGAAGAAGAAACACAGCGTAAAGTTGAAGCAGAAGCTCTTCGCGTTGCCGAAGAAGCGCGTAAAATGGCTGCTGAAAAAGGCGAAGAATGGACCGCTCCTGTGGTTGCTAAGCCTGAAGACGACAGCGATTATCACACAACTACATCGACTCATGCTCGTGCTGCAGAAGATGAGAATGACGCGAAAGAAGAAGGCCGTCGTTCTCGTAATCGTACCGCAAAAGCACCTCGTCAAAAGAAAGGTAATAAACTTTCTGAGAAAGCAGATCGCGAAGAAGAGCGTGCTGCAGGACGTTCAGGTCGTAATAAAGGGAAGCAACGTAAAGGTAGTTCTTTACAGCAAAGCTTCACTAAACCAGCAGCAGCAGTAAACCGTGATGTTATTATCGGTGAAACGATTTCTGTTGGCGAACTTGCTAATAAAATGGCTGTTAAAGGCTCGCAAGTTATTAAAACCATGATGAAAATGGGTGCAATGGCAACCATTAACCAAGTGATTGACCAAGAAACTGCACAGTTAGTTGCAGAAGAAATGGGTCACAAAGTTATTCTTCGTCGTGAGAATGAGTTAGAAGAAGCAGTAATGAATGACCGTGACATGGGTTCAGCAGCTCAAGAGCCTCGTGCTCCTGTTGTTACCATCATGGGCCACGTTGATCATGGTAAAACATCATTACTTGACTATATTCGTTCTACGAAAGTCGCTTCAGGCGAAGCAGGTGGTATTACTCAGCATATTGGTGCATACCATGTGCAGACTGATAAAGGTATGATTACCTTCCTGGATACCCCAGGTCACGCCGCGTTTACCTCAATGCGTGCTCGTGGTGCTCAAGCGACAGATATCGTTGTACTGGTTGTTGCAGCAGATGATGGTGTAATGCCACAAACAATTGAAGCTATCCAGCATGCTAAAGCGGCGGGTGTACCAATTGTTGTTGCTGTGAACAAAATGGATAAACCAGACGCTGACCTAGATCGTGTTAGAAATGAGCTGTCTCAGTACGGTGTTATTTCTGAAGAATGGGGTGGTGACACTCAGTTCATTGGCGTATCTGCTAAAGTCGGTACCGGTATTGATGAACTGTTAGACGCGCTTTTACTGCAAGCTGAAGTATTAGAGCTGAAAGCAGTTTATACGGGTATGGCAAGCGGTGTTGTGGTTGAATCTTACCTTGATAAAGGTCGTGGTCCTGTTGCGACTATCCTTGTTCAAGAAGGTACGTTAAACAAAGGCGACATCGTGCTGTGTGGATTTGAATATGGCCGTATTCGTGCGATGCGTAACGAATTAGGTAAAGAAGTTCAATCTGCAGGTCCTTCAATTCCAGTTGAAATTTTGGGACTTTCAAGTGTTCCTTCAGCCGGTGATGAAGCAACCGTTGTTCGTGATGAGAAAAAAGCGCGTGAAGTTGCTCTGTATCGTCAAGGCAAATTCCGTGATGTGAAACTTGCACGTCAGCAGAAATCTAAACTTGAAAACATGTTTGCGAACATGGAAGAAGGTAAAGTTTCTGAACTGAACATCGTTCTAAAAACAGATGTTCAGGGTACCTGTGAAGCGATTACTGACTCATTGATGAAGTTATCTACTGATGAAGTAAAAGTGAAAATCATTGGTTCAGGCGTGGGTGGTATCACTGAGACGGATGCAACTCTGGCTGCGGCATCGAATGCGATTATTCTTGGCTTTAACGTTCGTGCAGATGCTTCTGCTCGTCGTGTTATTGAAAGTGAAAGTGTCGATTTACGTTACTACTCAGTTATCTATAGCTTGATTGATGAAATCAAACAAGCGATGAGCGGTATGCTTGCACCTGAATACAAACAGCAAATTATTGGTCTTGCCTCTGTTCGTGATGTGTTTAAATCACCTAAATTTGGCGCAGTTGCTGGTTGTATGGTTACAGAAGGTACAATCAAACGTAATAATCCGATCCGTGTTCTACGTGATAACGTGGTTATTTACGAAGGCGAGTTGGAATCACTACGTCGCTTTAAAGATGACGTGAGTGAAGTTCGTAACGGTATGGAATGTGGTATCGGTGTTAAGAACTACAATGACGTCCGTGTCGGCGATATGATTGAAGTCTTCGAAATAATTGAAATTAAACGTTCTATTGACGGCTAATCTCTTTTATTTCTTTAAGAATTCATCTTTCATGGGGGGCTATTGCCCCCCAAATTGTCAGGAGAAATAACGATGGCAAAAGAATTCAGTCGTTCTCAGCGCGTAGCGCAAGAAATGCAAAAAGAAATTGCGATTATCTTACAGCGCGAAATTAAAGATCCTCGTATTGGCATGGCCACCGTTTCTGGTGTTGATTTGTCAAGGGATTTAGCATACGGAAAAGTGTTTGTGACCTTTTTTAATATTGCTAGCGAAAAAACTGAAGCTGAAATGGTAAAAGATGGCATTAAAGCATTGAATGAAGCTGCGGGTTTTATTCGTTCTTTACTAGGGAAAGAGATGCGTTTACGTATCGTTCCTGAATTGACGTTCGAATACGATAGCTCATTAGTAGACGGTATGCGTATGTCTAACCTCGTTTCGAATGTTATTCGTGATGATGAAGAACGTCGTGCCGATGCAGAAGATAAAGAGGCAAAATAATGGGTCGTCGTCGTAGCGGTCGTGATATACATGGCGTATTGCTGCTGGATAAACCTACTGATATTTCTTCAAATGATGCGCTGCAAAAAGTGCGGCGCCTTTTCAATGCAAACAAGGCAGGTCATACGGGGGCATTAGATCCGTTAGCAACAGGTATGTTACCTATTTGCCTTGGTGAAGCAACGAAGTTTTCCCAGTTTTTACTCGATTCAGATAAACGTTATCGCGTTATTGCCCGTCTTGGACAACGCACGGATACTTCAGATTCTCATGGAGAAATTATCAGTGAGCGTAACGTTGAGTTTACACAACAGCAACTTGATGATGCTTTAAATTATTTTCGCGGTGATACTCTTCAGGTTCCTTCCATGTATTCTGCATTAAAGCACCAAGGTCGTCCCTTGTATGAATATGCACGAAAAGGAATCACTATAGAGCGTGAAGCACGTCCTATAACCGTATATGAATTACAGTTTATTGGTTTAGAAAATAATGAGTTAGAATTAGAAGTCCATTGTTCTAAAGGGACTTATATTCGCACTATTATTGATGATTTAGGTGAGATGTTAGGCTGTGGTGCTCATGTTATTTATCTGCGCCGATTGCAAGTAGCCAATTATCCTTATGAAAAAATGGTCACACTCGAACAGCTAGCGGCGTTGAGAGCAAAAATAGATGAAGGTGAAGATTCTTTTGAATCATTACTTGATTCATTACTCTTACCTATGGATACCGCGGTTATCCATTTCCCTACTGTTAATTTAACGGAAGATACTACAATACTTTTTCAGTTAGGTCAGCCTGTTCATGCGGATATACAAGGCCTAGCAGAAGGCGATATGCTCAGAGTTACTAGTGGCGAAGCGCAACGGTTTATTGGTATCGCGCTGGTTAGTGAAGATGGGCGTGTTGCACCAAAGCGCTTAGTCGTAGAAAATGAGCCTTCTGTATAGTGGCTTTTATTGCTTTGCGCTTATAAGCAGCGTAGAATGGCGGCGCTTAATCTGTGAGATGCTAAATTAGAGATTGGCTCTCATTACATACAATTATATCTATTTTTGGAGTTTATTATGTCTCTAAGTACTGAAGCAAAAGCGAAAATCGTTGCTGAGTTTGGTCGCGGCGAAAACGACACTGGTTCAAGCGAAGTTCAAATTGCTTTGCTAACTGCGCAAATTAACCATCTGCAAAGCCACTTTTCAGAGCACAAAAAAGATCACCATAGTCGTCGTGGTCTGCTGCGTATGGTTGCTCAGCGTCGTCGCTTACAAGCTTACTTGAAAGGCAAAGATATCGCGGGTTATACTGCTCTAATCGAGCGTTTAGGTCTGCGTCGCTAATCTAGTCAGTTTCAGAGGAAAGGGGCCAAATGGCCCCTTTTCTTCTAAAAGTTTTTTTTAAAAAATTATTTTGAATGTTGAAGTAATATTCGAATTTTACTTAACTTAAATGTTAAGCTATAACTCATAGTGTATTATTTTAGCTAATATCTCTTTTTAGCTGCATCCAATTCGCGCGGCTAATGAAAGTGTTGATCATTTGAATATCAATCTTTTCATTAGTCGCGAGGCTGTAGTAGGAAGAGCAAGCCAATGCTATCGGAGATGCTCAGGTAGCCTTACAAAAAGGGTAATATTGTGTTAAATCCTATTGTTCGTAAATTTCAGTACGGTCAACATACCGTAACGATTGAAACAGGCATGATGGCTCGTCAGGCAACTGCAGCTGTGATGGTAAATATGGATGATACCGCAGTATTCGTTACTGTGGTTGCTCAGAAAAAAGTTAAAGAAGGTCAAAATTTCTTTCCTTTAACTGTTAACTATCAAGAACGCACCTATGCAGCAGGCCGTATCCCAGGTAGCTTCTTCCGTCGTGAAGGTCGTCCTGGTGAAGGCGAGACGCTGATCGCTCGTTTGATTGACCGTCCACTGCGTCCATTATTCCCAGATAGTTTTTTGAATGAAATTCAAATTATTGCAACAGTTGTTTCGGTTAACCCACAAGTTAACCCTGATATGGTTGCGATGATTGGTGCATCAGCTGCATTAGCACTGTCAGGCGTACCATTTAATGGTCCTATCGGTGCAGCGCGTGTTGGTTTTATCAATGACCAATATGTTCTTAATCCAACTGCTGATGAACTAAAAACAAGCCGTCTTGACTTGGTTGTTGCAGGTACAGATAACGCGGTATTAATGGTTGAGTCAGAAGCTGAACTGTTAAGTGAAGAACAAATGCTGGGTGCCGTTGTGTTTGGTCATGAGCAACAGCAAGTTGTTATTCAAAATATTAATGAGTTAGTGAAAGAAGCTGGTAAAGAGAAATGGGATTGGCAGCCAGAGCCAATTAACCAAGTTCTGCATGACCGTATTGCTGTGTTAGCAGAAAGCCGTATGGGCGATGCTTACCGTATCACTGAAAAACAAGAGCGTTATGCTCAAGTTAATTTGATTAAAGATGAAGTGACTGCAACTTTAGTTGCTGAAGATGAAACTGTTGATGTTTCTGAAGTTTCTGACATTCTTGCTAGCTTAGAAAAACAAGTTGTTCGTAGCCGTGTTATTCGTGGTGAGCCACGTATAGATGGTCGTGAGAAAGATATGGTTCGTGCGCTTGATGTACGTACTGGTGTCCTTCCACGTGCTCATGGTTCTGCACTGTTTACTCGTGGTGAAACTCAGGCTCTAGTGGCAGCAACGTTAGGTACTGAACGTGATGCACAGGTGATTGACCAAATTATGGGTGAATACACTGACCGCTTCTTGTTCCATTACAACTTCCCTCCATACTCTGTTGGTGAAACTGGCATGGTCGGTTCACCTAAACGTCGTGAAATTGGTCATGGCCGTTTAGCAAAACGTGGTGTATTGGCCGTTATGCCAAATCACGCAGACTTCCCATACACGATCCGTGTTGTTTCTGAGATTACAGAATCTAATGGTTCGTCATCTATGGCGTCTGTTTGTGGTGCATCACTTGCTCTTATGGATGCAGGTGTACCAATTAAAGCCGCTGTTGCTGGTATTGCAATGGGTCTGGTTAAAGAAGGCAATGATTTCGTCGTTCTTTCTGATATCTTAGGTGATGAAGATCACTTAGGTGATATGGACTTTAAAGTTGCTGGTAGCCGTGAAGGTATCAGTGCACTGCAAATGGACATTAAAATCGAAGGTATCACAAGTGAAATCATGAAAGTTGCATTGAACCAAGCTAAAGGTGCACGTTTGCATATTCTTGGTACAATGGAACAGGCAATCAATGGTCCACGTGAAGAAATCTCTGAATTTGCACCACGTATCTATACCATCAAAATTAACTCTGACAAAATCAAAGATGTTATCGGTAAAGGCGGCTCAGTCATTCGTGCACTGACCGAAGAAACGGGTACAACTATTGAAATCGAAGATGATGGTACAGTTAAGATTGCTGCAACTGATGGTTTGAAAGCAAAAGAAGCTATTCGCCGCATTGAAGAAATCACGGCTGAAGTTGAAGTTAACCGTGTTTACCAAGGTAAAGTAACTCGTATTGTCGACTTTGGTGCTTTTGTTGCAATCGGTGGTGGTAAAGAAGGTTTAGTCCATATTTCTCAAATCGCTGATAAGCGTGTAGAGAAAGTGACTGATTACCTGCAAATGGGTCAAGAAGTTCCTGTTAAGGTATTAGAAATCGATCGTCAAGGTCGTATTCGCCTTAGCATGAAAGAAGCTGTTGCAACTGATGAAACACCAGTACAACAGGACTCAGCAGAGTAAGCTGAACCAAAAATCCAGCGCTCTAAAGTTTAAGGGCGCTATCAGCTAAATTTGCTGAACAAAGTGGTAATTTAAGGGCGGAGTATGTTGAACGGTATCTGTCTTCGGTTTAGAGACTTTAACACGTTAATTCGTGTGGTTTCTGCGCTTATCTTTTTTGTTATCGTTGGATGTAGCAATCAAGATTGGCGAAAAAACGAGGTTCTTGCTGTTCCACTTCAACCTTCATTACAACAAGAAGTGATACTGGCTCGCATGGAACAAATCCTTGCGAGTCGGTCTTTAACCGATGATGAGTACGCACAGCTTTTATATGAGCGCGGTGTGTTGTATGATAGTCTAGGTTTAAGGGCACTGGCGCGTAACGATTTTTCGACTGCGTTAGCCATACGTCCTGATATTCCTGAGATTTTTAACTTTCTAGGAATATATTTTACGCAGGCAGGCAATTATGATGCTGCCTATGAAGCGTTTGATTCTGTTTTAGAACTTGATCCAACTTACAATTTCGCGCAAATGAATCGTGGCATCGCATTATATTACGGTGGACGATACAAACTAGCGCAGGATGATCTGCTGGCGTATTATCAGATAGATCCAAATGATCCTTTTCGTACTCTATGGCTTTATCTTGTAGAAAAAGACATAGACCCGCGTATGGCGCAAGATAATCTTGCAGCTCGCTACACACAAGCGGAGAAGGGGCAATGGGGCTGGAATATCGTAGAATTTTATCTTGGCAACATTAATGAAAAAACATTAATGGAGCGCTTGAAAGAAACTTCTGCGGATAACACTTCGCTCGCTGAGCATCTCAGTGAAACAAACTTCTATTTAGGTAAACATTACCTAAGTCTGGGGGATAAGGATAGCGCAGCTGCGTTATTCAAACTGACGGTAGCTAACAACGCTCACAGCTTTGTTGAACACCGCTATGCATTGTTGGAATTGGCGCTATTAGGCCAAGAACAAGACGACCTTTCAGAATCGGGCCAGCAATAGCTGACGAACATTTCACTATTATTTTTTAAGTCATCATCCCTAGGGATGACGGCCTATTTGTTCGTTTAATAACACAATTTGAGCCAGTTCACATTTTAAATGATAATGACCGAAATGATTTTCGTGGAGTTATGTAAACTGGCCGCCACTAAGTATAAGGCACCTTTACATGACTACTGAGACCGATATTTCTTTTGCTGAGTTAGGTTTATCAGCACCAATTTTGGCTGCACTAAACGACCTGGGATATGAAAAACCTTCTCCGATTCAGAAACAATGTATTCCATTGTTACTGAGCGGCAATGATGTACTGGGTATGGCACAAACGGGTAGTGGTAAAACTGCTGCGTTTGGTGTGCCATTACTGAATAACATCGACCCAGAATTAAAAGCACCGCAAATCCTAGTATTAGCACCAACTCGTGAGTTGGCGGTACAAGTTGCGGAAGCGATGAGTGATTTCTCTAAACATATGAGCCGCGTTAATGTTGTTGCCCTGTATGGCGGACAACGTTATGACGTGCAATTACGCGCCTTACGCCAAGGTCCACAAATTGTTGTGGGTACACCAGGTCGTCTTCTTGATCACCTGAAGCGTGGGACTTTAGATCTTTCTAAACTGAAAGGCTTAGTATTAGACGAAGCTGATGAAATGTTAAGAATGGGCTTTATTGAAGATGTTGAAAACATCATGAGCCAAATCCCAGCAAATCATCAAACTGCATTGTTCTCTGCTACTATGCCAGATCCGATCCGTCGTATTACACGTCGTTTCATGAAAGATCCTAAAGAAGTTCGCATTCAAGCGAGTGTTACTACACGTCCTGATATCTCACAAAGCTATTGGACAGTAAGTGGCATGCGTAAAAATGAAGCATTAGTTCGTTTCTTAGAAGCGGAAGATTTTGATGCTGCAATTATTTTCGTTCGTACCAAAAATGCAACACTAGAAGTAGCTGAAGCGCTTGAACGTAGTGGCTATAATAGTGCAGCATTGAATGGTGATATGAACCAAGCACTGCGTGAACAAACTCTCGAGCGTTTAAAAGATGGCCGTTTGAACATCCTGATTGCAACTGACGTTGCAGCACGTGGTCTTGATGTTGAGCGTATTAGCTTAGTTGTTAACTACGACATCCCAATGGATGCTGAATCATACGTTCACCGTATTGGCCGTACTGGTCGTGCAGGTCGTGCAGGTCGTGCTTTACTGTTCGTTGAGAACCGTGAACGCCGTCTTCTGCGCAACGTTGAACGCACTATGAAAATGGTTATTCCTGAAGTTGAATTACCAGATGCAAACGTATTAAGCGAGCGTCGTCAGGCTAAATTTGCTGAAAAAGTTCAACAACAACTGGATAGCAGTGATTTAGATAAATACCGTGCATTATTGGCAAAAATATCTCCATCTGAAGATGTAGATATGGAAACATTAGCAGCTGCATTGCTGAAAATGGCCCAAGGTGAACGTGCTTTAATTCTGCCACCAGATGCACCGCGCCGTCCGCGTCGTGAATCAAATGACCGTGACCGTGGTGATGATCGTCGTCGTGGTGACCGTGACCGCAATAGCGGAAACAGCAATGGTAACAGCTTTGACCGTGCAGAACGCGGTGAACGTGGTGGCCGTCGTGAGCGTCGTGATGTTGGTGATATGGAAATGTATCGTATTGAAGTGGGTCGTGATGATGGTGTGGAAGTTCGTCACATTGTTGGTGCGATTGCTAACGAAGCAGATATCAGCAGCCGTTATATTGGTAACATTAAATTGTATGGTACACATACAACGATTGAATTACCAAAAGGCATGCCAACTGAAGTGTTAGGTCACCTAAGCCGTGCACGTGTATTGAATAAACCAATGCAAATGCAATTGATGGGTGATGCACAACCATTTGAACGTCGTACTGAACGCCGTAGTGGTCCTCGTCGTGATGGCGGAAGTGAAGGTGGTTTCGGCGCGGGTCGTCGTAATGACCGTGGTGGAGAGCGTGGTGCTGACCGTGGTGGCGAGCGTCGTGGTGGTGGTGAAAGCCGTGGCCGTGCGAATTCAAGCTCAGCTCCTCGTAGCCAAGATGCGAACACAGCAGCTCCACGTCGTCGTAGCAGCAGCCATAACGCGTAATAGCATGATTTAATGGAAGTATTTAAAACTTCCATTATGAAATAATATTTAAACTGCACCCTAAAAGTTGAGAATCAACTGATTAAGGTGCAGTTTTTTTATTTATTCTTAGTTGAGTCGTTTTTTTAATTAAAAGTTTTATTTTTGATTTAACAACGTTTCTGCTTGTTTTTGAGACATTGGTAAATCGTCATGACTTACCACAACTTTTTTCACTTTATGATTGAATGCGCTGACTACGACCTCTTCTAAAACTCTGACCTCAACAGGGCTCAGGCCACCTTCATTTTTTTCGAGTGCTTGGACAACAATTCGATGGTGAGGTGTTAAAGGCATTCTGACACTAAGCTTCATTGCATCAATAAGTTGAAATAAAACATATTCAGCAGTAGCAAAATCACCAATAATTAATCTAGATGAAGAGAACTCCCCTGTTACGCTGTGTTCTTCATGGGTTTCAACATTTTTTAAAGTCATTGAATTTGTACGAATTTGAAGATAAAAATCGGCCATTATATTGCTCCTTTTTATGATGAATTAAATCAACCCAAGTGCTTCTTTTAGCGGTTTCAAATAACGCCGGCTGACAGGGATATGTTCTCCAGAGCTTAGAACTAACTCTGCTTGACCACTATCGCCAAGGAGGATCTCGTTTAATTGGGTCATATTAACGAGATATTGGCGGTGACAACGAATTAATGGCGTGCGCATTTCAAGCGTGCGCAGTGTCAGCTCGGTGAATCCCTCTTGACCTTGCGTACTCATGACGTAGACACCGCTCATACGTGAGGTGATATAGAGAACGTCATCTAATTTCATTAAATAAATACGGCTGTGGCCTGTGCACGGAATAAATTTAAGCGGCTCATTGCTGCTTAGTAATTCCAAATTTTGTTTTTGTTTGCCTTGGCGTAACCGGTGTAAGGTTTTATTTAACCTTTCATTTTCTAATGGTTTTAATAAATAATCAAAAGCATGTTCTTCAAACGCTTGAATCGCAAACTCATTAAAGGCTGTTAGAAAAACGATATGAGGGCGTTCTTCTGAATCAAGCATACTGACCATTTCAAGGCCAGTAATCCGCGGCATTTGGATATCTAAAAAAACAACATCGGGCTTTTTTTTATGGATAATGCCAATAGCTTCAATTGCATTGCTACATTCACCAATGATTTCAATATCATCATGTTCTTCAAGTAAACAACGTAAATTTTCACGGGCAAGTGGTTCATCATCAACAATTAATACATTCATAGAAATTCAATTATGTTATTTTTTTAAAGTGTAGGGTAGGCGTATTTTCATTCGTGTAAATTGTTCAGGTTCACACTCAACATTGATGCCATATTGTTCGCCATATTTTAAGCGAAGGCGCTTATCGACTAAGCTCATTCCCAGTCCATCACATTTCGTTGCGGGTTTATAGAGGCCCGCATTATCTTCAATTTCGATATAAACATGTTCACTGCGAATATAGCTGCGTATTGTAATGTATCCGGTCTCTAATAACTGTGAGGTGCCATGTTTAATTGCATTCTCTACCAAGGGTTGTAACGTGAAAGCAGGCAATTCCACATGTTTTACATCATTAGGGATATCTAAATGAATTTGTAAGTTTTCTCTAAAACGCGCCTTTTCAATTTGTAAGTAGGCATTGATGTGTTCTAGCTCTTCTTCAAATGTTGCATTTTGTTCGGGACGTTTTAAGTTATTGCGAAAGAAGGTCGAAATATACTGCACCAGTTGGCTGGCTTGTTGGCTATCTTTACGAATAACGGCTTGTAAGGTATTAAGCACGTTAAATAAAAAGTGAGGGTTCACTTGTGCGTGAAGCAGTTTTACCTCTGATTGCAGTAAAGATTGTTTATTACGTTCATATTGTCCGGCTAAAATTTGAGCGGAGAATAAGCTGGCAATCCCTTCGCCCAAGGTGCGGTTAATTGAGCTAAAGAGTCGATTTTTAGCTTCATATAGCTTAATTGTGCCAATAACGCGATCGTTCTCACCTCGTAAAGGAATAACAAGGGCAGAACCTAGTTTACAGCTCGGACTAAGGGAGCATTTATAGGGTGTTTCACTACCATCGGCATAGACAACTTCATTGTTTTCAATAGCTCTTCTTGATTGTTCTGAGGCAATTTGCGTTCCGAGCCGATGATGATCGGCACCTAATCCAATAAAAGCCAGTATTTTTTCACGATCGGTAATCGCAACCGCGCCAATTTCTAATTCTTGGTAAATAATTTTTGCAACTTTCATGCTGTTATCAGCGTTGAAGCCTGATCGTAAAATACCATCGGTACAAAGTGCAATCTTGAGGGCTTGCGCTGAAAATGCACTGGTGTATTTTTCAACAATAGCGCGTCTATCCAGTAAGATACGAATAAACATCGCAGCGCCAATTGTATTAGCAATTACCATTGGGGCAGCAATGTTTTTGACTAATTCTAATGCTTCATCAAAAGGACGAGCGAGTAAAAGAATAATGAGCATTTGAATTATTTCAGCGATGAAAGTGACACAACTCGCGGTGACGGGATTAAATATCTTATTAATTTCTCCCCGTTTCATATAATAACGATGTACCAAGCCACCAATGAGACCTTCAACAATAGTCGAAATCATGCAGCTAAATGCGCTCATACCCCCTAGTGAATAGCGATGTAAGCCTCCAGTGAAACCAACGGCAAAACCAACAACAGGGCCTCCAAGTAAGCCACCAAGAACCGCTCCAATTGCACGAGTATTCGCAATTGAATCATTAATGTGTAAGCCAAAGTATGTCCCGATAATACAAAACACAGAGAAAATCAGGTAACACATCACTTTGTGAGGTAAGCGGATACTCACTTTTAGTAGAGGAATGACGAGTGGGGTTCGACTTAGCGCCCAAGCGATAACTAGGTATACGCACATCTGTTGGAGTAGGAGTAAAATTAAATCAAATTCGTACATGCTCGTCATACTTCATGTTGTGGGGGTGTTGACT
>NZ_DOEH01000010.1:0-154038 GCF_003533305.1 Providencia sp. | reverse complement strand
ACCCACATCATGAATTATTTAGAGCATTAGCTCGTGGTATTCATGTTGTGGGGTAATTTCGCTATCTCGTACTAATACATATTTATGTATGTAATTAGTGGGATATGCTATTTGTAGGTCATTGTCGGTAGGCATCCATTAGAATTACAATTATATCGTAAGTCGTTGGTTAAGTAATCGACATTCGCATTATGTTAGGTCATCATTATTTGACATAAGAAATAAATCGCTCCAATATTATACAAAGGCCTCACTTTTTGTGATCTTCCGCACGATTTTATTAACATCTCACTGCATTTATTGTCATACTCTAGAGATGATAGTTACCTACGTTATTATTTAAGGCTCATATAAATAATGAAAAAAAGAACAATAGTACTGATTTTGTTGATGCTTATCTTAATAGCAGCGGCAGCGCTTTTTCATTCCCATAATCAATATCTATTGTTACAGGGTGAAGTTGATGCACCTGAAGTCATCGTGACTTCAAAAGCAAAAGGGCGAGTGATTGAACGCCATGTTGAGCGTGGCGATGATGTTAAACAAGGGCAATTACTATTGACCTTAGAAAGCCCAGAGCTACAAGCACAATATTCAGCGCTAAAAGCAGCAAAAGCACAGGCGCAAGCGCAGCTTGACCTCTCGATTAATGGTACCCGTGAAGAAACCCTTCGTGACTTACAAGCTTCTTTAGCGGAAGCAAATTCACAGTATCAAAATGCAACTCGTGAGTTTGCACGTTTAAGCAGTCTTTCTGGTAAAGGCTACGTTTCTGCAAATGAATTGGATAGCGCGCGAAAAGCTAAAGATGTGGCGTTCCAGCAGGTTCAAGGTGCGAAGGCACGTTTAGATGAAGGCCAACATGGTGACCGTGTTGAATTACGTCATCAATATGAAGCCGCGCTTAATCAAGCTGAGCAAAAACTCGCAGAAATACAAGTACAAGTGGATGATTTACAGGTTAAAGCACCTGTAGATGGTGAAGTGGGTCCTATCCCTGCTGAAATTGGCGAATTATTCAATGCGGGTAGCCCGCTGATATCATTGATTCGTATTCCTCAAGCCTATTTTATTTATAATTTACGCGAAGATATTTTAGTCGATGTAAAAAAAGGGGATAAAATTCAGTTATCTGTACCTGCTTTGGGGGATAAACTGATTGAGGCACAAATTCGTTATATTGCACCAAAAGGTGATTACGCCACAAAGCGTGCGACCAGAGCTACAGGGGATTTTGATTTAAAAACGTTTGAAGTGCGCCTATATCCGTTAGAGCCTGTGAACGGTTTAAGACCTGGCATGAGTGTGTTATGGCACTGGGATAAATAAAAAGGTGCTGGAATGAAATTAAAGTTCGCTTGGCATGGCTTTGAACACGCCTTTAGTCGCGAAACCAAGATGGCTATCCGCAGCCCAGTATTTCACTGGCTAAGTTGGTTATTTCCTTTGATGTTGTTTACGCTAATTAGTGCTAACTTTTCAGAGGGAACCTTGATGGATCTGCCCGTTTCAGTGGTAGATAACAACCATAGTCCGATTTCTAGACAAATTATTAGAGACTTGAATGCAGGGCCTCACGCTGATGTTAAAACCGTCGATGATAATTTAAATACTTCTTTAAAAAGATTGGGAAGTTCAAAAGATTATGCCTTGTTGTATATCCCACATAACTTTGAAGAGGATATTTTACGAGGTCGTCAGCCAGAGCTGCGCATGTACTACAACGCATTATTTTATGCATCAGGTAGTTATGCGATTCAAGATTTTAGTGGGTTAGTGGCCGAGCTTAATGCAAAGTACCGCCAAGAAATGGCTAAGTCGATGGGGCGTTCATTACCGCCACTAGCGCAGGTTGCGTTGTCTTATGACAGTCTGTTTAATCCGAGTGGTAGCTATATTTACTATCAACAATTTGCTGCGACTATTCATATGCTGCAATTGTTTGTGGTGACTTGTACCATTTATACCATGTCTCGAGGCACAACATTACAAAGCGTGAAGCCGTTTACCATGGCTTTGTTAGGTAAGATGGCACCTTATACCTTATTTTTTACGACCTTATTAATTGTTGAGCTCGCGGCGTTAGTGACTATTTTCGATGCAAAAGTTATCGGTAATCCTCTTTATATGGTTATGGTGGGCTTTTTCTATGTGATAGCGGCGCAGAGTATTGGATTACTACTATTTAGCTTTACCTCAAGCGCCATTATGGCTTACAGCTTAATCGGGATGTTAGTCAGTATCGCCTTAGCTTTCTCTGGGATGGCGGTGCCTGAATTATCAATGATTTTGCCGGCTCAAATTATTTCGAATATTGAACCGCTTACGCATACATTAAATGCCATGTTTGACATCTTTTTGCGCGAAATTTCATTTTCTCGCATTATTCAAGTGTGTCTATTTTTGCTGATTTATCCGTTAGTGACTGCATTTTTGATCCGTAAAAGATTGGTTAAACGGCTCGAAATGCAAGGGGAGGTCGCTTAATGTCAATGTATTTTGCTACTTTCCGTAAAGTGCTATTGGGTATGCTAGAGAAACCTATGTGGTTGTTGTTATTGGTGTCTTTATGCGTGATGAGTTTAGTGTATGCAAAACCCGTACTGTGGGATTTACCTGTAGCTGTCATCGATATGGATCATAGCGTGGCGAGCCGCACACTTATTCGTGATTTAGATGCGACGCCGAAAGTGCAATTGCATGGTTATGATAATTTAGCGCAAGCTCGGCAGGATATGATTGCAAGAAAATTATTTGCGATTGTTATTGTTCCAACGGATTTTGAGCAACACCTTTTAAGCGGTAAAAATATTACGGTGCCGGTTTATGGGGATGCAACAAACCGTCTTGCGAGTGGGCAAATTCAGCAAGAGCTGGCTAATGCATATCAATCTTTGTTGAGCGCTTATAATCTGCAACTTCTTCAAAATGCAGGCTACAGTAAAGAGCAAGCGAAAGTTATTATTACGCCGATACGTAGTGAAACTGAACCTTTGTATAACCCAGGTGTAAGCTTTGCGGCGATTGTTTTTCCCGGCTTATTGGTGATGTTATTACAGCATTCATTGTTAATTGCTTGTGTACGAGTCAGTATTGCAATTCGCTCAACACCAAAAGGTAAGCCACCGTTGGCGGTTTATTTAGGTGCGCTTTCGGCGTTAATTCCAATTTGGTTATTTCTATCGACTGTTTTTTTCGCGTTGTGGCCGTGGATATTAGGTTATCGACAAGAGGCACCACTATACCAAATTTGGATGCTTACTTTTCCTTTCCTGCTAGCGGTTATTGGTTTAGGAAAACTCGTCACTGAGTGCTTACGTAGTGTCGAAATGATTTATCTAACGCTCGCGTTTATTACAACACCGGTCTTTTATATGTCAGGGACAATTTGGCCGCTGCAAGCGATGCCTGATTGGGTTCGAATGATTGCATCTGCATTGCCTTCCACATGGGCTACAAGCGCTATGGCGGGGATTAATCAAATGGGATTACCGTTTAGTGACGTATTAATGGATATCGTCATGATGCTAATTCTAGGCGTAATTTATTCAGTAATTGGTGTGTTAATCGGTATGTTACGTGATGGCGAACTACGCCATATTAGCCATGTATTTAATCGCTGGCGTAAACATCATAAAGAATCTTAAATCAGATAGGGCTGAATATATAATTTATTAGCCCTATTTTGCTTTAAATATTACGATATCATTGATAAACCAGCAATTTGTCGCCAATAACCATTACAGCTTTTATCTGCAATAGCGATAGGGGCAAGTCCATTTTCGTTGGCTTTAAATTGTGAGAGTATCTCAAGTGAATGCTCACTTTCTGGGGAAACTCGGACGATATCAACCAAATCTTTCATTGACTCCAATTCGTTTCCAAGATTGTAGCAATAACCACTAAGAGTTTGTATTCCATTAAGTATAAAGACTTGTTGTTGTTCCTGAGAGAGCACTTCACGCCCTTGTGGATAGTTAATACAACAGGTTTCGCACTCATCTTTTTGCTTGTTTTCTGAACGAGCCGTGAAGCATCTTGCTGAATAAGCGAGGGGAAGATGTCCGTAGCTCATGACTTCAACTTCAAATTTTCCGTGAATACCAATATCGTCACATTGATTGAGTAAGTTTATCAGCCAGTCGCGTGAGAGCTCAACAGGCATACACCAACGTGTCATACCTTCACGTAATAAAATATTGAGTGTTTGTGCGTTGTAACAGTTGAGGCCATGCCCTGCGACGAAAGGAAGCTTTTTTTCTGCTAGCATGTTTATTACACCAAAATCATGTGCCTCAACGAGAAACTCGCCGTTATCAACCAGTTTACTGATTTCCTTCAATTCTGAAGGTGCCTGCAATAAAGCTAGTGAGCTTAAGACTATTTGTTTGCCACTACTGGCGAGTTGGCGGGCAAGCTCTATCCAGTCGTTTGGTTTCATTTCGCGACGTTTACTGCAAACGGTTTCACCGATGTAAATAATGTCAGCTTCACTTTGCATGGCAAGTTGGTAAAAATCGTTCAAAGTTTGTTTTGGCCAGTAATAGAGGACTGACCCTAAAGCGTACTTCATGATATTCCCCTAATTACTGCCATTTGCGATGATATGCACCCAGAGTGGTTTGGCTACCTTCGGAAAGGTTACCAAGAACTTTCAGCCACTTAGGGTCAGTTACAAATTGTTCTGGGTTTGCTTTATAGCAGTCGATAGCGCGTCGCCAAATTCTTGTTACTTCAGTCACATAGGCAGGACTACGTTGCCGGCCTTCAATTTTGACTGATGCGATATTGGCTGCCATTAAATCAGGAAGCAGTTCAATCGTATTTAAGCTGGTGGGTTCTTCGAGCACATGATATTTCTGTTCATCAACCAGATATCGGCCTTTACACAATGTCGGATAACCCGCATTTTCATTTTTTTCGTAGCGGTCAATTAGCACGTCATTTAGGCGTGATTCCATCCCATTTGGCGTTTGTTGCCAGCGAACAAAGCGTGCTGGTGAGCAAGCACCGACGGTATTGGGTGATTCTCCGGTCAAATAAGACGAAAGATAACAGCGGCCTTCAGCCATAATACACAGGCTGCCAAAAGCAAAGACTTCAAGAGGCACAGGGCTATTTTTAGCGAGTTGTTTTACTTGATGAATAGATAAGACGCGAGGGAGGACAACACGATGAACTTGAAAATTACGTTCATAAAATCGTATGGCTTCAGTATTTGTGGCTGAGGCTTGCACAGAAACATGACGTTCAATATGTGGATATTTATTGGCCGCATATTCTAACATCGCAATATCAGCGATGATCAAGGCATCAGCACCTAGATCAGCGGCAAGATCGACGGAATCTTTCCAACGCTGATAACTCTCTGGATGGGCAAATGTATTAATCGCAATATGTAATTTACGTTTACGACTATGGATATATCGCTCTGCCTCATGCAGTTTTTTTTCAGTAAAATTTAATCCTGCGAAGTGACGTGCATTGGTATCATTTTTGAGTCCAATATAAACCGCATCGGCACCATTATCCACCGCCGCTTTTAAGGCTGGCAGGCTTCCTGCTGGGCAAAGTAATTCCATTACATCTATCCCTGTATCGATTTCACAACAGCATATTTTAATCAAATGGTCTGTTATCGGTTTTGATTTAGAGCAGAGAAATTGTTAATGGCTATCAGTATTCGTTGCTAGGGTCTGCAAGTTAAAAAATAAATATTGGCGAGATGAGTAAAAATTGATATAGGATCAAGCTAATAATGTATTTTTTTGGCAAGATAGCTATCATAAATTAAGTCACAACTTAAGCTGCTACTCCAACCCAGTAGTTATGCGGAAACGGACCAATAATTGATACGGGAGTCAGTATTGTGTTAGGTAAAATTCGTTCTCAACTCATAACAAAAGGGCCTTCTTTATTGAAGTTACCTTTAAAAGTGACCCCATTTGCCTTGCAACGCCAAGTACTTGAGCAACTATTAAGTTGGCAGTTTCGTGAGTCGGTAAAAGAGGGTGAGCTAGACTTTCTTGAAGGTAAATGGCTAAAAGTAGCAATCAACGATTTAGCATTAGTGTGGTTCATTAGTTTGCAAGAAGGCGTTCTCGTCGTTAAGCAACATGCACAAGCTGATGTAAGTGTCAGTGGGAATGCTAATGACTTGATTTTGATTGCTGCACGTAAAGAAGATCCAGATACGTTGTTTTTCCAACGTAGGCTAGTTATTGAAGGTGATACGGAATTAGGTTTGTATGTTAAAAACTTAATGGATGCTTTTGAACTTGAAAATATGCCTGCGCCATTGCGTTTTACACTCCTTCAATTGGCGGATGTGATTAAAGCAGTACAAGAAGATGAGGGCGCAGAGCAAAAAACACTTGCGCTAACTTCATGTTGATCCGAGTAGAGATCCCAGTTGATGCGATGGGTATCGACAGATTATTACGTGCAACGTTTCCGACAGGATCGGAAGCGGATCTTGTTCAACATTTACGTGAAGATGGCCTGCTGACACTCGGTGTCGTTGCCACGAATGACGATGGTGAAGTGATAGGTTATATCGGTTTCACCCCTGTGGATGTTAATGGTGAAGATGTTCAGTGGGTAGGTTTAGCCCCCCTTGCTGTTAGTAAATTATATCAAGGCCAAGGTATTGGTGAAAAACTGGTTTATGAAGGCTTAGATAGCTTAAATGAGTTTGGTTATGGTGCAGTAGTGGTATTAGGGGATACTGATTATTATCGCCGCTTTGGTTTTAAGCTTGCATCAAATCATGATATTCACTGTCAATGGCCAGAACATCAATCGCATTTTATGATTTGTGGGCTTGAAAATGGTGAAATGAATGATCACACCGGTCAAGTGACCTATTCTTCGCATTTTGATAACGTATAATTTGCTAAGTAATCAATAATATTATCAGGCTGGCTAATAACCAGCCTTTCTTTTGTCTTTTTATTCAACTGTTTAATTTTATATTCTACTTGTGATGCACTAGAACGATTGCCGACTGCACATTGGAAGACTAGTGTGAGTGGTGCCTTCCCTTTCAATGCTTTTGCGCCTTTTCCTTCTTTATGTTGGGTAAAACGTCGCTGCACGTCAGTGGTTATTCCACAATATAACGCGTTGTTCTTCTGCCTAATTAAGTATAAATACCAATTATTCTGTTTCATAACCCTATTTTTAATCTTTAAATTTATCATTCTGTGCTGATATATAAGGAAAAATATCAGCAGTAAGGTCGAATATACTCTTGAATAGTAATGTTTATAACATACTAAATTCTAACTAGAAATTGATATAAATCTGTCACAAATCTGAAGCCTCAACCTAGGTTCATGTTCAAATAAATTGAATAACTATAGCAAAATTAGCTAATTTTCATTTCTAATTAAAGCGCATAATATGATCCACATCACAGGGAAACAGTAAAACCCCTGTTAAAAATCAAATTCACCAAAGGAATATATTATGAAAATGTCAAAACTATTTGCTACAGCTTTAACTTTAGGTGCTTTTTCATTCGGTACAATGGCAGCAACTGAAGTTCAAAATACCGATAAAGCAGCAACAGGCTATGTTTCAGTAACAGGTGCAGTAAGCGTTAATGATTTAACCGCACAATTAGCCAAAAAAGCTGATGAAGCTGGTGCAACTTCATTCCGTGTGATTTCTGCTGGCGGTGAGAATTCAATGAATGGTACTGCTGCTATCTATAAATAATCTTTTACTCGTCATACTTCGAGCCGTAGCGTTGTTGGCCGCGTTCATTCGCACTAGTCACATACTTTTGTATGCTCCTAGCGCCTCATTCGCTTGCCGCCTAGCTACAACTCGAATTATTTAGAGTAAATCTGTTACTCGTCATACTTCGAGCCGTAGCGTTGTTGGCCGTGTTCATTCGCACTAGTTACATACTTGTGTATGCTCCTAGCGTCTCGTTCACTTGCCGCCTAGCTACAACTCGAATTATTTAGAGTAATACTCAAATTATTCTGAGTAAAAATTTTAAGTATTTAGAGTATAGTAATAGCGAATTTACGCCTACGTTCAGAACAGTTTAAACAAGCTTAAGGGGAATCTCCCAAAAGCTTGTTCTGAACGGGTTAATCAGGAAAACGCTATGACGCCAGAACAATCTCTAAAACATATTCAGCGCTATTTTTCCCGCCAACACGTCTTTTCTTTATTTACTTATCATGAATATGATATCTGGCCTGCCAGTTGTTATTATGCATTTGATGCGCAAGTGATGAGCTTAATTCTAATGACTGACCCAAATTCGACCCATGGCAAATTGATGCTAGCTAACCCGCAAGTTGCAGGTACAGTTTCGGCACAAACTAAAGAGGTGAGTAAAATTCAGGGTGTTCAATTCACAGGAAGCATTGAAGTACTTGACGGTGTTGTTGAACAACAGGCTAGAGCGGCTTATTGCCAGCGCTTTCCTATCGCATTGACAGCGAAACTACCCGTTTGGCAGCTTTGCTTACAAAAGGTTAAAATGGTCGATAATAAATTAGGTTTTGGTACTAAGCTCCTCTGGGAGAGAGAAGCTTAATTATGTATCAATGAGTTAACGTAGTTTATGGATCACTTGATTGCTGCTTCCACGCCAGACCAAAGAAGGGTTATATAAATCCTGTTCAAACTTGCCATCAATGAGTGTGTTGATGAGTCGAGCCACTTTTTGTTGCTCTAACGTCAATTCATTCAATTCATAACCTGTCCACAGCCAAATGTCTTTATCGGGGCAAACTGTTTTTACCCGTTTAATTAATTTCAGTATCGCCGGTAGATTAGCAGGATGCAGAGGATCGCCGCCTGAAAGGGACAGACCTTGTCGGCGGATCCGCGTATCTTGTAAATCTTGAATTATCCTATCTTCCATTTCTTGCGTGAATGGAATGCCTGAATCTACCCGCCATGTACTTTTATTATAACAACCTCGGCATTGGTGAACGCACCCTGAAACAAACAGGGTGCAACGTGTACCGGGGCCATTAACGACATCAACGGGATAATATTGATGGTAATTCATGTTATTAACCTAATATTTACCCAAGTTGCCCATTACCTAAGTGCTTAATTCGACGTTTTACTTCTTCTTGTTTTCCTGCATTAAATGGCCTTGCATCCGGGCTGCCTAAATAACCGCAGACGCGGCGAATTACAGAAACTCGCGTTGTATCATGATTGCCACAGGCAGGGCAGGTAAACCCTTTGCTGGTACAGGAAAATTCGCCTGAAAAACCGCATTCATAACATTCATCAATAGGTGTGTTGGTACCATAGTAAGGAACGTGCTGATAGCTGTAATCCCAAACATCTTCAAGGGCTTTAACGTTATGTTGTAAGTTTGGATATTCGCCATAGCAGATGAACCCCCCATTTGCGAGAGGTGGATAAGGCGATTCAAAATCAATTTTATCGTAAGGATTAACTTGTTTTTCAACATCCAAATGGAAGCTATTGGTGTAATAACCTTTATCTGTTACGCCCGGGATCACACCAAATTCGGCGGTATCAATACGACAAAAACGGTCGCATAAATTTTCACTTGGTGTGCTGTATAAACTAAAACCATAGCCAGTTTCTTCTTTCCACTTATCAGTAGCTTGGCGTAGTCGATCAACAATGGCGACGGCTTTCTCTCTGAGTTGCTTACTGTCATAGACGTGAGTTTGGTTGCCAAATAGTGCATTAATTGTTTCGTGTAAGCCAATGTAGCCCAGCGAAATAGAGGCGCGACCATTTTTAAAGATCTCTGCGATATTATCATCCGCTTTTAATCTTACGCCACAAGCACCTTCCATATAGAGGATCGGGGCGACGCGAGCTTTGACATTTTCGAGGCGCGCAATACGGGTCATTAAGGCTTTTTTCGCAATAGATAGACGCTCTTCGAGCAATATCCAAAATGCATCTTCATTGCCTTGCGCTTCAATAGCAATACGTGGCAAGTTAAGGCTGATGACGCCGATATTGTTGCGTCCATCATGGATTTGCTGGCCATCTTCTTCATAGACGCCTAAGAAACTGCGGCAACCCATTGGTGTTTTAAATGAGCCAGTGACTTCAACAACTTTGTCATAGTTAAGAATATCGGGGTACATGCGTTTGCTAGCGCACTCAAGAGCGAGTTGTTTGATATCATAGCTCGGGTCGCCAAGCTGGTGGTTTAAGCCTTTTTTAATGGCAAACACCAGTTTTGGGAACACCGCGGTTTTACGATTTTTGCCAAGACCTGCAATCCGATTTTTCAAAATAGATTGTTGAATGAGGCGTGCTTCTTTTGAAGTCCCCAAGCCAAAACCAAAGGTGACAAATGGCGTTTGTCCATTAGCGGTATGTAAGGTATTAACTTCATATTCTAAAGATTGGAAAGCATCGTAACACTCTTTTTCAGTACGACTTTGTGCATAGCCTTCGGCATCCGCAATATTCCATTCTTTGGCGACTTTAAGATGTTTGTCATAACTTGTTTTGACATAAGGCGCTAAAATTTCGTCAATACGGTTAATCGTTGTACCACCATAAATATGGCTAGCAACTTGAGCAATAATCTGTGCGGTTACTGCGGTTGCAGTTGAAATTGATTTAGGGTGTTCAATTTCTGCATTTCCCATTTTAAAACCATTAGTTAACATGCCTTCAAGGTCGATTAACATACAGTTGAACATTGGGAAAAATGGCGCGTAATCAAGGTCGTGATAGTGAATTTCACCGCGTTCATGGGCTTGAACGATGTCGCGTGGCAAAATATGTTGTTTGGCATAATGTTTAGCTACAATGCCAGCCAGTAGGTCGCGCTGAGTGGGGATAACTTTGCTGTCTTTATTGGCATTTTCATTGAGTAAAGAAACATTGCTTTGTTCAATGAGGCCGCGGATATCATGCGTGAGCTGGCTGCGCTTTTCGCGTTCGCTATCTCTATCGTGACGATATTCAATATAGGCGCGAGCCAAGTCCTTATAAGGGCCTGCCATGAGTTGGTTTTCTACCGCATCTTGAATTTCGCGAATATCGACTTTGTCACGGTTGCACAGTTGTTCCGTTACAACGGAGGCAACCTGAAGACAGTAATCGTCATCCTTAACATTCGCCGCAGCGGCGGCGCGCTTGACGGCTTCTTGAATTCTCGGAAGGCCAAAGCTGACCTGACAACCATCTCTTTTAATAACAACCGTTCCCACTTTAAAGCTCCTTCTTTAGTTATCCACAGATAAACAGTGTTATCTATTATTCATAGTTGTGTGAGTCAATCTGTGGATAAAATGTGAATAAACACTACATATTGTGTCTTGCGCTGTAATTAAAGCACAATATATAGGTTATTGCTTTTTTTTAGATGACGCTAGTTTGATTTAAAACAAGGAAAAAAATAATTTGTATGAATATCAAAAGCGCAGAGATAAAAATAAAAAAAGGATTATTCGCGTTTTTTTGTTTGCAATGAATGAGAATAATTGCTAATTGGCGATGAGGAGTAAAAGGCGGATAAATAAAAAGAGACTGCCTTCTAATAGCGCATTGCTATCAATAGAAGGCAGTGACTACATTCAATTCACTAGTTTGATAGTTTTATTAATTGTTAGTCATTATTTACGAACTGCAATAGCTTCGATTTCGATTTTGACATCTTTTGGAAGGCGAGCTACTTCAACACATGAACGCGCAGGGAATGGTGCATTATGTTGCTTGAAGAATTCTTCATAAGTCGCATTAACAGTAGCGAAATCATTCAAATCTTTCACAAATACCGTTGTTTTCACGATATCAGAGGCTTTTAAGCCTGCTTTTTCTAAAATTGCTTTTACGTTATCGAGTGATTGACGAGTTTGCGCAGCAATATCTTCAGGTACTTCGCCGGTTTTTGGATTAACAGGGATTTGACCTGAAGTGATAACCATACTGCCTAAATCAACACCTTGTACATAAGGACCGATAGCGGCTGGTGCGTTTTCTGTATTAATTTCGTATGACATAACTACTCCGTTTAATCGAGGAAACAACTTTACGAGCTATTGACTGTTAGTATAAGCGCTGATAGCGCCCATACAAAGCAACAGTTTACGCTTAAATTGTTTACTGATTATTGATCACTGCATCTCTATCGAATTCTTTTTCGCAGAATCGACAGGTAAGTGCGACTTCTTTATCAATTTTCTTAACGCGAAAACTGCTAGAAACGGGTTCATTATGGCTGATGCAGTTACTATTTGGGCACACCAACACATTATCAATATGCTCAGGTAATGTGAGCTCTAGTTTTTCAACAACTTGATAATCTTCGATACGATTTACGGTAGCTTCCGGTGCGTACATCGCTAATTGGTTGGCTTGTTCAGGAGTCAAAAAAGTATTCTCAATTTTAATTATATCTTTTTTGCCTAAATTACTTGAGGGTAAATTCAATCCAATAGTAATACGTTCATCAGTTTTGGTCAGCTTAAACAGTTTTAGCAGTTTGAAGCCAATTTGAGCAGGAATATGGTCGATGACAGTACCGTGGCTGATGGCTTCAACTTGTAATTTATGATCGTGAGTCATGATTATTTTCTCCTCAGATGGCCAATTCTTTATTTAACACCAGTGACAACAATGCTTGTCGCGCATAAATCCCATTTCCTGCTTGTTGGAAATAGTAGGCGTAAGGAGTGCTATCAACGTCGACGGTAATTTCATCGATACGAGGTAATGGGTGTAAAACTTTTAAATTCGGTTTGGCAGAATGCAGGTCTTCGGCGCGTAAAATAAACTGTGCTTTGACATTGGCATACTCAGATGGATCTAGGCGCTCTTTTTGTACGCGAGTCATATAAAGGATATCGAGTTCAGGCATAACTTCATCGATGTTGCTATGTAGGCTATAAGTTGCGCCTTTTTCTTCAAGAATATTCAAAATATGATTTGGCATCGCCAGTACTTCAGGGGCGATAAAATAAAAGTGATTGCCTTTAAATTTGGAGAGCGCTTGAGTGAGTGAATGTACGGTTCTGCCATATTTAAGGTCACCCACCATTGCCACTTGTAGATTTTCTAAACGGCCTTGGGTTTCTTGAATGGTAAACAAGTCGAGTAAAGTTTGTGTTGGATGCTGGTTAGAGCCATCTCCGGCATTAATGACGGGGATCTGCCCTGCAAATTGACTTGCTAGACGTGCGGCACCTTCTTGAGGGTGGCGCATGACTATCGCATCAACATATTGGCTGATGACCGAGATAGTGTCTGCTAAGGTTTCCCCTTTCTTACCTAGCGATGTATTGGTGCTGTCAGAAAAACCGACCACAGATGCGCCAAGGCGATGAATTGCAGTTTCAAAAGACAAACGAGTTCTAGTCGAGGCTTCAAAGAAACAACTAGCAATAACTTTATGTTTAAGAAACTCGGGTTGTGGTTGTTTTTTTAGTGCGGCAGCAACTTTAAGCACTAGCTCTAGATCAGAGCGATCGAGATCGTTAATAGAAATTATGTCGCGAAGGTATAGAGGGTTCGGCATCGTTATTCTCCTGTGTCAGCAAGACGCGTTAGGGGATAGGCCAAAAAAAAGCCCCTCAATGAGGGGCTTTTTTTCAAATACGGAGGGGAAAAACTGGCTGTCCAGACCGCTCGAAGGCAGTGCGGTGGAGGTATTCTGAGTCAATAATAGAATAGCAGCGTTCATGGTTTCTCCCGACAAATTGTGGCGAATTATACGCATCTCTTTGTTTGACGCAAGCGTTTGCATAAAGAAAAATGAATTTTTTTTCATTTTGCAATTTGGTTGATATTTAATCTAAAAAGATAAAACCGAAAAATCATAGAGATGATTACGGTTGAAGAAGAAAATGGTAAGTTCAGTGATTAGCTGTCTATTTGACATATGTTGACATATGCTAATTGGTGCATATACTTAACATATGTTAGAGCTGATTCAAAGGAGGTACCTGATGAGGACAAAAACAGTTTCTATATTTAGAAACGGTAATAATCGAGCCATCCGTTTACCTAAAGATTTCGATTTTGAGGGTGTAAATGAGTTAGAAATTAGTCGTGAAGGGGACAGTATTATTTTACGACCTGTAAAACCTAATTGGTTGTCATTTACTGATGAAGGTAAAGCAGATAGTGACTTTTTACTTGATAGGGAAGATGTTATCGAAGATGGACGGGTGATTTTGTGAAAAGAATTTATATGCTTGATACAAATATTTGTTCATTCATTATGAGAGAGCAACCAATATATTTACTTGAAAAACTACAAGATTGTGTAATGAAACGATATTCAATTGTCGTTTCAGCAATCACATACTCAGAAATGCGTTTTGGGGCGGTTGGCAAAAAAGCATCTGCTAAGCACAATGTATTAGTGGATGCTTTTTGTGAGCGCCTCGATGCTATCTTACCTTGGGATAAGGCTGCAATTGATGCGACCACAACAATTAAAAAGATGCTATCAGATATAGGTACATCGATCGGCAACAATGATACTGCAATTGCAGGTCATGCAATTTCATCTAACTCAATTTTGGTGACAAATAATACGCGTGAATTTTCACGGGTATCTGGGCTTAAATTAGAAGATTGGACGAAATCATCATCGTCAGTTTGAAATTTGTTAAAATTACAAAGCCCATTCAGGGCTTTGCATGATAATTTGTATTCAATAATTATTTTTGCCCCAGCCGCTTAGCCACTCTTTCGAGTAACCTCATTAGAATCAATGTTATCACCACTAATACTATTGTTAATGCAGAGCCATCAGCGATATTTCCTCTGTCGGTTAGGCTAAAAATAGACACAGGTAACGTTGCCCAACCTGGAGGGTATAACATCATGGTCGCCCCCAATTCGCCTAATGAAAGGGAAAGGCTGAGTGCAAGCGCTGAAATTATCCAAGGCATCAATAATGGTAGCGTGACATGGAATAATCGATACCCTGGAGAGGCGCCTAAACTGAAGGCAACATTTTCGATATCAGGTGAAATTTGGGTTAAACCAGTCGAGACATTGCTAAAGGTGAATGCTGAAATTAAGACAAAGTGGGCAGAAAAAATAATCCAAAATGTCCCATTCATTTGCAAGTAACCTTGACTGAAAGCCACGAGGGTTCCAAGACCAATGGAAACTGATGGAATAGCACTGGGTAAATAGAACATGATACTGAGATATTTTTGTAATCTACCACTATAGTGCCGTAACGCTAATGCCGCCCATAAACCGCATACCAAAGCGAACAAGCTCGCACTGAACCCAATAATTAAACTGGATAATATGGCGTCCCAAGCGAAACCACTAAATGCATTGATGAAATGAGAAATGGTAAAACCTGATGGTAAAATACCATTCCATTGCTTAGTTAAGCTGGACAGTAAGATCATACCCAGCGGCAATAAAAATAGTAATGAAAATAGAGCGATGGCGATAATACTCGCTGTAATTCGCCCTTTTTTAGACCAAATAAGCATACTTACCCCTTTGCACTGAGGCGAGTTGTCGCCACTCGGTATAAGAAAAACAATCCTAATGAGATAAGTATATTTATCAGCGCTATCATACAGGCCACAGTGTAATCAGATTCAAGAATCGCTTTACTGTAGACCATCATAGGTAGTGTATTCACACCTTTGGCACCGATGAACAATACGATGCCAAACTCATTCGTTGTAAGTAATAAACATAAACTTCCACCAGCTAATAAGGCGGGAAGCGCGGCAGGAAAAATAATTTGTCTGATAACACGAGCAGGATGAGCACCTAAAATACTTGCTGCCTCTAGTTGGCTTTTATCTATTTGTCTTAATGCTGCCATCAAAGGGCGCATAACAAGTGGTGTGAATACAGTGATTTCAGCCAAAATAACGCCGTTGATTGAATATAAAAAATCAATGGGAGGGAGTTCAATATTAAAAACGGCCATCAATGACCCATTTAATAAACCTGCGGAGCCATAAATAAAGGTAAAAGCGAGTGTAATCAAAAAAGTGGGTAATGCGATGAAAGTATCAATAACTTGAGTGATTAAACGGCTGCCAGGAAAAGGAATAAACACTAATATTATCGCGAATAGACTACCTACCATTAAGCAGCCCAGTGTCGCGAAAAAAGCAATTTGCAGCGTATTCCATAATCCATTGATAAATCGACGTGATTCAATCACTTGCCAAAAGGTTTCCAATCCCCAATGCCCTGATTGTGTTTGTATGGCTTGTTCCGCTATCAGTAAAAGTGGATAGAAAAATAACGTGGCTAATACCAATAATGGCGGTAGCAACCAGTAAATAGGTCTTAGCTTAATAAAGGGTTGCTTGAATGCACTAATGTGAGACATATCAATCCTCAATTAAAATGGTATTGGTTGGTGAAAACCACAGCGTGAGTTTATCCCCTACCCGTGGTGCAGAGGATAAATGCGTCACGGCGACCGTCACGCTTTCACCTGAAACATCACAGACAAGATGGGTTAAATCCCCTTGCCATCGAATAGCACATAAAGTGGCATGTAATTGATTCGAAGTATCATTTCTTGGTGTGAGACTAATGTGCTGAGGTCGTAGGCACACCCATTTATGTGTTCCTGTACGCATTGTGGTGGCTTGAGCTTCAATCAATGAACCACCACAACTCACATTGATTTGGTTTGGTATTGTTGATAAACCCAAAACCGTCGCGGATAAAATATTTGCACGACCTAAGAATTCCGCAGCGAAGCGATTTGGGGGTTGATGATAAAGCGCCTCTTTCTCACCATGAGCCACTAAATAGCCATCTTTCATGATGCCAATTTTATCGCCAAGTGCGAGGGCTTCGGTTTGATCATGTGTGACATAGAGAATCGTTAATTCAGGGAGTTCGCGATGCAAACGTGCAATTTCTTCAACCATATTATGGCGAATTTGCGCATCTAAAGCTGAAAGTGGCTCATCGAGCAATAACACTCGAGGTCGCACGGCAATGGCGCGAGCAATAGCGACTCGTTGTTGTTGACCTCCAGACAGTTGGTGCGGATAACGTGTTGCATAATCGCTCATGCCGACAATGTTTAAGGCTTCAACTACGCGCTCAGTGATTAATGTTTTTGGCTGTTTTTGAGCGCGCAGACCAAATGCGACATTCTCTTCCACTTTCATATGGGGAAAGAGCGCATAGTTTTGCACAACCATACCCAGCCCCCTCTGGAAAGGGGGAAGGTGAGTAATATCCTTATTGCCAATTAAAATTCGGCCACTGTCAGGTTGTGCAAAACCTGCAATAGCGCGTAATACTGTCGTTTTACCTGAACCTGAAGGGCCGATCAGCGCTAATATCTCACCCGGTTCAATCGTTAGCGATAAAGGTTTCAGTACCACATTGTGATGGTAGGAAACCCGTAACGACTCTAATGTGATCCCCGAATGTTCGGCTATTTTCAACGGGGTGCTTAATGTCCTTTTCATCAACATAGAAAATTACTCGCTCTCAGTTACTTGGTGCCAACGAGAAATATCTGCTGATAACGATAATTCAACTTGATCCCAGTTAGGATGCCATGTTGTTACCCCTTTCATTGTATTGATGGCGGTACGGTATTGTTCGTCATTAGGGGTGATATCGGAACGTACAGGTAGCCCCCATGAAAGTTCACTCACACGGCTTTGAGATTGCTTATTAAGTAGGAAATTAATTAGTTTTTTGCCATTTTCGGTTTCGGGACCTTGGTTGACGAGGCCGACAACATAAGGGAGATCAAGCGCGCTGCGTTGGCCTTTTTCATCTGCGGGCCAGAAAATCTTGATGTTAGGATTACGTGCCATTTGTGACAAATTCATTTGTAAGTCGCCGTTTGCCACGTAAATCTCACCTTTATTCACTAACGCAGTTAATTTCCCCGTTGAAGCTGATGGACCCACATTGTTAGCTTGAAGTTTGCCGAGATAATCAAACCCCGCATCTTTGCTCGCAAAGCTGTGGAAGACTTGTAGCATGACAGCTGTACCATCACCTGCTTGTCCCGGCGTAGAGTACTGCAATTTATTTTTAAAGCGCTTGTCGAGCAAATCTGCCCAGTTTGCTGGTGGGGTTTTTAGCAGTTTGGCATTATAAATAAAGGTGAGGTAATTATTGACCAGCGGGGTGTAGTAAGGGGTTGAGTTAGGAATAACAGCGGCAGCTTCTGGCGTAAATTGTGCTAGTAATTGTGTTTTAGCGGCTCGTTGAATAAAGGGTGAAACTGAAATTAAAACATCGGCTTGTGGATTTGTTCGCTCTTTCGCTAGGCGTTCAACAATCGCCCCCGAACCACTTTCCACATACTGTACTTTAATGCCAGTTTGTTGGGTAAACGCAGCAAATTGATTTTGATACCAACTATTATTGCCATCATGTAGCCCGTCGGAAGAGTAAACAGTAACCACAGGAGCAGCCAAAGCCGAAGTAGAACAAAAAGCAGCCATCAGTAAGCAAGTTAGGTAGGAATGTTTCATCGTTGTCTCCAATTAGCGGTAAAGGTAATCTGGTATATACCAGTTGTTTTCTACGCTAATGAACTAATGTGACAAAAAGATGAAACAGAATTATTAATTTAAAAATTATCTTGCTTAAAATAGTCGATCAACTAAAGCGTATCGACCTCAATTCGTAGGCTATCATGACGCCAATATTCGACATCATAGTCTAGAATTCGCCCATGTTGATCGTAGTTCAATCGTTGTAATAACAAGGCTGGGCGACCAACGGTAACGCCTAAAGCATTCGCGGCTTGAGGGGGCATCGCTGTGGGATAAAAAGATAAATGCATACTGGTGTATATCAAACCAAAATGTGTTTCATAAACTTCGGTTAAGCTGCCGTTAAGATCATGGCGTAGTAATTCAGGTACGCGGGCGGGTAAACAATGATTTTCGCAATAACACACTGCACGGTTATCCGCAAAACGGACGCGTGTGAGTAAATAAATTTGTTCAAAGGGTTGTAATTGTAGCGGTACCATTGCATCGGTAGGGACAGTTGCAACTCGGCCATCAAGTAAGGTCGTTTTCGGTAATCGACCCTGCTCGAGACACAGTTTATGAAAATTGGTATTTTGAGTTGGATTTAACCACAACCGCTCAGGTGTAACGAACCAGCCGCGTCTTTCTGAGCGATAGATTGCTCCACTAGATTCTAATTGTGCCAAACTTTCGCGAATAGTGACTCTAGTGGTATTGAAAATAGTACAGAGTTCCCGTTCTGACGGTAATTTATCACCACTTTTTAGCGCCCCGTTTTGAATTCTTGCCTGTAGCTGCGCTTTGATTAGTAAGTATTGAGGCATCTCATCTGCGGATAGTTTCATAGATTCTCACAATTATTTTTTCTTGCCCATTATACATAGTTATATGAATTTTTTGTTGCATGGCTATTTTTCCTTTGACCTTTTAGTCAGCCTACCATCATTATAAGAACAATCTGGTATAGACCAATGGTGGGTTTTTTAATGACAGTCAGTAACTATTTGCTTTTAACACCTGGGCCGCTCACAACTTCAAACACGGTTAAGCAGGCGATGTTGTTTGATAGTTGTACATGGGACGATGATTATAACCTCGATGTGGTGCAATCCATTCGTCAGCAGCTTGTTTCCCTTGCAACAAGACAAACAGGTTATTCATCCGTTTTATTACAAGGCAGCGGCAGCTATGCGGTGGAAGCCGTTTTAGGCGGAGCCATCGGTTCACAAGATAAAATATTGATTATTAGCAATGGTGCCTATGGTGCGCGGATGGTTGAAATGGCGCAGCGTATGGGACTTCAACATACAGTATATGCATGTGATGAGGTCATGTTACCGGATATCGAAAAAATTGAGCAACGGTTACAGCAGGATAGCCGAATTACCCATATTGCGATGGTGCACTGTGAAACAACAACGGGGATCCTCAATCCAATTGAGAAAGTAGCGAGGCTCGCTCTGCGTTATCACAAATGTTACATCGTGGATGCGATGAGTAGTTTTGGTGGCATTCCAATGGATATCGCCGCGCTGAATATTGATTTTTTGATTAGCTCGGCAAATAAGTGCATTCAAGGGGTGCCTGGATTTGCTTTTGTCATAGCGCGAACAGAAGAGCTCGAAAAATGTGAGGGGCGCTCTCGTTCTTTATCTTTAGATTTGCATGCACAATGGCGCTGCATGGAAGATTTTCAGGGTAAATGGCGTTTTACTTCCCCAACTCATACAGTATTGGCTTTTGCACAAGCCTTACAGGAATTAGTGCAAGAAGGCGGGATAGCAGCACGTTACCAACGTTACCAACGCAATCAACTCAAATTGGTCGCTGGTATGAAAGCGTTGGGGTTTAACACGTTATTGGAAGATGCTCTACATTCACCAATTATTACTGCTTTCTACTCGCCAAAAACAACAGATTATCAATTTAAAACATTTTATTTACGTTTGAAATCACAAGGTTTTGTTATCTACCCCGGAAAAGTATCTCAGCGTGATTGCTTTCGTATTGGCAATATTGGGGAAGTGTACGAAAACGATATTACCGCGTTATTAATCGCAATCGAAAACGCTATTGACTGGGAAAATAAGGACGAGAAATGAACCGAATTCAGGCTGTTATTCTTGATTGGGCAGGAACCACTGTTGATTTTGGTTCATTTGCCCCGACACAAATTTTTATTGAGGCATTTCATCGCGCATTTGATATTGATATTACGCTGGAACAAGCACGTATACCAATGGGCTTAGGGAAGTGGCAACATATTGAAGCATTAGGAAAGTTACCTGAAATAGATATTTGTTGGCAAAACAAATTTGGCCGTTCGATGAACAATGACGATATTGACGCTATTTATGCTACGTTTATGCCATTGCAAATAGCTAAAGTTGTTGATTTTGCGGCACCTATTTCGGGTGTGATTCAAACTATTGCAGCACTTCGTACTCAGGAAATAAAAATAGGTTCTTGTTCAGGATATCCAAGAGCGGTGATGGAAAAATTAGTGCCTGCCGCAGCGCGACTAGGTTATAGCCCTGATTATTGGGTAGCGAGTGATGATATACCGGCTGGTGGTAGGCCGGGGCCTTGGATGGCGCTACAGAATGTGATTGAGCTTAGTATTGATTCAGTCGCTTCATGTATTAAAGTGGATGATGCTGTGCCGGGGATTGCTGAAGGACTCAATGCAGGAATGTGGAGTGTTGGAGTTGCGCTATCAGGCAATGAATTTGGTAAAACGTGGGATGAATACCAAACAATGCCCCATGATGCCATTTTAGAACTTCGCCAAAAAGCCACTGCTAAGTTATTTGCCGCAGGTGCTCATTACGTTATTGATACATTAGCTGATTTGCCACAACTTATTGGTGTGATAAATGATCGGTTAGCCAAAGGCGAACGACCATAGATAATGGGCGGCCTAAGTAGGTGTTTTATTAAGGTAAACGCCTACTTGGCCTGAATATTATTACTTTGAATATCATTGTGCTAAATATGCTTGAGCTAAGCATAATTCAACGAAATATTAAAAACTGCCAACAGGTAACTCAGGTGCTAATGTTGCAACCATGACGGCTTTGATAGTATGAAGACGGTTTTCGGCTTGATCAAACACAATACTATAAGGCGATTCAAATACTTCTTCAGTCACTTCTAATCCACCGAACATATTGAATTCTTTTGCTAACTGCGCACCAAGGGTTGTGTCCTCATTGTGAAATGCAGGTAAGCAATGCAAAAATTTCACGTTAGGATTACCGGTGAGTTTGATGACATCCATGTTGACTTGATAAGGCTTTAATAAATTAATACGCTGCGCCCAAACTTCCTTAGGTTCACCCATTGAAACCCATACATCAGTATAAATAAAGTCAGCATCTTTAACGCCTTGCGCGACGTCTTCCGTTAGCGTTATTTTTGCACCGGTTGTTTTGGCTATTTTTTGACAATCTTCAACCAGTTGCTCTTCTGGCCAACAGCTTTTGGGGGCGACTAAACGTAAGTCTAAGCCTGTGAGGGCTGCGGCTTCTAGCAATGAATTGCCCATGTTATTGCGCGCATCGCCGAGGTAAGCGAATTTAATTTCTGATAATGGTTTATTGGGTTGATGTTCCTGAATGGTAAGCAAGTCGGCTAATAACTGTGTGGGATGGAATTCGTTGGTTAGTCCATTCCATACAGGCACTCCCGAGTGCGTGGCTAAGGTTTCAACATTGTTTTGGCTGAATCCCCGATACTGAATACCGTCATACATCCGTCCAAGTACTCTCGCGGTGTCTTTCATGGTTTCTTTGTGGCCGATTTGGCTACCAGAAGGGCCGAGGTAAGTGACTTTAGCACCTTGGTCGAAAGCACCGACCTCGAAAGCACAGCGAGTACGAGTCGAATCTTTTTCAAAAATGAGGGCGAAATTTTTACCCGTAAGGAGGGGTTTTTCAGTACCGGCTTTTTTTTGTGACTTCAACCAAGCGGATAGTTTTAAAAGTGAATTAATTTCGGTAGATGTAAAATCAAGTAACCTTAAAAAATGCCTACTATATAAGGGATTCATAAATACATGCCTTTTATTATTGAATTAATATTCAATTTATATCCATAAAAATTCAAAATCAACCCCTTATCAAAAAGAAATTATTGTCATGGGTATGGTTTCACTGTCAACCCTATGGGAGAATGGCATAAGACAAGCGATTACGGAATAAGGGGTGTGACATGGTAGATAAAGCTGAACTAGAGGCACAGAACGAAGAAACGCGTTTAATTATTGAAGAGCTGCTCGAAGATGGTAGCGATCCTGATGCGCTGTATGCAATTGAGCATCACTTCTCAGCAGACGATTTTGCTTTACTTGAAAAAGCCGCCGTTGAAGCATTTAAACTCGGTTATGAAGTGACTGATGCAGAAGAGTTAGAAGTTGAAAACGGTATCACATTAATGTGTTGTGATGTTGTTAGTGAATCGCCATTAAAGGCAGAATTGATCGACGCGCAAGTTGACCAACTCATTAAGCTCGCTGAAAAAATGGGCGTTAATTATGATGGTTGGGGCACCTATTTTGAAGATCCAAACGGTGAAGATGATGAAGACGGTGATGATGAAGGTGATGAAGAGCCTGAAGATCGTATTCACTAAGTTTAATTTTCAGTGTTGTTGAATTAAAAAGGATAGCGAAATGCTATCCTTTTTTGTGTTGAAAATGTGTGTTTTACAATGTTTTTAACATTCTGATTTCACAGTCACCATGGCCAGTGTGACCTAGCGGCTCATCAATAAACTCAAAACCTAATTTCTCGTATAATTTAATTGCAGCTTGTAAATCTGCCGTTGTTTCTAAATAACAACGTGTATAGCCTTGTTTTTTGGCGAATTCCAACGACATTAGGACGATTTTCTTTGCCAGTCCTTTACCGCGCAGTGCCGAAGACAAATACATTTTCTGTAGTTCTACCGTTTTGCTATCACCACCTGCAAGTTGAGATATTCCACCGCCACCGACAATTTCACCCTGCATTTCAACAACCCAATATGCGCTACGAGGCTGGCTATAAACATCATAAAGTGTATCTAAAATCGGGTCAGCGATCGCATAGCCTTTATCAGCAGTAAGTCCATGCTCCGCAGAAACTTTACGAATAATAGCGGCAATTCCAGCGTTGTCACGTTGTTCAAGAAGACGAATTTGGTAATTTTGAGTTGTGTCTGGTGTATTTATTGTCATATGAAACTCTTCATTATTATTGTGTATAACTCAGTGCAAAGAGAACCAGAAGGGAACTTCAATCTGAGAGTTGTGAAGGTAGTAAGTTGATAATGCTTGAATTAAGATGCAATAAAAAGCCCTGAGTAGCAAGCTAATCAGGGCGTTAATACTTATATGGAAAATTGATTACAAAGAGGCAATCGTCACTTTCTGTGCTTCAATTTTAGCTTTCGCTTCAATATTAACACCTAAACGCTCACGTTCTTTTTCAACAACGGCAGCAGGGGCACGACTCACAAAACCTTCATTTGCCAGCTTGCTTTCAATTGATTCAATTTCTTTGGTGACTTTTTCCAGCTCTTTATCTAGGCGAGCGAGTTCAGCGTCTTTATCAACTAGACCTGCCATTGGAATTAATAGCTCAGCGCCATTAATCAATTTAGTGACAGAAACTGGCGCTTCTTCACTTTCAGATAATATGCGGATACTGGCTAACCGAGCCATAGATTGAATAAAGTTTTGGTTTTCAGCGATACGACGTTTAGCATCTTCAGATGCACCACGTAGTATTAATTCAAGTGGTTTACCCGGCGAAATATTCATTTCAGCACGAATATTACGTACCGCAATAATGGCTTCTTTAATCCACTCTAAATCACTTAATGCCAGTTCATCAACTTTTGCTGCATCAAATTCAGGGAAAGGCTGCAACATAATGGTATCGGCATCAATCCCTTTAACCACTTTAACACGCTGCCAAATGGTTTCGGTGATAAATGGAATGATAGGGTGAGCAAGACGCAATAGACCTTCAAGCACTTCAATCAGGGTAAAGCGTGCTGCGCGAACTTGAGCATCATTACCTTTATGAACCGCAGGTTTTGATAGCTCTAAATACCAGTCACAGAACTCATTCCATGTGAAATCATACAGAATATTTGCTGCGATATCATAACGATAGGTATCAAGCGCTTCACGATAAGATTTTATGGTTTGATTAAACTGCGCCATGATCCAACGATCGGCCAATGAGAAACTCATTTCGCCACCATTTTGGCCGCAATCTTGATTTTCTGTATTCATCAACACAAAACGGCTCGCATTCCATAATTTATTACAGAAATTGCGGTAGCCTGATAGACGTTTCATATCCCAATTGATATCACGTCCAGTTGATGCAAGGGCCGCTAAAGTGAAGCGTAGGGCATCAGTACCATGAGCCTCAATACCTTCTGGGTACTCTTTTTGAGTACGTTTAGCAATTTTTTCAGCCAATTGTGGCTGCATCATATTGCCTGTACGCTTTTCGAGTAACGCTTCTAGCGAAATACCGTCAATCATATCCAGCGGGTCAATAACGTTCCCTTTGGATTTAGACATTTTTTGGCCTTCTTCATCACGAATCAGACCCGTCATATAGACAGTTTTGAATGGAACTTGTGGCTCACCGTTTTCATCTTTGACGAAATGCATGGTCATCATGATCATGCGGGCAATCCAGAAGAAAATAATATCAAAGCCGCTGACTAATACATCAGTTGGATGAAAAGTTTTTAGTGCTTCGGTATTTTCTGGCCAGCCTTGAGTTGAGAACGTCCAAAGACCAGAGGAGAACCAAGTATCCAATACATCGTCATCTTGACGCAGGGCAATATCATCGCTGAGATTGTTTTCACGACGCACTTCAGCTTCATCGCGACCAACGTAGACGTTGCCTTTCTCATCATACCAAGCAGGGATACGGTGACCCCACCACAATTGGCGAGAAATACACCAATCTTGGATATCACGCATCCATGAAAAATACATATTTTCATATTGGCGAGGGACAAACTGAATGCGACCATCTTCAACCGCTTTGATTGCATCTTTAGCTAAAGGCGCAGTGCGAACATACCATTGGTCAGTTAGCATCGGCTCAATAACCACGCCACCACGGTCACCATAAGGCACAGTTAAATCGTGTGGTTTAACTTCAACTAGCAGACCAAGTTGCTCAAACGCAGCGACAATCGCTTTACGGGCAGCAAAACGCTCTACACCACGGTAAGCTTCTGGGATTTCACAACTGAAGGCTGTTGATGGGTTACCATTGGTATCGAATACTTCCGCTTCACTGCGAATGTTGCCATCGAGATCCATGATGTTAATCATGGTTAACTGGTGGCGTTTACCGACTTCATAGTCATTAAAGTCGTGAGCAGGTGTGATTTTCACACAACCTGTTCCTTTTTCCATATCAGCGTGTTCATCACCAATAATTGGGATACGACGATTAACGATTGGCAGAATAATATCTTTGCCAATTAAATCTTTGTAGCGAGGATCTTCTGGGTTTACGGCAACAGCAGTATCACCGAGCATGGTTTCTGGGCGCGTGGTCGCGACGACTAAGTAGTCATTGCCTTCAGCCGTTTTTTCACCATCTGCTAGTGGGTAGCGTAAATGCCAGATTGAACCTTTGATATCGCGATTCTCAACTTCGAGATCTGAAATTGCAGTGTGCAGTTTTGGATCCCAGTTAACGAGGCGCTTACCACGATAAATTAAATTTTCTTTGTACATACGAACGAAAGCTTCTTTAACTGCTTTAGATAAGCCCTCATCCATCGTAAAACGTTCGCGATCCCAGTCAACTGAATCGCCTAGGCGACGCATTTGTTGAGAAATAGTACCGCCTGATTCGGCTTTCCATTGCCAAATTTTATCAATGAACTGATCGCGGCCGTAGTCATAACGCGTTTTGCCTTCTTCAGCTGCAATTTTACGCTCAACTACCATTTGAGTCGCGATACCCGCATGGTCTGTTCCTGTTTGCCATAAGGTATTTTTACCTTGCATACGTTGGTAACGGATCATGGTATCCATGATAGTTTGCTGGAAGGCATGGCCCATGTGCAGGCTACCGGTGACGTTCGGTGGCGGAATAACGACACAGAAGCTCTCTTGGCTAGTATCACCATGAGGTTTAAAATAGCCATTTTTCTCCCACTGAGCGTAAAGTGATTGCTCAATCTCGGTAGGATTATAGGTTTTATCGAGGGAAGGCTCGTTTATTGTGTTTTCTGGTTTATTTTCCATCATTTCGTATTCAGTAAGTTGGCGGTGCGGCCATAGTCAAATTGAAGCCGACGCTACGGTAGATTTTATACCGTTCACGCGCCAACTGTTTTAAAGTTTCTTCGATAGGGACGAAGTCTATCACTTCATGGAATGCGGTGGCAAAATCTGCAAACTGATTTTGTAAATTAATCAGTATATCTCGAGGTGTATTGCCCCTTTTCGCGGGCCAACAAATCTCAACGGGTGCGCCATAGCGGGGCCCTTCTCCTGCAAGATTATGAGGCACAAATTGATTCGGCTCTCTTTGCCAGAGTGCTTCATCTATTTTTTCGGCCTGTTGCGCGGTTTCACACGCAATTAAAACACGTTTCCCATTGCGCCACATTTGCGCCGCAAGTTGACAAGTCAGCCATTCATGGGCTTCTAACTCGGCCTGTGGAGACGGTTGTTCTAGTAAATAAAAAGTGCCGTTCTTCATCATATACCCGTCATACTTCGTGCCGCAGAATTGTTGACTACGTTCATTTGCACTAGTCACATACTGATGAGCGTCTCATTTTTAAACACGACAAGTTTAATTGGTGATTTGCTGTGCATCAATTTGCAAGAGCGGCTATTACCGTAAGATTGGTGAATTATAACCTGTTTTGCAGCAGCCGCAAAATCGGTTGATGGTTGCTCAAATTATATTGAACTTGATTTGATATTGCTAAAAAATAATATCCCGAATCACAGAAATTGGTGATTCGGGATTGATTTAGTTTCTACCTAATTTAAAGGAAGAAAATTAGCTCAGACTAATCATCACCATTTAGGCCTGCGCGGTTCAGTAGAAACTGTGCCAGCATAGATACAGGACGGCCTGTCGCGCCTTTTGCTTTGCCTGAACGCCAAGCAGTACCGGCGATATCCAAGTGAGCCCAATTATACTTCGTTGCAAAGCGAGAAAGGAAACAGCCTGCGGTAATTGCACCCGCTGGACGGCCACCGGTGTTCGCTAAATCAGCAAAGTTAGGTGTTATCTGATCAAAATACTCATCCGCTAATGGTAAACGCCAAGCACGGTCACCCGCTTGCTCTGATGCATTAAGCAATTCATGCGCGAGTGGATTATGGTTCGACATCAATCCCGTATAGTGGCTACCTAACGCGATGACACAAGCACCTGTTAAGGTCGCGATATCAATAACTAGCTCAGGTTCGAAACGTTCAACGTAAGTGAGGGCATCACATAACACTAAACGACCTTCGGCATCGGTATTTAGTACTTCAACCGTTTGACCTGACATCGTCGTTAAAATATCACCCGGACGATATGCTTTACCGCCAGGCATGTTTTCACAACCTGCTAAGATACCAACGACATTGATAGGTAACTGTAATTCAGTGATAAAACGCATCACGCCATAAACCGATGCCGCGCCACACATGTCATATTTCATTTCATCCATGCCATCGGCAGGTTTGATTGAAATACCACCTGAGTCAAAGGTCAAACCTTTGCCCAATAACACAATAGGCTTAGTATCTGGGTCTGGATTGCCTTTATATTCCATAATCGACATCAATGATTCGTTTTGTGAACCCTGACCGACGGCAAGATAGGCATTCATACCTAAATCTTTCATTTGCTCTTCACCGATAACACGGGTGGTGAGCTTGTTATCTGAAATATCAGCTAATTGGCGAGCTTGCGATGCTAAATAACCAGCGTTACAGATATTTGGCGGCATATTACTCAAGTCTTTTGCTGCTTTAACGCCAGAGGCGATCGCGAGGCCATGAGAAATTGCACGTTCACCGCTAGTCAATTCACGACGCGTTGGTACATTGAAGACCAATTTACGCAGTGGACGGCGATGTTCTGTTTTATTACTTTTTAGTTGATCAAAGACGTAGAGCGACTCTTTTGCCGTTTCTACCGCTTGGCGAACTTTCCAGTAATTGTTGCGACCTTTAACATGCAGCTCAGTTAAGAAACAAACTGCTTCCATTGAGCCGGTTTCATTCAGAGTACTAATTGTTTTCTGAATAATTTGTTTAAATTGGCGCTCATCTAATTCACGCTCTTTACCGCAACCGATAAGGAGAATGCGTTCAGATAGAACATTAGGTACATGATGGAGTAGCAGGGATTGCCCTACTTTACCTTCAAGTTCCCCGCGGCGCAGCAGGGCGCTGATATATCCGTCACTAATTTTGTCCAGCTGTTCAGCTATAGGGGACAGACGGCGTGGTTCAAAGACTCCGACAACAATACATGCGCTGCGTTGTTTTTCCGGGCTACCACTTTTTACACTAAACTCCATGCGTTCTCCTGAATCTTAAAGACAAAGGCCAATGCGCTCGTTAGAATTAACGTTTCGCATGATCTACCTCATAGAGAGTGAACTCTTTATGTTAAACTGCGTGAACATCTGGTTTTTTACTAAAATTAAGCATGTTCTGATTTGTCTATCAGTATAGAGAATGCTTTTATATCATTCTAGCCTTACAATAAACCAGAGTATATGTTAGTAAATGGCAGACATGAAACGAACTTAGCCATTTTCTACCCAAAAGACAAGTTTTCACAGGCGTAATAAGCGTGATAATTATTAGATATTTGGTACGAGAAACCCTGAAAAGTCAATTAGCGATACTTTTTGTGCTGATGTTGATCTTTTTTAGTCAAAAGTCCATCGATATTCTCGGTGCGGCGGTACAGGGTAATATTCCATCAAACTTAGTACTTCCTTTGCTAGGGTTAGGTGTGCCTGAAATGGCGCAATTGATCCTGCCCTTGAGCCTATTTCTTGGGCTATTAATGACATACAGTCGACTTTACACTGAAAGCGAAATCACGGTGATGCATGCCTGTGGTCTTGGTAAAGATGTATTGGTGAAAGCAGCGCTAGTACTCGCAACCCTCACGGCACTCGTTGCTATCGGTAATATTACCTGGATGTTGCCTTGGTCATCTCAATATCAAGAACAGGTATTAGCAGATGCAAAAGCTAACCCAGGCCTCGCGGCGATGGTGGAAGGGCAATTTAAAACCACCAAAGATGGTAATTTTGTGTTGTATATTGGGGATGTTAAAGGAAATAATTTTCAACATGTTTTCTTAGCCCAATTACGTGCTGCCAATGAACAGCGCCCATCTGTCGTTGTGGCAGATAGCGGCTATATGAAAGAAGACCAAGAAGGTCGTCAAGTCGTCGTTCTCAATGAAGGCACTCGTTACGAGGGCACTGCATTATTACGCGATTTTCGAATTACTGATTTTGTGAACTATCAGGCGGTTGTTGACCATAAATCCACTGAAGCCCGTCAGGATAGAGTTGAACAAAAAAATATGTTGCAGCTGTGGAAAGAGAACACGCCTGACGTCAATGCTGAGTTCCACTGGCGCTTAACCATTGTTTTCTCCGTAGTGGTAATGGCCTTGATGGTGGTGCCGTTAAGTGAAGTGAATCCTCGCCAAGGCCGTGTATTGAGCATGCTACCGGCAATGCTTTTGTACCTAATATTCTTCTTGTTGCAAAGTACGCTCCGCAATAGCGCAAGTAAAGATGACATTGACCCTAAATATGCTATGTGGATAGTCAATTTTGGCTATTTAGCCTTAGCAATAGTCTTAAATATGTGGAATACATTGCCAATGCGCCGTATACGCGTCAAATTTAGTAAAGGGGTAGCCTGATGTTTGGTGTTTTAGATAGATATATCGGTCGAACCATCCTAAATTCTATTCTGATGACGCTATTTTTATTGGTTTCCCTTGCGGGGATCATCAAGTTTGTCGAACAATTACGTAAAGTCGGTGATGGTGATTATACCGCGCTTAGCGCAGGGGTTTTTACCTTACTAACGGTACCGAAAGATATCGATATCTTTTTTCCTATGGCGGCGCTGCTTGGTGCATTAATGGGGCTTGGTGCTCTCGCTTCGCGTAGTGAACTGGTGGTGATGCAAGCTTCTGGCTTTACCCGTTTACAGATAGCGCTTTCCGTGATGAAAACCGCTGTTCCACTAGTTATTATTGCAATGTTTATTGGTGAATGGATAGCGCCAGCAGGCGAGCAATGGGCTAGAAATTATCGCGCTGAAAAGATTGTGGGTAATTCATTGGTGGTGACGGACGAAGGTATGTGGGCGAAGGATGGTCGTGATTTCATTCACATTCAGCGCATCAATAATTCCACTTCAATTCAAGATGTTTCTATTTATCGCTTTAATGAGCAACAAAAACTGCAATCTGTGATGTTTGCCTCGAGTGGCACTTACGATACTGCAAATCAATTTTGGGTTTTATCGCAAGTCGATGAATCAATATTAAGCAGTGAAAAGAAAATCAATGGTTCCCAACGTTTAACCGTTGATTGGAAAACCAATTTAACGCCTGAGAAATTAGGAATAGTTTCACTTAATGCGGATTCGCTTTCTATTCGCGGCCTGTATCAATACGTCTCTTATTTAAAAGAGAGTGGTCAGGTAGCTGCGGTATATCAGCTCAGTATGTGGAAAAAAATATTAGCGCCACTGTCTGCGGCGGTCATGATGCTGATGGCGGTTTCGTTCATCTTTGGGCCATTACGTACAGTGCCAATGGGTGTCCGCGTCATTTCAGGTATTGTGGGGGGCTTCTTGTTTTATGTGCTCAATGAAGGGTTTGGTAACTGGAGTTTAGTCTACTCCGTGCCTCCGATTATTGCTGCGGCATTGCCGAGCCTATTATTCCTAGCGGTGAGTATTGTGTTATTGGTGAAACGAAAATAAAACAGTATTAATCTCGATAAAAAGGGCGGTGGAGTCGAATGAACTCACCGCCTTTTTTATCTACATGTATATTATTTGCCGAAGATAAAATTACCCATACTACAGAGTACGGCTTTAATTTTTCCTTGTGGCTGAAAAAATACTTGTTGGGTTGTGTTTTCCTCTTTGTCTTTGCCGCTTCTTTCACCTTTAATTCCTATCACACAGCTTTTAGTTTTATTCGCCATCCTTTGTGCGTAAGAAAACAATTTCCCATTTGCGCTGTATGAGTTATTAAGATAATAGGCGTTCTTTCTTATTTTTTCGGCAAACTGTTTGTTCGCTTCTTGTCGAGTGATAGCAACCAATTCTTTATATTCATCGGTCTCTTTATAGTTCGGGTTCTTGTAGGTTTCATTAGTTAGTCTTGAAAGATCAATGCTGACATATTCAGATTTTTCAGGATATGGGTACATTTTATGGTGACCGCGTACCGCTGTTAATTGCTGACTAAATGCAGAGATAACTCCACTTTTAGCTGGATATAAGCGCAATATGTGAAAAGAAAATAATGGTGGTAATTTCATCTTAGTCCCTGCTTATGATTACAAATGGTTGGGTCTAAGAATAGCGGCTGATATGATTAAATAATTGCAAAAAAGCAGTTTCTGCTTGAGAAACTGCCTGAATTTATCAGGCAGTTGTTGCGATCAGTGTGAGAACACGAACAAAGCCGCGTTTTAAGATTGGGGTATAACTCGCCAGTGCGTTAACTGCGTCGGCGGTACCCTTTCAATGTTTTCCATACGCATGGTTCGATGATAACGAAGCAACTAGTTCGTTAACACCAATCGTTAGCTTACTAAATTTGCTGCTTTCTTTGCGGGTCATCACGACAAAAATACCAATATTCTGTTGTGGGATCATCGCCATATAAGAGTTAAAACCACCGCCACCACCGGTTTTTTGATATATCCCCGGGATACCGTTTCTAGGCTTCATATAAACCCAGCCGAGCCCTAATCCATCGGCTTGGCCAGCAACATCCATCCCTTTTATGTCTATTAATTTATTTCGAGGGAAATAAATACCTTGTTCACGCGCGGCCGTTGATTTTCTTAAGCTGCTATCTGTGGATAAAAATTGTTGCATCCACTTTTGCATATCCGCAGGTGTTGAATACACACCACCACTGCCTGCCGCTGCGAGGGTATTGTGACAAGGGCTTGGCTTGGTGCCTTCCATTAATCGGGCACATTGCGCATTACTTGGCGTATAAGTGGTTTCCGTCATTTTGGCAGGTGAAGTGACATAGCGACTAAATAATTGTGGATAGGATTGTCCAGATGCTTTGATCATCGCATCTGCAAGCAGGTCATAGGCTAGGTTTGAATAAGACGCTTCAGTACCCGGCGTCGCATCGAGTTTTCCTGTTCTTAGCCATGTCCAACGATTATCTTGGGTCGGCCAAATAAACACAGGGCGCCCCCATTTCCCCCCAGGCTGCTCCCGAGGAAGCCCACTGGTGTGGCTCGCTAAATGGTAAAGACGAATAGGTTGTCCACTATTGTTGTCCGGTACAGTAACGCCGTTGTAGCTATATTGCTGAAGAGGGTCAGTAATTAACAGTTTTTTATCTTGTTCTAGTTTAATTAATATTTCGCTTGTCATTAATTTAGAAACAGAAGCAATGCGAATCAATGAATTCGGCCCTGGTTTTTTGCCATTACCGGGCGCTGTTTCGCCATAATAACGAGTCAGGACTTGGTTATTATCAATAACCACGATAGCCATGCCGCGCGCATCGCTTTCATTAAAAATACGATTTGCGTAAAGATCAACAATCTTAGCGACACGCTCATACGTCCGTCTATCTCCCTCAAAAACTTGCCAGTCAGGGGATGTAACATCATTACCTTGCAGAAACTTTGGTTGTTTTTCTGTCGGGGTAGAACAGGCCATCAAGGCGAGAGACAGTGCTGATACTGACAATATTTTTAAAAACGATTTCTTCATGTTAGAAGCCAGCCGATATGATTGTTTGCAAATGACTTTTCAGCCAATATTATTTTTTCTTAGCGAAAATTTTCATTATGACGCCAATTAAGATGCCAATAACGATACCTATTGCTATCCACCCAACAAAACCCATGATGATGCCTTAAATATTTGTGCAAGATTGCGGATAAACTAACAAAATTTACGCTTTGCTGCCAGCCATCAGTGTCCTGCGGTGATTAAAATAGTTAGTACAAAACTCACAATAATTATCTATTCATAAATAAACAAAAAAGTCATACCCGATATGTTTCATGTGGCATGAGTGTTTTTGATGTTTAGTGTTGAAAATTATTTAGTTACTGTAGTTTCAGAAAATATAGGACTAGGACATATTTTTTTGGACATAGTTTCACTGCAAATCGATAAGTCGCTTGAATTATTTTAGGGATATTGCACTCTTTTCATCTTTATTCATGGAATATGCTTTTTTTTTAATCGAACAATCTGAATCTTCAAGATAAATGTTGCCAGAGCGCGTGAGGCAAGTATAATGACGGCGTTTCCCAAGAAACACATCACTTCAGTGCCGGAGTGGCGGAATTGGTAGACGCAGTTGATTCAAAATCAACCGCCTTCGGGTGTGCCGGTTCGATTCCGGCCTTCGGCACCATAAGAACATCAAGAGACGTCAACTGACGTCTTTTTTTGTATCTGAAATCCCAGTTTTACAAGGCTTTTCCCCACTTTTCAGTCTTCCCAAGTATACTAAGGTCAACCCACATCAAGTACCTGCTGTTGGTATATGTGTTGGTATCTCTCGATTCGATAATAGTTTGTACCAACAGAAGGAGATAAATCATGGCTCTTACTGATGCTAAAGTCAGGGCTGCCAAGCCTTTGGATAAATCGTATAAATTAACAGACGGTGATGGTATGCACTTGATGGTACATACCAACGGCTCAAAATATTGGCGTTTGCAGTATCGCTTTGGTGGTAAGCAAAAAATGTTGGCGCTGGGTGTTTACCCTGACATCTCGCTTGCAGAAGCCAGAGAGAAAAGAGATGCCGCCAGAAAGTTAATTGCTAATGGATTTGATCCAAGCGAAAAACGCAAAGAAGTGAAAGAAGAGCAACAAAAGGAATTTAATACCTTTGAGAAAGTTGCTCGCGATTGGCACGCAACGAATAAGAAATGGTCAGAAGGCCATCGCCATCGAGTCCTCAAAAGCCTTGAGGACAATATCTTTGCTGCTATTGGCAAACGTAATATTGCCGAACTAAAAACTCGCGATCTACTCGAACCGATTAAAGCCGTAGAGATATCTGGACGTCTTGAGGTAGCTGCACGTTTACAACAGCGTGTGACAGGTATTATGCGTTATGCAGTACAAAGCGGTTTAATCGACTATAACCCAGCGCAGGATATGGCTGGTGCAATTGCTACTGGTAATCGTGTCCATAGAGCCGCGTTAGAGCTTAAACGCTTACCAGAGCTTCTACAGCGTATAGATAGCTATACTGGCAGACCGTTAACTACTCTAGCAGTCAAACTCACCTTATTAGTCTTTATCCGCTCCAGTGAACTGCGCTTCGCCCGCTGGGATGAAATCGATTTTGATAATGCCATGTGGACGATCCCCGCAGAGCGCGAAGCGATAGAAGGAGTTAAACACTCTCATCGCGGATCAAAAATGCGCACTACCCATTTAGTTCCTTTAAGCCGGCAAGCCATTGAGATCTTAAAGCAGATCTATCAATTCAGCGGTAACCACGAACTGATCTTTATCGGTGATCATAATCCTAAAAAGCCAATGAGTGAAAACACGGTTAACAACGCATTACGTGTGATGGGCTATGACACTAAGACGGAAGTGTGTGGGCATGGCTTCAGAACGATGGCGTGTAGTTCGTTGATTGAGTCAGGGCTATGGTCGAAGGATGCAGTAGAAAGGCAGATGAGCCACCAAGAACGCAACTCAGTAAGAGCTGCTTATATTCATAAGGCAGAGCACATTGAGGAAAGACGGCTGATGGTGCAGTGGTGGGCTGATTATCTGGATGTGAATAGGGAGAGGCATGTGGGGGCGTTTGGGTTTGGGAAAAGGTAGATTATTAAGTTATGTCTAAATTTAATTTCAAGGAAGGTTGAATGTGAATAATTATGAAGAAATAAAATCATTTCTTGATGAACTGAACCAATATAATCAAGTCGGAGATATAGGTGTTGACTCGATAGCTAACTCAATGACTTTCCTTGCGGAATTATCTGTTGGTATTTACAATCTAAGTTCAACACCATTTACTTATGGACATAAATCATGCTAGTAAGTCAAAATATTTGTATACGCATGTTTATTCACAATAAAAGCACGAGATAGCTAGTTAACTAGCTATCTCAGCTAATGTGGAGAACTTTATTCTTCTAGATGAACAGCGAACGTATCATAAGAATCAGCTTTTACAAATTTAGCAGGATTCTCAAGAGCATTACCCTCTTTATCTTTCGACAATGCTTTAAAGTGAGCCATACCACAGTTAATTTTCGCTTGTTCAGATGCTCTTAAATCATCAGAAAAGATACTGGATTTTGTTTCTACTATGAAGTAAAGCTGATCACCCATGCCATCTTCTTTATCAATTAAAACCGCCCAATCGGGGTTATAACTGCCTAGAGGTGTATCAATTTTGAACCAAGCTGGAAGTTTTGCATAAAGCTTAACATCGTTCGATTCTTCAAGTTTTGCAGCAAACTCACTCTCTATGTCTGAATCACAAATGATGTAATCGTAAATAGATTTTTTCGTTTCAACCATGTTCTTGAGATAGCCTGTCAACTCTTCCTCTTGGAATAATTTTTGAGCATAATAATCTTCATCGCCGATACGGTGGTAAGTAATGCCATCCACAATTGCAAGTCGCATTTGTTTACGGATCACTTCACTAGCCAGTTCGATAAATCGTTGAGGGTTGTTCTTGAATGACTCCAGTTTGTCGCCTAATCCAAGCAATATTTGAACTACAGTCTTGCGGGTTAGGTTCGTATTCGATTCGAGGTAAGTCACAACATCAGGCAATTGGAAGTTTCTATTACGGTAGTACTGAATCTTCGACTCTTCATCAAATGTTTCAAGTTCCGCTTCCGTTATCGCAACTTTAACTTTCTTGTATTCAAATTTCGCACTTGCTACTGCTACAGAGGCACGAATTTCTTTCATACATTTTTCAACCAATTCAGCAACGCTAAAATCTACTCTATAAGTCGTTTTATACTTAATACGATCCCAAAGTGCCTTGAAATCATCTCCAAGAACAACCTGCTTACCATCATCTTCACGCAGAATTGCTGTTTGCTTCTCTTCGTGCTTCTTAATACTCAAGCCTTTAGAAACTTTGGTTAAAGTCGCCAAAATTGCATCAGAATATTTATTTACGCTTTCAGGAAGACTTACGGTATTATCCGCAAGATCAGCCTTAAGTGAATCTTGGATTTTACCGTTCTTGTCGATGTAACCTTTGTCGGTTAAATGCTGATATATCTCTTCTGACTTTTTAGCTCCAAGGAACTCTTTTTTATCAAATTCCTTAGAAATAACGATATTGGCGAATTGATGCATCTCAATCGCACCGAACTTGATACCTTCTTCTTTCTCAATCTCTTTTTGAAGTTCAGATACAAATTGCTCGTATGATTCATTAGCCATAACAGTAAGAGTATTCACTTCAAAACCGTATGGAACACGTTCCCCAGACTGATCAACGGCTAGACGCAAACCACGACCAATTTCTTGTCTTTTCTTCATCACTGAGTTGGTTTCATTCAACGTGCAAATCTGGAATACGTTAGGGTTATCCCAACCTTCTTTCAGTGCTGAGTGACTAAAGATAAAGCGTAACTTTTCATCGATAGAAAGTAACTTTTCTTTATCCTTCATAATCAAGTTATAAGCAGATTCATCAGCCGCAGTTTTACCACCTTCACCATTTGCTGCAATTTTAGATTCAGCGAAAAGAGGGTTTCCTGCCGCATCCTTCCTCTTGTCTTGAGCAAAGTAGCCATTGTGAACTGAACTTGCCAATTCCTTTAGAACTTGCTCATTGATCACTGGCTTACCTGAACCATCCTGATCCCACACAAACGGATACAAGACACGATACTTTGGCTTTCTAAGTTGCTGAGTAAACTCTTCTTCAAACCATTGTGCGAATTTGCCCTGAATTGGCACACCGTCTTTCGTATAACCTCGGTAGTTAACTACCTTATCAATAAAGAACAGACTTAGAACTTTAATCCCTTTTTGGCTCATCACTTTTGAATGATCCATAGGGTCGACACCTGTAGTAATTTTTTTAAAAAATCTGAGTTCTTTTTCTAGATGTTCTTCAATGGTTTTGGATATTTGTAAACGCTTATAAGTGTCCTCATCAACTTCACCAATTGCCATTCCTAGACTGATAATGTCGTCACGGCTTGTAAAGTCGATATATTCGCCACCTTCTTCACAATAGATGTCGTTGATCACATAACCTTCGTAAACAGTTCGTCCACTTGAAACCTCAAATAAATCCGTTCCACTTTTAACCGTGATGATTTTGCGTGGCTGTAGCTTGCCCGTTTTAGTTTGAGCATCAATCTCGATCTTTGCCGTGATTGGTGATTTCTTATTATCGACACTGATCAGCTTAATATAAGCTTGGTTATGATTATCTTGAACTTCCAATGACGCAACTTCAATTTGTTTAACAAGCTGTCGATTATAAGCATCAATCGAGTCAAGCTTATAAAGCAAATTAAATTTTTCAGTCAACGTTGCAGAATAGCGGAACGTGCATAGTGGATTTAAGCTAGTAATGGCTTTTTTACGGTTTACTGTAGACGCTACAGATTGAGGTTCATCAATTAAAACAATAGGATTAGTTGCTTGAATGAACTCAATTGGTTTCATACCATTCAATCGATCATCTGTTCGGTGAATCAAGTTTGCTGTATTCTCTTTCTCTGGATCAGTGAAGGATTTACTAAAAGCATCAATGTTGATAACCATGATCTGAATATAATCATTCGTTGCAAAGTTTCTTACTTGCTCACGCTTTGAAGAGTCGTATACAAAGTAATCATACTGAATGTTTTTATACTCCTTTCTAAAATGCTCTTCTGTGATTTGCAAAGATTTATAAACACCTTCTTTGACCGCAACGGACGGGACAACAATGATGAACTTAGTTAGTCCATATTTTTGATTCAGTTCGAACACGCCACGCAGATAGACGTAGGTTTTACCCGTTCCCGTTTCCATCTCGATAGTGAAATCGAGACTTGGAAGAGTTTTTGTAGACGTTTCAGTTTGTGGTAACCCATTAATAAGCTGAATATTTCTAATATTTTCATAAAGTTCTTCTGGTAAAAGAGTAAGAGCATTTGCTACACCAATGTCATTGTTTCGGGCAAATAATCCCAATTGCTCATTTGTCAGTGAATTTGATAAAACAGAAAAATTTGATTTGAATGTCTCTTGGCCTTCAAAAACACCAATAACTGCATTAATCGCATCTCTTTGATGTGCTAGATCAGAATTAAACTTTATCTTCATTTCAGACATAATTTATCCCTTAAATGCTCCTCACATCTTCAATACCAGCTTGTTTTAAGATCTGGATTGCGTTGGTCTTAACTCGATCATCAGCAAAGCCTTCATCTTTGAAGACTACTTGGGTCGTTTCTGGGTCTAACTTATCTTTTAGTTTGGCGATACCTTCAACAGTTTCAGTTGAAATATCATCATCTAGGCAGACAATCAAAGCACCTGCACCAACAATAAATACAGTTTTACCATTTACTGTTTTAGTTTCTACAGGTGTAGTTAAGTCATACCCATATTTTAGGAAGATCTCATACAAAATATCTTCACTTGAACGATCATCTTTGATGGACTTAGCAGCATATTGAAGCACTTTTTCTAGGTTGTTAAAATCAGCATCCCATGTTTTAACATTAGTTTCATCAAGTATAAAATATTTAAAACCCGAATCTAATGAAGAATCTACGGATTTAACTTTTTTTGAAAGCTCTACTAATCGCTTTCTACTTATTTGAGATATTTTTTTATATCCCGCCTTAAATGCTTCAGAAGAATTATCTGTGGGCTCAGGTAATTGGACCATAATATATTTTCTAGAACCTTTATCTTCCATATTTAATTTTAATACTGCATGTGCAGATGAGCAAGAACCGGCGAAAAAATCTAAGTATATTCCATCGTTATCATATTTATCGTTTACATCAAAGCCGAAAAAGTATTCTATAAGAGCTGATGGCTTGGGGAAACTGAAAATTCCTCTACCAATTAACTCCTCAACTTCTTTAGTTCCTTCCTGATTAAAAGGGCCATTTAATAAAGATAAAGGTTTACCTTTTCTTCTAACACCATTTTCGTCAATCAAATAAACCTTATATCGAACACTATATGAGCCATCAGCTTTTTTATTAAAAACAATTTCATTATTTTCGATTGCTTTAAGTAAGCGTTCTTTAGCCCAAACCCATTGTTTATTAGGTTTAATGATTTCACCTTGGTATTCAATAAAATACTGTAAATTTGGCCTATCATCCATACTAGTCGTCATGAGCGGCTGAGTGAAATAACCACCTCTTGCTTCAAATTTTTCATCCTTTTTATTATAAAGATTAGCCTGTTCCTCTGATAACTTTGATGCAATGTTATCGATTGGACTTTTCGAATAGCACAAAATATATTCATGCACTTCAATAAATCCTTTTGTTTTTGCTCCTGCACCATACTTATTTTTCCATGCTACAACGCCTACTGAATTATCTTCCCCAAAAATTTCGTCACACACTTTTTTCAGGTTTACATATTCATTATCATCGATAGAAATGAATATCAAACCATCATCTCTAAGTAAATTACGAGCAAGCTTTAGTCTTGGATAAATCATATTTAACCAATCAGAATGGTAACGACCTGATAAGTCAGAGTTTGTACTTAACTTATTGCCATCAAAATCTAACTGGCCTGTTTGTTCGAGATAATTTTGAAGATTATTATGAAAATTATCTTTATAAACAAAATCTTTACCTGTGTTGTAAGGAGGGTCTATGTAGATCATCTTTACTTTTTTATGATAAGACTTTTGCAGAAGCTTTAAGACTTCAAGGTTATCACCTTCAATAAACAAGTTCTCGGTCGTATCCCAATCAACACTTTCCTCTTTACAAGGACGTAGAGTGCCTGTCGATGGCATTTGTGCGATTTGTCGAGCTTTATTTTTGCCATTCCACGTAAAGTTGTAACGCTCTTCTGAATCGTCAATTTCTGCACCCAACAATGCTTTAAGCGCGTCAAAGTCAATTTTCCCCTCAGAAAAAACATCAGGGAAAAGTTGCTTTAATTGCTCGATATTCTGAGTGGTTATGTCTAGGCTTTTTGCTTTAGGGCTATTGCCCGTGATCTTTTCTATTTCGCTCATTATGTTAATTACCTATTTACTGTCGGGATTGATTCAAACCTGCTATTCCATCTGAAATGTTGTTCTTCAAAACTTATACGAACTGAGAAATGATTGCCGAAATCGCTTGTTTAACTCTTCTTGCTTGTACATTGAGGTGCAATTTCTCATTCATTTGCACTTCTTTTTTTAACTTGTTTTTAATATTAGTCAATTCAGCCTCAAGAGAAGTTAACTCTTTCAATAAATTTGATTTTTCCTCATTGCTCATCTCATTAAACAACGAATTGTCAGAGTTATCTACTTTGTCCTCTTGTGACGAACTAAGTTTATTTTTTGAAATGTTATTGTTTCGACTGCTTTTGGTTGAGTAAGAGCCTAAAATGTAGCTCGTTTCCAATGCGAGCAACATTGAGATAAAATTTTGATACAGCTCGTAATAGTTAACGCTTGATACCTTTTTAAGCGTGAAGTCATTCAAAAACTCTATTTCGTTGCTATTCAAACCTGCAACATCAAACCATTGGCTATTATAGAAATGCTCTATAACCAGTTTTGAACTATCAGCCTGATTAATACGCTTGTCGGCTAGGCTAATCGCTATTTCTTCATTTAGCTCTAACAGCAAGATAACTGGATACGGGATCAGTGTATGGAAGAGCTTTGCTGTGCTCTTCAACTTTCCTCGGTTTGTTTGATCGATTTTAAGACTGACTTTAAGAACAGCGACCTCGATATACTCTATCGTTTCTGTAATATAAGTCGGTATATTCAAGGTTTCAGCCTTGAGAGTGTTCAGCCATTCAACGGATTGAACAACATCATTAACCAGCCTCTTATCACTACTTGATAGATCATTATTCTCTAGAATCATCCTCTTAGTAATTCTTGTGCCAAGCAATGTTGATTTTGGTAAAGCTAGATGCTCATATACCTTGTCGAATAAATTTCCACTGCGAAAATCTATGATATTACTCATTGCCTTGTTCCTATAGAATGACTATATAGCTTGCTACTTCAAAATCATTCACATTTTGAGAGCTTGACGCTGATAAAACTGTTCCACCTCGACTAAACAAGCTTGTTGCACCAATTTCTTCACTTTTACCCGCAATATTTTCAACCGCTTTACTGAGAAGATTCTGGTAATGACTCATTTTCATTCCCTTTTGCGTTCTCTTCTCAAACTCTTGATAAGCTAGTGCAGAATCTTCAATGGTTTTGAACGCTGAACCTAGTTTCTTGCATAGATCCAGAATCTGTTTGGATTGGGTAAATGAAAGTAAGATTTTTTCTTCGTCAGACACATAAACAAGATAGTAAGGGGCGAGTGAATAACTCTCTTCAACCTGAACCTTTCCTTTAGTATCTTTCAGACAGAAAATGACTCCTGATTGGATTTCATCTTTTAAACCTGCAAATTGGCTAGACTCTGACTCAAACGATTCTTTGCTAATAATTACAGGTGCAAACAACCCGAATGGAGATTGTCCTAGGGTTTCTGTGTTATCTTTTGATTTATCACTGAGGTAACTTGAGAGATCCATTCTAAAATCGTTCAGTGTTAAGTCGGTAATGGATACGCCACCTGAGATTTCTTCCAAATCAACTACAGCGTTTTGAAGCTGCTCTAGTTGCTTTCTACGATACTCTAAGTCATTCATTCCCTTGTTAAGCTTAGGATCTTGCTCGATGAGGTTCTCTTCACCCGTTGCTGAAATATCGAGTAATACCATACGCCCACTCACTCTAGCCTCTAGGTTGATATACTCATCCAACTCCATATTTGGCCAGAAGTTCACAAGTTGAATTGTGTCGTTAATCGAACCTAAACGGTCTATACGTCCAAAACGTTGAATAATACGAACGGGGTTCCAGTGAATATCGTAGTTAATCAGATAATCACAGTCCTGTAAGTTTTGGCCTTCGGAAATACAGTCCGTTGCGATGAGTATGTCTACCTCTTCCTTAAACTCTGGGAAGACTTTCTTACGTTCTTTAGATCTAGGCGAGAAATGCGTCAGTAAACTATTCAGATCAGTTTTTAACTTCTTACCATCAATGCAACGTAAGGTTGTATCTGTGCGTTGACCTGTGATTAGCGCAGAATATAAATCCAAATTTTGATAAGCCCAACTGGAAATATTTTCGTATAGATATTCTGCGGTATCAGCAAATGCCGTAAAGATAATGACTTTCTTGTTAGTGCCGTTGTATGGCTTTTTACATTTTTCAAAATATGCCTGTTTCAACATATCGAGTTTTGCATCACGCTTAGGGTCGATACTCTTTGATACACGAACAATTTCTTGCAAAAAGGCGCTATCAGCTTCTAAATCTTGTACAAACCTTACCAAATCAAGATCTTGAATTCTTACCTTGGTTTTATTCCCGATGATATAAGGAGCAAGTTCAGGCGAGTCAAACTCAAGATCATCAATCTCTTCGATAGGAGGTGCAACGAAATCTTCTGTCAGATCATAAGTCTGTGTCGGTCGGATATTAGCGTTAAAGTTATGGATTTTTGATAGTAGCACTTCAACTTGCGCTAACACTTTCTCTGACGTGAGCGTGAACGAATGGATCGAGCTTTCCATTCGTTTTAAAAGATTGATACGGATAAGGTGAGTCAAGCTTTCTTCTCGGTCTACTTGTTTGAATACACTTTTACCGCCCTTTACCTCTTGGTCATAACGCCTTGCGTATTCCGCTTTCTTATCCATTCGCACGTATTTCATAGGCGAGTAAAACGCCAGTGAGAGCCTACGAATCGTCTTATTCACTTCTTCCAACGGTGGGAACTGGTCTTGAAGATCAATTGAAGGCTTCAAGTTGATTGGTAAAAGTCTTGTCGGGAATTTACCAATGTCCTCAGTTCCGTAATATTTCTCGATATGCTTACGAGAACGAGCGATTGTATAAATATCTAGTAATTTGAAATAATCGAAATTCATCGAGTCCAAAAGATCTTTCGATGTTCGAACATCAGGGTCTTGTTCAGTCCAACGAGAAAAGCGTGATTGTGCTTGCCTTAATGTGCTCTCGATGCTGTTTATACCATAGTCAATAAGTGCTTGGTCATTTGCTTCAGTGATAAATGCCACTTGGTTCTTGAGATCGTTCAGTCGGTTGTTTACGGGCGTAGCAGAAAGCATCAAAACCTTTGTTTTTACACCTGCTTGAATAATATCTTCAAGAAGTCGTTGATAACGATTTCGTCCATCCTTTTTAGGATTATTGTTACGGAAGTTATGAGATTCATCGATCACTACAAGGTCATAATTTCCCCAATTGACCGTTTCTAAATTTATATCACCTGAATAACCAGTATCGCGACTCATATCAGTATGATTTAACACATCATAGTTGAAGCGATCACTTGCTAACAAATTACGCTTATCGTTCTGTGTATAGATGAACCAGTTATCACGCAGTTTTTTAGGACAAAGCACCAGCACTTTATCATTGCGCAATTCATAGTATTTAATGATAGCTAGAGCCTCGAACGTCTTACCTAAACCGACACTATCAGCAATGATACAACCGTTAAAATGTTCAAGTTTATCAATCGCACCCATAACCCCATCTATTTGAAATTTATATAGTTTACTCCAAATGATTGTATCTTTAAAACCTGTTTTAGTTTTTAAAATGCTATCTTCTTGAAGATCACAAACAAAGTCTTTAAATACATTATAAAGAGTAAGGAAGTAGATAAATTGCGGTGTGTTATCTGCTGTAAGTTTAGATAATTGAGCCTTTAATTGATCCTTTGCTTCGATAACTTGTCCTTTGCTACTCCATACCCGATTGAAGAAACCAAGCAATTCTTTTGCTTGTTCGGAACTAGCAATACTGATCATATCGAAACCATTAGTTTCTGTTAGACCAATTCCTTGTCCGTTGAATTGAGCACCATTAATTGCTAACGAGTTTGACGATGAAGAAACGTGCGTTATGTGTTGGTGAACTGCTCCTGCTTGTTTAACTAAACGCACAGAAATTTTTTCCTCTATCCAACAAGTAAACTCTTTTGCTATTGCTTTTTGGTTTAGCTGATTGCGAAACTTATTTTCTAGTGCAGAGCCATTAAGAGACCCAAAAGGTGAATTAATATTTAAATCATCGAAACCTTTCGCTTGAGAGAATAGCAAACGAGCTGATTCTAGTTCGTTTAAGGAGTCCTTGAGATGATCAAAAGCGTAGATAGAAAAAAGCCCAGTCATAATAGAAAGCTTATCGTTCTGTTGAATTGTATCTGTAAGTATATCGGTGACTTTGGTTGTTACGTTATCAATAAGCATAAAAATTAGATTCTCTCTATAACTAGGCCTACAGCTGTGGGTTGAGTCGCAATATTTATCATCTTGCTGAGCTCAATGCAGTAGCTCAGTTTAAGGCTGAAGGTCTTTGGAGTAACATTATCAAGCTCATCAGTATACTTGATTGACTGTAAGTGGTGTTCAGCCATAAACCTGCTACTTGGAGAAGAGACAAGAGCTTATTTTATCTCTTCTATAATTACTTTGTTCATATATAACTCAATTAGGCTTGTAGTGTTAGTTAGGATTCTAGCAAATTTATCTAAAATAACTAATCAAGAGGGCAAACGAAGGCTGATTAAGTTGAATACTTGTGGAATGAATATACCAGAGAAATAAATATACAGTGAAGCTGAGGTAAATTAGAGCAATTACATAGTGATTTGAATTTGATTGATTGAACTAGTGCAGCATAGGTTAATCCAGTTAAGAGGCCAGTCTAGGGGCACTATTCATTTTTCTATCATAATTTAAAGTAAAAGAGTTATTTGTTAGGAAATAAAATTTATCTAAGGTTGAGGTTTATCCTTAATGTACAAGGTAGGCCAATATTAGACAATTGGTGGTGGCGATAAGTAGGGCTTTTGACAATGTGGTAAGTGATGTGATGATTAGGTTCTAGATTCGGCAATACGAGCATGTAGCCAACTCTCCACTTCGCTCTTCAGCCAGCGAGAGCTACGCCCTAATTTGATAGGCTTAGGAAACTCACCATCTTGGATCAATTTATAAAACCATTTATCTGTTAGTCCGGTTAAACGGGTTATAAATTTCATATCAACGCATTGGTCATCTAATAAGGGAAGCGCTTGAGTGCTCATTATTGAACTCCTGTCTTTAAAGTTAAAAGGCAGAAGGGATATCGATAAATGTTTAGGGATATCTCTCTTCCAAAAGATATCCCCCTCATGTTTTTTATTGGTAGATTAACGGCTGCATCCAAAAGAACGCTCGCCATCATCATAATATTTTGTATGCTCTTTGGCTAAGTAACGACAGCGTTGGTTTAATTCGAATATCGAACTTTCATTGTTGGCATTATTGTTATCTAGCCAAGTAACGGCGTTATCTGGGATATGAACTAAATAACGCTCATTCACACCAATAGCACTACACCATGCCTGCTGTATTAATGCATAGAGTGTTCCTTCAGTTTTGATGAAATCACCTAGGTTCCAATAAATATCTTTATTTAATAGCAAAAGTACATGGTAATGCTTTTTGTTGTTTATCTCACCAAACTCTCTGACCCATACATAAAACAAGGGGCATGAATGGTTACGTTTCCATGCTTTATTTTTACGTTTTAGGTCAGCATCTATTTTTGCTTTTAAGGATTCGAGGAATCGTGTGATAACTCTGGAGTCGCTAAAATAAAATATATTTTCTGATGGGAATCGCAAGTCAACACGGATAGCTGTAATACGATTACAGGTTAATAGTGATTTACGAATAGTGTGGTTTATCTTCTGAATGTAATGCTCGTTGTGGGTGTTTCTAGACATGATTGATACCTTTGGTTAGTTTTATTTCATATCTAGAATGGATGTTGTTAAAAATAAGAATTCATCACTTTATAAAAATGATGAACATATGGATGAGTTAGTCAGTGACAGAGTAATGATTAATATTCTAGGTGTGGTTATGGGATAGGTTTTCTTTATTAATATAATACTATACCAACACGGCTTGGCTCTTCTCTATCTCATCACCGATGACCGCGATAGAGCGCTTTTGAACAAAGGTGAACTGATGCTTTTTCAAGTAGATCAACTCTGATATTAATTTATCTAAAGATTATCCTTCATTCTAACTATAATTTTACTATTATAGTGATATTTAGCACGTAAATCCTGTTTCTTACATGATACAAGGTAACTATAAATGCTACGTAAAATACTACGTTAATTGCTAGGTAAGGATAAAATTTCATGATAAAAATTGACGATGATTACTTAGGTTACAGGCAGATATATGCAATAGAGTTTTATTTGTTAAAAAATAAAATCGTAATAGATCAAAACTTTAATATTGGTCATTTCACTGATAATAGAAAAGGAAAGTCTAATCGTGATCTGTTAGATGAAATAAAATTGTATATGTCAGAAAGAAATACTTTTTTAAATTTTGAAAATTGTTTGTCTTGTTATAAAGAAAATTTAATTGAAATTGGAAAAATAAAATCTTTAAAGAATGAGCGAATTTTACTTATAGTAATGAACTATTTAATGATATTTTATAATGAAAAACTAAAAGAGAATGAAAATAATCACCAAATAATGACAATGAGTAGTTATTCTCCATTTGACCTTGATGAGATGATAGGGAGCGATTCTTTATTGAAATATGTAATTTGTTTTATTGACTATATTTGTATGATGGTGAGTAAAAGCAATTTTGAATTTTTGTTTTTGGATTTTTTAAATAAAAGTATGTCATATGTTGATAAATATAAAGATGTATTTTCATTTATTAATAAAACCGATGATTCATTAGATTGGTTGATTAAGAGAATGGTGAAAGAAGATGTGGAGGTTTCTCGCGATATAGCTCTTTTGATAAGGAATGAAAAATGGAAGGTAATTAACTCTTGCTTTGATTACTGGGCAATCACTTCAAATCCTAAACACGTGGATTATTTTCTTTCCAGAACAAGAAAGGCATGGAGTCAAAAGAAATTCCGTGATGGCGTTAAAGGTAAAGAGGTATTGAATACCTATATATCTAAAGAATCAAAGTTAAAATTAAAAAAAATAGCAAAGCTTCATAATAAAAATATTAATGAAATTATTGAAGCTATGATTGAGCAAATTGACTTACCAGAGGAACCATTAAAAAAGCTAATATTGACAGCTAAAAAGGCAAATTAAAAACACTACAGATATATATTATTAACTTGAATAGCCACAATGATTTTTCAAGGATGTAATATGAACCTACAACCCGAATTAGGAAGGGTGATATCCGCCTTTCCTGCTTCATTTAAAAATCTGTTTTTCAACCAACTCAATCACCTAATCAACTATTCCCCCACCATTGGTCTAATGGGTAAAACGGGTGCAGGAAAATCCAGTCTTATCAACGCATTATTCCAATCGCCCTTATCGCCAGTGAGTGATGTTTCAGGCTGTACACGGCAGGCTCAGCGCTTCAGTATAACTATGAACAATCACACGCTTACCTTTATAGATTTACCCGGTGTAGGTGAAAGTCTTGAGCGTGATAAAGAGTATCACCAGCTCTATCATAACTTATTGCCAGAACTGGATTTAATCATTTGGGTACTCAAAGCGGATGACAGAGCATGGTCTTCGGATGAACAGTGTTATCGCTTTCTCACTGAGCAATGCGGTTATCAACCTAAGAGATTTCTATTTGTGCTGAACCAAGCCGACAAGATAGAGCCCTGTCGCCAGTGGGATGAAGTGTGCCAGCAACCATCCTCTGAGCAAGTAGCTAACTTGGAATTGAAGCAACAAGCTGTGATAACAGCATTCAAGCCGCACCACCCTGTGATGACAGTCTCTGCGGTAGAAGGTTTTCAACTCACTGAATTAGCAGAGCAACTCATACAGGCGTTACCAGCGCAAGCCAGTAGCGGGGTAGCCAGGCAACTGAACCTCCCTTATCGAACGCAATCTGTAGAAACTTCGGCACGTAATGATTTTGGGCAATGCGTCAGTGATATCGTCGATACGCTGATAGACATCCTTCCCCTACCTGTCTTGATAAAAAGCACGATTGGTACAGTCAAAAACAGCATCGTCTCCGTCGCTAAATCCCTGTGGAGCCTGTTCTTTTAGCTTATTAAATTAACGCAACATTGATGACATCTAGCGCCAGTCCTTAACGGGATTGGCGCTTTTTATTTCTTTTTATTGGAGTATCAACTTATGAACAACACAACTGAATCTGCTATCACAATGGAAATAGTCACTGATGAACAACGCCTTGATTTTTGGTTCAACCATTTTGGTGCAGTCAAAGGCTGGGCCACCTTTGAAGTGGTTATCTTCACCACGATGGGCCAATTCTGCGATGAGTATCATGGCGGTTACTGGGAGTACGGCTCACTCAATAATGGCGGTGCCTTTATCTACCCCGATATCAACGCAGACACCTTAACCCTATTCAACATGCACAACGGCAATAAAGCCACCGTGAGCCAAGAGGCGGCAGGCATTGCTGTGTGTCTGATCTTGTACAGCATCTGGTCATTCCAAACAGAAAGCGAAGTCATGTGCGACCGCTTTTATCAGTTGCGTGACTACGCTTCACAACATCCCGAATCCGCTGCCATTTTCCACTTAATTGATTAATCAGGAATCTATCATGAGTTTATTAGCTTCGCGTTTTGGCTCTGCCAACAGTATTCGCCGTGACCGTCCACTCACCATCGAAGAGTTATTCCGTACTGTACCGAGTGTGTTTTCTGAAGAGAAGCACGATTCACGCAGTGAACGATATACTTATATTCCTACCATTACCTTACTCGATAGCCTGCAAAAAGAAGGCTTTTATCCGTTCTTTGCTTGCCAGACCCGTGTACGGGATATCAGTCGTCGAGAGCACACCAAGCATATGTTACGGCTTCGACGCCATGACCAAATTACGGGAATACAAGTCCCTGAAATTATTTTGCTCAATAGCCATGATGGCTCAAGTAGCTATCAAATGTTACCGGGACTCTTTAGAGCCGTGTGCTCTAACGGTTTGGTGTGCGGTGATGTGTTAGGTGAAGTACGTGTGTCCCATAAAGGGGATGTGGTGGGTAAAGTAATTGAAGGGGCATATGAGGTACTCGATACGTTTGAGCAAGTGGCTGAAAAACGCGAAAGTATGCAATCATTATTGTTACCTCCACCCGCCCAGCAAGCCTTTGCTGAAGCGGCTTTGACCTACCGCTTTGGTGAAGCGTTCCAGCCCGTCACACGAGAGCAAGTTCTACAGCCCCGACGCGTTGAAGATAAGAAAGAAGACCTCTGGACAGTGTACCAACGTCTACAAGAAAACCTGATTAAAGGAGGATTATCAGGCAGAACCGCAAAAGGTAAACGCGCTCGCACTCGTTCGGTTAATGGGATTGATGGTGATATCAAACTCAATAAAGCCTTATGGGTGATGGCAGATACCTTATTTAACCAACTCACTCCCCGCCACCCCAACTAATTTTCCCGCCCTGACAGGTTGTGTCGTTACGCCTTACATTCTTATCGTTCAAATAAAAAGCATAACGTTATTTATCAATGAATTACTTATAGTGATTTTTCATTAAAATGCCTAATGAGAATTTTTCCCAACAGACATAACCTGTCAATCCCCTAAGTTAAACTCCCTCACTCCTGTAATTTCTAATTGTCCGTTATTGAGAGCAATACGTTATGTTTCAGACCAACCGAAAATATGACCGCATGGCTGTGCGACTCTCTGCGCTGATTGCTCGCTTAATGGCGGGCGAAAGCCTTGTGCTCTCAAGTTTAGTTCAAGAGTTCAACGTTTCTGAACGCACGTTACAACGGGATTTACGTGAACGCTTGGCTTATCTGGGTGTAGAAGGTCGGCAAGGTTGTTATCGCTTGCCTATCAATACGCTAAAAGCTTATCGAGACAAAGATGTTCTTACCTTTGTGAAACAGATTGGAATGACTCGGTTGTTTCCAGGGCTAGACAGCCGCTTACTCGGGTTACTGTTAACCCAGCAGCCCCATTCACCTTGTTTGATTTGGCATCACGCCCATAAGATTTCGGCTCTACATGCCGACCATTTCTATCAATTGGTGTATGCCATTACCAGTAAGCAATCTATTAGCTTACTTACGCCTGAGCGTCGTTTTAATCCACTACAACCTTATCAACTGATTTACCGTGAAGGTCAGTGGTATTTATTGGCGGAATACCACCAGCAAGTGCATGTCTTGTTGTTAGAGGATATCCAGCAAGTTCAACCACTCAATATCCCTTTCACACCAAAACACGCAGTGATGCAACTGTCACAACAAAACAGTTTTATCGCTGCCTTACCGCATTTTCGATTGATATCACAAGTACTTACCTCTCTTCCATCACACAAAGAAAGGAGCCGACCATGACGTTATTAACCCCACCAGCATCGCATCCCACACATTGCCCCCACTGTTCTTCTGAGCAAGACATTATTGCATGGGGCACGGGCTGGATGTGCCGCGATTGCGGTCATGAATGGGAAATGCCCATTCAAAGTCACCCTCACACCGTGAATTCATCATCACATAAGGAAGCTTAAAAATATGAACACCGTTTCACACTTACAACTGGGTTTAGAACGGATCGCTATCGTTATCAGTATCTTGTTATGCCTTTGGATCACAGGGGTATTGCTAACACATTTCCAGCTTATCGCCCTCATCATGAACCCGTATGGGATCACATTGATGTACTTCGTTTTATATCTTTTGGCTTTGGTTATCCCACAACTTTTGGCGCAATTGGGCTTATGGGTTTTGAGTGCCTTTAAAGGGATTGATTATAAAATCCATTTCAACCCCAAATTAATTGCCATTATCTCGTCCATCATTATCGGATTAGCCCTCTCTAGCCTACTGAGTATCATGTCATCCGGTTGGCTATACGGTTTTACTGAAGGTATCGCCACCACGATATTACTGGTTGATTTGCTTATCGCCACTGGCACTGCCTTTTATCTTCATCGGCGAATTCGTCACTGGATTTCAGTGCGACTAAACCGTCAGTCATCACATTAACCATGATCAGCCATTTTTGTTGTGAGTGCCTTATTCACCAGATAACCACCGAATACGCCATATCAGGGAAAACCAAGCACCCATTAGACGGTGTTCATCAAGCGTCAATCTGACGTTTCTATTTATGTTGATAGGAATTTATAATGAAAAAATATGTATTCGTAACTGCATTAGCCTCACTGTGGTTAATGACATCACCCGCCTCTGCCACCAGCCAGCCCCCTAAAAATACCATTTGGGAGTATAAAGGTGATGGCGGTAAAACCTTATGGCAAGTGTGTGGAAGCCAAAATAGTACCTGTAGGATTGTGGGCTCAACCAAGCATTATGTTGCTGTACTAAATCATAAATCCGCATCAGGTTGTGCATTTGGTGATTTTTATATCGTGGCAAGAACTGACGGAAATTGGCAACAACGCGATACGGGCACTTGTAGCCCTAACGCTTATGTCCAAAAAGGAACCATTAATAATGGACAGTACTCTTCGGTCGATATTGGTGTTGGCGGGACGATTGTAGCCCGTTACCCCATTGGATATTGGAGTATGCAAAAAGAGTTCTCAGGCAAGAACCGACCGCGCTGGAAAGAAAAAGACCGTACTAAAGGTGGATTGCAAACCAACCAACAATAAATAACATTCTCGCTACCGTCACTTGCGGTAGCGAGGACGATATAAGATAACAAAAGGTAATGTAATGAATAAGATAAAAAGCCTATTTGCGATAGGGCTATTGGCAGTTAGTGCATTTAGTTTCGCTGAAGAGCAACAGCGTTATGCGAGCATCACACATACCAGCTCAAACTTTATTAACCAAGGCTACTGTGGTTATTCATTTACCCTCGATAATGGCGGTAACCATATGGTTCTAGACCATGCGGAGTTTGGTGCGCTTGAGATAACCTTGAGAATGAAAGATAGGCAAGGAAAAGTATTAGGGGATACGGTACTGGAAGTGGAACCTTTTGGCGATTCTAGCGCCACTCGTGCCACCTTTGCTGGATTAGAAATACCTTGTGAGGATGTCGCTGAGTTTCAAGTGGTTAAAGCGGTGGAAGATCAGAATGGTCATAAGGTTGAATTACCGCTATCGATTTTTGAGGCTAATAACCCAGAGTTGGCTAAGATATCGGTGGCAGGGGGAAAATAATGTTCACTAGCTCAGATTTGATCTGGCATAGTGGGGACGAAAAAATAAATCTAACCTGACTGGCTACTCTGTGCTAAAGCGGACGTTGCTAACAAGAGTCTGAGTTGATCAACGGGGATCAGGTCAGACACGTTATTTGTTAAATAGCGTTCATGTGAAAGTGCTTCACCTTTGGTGGCAAATTGCTTGCGAACTCGTTTGCAGTTTGCCCCAAATAGATAACACTCACTAAGCCTCTTTCCTGATGGGGGCTTACGAACGGTCATTCTGTTTAGTCTTAATGAGTAAATCCCGAATTTTCGCAAGGTTTGAATTTTCGGGGACTGAATCCATGTACGGATCTCGCTCAAACACTAATTGCTCAGACTCAGCGAAAGCCTGCCATTCGAATGGGTCTAGCTCAAATTCTATCGCAGACATATCACTTTCATCTTCCCCCTCGATCCAGCGGACTAAATAAAACAATTCATCATCAGGAGAATCATCATCGTCATCAACAATATCAACGTCGGTTACAGTGATGCGCAGGGCGGGATCGATTTTTGAGACATAAATCCCTAACTGCGGCATAGATGGAATATTGCTCATGAAAATTTCCTTTATTAGTGTTTGCTATTTGAATAAAAATACGCCAAACAGAGCGCTTACTGTGAACACGGCAAGAATCGTTGTAAGTACCCCACTTAGACGTCGTATTCTCTTTTAGAGATCCTCTTGTATATGATTATGTTACCTGAAAACGAACTTCCGTTCATCGCTCAGACCAGACTGTCAGGTTTAATAGTGTTGTTCTACCTATGAACCTTATCAGTTTAAGTCTGAGCAAATACATTGATGTTACCGTCGTTCAAGGTTGTTGTGGATAGCTTGAATTTCTTCTTTCAAACTTCCACCACAATAAACCATAGAGGTATCATATCGTTCATACTTAGCTTCACGAGATGCGCTAAACCAATTGAAAGAGCCAATGCAGAGTAAATTATCATCTCCGATAACAATTTTACTATGAACTCGTCGCACTAGCTTTGTAGCAATGCCATAAGAATCTAATTGTTCCAAGGCATTATGAAGATTGACTTCTCTTTCTTTACGTTTTTCAGGATCAGAGTGGTGGATATTGTAATTTCTATCGGTGATCACTTTTACTTGGATACCCTTAGCTGCTGCTTGAGCCATTGAATCAATGAATCCAGTTTGTTCAAGTTTTTGCAAATTTAGCCAAGGGGATATAATGGTAATATGTTTTTCAGTGTTAATAATTGTTTGATTTAAAAAGTCATCGTGCTCTTTCACACCGTGGAGCGTGTATATTTGGGTATTCGATTTTTGTAAGTCTTGCCTTTCTTTGTGTTCGAAATGTAAGGCATTCCTTTCCTCTAAGAATAAGTATTTGGCAAGTAATCCCCTTGGTGAAGAAGGGGGTTGGATTTCAAATAAATCCATATCGCCAAAAACGAGAAAACTATCTTTAGCGCGTGAAACGGCAACATTCAGCATGCTGTTATCACTATCGATAAAACCGCCATCTTCATGTTTTGAATATACAGGGGAAAATATAACAATAGTTCTTTCTGCACCTTGAAGTGAGTGAACAGTACCAACAGTGAGGGCTCCTTCACTAGTTCCAGTAGTAATTCCTTGTTTACTAAGAGCATCTTTAATAGTTGAAACTTGAGCACTGAATGGCGTTACTATTCCAACTATTTGCTGAATAGGTTTTCCATAATGATTTTCAATACGTTGTTGATTTTCTATTAACCAAGCTGAAATAATTTCTGCTTCTAATCGATTGAAACGGCTTCCCGTATTTCTTTGCTCACCTTTTCCATCGACATGGAGATAGCCCATTGCTGGGAATAAATGGTTTTCACTATTACCTCTTTTGGGTAGTAATTTCCCTTGATAGCAAAGCTCATTACAGTAATCGATGATATTATCAAAGCAGCGTCGGTGCTCGTAAAGATACATGCCTCTCTCTAAATCGGAGTCATAATGGTAGCGTGAAGACAATTGTGCAATTTTCATTACACTACCAGAAGCTGAACACTTTCCGAGTTCGGTGATTGAGTCATATTCTGCATTGATTTGTTCTTGTGTATTTTCACCCAGAATTTTTTCTTCCAACATGTTTCCGGAGTCAATGGCTCGAGTGATATTCCATATTGGAGGTATTTGTGCAGTATCGCCAATAACAAGTGCTTTTTTAGCAAATGCGAAGGAGGCTCCAGCAACTTCAGGTAGTACTTGACCGGCCTCATCGACAATGAGTAAATCAGCAATATTATATGCGTAGCCTCTTTCATGCTTTTTTTGCCCTTTATTTGCGGGTAAAAGCATATAGTTAGGTAACATATAGCAAGTCATTACCACACATGGCGTTAACATCATTTTACGTTGCCAGTGACGTTCTATTGTTTTAAGCCCGTTTTTTCCTTTCTCCTTGTTAAGTTCATCGATATTGAGTACATCAATGAGCCAACGACCTTCCCAATAATGAGTGGTTAGCAAAAATAGAGGAAATCTGATTTGTGTGTCAGCCAGTTCATCAATTTGTAACAAGCTTGGTTCTTCACTCTGTTCATATCTAAGTTCAGAAGCAATGGTGAGCCACTTTGCCAATATCTCTTTTTCTTGCTGGATAATTTGATGTATGTAATTAATTTGTTGTTGATAATTCTTTTGTTTTTGCTCTTCACTATCGAGCAATTTTTTAATTAAACTATCAATAACATTGATTTCAATTGGTTCTTTTTCAATGTCGAAGCCATCTAATTTATCAGCAAGGAACAGCTTAACTTGGTAGTAACGCTTTTTTCCGACTGGTGGAAGCCATGAAAATAATGAAATAAATAGAGATTCATTCGCTCTATACTTATCCCATTCTACCGAAGCAATTTTTAACCTATCTATTTTAGATTGTGTTTTTGATAGTAATAGGGTCTGGTCATTAAGATAAGAGTTTATATCATCGGATACTTGGGCGATTTTTCCTCGAGTTTCTTGTAGAGAATCCCAAGTTTGCTTTATCTCAATTAACTTATTGGACTGCTTGGAGAGTTGTTCATGTAACAACGCGATAACTTTTTCAGGGGATGAACAATCTTTATTGGGGAATGCCAATTTGGCTTTATTTAAATAAAAATCTAGTGCGCTTTCAATATATTCTTTAGATTCTATTTCTTTAAAAAACTCGTCAGTCTGGTACTTATTGATTGCTTCTGCTTTCTTGGTACTTGAAGGGAAATAAGCACCAAAACTTTTAATATTTGGCAGCCAGCGACCTGACATAGCGCCATTTCCTTCGGAAAAGTCCTTTCCAAATGCTTCGATAATATTTGTGACTGCTTGGTTATTGGTAGAAGTCGCAAGTACAATTGGTGGATTTGTTTGTTCGAGCGCAGCTTTAGTCCAAAGTGTTGCAATAATGGATAAAAGTAAAGTCGTTTTTCCTGTGCCGGGAGGACCGTTGACTGCTAAAATATCGCCGTCATTGGCATTAAGAAAATGACCTAGTGCATCTCGCTGAGCCAGCGCTAAAGGGAACTTATCCCCAGAATGACCTAATCGATAAGTAAAGGTATCTTCAGTCGAAATTAATGGCTCGATTTCAGGAGAAGTGAAGTTAGCAAACCGCTCAAATAATGGGACTTCTTTCTTATTTACAAGTAAGTGGTCATAAAGAGAAAGAATATGAGTACTAGCGCCTTTAGGTTCTACTTTTTTTAGTATATATCCGTATTCGGCAAGTTCATACTGTTCGTGAGTGTTTATCCAAGAGTCAGCGATACTATTTAATAGTTTAGATGAGTCATCTAAATATAATTTCCATCCTTGGAAATAGCCTTCATATCTTTTCTCTTTTTCTTCTTCAATTTCTTCTGTTTCTAAATGAGATTCATCATAATGCATAGATGATGATGTATTCGTCGTTTTATATTTATCATACTCAGATATTTCACCAATAGAGAATGAACCATGAGATAGCGGTTCAAGTAGATCTCTAGGAATGACGGAAGTTGATGTTGGAAATAAAAAACCTTCTCGATTTATTTTTGCTAGTGTCACAAGCGGGGTGACAAATGTTGGATTGCCAGCAAAGCGCTCTTTTCCATGTTGTATTAACCGCATAAAAACTTTTGGGCGTAAAATAACATCTACGGTGTTTACATCATCTTTTTCATCGGAAAAAAAACGCTCAGTAATAATGTCATCAAGGCGACCTGATGAAACACTTTCCCACTTAGTCAAATTATTCGTGTCTCGTTTTTCTAGAGCCCCTTTTCCTGACTCCGCATCAGCTAGTGAATTTCGCCAATAAGAGGCTAATTTTAGATAGTTATCATCCATTTCCTGTCCTAAAAATAATAATATTTAATTGATTATAATAAGATAAATTTATATATAGAGAGTTATTCTCCATACTCACAGGATAACTTCAATATAAAATTTAACTTAGTTTTAATTCTTGATGAGAGGTCTAGATGCAGAGTTAGTTATCTGATAGCTTATAAGATTGTGCTGTTCTATCTGCATCACAATTACTTGTATTAGATAACCATCAGAAAAAGTAAGAATTTCATCTGTTGGTACATGCGTTGGTATAAATAATTTTATACTTTTATATTTTAATTTAGATCATGAGGTTAAGTATTATGTGCGAGTCCGGCCTTCGCACTGAAATCTCAGAAATCAGCATATTTTCTAAACCTTAAAATTTGATATATAAGGCTTATCTAGAATTTAACCGTCAAACTCATTTTGTTGTTATTTATTCGTTTTAATGGATTAGATTTTTCCTGCTGAGATGGAATTCATTTTGATAGTATAATTGGATAACTTCCTGATAAATGGGGAGTCATCAAAGAGGCTAAGTGTGTTTATTATAAAGTGAAAATGCACACTGCTCATGTATTTTGTATTAATCCCTAGCCAGTTGAAATATAAAATAGATTTTTTAGTTAAATAATAATCACTTATTAATTTTTATTATCTGATGGTGACATTAATAACCGCGCTTTAATTCGCATCCGGCTTGTTGGTAACGTTGTTGAATTTCATTGGGTAATGCACTGTCGCTAATAATCGTTTTAATGCAGGATAAGGTTGCGACGGCATGGGGCTCAAAGGTATCAAACTTGGAGTGATCGGCGAGCAGAATAACTTCTCGTGAGCGTGCGATGAGCTGACGTTTTACACCGACTTCAAACATGGTGGCATTGGTAATGCCCATTTCGATTGATAGGGCATCGCAGGACATAAATACACGGTCAACTGCAAATGCATTTAACATTTCTAATGCTAAACTTTCTCCCACAGTGAAATAACCGGGTCTGATTAATCCGCCAATAATATAGCTTTCTATATTGGCAAATGCGCCCAATTGATTGGCGATTTTTATATCATTGCAAATCACTTTTACCTTAATATCATTAAGGCTTTTGGCTAATTCGAGACAGGTTGAGCCTGAATCAAGAAAAAAGCAATCTCCCTCATGAATTAACTCTCGGGCAATTAAGGCAATTTCTCGTTTAGCTTTACAGTTTAATGAGCGCCTAACATCGAATTGAGATTCTTTATCTGCCGTACTGTCATCGAAATCAAGGCGACCATGAGTTCGCGTCATTCCTGGGTAGTGTTCCGCAATATATTGAAAATCTCGACGAACAGTGGCTTCTGCGCAATCAAATAGCTCAACAGCTTGTTGAGTAGAAAGTTCGCGACATTTCCAAAGGTAATGCAGCATTTGTTGGATCCGATCCGATTTATACAGGCTCATAGACTGTTTCCTTTCGAATTTAATGTCTTAATTGGTCTAATGTTAGTGTTGAGTTCTCGGATGAAAACAGCGCTCTTCCTACCACTAAGTGTTTTGCACCCGCGGCTTTTAATAATGAAATGTTATCAAAACCGACTCCACCATCAGCCCAGCATTCCAGTTGTGGTAATAACTGTGCAACTTGTTGAATTTTATCCACCATAGCTGGAATAAATTGTTGGTTTTGACCATCAGGCTCACTTGTCATGATCATCACTGCATCAAGTGTTTTATATAGATATTGATAAGGTGCAATTGGTGTGGCTGGATTGAGGGATAATCCTACTTTCGCGCCCATATTTTTTATTTCAGTAATAATTTCTGATGGATTTTGAACGCTTTCGGGGTGAAAAAAAATCCACTTGGGATGAAATGGAATGAGTTCTCTTATCCAAACTAGTGGCTGAGATACCATTAAATGAACGGATGTCGCTTGTTTTGTGGTGAGAGAGATAGCCTTTATTGTTTTGATTCCAAAGGTGATATTGCTGATAAAATTGCCATCTTCAATATCTAAGTGTAGTGAGCCGATATTTTCATTGGCAAGTTTATCAACAGCGGCTCCTAGCCAAAGGGGATCAGCTGAAGCTAAAGACGGGTGTAGGATCATAATTATTTCCTTATGTATAAATCAATGTGCATTTAAGAGCATGAAAACCTCATTGGCCGTTTTAGCGAGACGAATTTCATCTAGCAAGATTGGGTTATCAATAATTTGAGTAATATGTTGTATTAATCGAATATGATCATCACTGTGTGTGGCACAAACACTGATTAATAACCATACAGGGTCGCAATCTTCATGACCAAAAACCACCGGATGACGAAGGGTGGCCAGCGTAACTTGATTATAAATAGCACCTTGTTCTGGCCTTGCATGTGGCATTGCAATACCGGGAGCAATCAGATAATAGGGCCCCCAGCTTTTGGTATTATCAATGATGCCTTGTAAATATCGTGGCTCAGCAGCGCCGTGAGTGATTAAAGGTTCACAGGCAATGGTGAGCGCTTCTTGCCAATTATCAGCAAGTTGGTTGGTTTGGATCCATTTGGCATCGTCAATCATTGGTTATTGACTCCTTTAAGGTTCGGTATATGCTAATTAACGAGGAGCCGCCTACCTTTTGGCGAAGATTGCGGCCCCTAGTATTATTCTTCTAGGAGATAAGTTTTTTGCTTATCTCCTTTTTATTGCCTGATGGCATGGACTTTTTCCATAAACCTCTCCACTCTTGATTGATCAACAAAGTTGGCAAAAATACCGTCTTTTTTGAAGGTTGTTGCGGTAACACATCCGTCAGCGATACTGAGCTGTTCTTCGACATTTTCAAGACAAACCCCGGTGTTGGCGAAAACGACGGTATTGGGTACCGTATCTTTAACTTGCTTTAGAATGGCACTATCTGTTTTTGCGCCTGCTGTTAATCCTGAAACACATAAAGCATCAGGTTTATTGTTGAAAACGGTAGATTTTGCAATGGAGCAAATGTCTCGACCACCAAGATAAACGGCGGCTTCAGGGACAATATTGAACAGCGTTTTTACACCACTGGCACCAATACGATGTTGATGACGAATAGTTTCTCCTACGTTGGTATTCCATACGCCAAAATCACTTGCATAAGCGCCGGTAAAAATCTCACGAATAAATTTGGCGCCTGTTGCCATGGCTAAATCAAAGGAAGCCACGGGATCCCAAAGTACGTTAACACCAAAAGGTACGCGTATTTCCCCCATTAGCTGACCGATAATTCGTGCCATTGCCGCAGTTGTTTCGGGTTTTACTTTAGTGAGATACGGCAAGCTGAATTCATTCGAAAACATAATGGCGTCTACTCCTCCATTTTGTAACGCCATTAGGTCGTCATAAGCTCTGTCTAGTACCCATTGCATATTATGTTGGGCATTAAAATCTGGGTCACCGGGGAGCGCGCGTAAGTGACACATCGCGATCACGGCTTTTTCAGTGCCAATAACTTCCTTTAACCAACTCATTTTGATGCTCCTTATTCAGGTAATTCACGATTACGTAAGAAAATGACGACGCAGGCGACAATTCCCACTGTCACGACGACGCCAATAAGACCAAATGACATTAATTCATAGATAGACCAACCGAACATGTTTCCGACGGATAATGCGCTAATCTGAGAGCCATTCTCAGCAAAATTGAAGCCCCCGTTACGCGCCATTTCAGTGAAGAAAGGGGCAAATTGGCTTGCGATTAGTAAAACGGTACTCATGACAATCACACCACTGATTAAGGTACGTAATAAGTCACCACGATGTATTACGGTTGCCATACAGATAAAGAACGGAGCAACAGGTAAATCAGCAAGAGGGAGGACATTATTCAGCGGTAAAATGCTGGCTAATATCAACATAATAGGAATAAGAATAAGGCCAACCGCAATGGTCGTCGGGTGTCCAAGTGTGACGGCGGTGTCTAAACCAATATAAACTTCACGGTCATGAAAGTGCTTTTGAAAAAATTTACGAGCGCCTTCTGAGATAGGGATTAATCCTTCAACAATTAAGCGGATCATTCGAGGAAAGAGAACCATAATCGCGGCCACTGTAATTACGAGAGTCGCACAACCTTTAAAGTCTTCTCCGGCAGCAAGTCCAAATAGTAAGCCTAGTACCACCCCAATAATGACGGGGTCGCCTACCATGCCGTAGCGTTTTTGGATTGATTGCGCGTCGACATTCCTACCTTTTAAGAAAGGAATTTTTTCATAGATTGAATCAAGTAGAACAAAGAGTGGGACAGAGCTAGAGCCATACCCTTGCGGAATCGAAATACCTTCTAAACCGACGATGGCTTGGACACGTTTTGCTGTCCAGTCTGCCATTTTTAAGGACAGCATCGCGTGACACATTGCTGCGATGATACCGTAGCTCAAGCTTCCTGTAGCAAGTTGTACTACTGTACCGGTGATTGCGTAATGCCAGTAGTTGTAGATATCGACATTCATTGTTTTCGTTAGACGAGTAAACAATAAGCCGATATTCAGTAGAAAGATGATTGGAATAATCATCGCGCCAATTGCTGTTGCATATCCCACCCCTGATGCGGGGCCTGCACCAACATCTAAGACGTGTAATGTTAAACCGAAACGTTCAATCATGATTTTGATAGGGGGGCTTAGGCTATCGATTGCCATGACAATCACCAGCCCCATACCGACAAAACCAATCCCCACTGTAACGCCTGCTTTAATAGCTTGTAGCAATGGGATGCGAAATATTAATCCAATCACTATCATGACGATTGGGACAAATACAGTACCGCCTAGAGAAAGTATATAATCAAACATAACGCCACCTTTTAGGTTTATTGTGATAACAGCGTTTTAATTTTTTGTTTTAATACCTCATCGTTAATCCCTGTTAGTAACGGCGCTCCATTTAGTGCAGGTATGCCATAGTCGGTATCCGTTTTCATTGCGGTGATGATCAGATCAACACCATGACAATTTAATGGAATTTCATTTAGGCAGCACTGCGAGGTAGAAACAAAAATTCCTTCATCTGTTAAGTAGTTTTGTAGTTTTTGAGCAATAATTGTGGATGTCGACATACCGGTTCCACAAGCAACGAGGATTTTTTTCATTTTGATATAACCTCTTGATAAGTTTCTGAGTCAGACTCAATCGGGAACTGGTTAGCGGGGAGTGTTGCTAACGCAGTCAGTAAGCGGATGCAGTCACTGAGATCACGTAGGCTGGCAACTTCAGCCGGTGAATGTGTATAACGACAAGGGATAGATAAGCTGGCACAAGGAATGCCATCTTGTTCAACTTGGATATAGCCTGTTTCGGTAATGACGCCTGGTGCGACTTCTCTTTGCACAGGAATATGATTTTTTGCTGCTGTTTTTTCTAACATGTTAATTAAGCGGACGGGGGTGACTAGCCCTGCAAGCGTGCCTCTGCCATGGTAGTTTAGGCAGGTGATCCCAACGCCTGCGTTGATCACTAAATCTGAATAATCTTTTAAGTCAGGTGTATCACAAGATGGTGTTATATCGATCCCGATGGCAAGATCGGGCTTAACACGGCGTAATACAGGCAGTATCCCTCGAATATTAAATTCTTCTTGGACCGAGGCGACAATAAATAAAGCGATATCGAGTTTTTTATCTTTGACGGCATCGGCCAAACCTAATAAAGCCGTACAGCCAAGTCGGTCATCGAGGGCTTTACTGCAAACCATATCATTACCGAGTTCTTGTGGTGGATTATATAGCGTGATTGGTGTGCCAACTTTAATACCCATTTTTTCCGCGTCAGCTTTGTCTTTTGCGCCAATATCAATCCAGAGTTGATCAACAGAAGGGGACTGTGTGCGTTCATCGCCTTTTGCAAAATGGTAAGATTTAATGCCAATGCATCCGGGGACTGAGCCGTGCTCACCAGCAAGTCGTACTACTGAACCTGACATTGTTACTTGTGCAGGCCCGCCAACACGCTCGAAACGAATAAAACCTGACGCTTCTATTTTTCGAACCATGAAACCCACTTCGTCCATATGAGCAAATACCATTAAACGCAACGCATCAGGTTCATCGCTACCATAACGAGCAACAACATTGCCTAATCTGTCTTGCCAGACTTCTTTTGCTGTGTGTTTAAAGTGTTTTTGCATAATATTTGCGATAGGTAACTCATGACCTGAAATAGCGTCTAAAGTTAATAAAGAGAAAAGAGTGTCTCGAACAGAAAATATCATCAGGATGCTCTCCTTTTGATGAAAACAACATAAAGGTGAGCGATTTATAAGCTAAAAAAGAGGGGTTAATTGTGATTTTACTCACATCGCGTGAGGTTTATTAACACTGCGTAATAATAATGTGACGAAAGCATAACAAATTCGCTCAGCATAATTGTTTTATTTGTGATTAGTCATCATGATCTTAGGCTAAGTGCCTTTAATCACATTATTGCGTAGCTAAACTCATTGACTTAAGTGCTGTATTAATTGGCTCACAGCAGGCTGGGTGAGTGATTGAATGGCATAGCAAACTCCAGTTCGTCTAGATAATGTGTGTCCTGGGAGTGAGCGAGTGATAATTTGTGGATGCTCGCTGGCAAGAGATTCAGGCACGATAGCGACGCCTAATCCTTGTGTGACGAGGCAAAGAGCGAGAGAAAATGTGCCAGCATTTGCCGCAGGAGAATTGGCTGTAGCACCATAAATGGGTAGCAGACGTTGATGAGATGAAAGTTTAGGGCACATGATCCAACACAAGCCGTGTAAATCGGAAAGGGTGAGAGTGGCTTTTTCTGCAAGCGGATGATGACTGGGCATGGCGAGAATAAACGGCTCAGTATTTAGGGGCAAAAATAATTCATCTTCACAGCGAAGCTCTTCACAGCCAAATCGAATATCGCCTTCACAGCCAGACTCAAGGTTAACTAATAGATTGAATTCAGGATCATGAATATGGTGTAGAAAATCGGTTATCTGGCTATTTGCAATATCATTTTCGATACCGATTTCCAATGGTTGTCGGTTTCTTTCACGCTTAAAACTTTGCGTTAATGCTTCCATCTCAGCCACCATTCTACGTGCGTGGGGATAGAGTATCCGGGCATCTTCAGTGACTTCGACACCGCGAGGTTGCCGTATAAATAGCGGGGTTCCAAGGCTGTCTTCTAGCATTTTGATGGTTGTTGATAATGCAGGCTGCGTGAGGAAAAGCCGTTTGGCTGCGGCAGTAATGTTTCTTTCTTCAAAAACAGCAATAAAAGCATGAAGTTGACGATTATCCATAGATTTTTTTTATGCCTGTGAGAGAAATAAACCATTTTAATGCAGTGTCGGGATGAAATATAGTCCATCCATCGATTTTGATATCAATTTTAATTATGTGGAGAGCAAAATGCCAAATTCAAATAAACCGCTAGTTGTTATCACGGGGGCGAGTTCAGGTATCGGTCTCGCAACAGCCAAACTTCTTTCAAGTGAAGGCTATTCATTATTATTGTTAGCGCGTCGCACTGAACCTATGATTGCGTTAAATTTACCAAATACACTGTGTAAATCGGTCGATGTGACTGATCGTACTGCTTTTATTTCGGCGGTTAAAGAAGCGGAAGAGCGTTTTGGCCCCGTTGATGCATTAATTAATAATGCGGGTGTTATGCTGTTGGGCAATATTGAAACCCAAAGTCCAGAAGAATGGGACCAAATGTTGAATGTGAATATCAAAGGTGTTTTAAATGGTGTTCATGCGGTGACTGAGGGCATGATCTCGCGTAAGCAGGGTACTATTATTAATATTAGTTCTGTGGCGGGTCGTAAGACATTCCCGAACCATGTGGTGTATGTCGGCACCAAATTTGCGGTGCATGGTATTTCTGAGAATTTACGTGAAGAGCTGTCGCCACATGGTGTTCGTGTTATCACTATTGCACCAGGCGCCGTGGAAACGGAATTGTTGAGTCATACAACGGATGAAAATATAAAAACAGGATATCAAGCGTGGAAACAGGATATGGGCGGTACTGTACTTTCGGCTGAAGATATTGCTAATACTATTCGTTTTGCTTATTTGCAACCACAGAATGTTTGTATTCGTGAAATCGTATTGGCGGCAACAAGGCAGCAGGCTTAACGATTTATTTTTAGATTAAAAACAAGGAAGGCTGCGATCGCCTCCCTTGTTTGTATTTCTTTAATTAAGGTACGGGAACCGCTTCGCCTTTAAAATTATCTAAAATATACTTTTTGGTTTCTGCTGTTTTTAATGCAGCCATTAATTTAGCAATACGAGGATCATCTTTATTGTCTTCACGAACCACCACAACGTTAGCAAATTTGCTGTTTGCTGCTGGCTCGGTGTAAATAACATCTTTGCTTAGATCAAGACCTGCATTGAGAGCAAAGTGTCCATCAATAGAGGCAACGTCAGCTTCGCCATTTTTATAAATTTGAGGCATCAATGGGGCATCGTAGGTAAATAAGAACTGCAAATTACGCGGGTTTTCGACAATATCGTCAATAGTCGCATCATCAGGATCTATACCACTACGAATTTTTATTAAACCTTCATCTTGATACAGCTTTAATATATGGCCATGTTGAGCAATATTATTACTGCTCATGACTTTTGCACCCTTCGGTAAATCTTGTAGGCTTTTATATTTTTGTGAGAAAAAACGATAGGGATGCATATGTACTGCGCCCGCAGAAACTAATTTCCAGTCTGGATGGTCTGCCAAAGTTTTATTTAAATAAGGAACATGTTGAAAAAAATTAGCATCTAATTCTTTTTCAGCTAAGGCTTGGTTTGGAATGATGTAATCATTAAAAACACGCACGTCTAATATTATTCCCTCTTTTTCTAATTGAGGTTTAATGAATTCTAATATTTCTGCATGAGGCGTTGAAGATGCGCCAATAATAAGTTTATTACTTTTTTCTTTTTGATCGGGCTGGCATGCTGTTAGCGCTAAACTGATAAAAAGCAGTGCCCCTAGGCGCTTAAATATCGCTAAATTTTTCATTTTATTATTTCCTATATTGCCATTTTATTCGAATTAAAAATTAATTATTGATTTTACTTACCACTTAACCTGATTAACGTTTATCAATGCACCGGACTAAGGTGTCTCCTATCACTTGAATACAAAGGACAATAGCTAGGATAACTAAAGTTGCCGCCCAAACCACATCCATATGACTACGCTGAAAGCCTTCTAAATAAGCTAAGTTGCCTAAACCACCTGCACCTATTGCCCCTGCAATCGCAGTCCCCCCGACTAATGAAATTAAGGTTACAGTTAAGCCGGATATTAATGCGGGTGATGATTCAGGTATCAGGACATTAAAGATTAAAGTGTGTAGTTTTGAGCCCATCGATTGGCTGGCTTCTATCACGCCTTTATCAACTTCTCGTAATGCGATTTCAACTAACCTGGCATAGAATGCGCTTGCTGAGATCACCAATGCGGGTAAAGCAGCATTGACACCGAGAATGGTGCCAATTAACCACTTAGTAAATGGAAATAATAAAATAATTAAAATAATAAAGGGAACGGCCCGAAAGATATTTACCACAAATGATAAAATGCGATAAACGGGAATATTTTCTTTTTCACCGTCTTTGGCTGTTAAAAATAGAAAAATACCAATAAGAATACCCAAAATACATGATAGCGCTCCTGACATTATGGTCATATATAATGTATTGACTGTTTCTACGCCAAGTACATTGATTTTTAAATTAGGTAAATAGGTGCTAATCCAATGCTGTATTTCGTCCATTTTAAATTACCTCAACCACTACATTTTTTTCATCTTGAAGATACTTAACGGCATCAAATAATATTTCTGTATCCAGTTTGAATTGTAAGTATAAAAATCCACTGCCTTTGTTAAAGACACCTTTAATTAATTTAATAGGTTCATTAAATTTTGAAATTAAGTCATAAAGCAAATAATCACTGTTTTTATCGTCATCTAATACGATTCTGATAATAGCGCCTTGCTTTAAATTAATTTGCAAATCATCCTGAGTATCTGTCGCTATTTCACTTTGTGAAAGAAATTGGCGTGTAATCGTATGTTGTGGATTATGAAATACAGAAGTGACTAATCCTTCCTCCACAATTTTGCCTTTATCTATTACGGCAACTTTATTGCAAATGCTTCGAACGACTTGCATTTCATGTGTAATCAGAACAATCGTTATATTGAGTTCACGATTAATACGTGCCAATAACGCAAGAATGTTTTGTGTTGTTTTTGGATCTAATGCGGATGTTGCTTCATCGCACAGTAATACACTTGGATTATTTGCCAATGCTCTCGCAATACCGACGCGTTGTTTTTGGCCGCCGCTGAGTCTGGATGGATATTCATCGGCTTTTTCCGTTAAACCCACTAAGTCCATCAACTCTTCGACCCGTGCTTTGCGTTTCTTTTTATTGAACCCTGAAATTTGTAATGGGAATTCAATATTTTCTCTGACGGTTCGTGACCATAATAAATTAAAGTGCTGAAATATCATGCCAATAGAGTGACGAATTTTTAGAATCGATGTTTCATCGCTGAGTGTAATATTATGCTGACCAACAATAATTTCACCATCAGTTGTTTCTTCTAAGCGATTTAATAAGCGTATTAGGCTACTTTTTCCTGCGCCGCTATAGCCAATAATGCCAAAAATATCACCTGCTGCAATATTGAGATTAATATTATCAACAGCAATAGTTTGCTTTTTGCTCTGGCTATATATTTTGCTGACATTTTTTAGTGTTATCACAATCTTCTTATACCTTTGATGAACTAGAAACATCATTAAAACAAAATGGATGTTTAGACGTCTATACTTCCAAATTAATATGAAATGTGAGGAATGTCAAATAAATGATTTAAATGAGTTAGAACAAAAAAATCTAACATTATTCGTAGGGAATAATCTCAGTAAATGCGAGAGGTGAGTTTTATTTTCATTTTATTATCAGTGAATTAGACATTCATTCAATGTGGCAAAGCTGAGGGGGGAATTTATATGGCGTCATCGACTCACTCGCGAGTCAACTTACACTAGCCTGTCATCTTTCAATCATAAAACTGTCATCAAGTTGACGTATTTCTTTCGTAGCATCGTCTATAACGATTAAATCCCAAAGAGGATACAATTTATTATGCGATCTACTCTCTTTTCATCGAATGAGAGTCGTGATGTTTTGCCTAATGCAACGTTAACGGGCAATACCTCTATGATTTCAATTCAAAATCTATCTCAAGCTTTCGCCAATCAATATGTGCTCAAAGGTATCGATTTAACGGTGACTAAAGGTACCGTTTTAGCGTTATTGGGACCATCGGGTTGCGGTAAAAGTACATTACTCAAATTGCTGGCGGGTTTATTACAACCGACTGATGGTGCAATTTATTTCGCAGATAGGCTTGTCGCCAATGCTCACCATCTGACGCCCCCTGAACAACGTAATCTGGGTATGGTATTCCAAGATTATGCACTGTGGCCTCATATGACCGTTTTCCAAAATGTTGCCTTTCCTTTGCGGATGCGAGGTGTTGCGCGTCATGCGGTACAGGAACGTGTAGATGTCGCGTTAGAGCGGGTAGGGTTAATTGATTTTGCAAAACGAAAACCCGCAGATCTGTCTGGTGGTCAGCAACAACGGGTTGCTTTAGCCCGTGCCATTATTGCAGAGCCTGAAATTTTGTTGTTTGACGAACCGCTTTCCAATCTCGATATCGCATTACGCCAATCACTGTGTGAAGAAATGGCTCAGCTATTGAGAACATTAGAAATTACCGCGATTTATGTCACCCATGATCCAAAAGAAGCAACCACACTGGCTCACCAAATTGCGCATATGCAAAATGGAACAATTGAAAGCCTGACAACATTATGAAAAGAGGTTCTGTGATGCAAAAGTTAACTCAAAAAAACGTATTTTCAATATTCAAAAATAGTTCGTTGGCTGGTTTTTCACTAAAAGGTGTAGCGATGAGTATTGGGCTTTCCTGTGCGATGTTTTCGGTATCTTCTCAAGCAATTACAGTTTATACCGCAGGTCCTGGGGCGATGGCGAAACAACTTGCCGCAGGTTTCGAAAAACAAACAGGTACCAAAGTCGATATTTTTCAAGCTACTACCGGTAAGGTGATGGCACGTTTAGAAGCGGAACAAGCTAATCCACGGGCTGATGTGCTGATTTCAGCCTCTTGGGATACTGCTGTCGATCTACAACAAAAAGGCTGGTTACTGCCTTATGAAAGTGCTAATGCAGCTCAGGTGCCTGAGCGTTTTAAAACGCCCTATTATGTCGCGCAAGGTATCTCAGCATTAGGTATTGTGTGGAATAGCAAAAGTGGCACACCAAAGCCGACTGATTGGAGCGACCTTGCCCAGCCAGCGTTTAAAGATAAAGTGACGATGCCCGATCCTGCGCTTTCCGGTGCCTCACTGGATTTAGTCTTAGGGCTACAAAATGCCAAACAAGATGCCGCATGGGCACTTTTTTCTGAATTAAAAGCCAATGGCATGGTGATTTCTGGACCGAATGCCCAAGCATTGACACCCGTACTACAAGGCGCAAAAGCGGCCGTATTCGGTGCGGTGGATTATGTGGCTTATGGCAGTATTGCTAACGGCGAGTCTATCGAAGTGATTTTTCCAACTAGTGGAACGGCGATTGCCCCGCGTCCAATGATGATTTTAAAAAGCAGTAAGCAACCGGATGACGCCAAAGCCTTTATTGATTACGTATTATCACCAGAAGGGCAAACTATTGTTGCGAATGCATGGTTAATGCCAGCGAGAACCGATATAGCAGGTAAACGACCTGATTTTTCAGCGCTGACATTATTACCGGAACCTACTGCAAATAGCGCTGAACGTAGCGATATTTTATCCCGCTTTAGCACACTGTTTCGTTAAGTTTCTTTTTTATTAAGATATGTATTGATGAGAAAAATTCGTTTTTTGCCTTTGGTTGTGGTCACCGCATTAATTATTTTAGTGGTGATCCCGCTGTGCTTTATTGTTCTTCAAGCGTTTTTCCCCCTGTTAAGTCAGGGGGTATTTAGTCGACCGTTTGAACCTATTATTGATTTGTTTAATGAATCGGAACTGCCGTTGTTATTGCAGAACACCTTATTTTTAGGCGTTGGTGTTGCGGTGATTAGTGGGGTTATTGCTATTCCATTAGGGGCATTAAGAGGTTTATTTAATCTTCCATTCGCACGGGGCTGGGATCTATTATTTTTAATTCCATTTTTGATCCCGCCTTATATTGCAGGACTTTCATGGATGCTAACCTTGCAACCGAATGGTTATTCACAACAATTATTTGGTGTCAGCCCCGGGAGTGCCATTTTTTCATTGGGCGGCATGATGTGTATTATGGCGCTAAATTTATTTCCTGTGCTTTATTTTGCGGTATCTCGCAGCATGGCAGCTAATGGTAATCGCCTAGCTGATGTAGCACGTGTACATGGCGCTTCGGCTTGGCAAGCCTTCTTTAAAGTCACAATACCATTATCATTACCATCAATGGCGGCTGGATTATTATTGATTTTCACGTTAGCTATTGAAGAATATGGTATACCTGCGGCAATTGGTTCGCCTAATGGCATACGGGTACTGACGACAGATATCGAACAGCGACTAGCTGATTGGCCTATTGATTTACCGGGCGCAGCTTCTTTGTCACTATTATTGGCAAGCGTGGCCATTTTTGCTTATACGCTACAACGCACATTGGTTTCAGGGCGCAATGTCGCGACAACAACAGGTAAGGCGGCGGTATTGGTGACTCGTTCCCTTGGTGTTTGGCGTTGGCCTGTAATGGGGTTGTTTGCTTTTGTCACTTTTTTTGCAGTGGGAATGCCGTTATTAGCCATGTTTGGTACTGCTTTTTCTTCTACGGTGTCGGGTGGGCTTTCCTTTGATAACTTAACTTGGCGGCATTTTTCGGGACTAATAGATTCTCAAGCGGAAGCGTTAGACGCATTATTTACTAGTATTTCATTGGCAACAGCAACGGCAATCTTAACGGGGTTACTCGGCTTTTTATCTGCATGGTTAGTAGTTTCACAGCGAATACGTGGCGCTGTTATTATTGATGCGCTCTCTTTATTACCTATTGCTATCCCCGGTATTGTTATTGCCGTGGGTTTGATATTGGCATGGAATCAGCCTTTTTGGCCAGTGACGCCTTATCACACATGGGGTATTTTAGTGCTCGCCTATAGTTGTTTATTATTGCCTTATCCTGTTCGTTATTGCAGTGCTGCGTTGACCCAAATTGGCGGTAGTTTAGCTGATGCAGCTAGGGTTCATGGCGCTGGAGCGATAACCACATTACGATTAATTTTATTTCCATTGGTTTTCCCGAGTTTAATTGCAGCGATGATGCTTGTTTTCGCAGTAGCATCCCGTGAATTAGTGTCTTCGTTATTATTAGCGCCTGCTGGAATGCAAACCGTGTCTATTTTTGTTTGGCGACAATTTGAGCAAGGGTCGATCGGCAGTGGAATGGCGATGGCTTGTCTGGCTGTTTTGATAAGTTTGACATTAATGCTATGTGCCCAATGGGTTCAACAGCGATATCATCGAGAATAATTTATTTGTTAAATAAAATAAAAACCCGCAATGAATAGAAGGCGGGTTTTTTGCTATTTATAAACTATCGATTTAATTTATATTGCCATTACGCGTTGGCAAGTTGAGCTTCACTTGGCATTTTTTCTTGGCGATTACGTTCGAGTTCTAATGCCCCGAAGTGAGATAAAATGCAGAAGACAATGCAACAAACAATACCACCTAGTAACAGATAGAAACCTGCATGCCACCCCATACGGTCGACAATAAATCCGAACAAACTTGTTCCGAGTGTTGCTCCGAGGATGTAACTTAAGAAACCACGTAGGCCAACGGCTGAACCGACAGCAAAGCTCGGAACGATCTCCATTGTTTGTACGGATGCTAGGAATTGTGGCACGTATATTAGACAACCGACAACGGCAGCGAAGAAAGTAACCATCGCAAGAGACTGGCTCTGCCAGTAACCAATTAAGCAGAAGAAGATCAATACCATGCACATAATAGCTAATGGCATTCTGCGACCTTTGAACAACTTATCTGTTAACCAACCCGCAAGTAAAGTCGAAGGAATAGCGGCCCATTCGAAGAATAAAAATGCCACACTCATTTGATCTTTAGAGAAGTTCTTTTCGGTTAGCAAATAAATGGGTAACCAGCTAATCACGCCAAAACGAACCATATAGACGAAAACGTCAACGAATGAGATATACCAAGCATTTTTATTTTTTAATACATAAGTACAAAAAATCTGAAATGCGGTCATGTTCTCGGGTGATTGCTCTTGCTGAGCGGTGGTTAACACCACTTTTTCTTCAGGCATCATTTGGTCAAGAGCGGGTAAACCTTCTTGAACAGGGGAGCCTTTACCGAGCACTAAGACAATGATGGCGAATAAAATTGCAATAACAGCAGGAACCATGTAGCTGGCACTTTGCCAATGAGCCGTCCCAAGTACGGCAAAAGCAGCGCCAACGATAGGGGCTACAATACCACCGCCAACATTATGTGAAATATTCCAAAATGCACCGATACGGCCACGTTCTCTGCGTGGGAACCAGTTGGCGATAGTAATAAATGAAGGGCCAACACCCATTCCTTGGAATAAACCATTAAGTACCACAAATCCGGCAAATAACCAGAAAGCGTTACTGAAACCCATACCGAAGTTTACGACGGCACAGAGGATCAAACCGAAGGCCATGAAAGCTTTCGGGCTGGCTTTATCTGCAAGGGTACTCATGATCCCTTTACTGATGCCATATGCAATAAGCATGCAACTGGTTAATAAGCCAATTTGTGTTGTGCTTAAGTCTAAATTTTCTTTTAAGTAAGGAGTCGAAAGTGTGAAGTTATTACGCACAATATAATAGGCTAGGTAGCCGAGAAATACGCTGAGAAGTGCTTGAACGCGGTAACGTTTGTAAGTTGCTGGAACTTGTCCTGCTGGAACTTGTTTTTTTGCCACAGCTGGTTTTAAAAATGACAGCATAGATTCACCTGTGAAATAGATATAAAAATAAAATCGTTGAGTTTTTTGTCGTTTTTTTTCTGACGAGGCCATCATGTTCTGCTTTAAAAAATATCTCAACATCCTGTTTTTGTGTCACTTTTGACTCAATTTTGGAAAGGTAACGGTCAAATTGACTCATAACAATCAAGGCTATAAATGATTTTTTATTTATGACGATTTAATGGTTGCTTTAATGATTGAAGAGTGAGATTAAAGGTTTGGTGATTAGTGGGCTGATTTTGTTTTGTTGAAAGTTTGGCAGACTTTTAGTCGCGCAGCGGAGGTATTTATCACTAATGACCTTAAGTATAAAAATAAATAATCCATTGTTTATGGGCTGGTTATTTAACTTAAATTTGTCTCTATCCTGAAAAGGGTAAGATTTGCCCCAAATAGACTTTTGGACAAAATAAAAAGATTGTCACTTTTTTGATGTGAATCACATCTGTCAGCAGGAGAGAGAAATCGATGATAAAAATAAAGCGGCTCCAGACTGTTATTACGTCCATCATGCTGGTTATTATTGGCGTTAGTTTTAGCCAACTGGGCCATGCAACTATAGCGAAAAATGATGAATTAGTAGTGGCAACGACATTTTCCCCCGAGGCTACAACTTATATTATGAACAGTTGGAAGGTGCAGCCTGAAGCGGTTCCTATTCGTACCATAAATCGTACAAGCGCATCTTTAGAACGTTTATTAGATACCCAAGCACTCGAGAATGTCGATTTAGTTCTCACCTCTTCTCCTATGTTAATGCAGCATTTACAACAGCATGAGCGCTTAGCTGCGTTGCAGGGGATACCTGAATTTTCTCAACGTATTGTGCCCTCATCATTGAAAGAAACCGTCGCGGCAGTCGCTTTTTCTGGTTACGGTATTTTAGTGAATCGAAATTGGATGCGAGAGAACCAGTTACCTATTCCTAAAACGTGGGATGAACTTGCTGATAGTCGCTATCAAGGCATGTTACTGATGAGCAGCCCATCCCGCTCAGATACGTATCATCTTATGATTGAATCGCTGCTACAGCAGCGCGGATGGGATGAAGGTTGGCGAATTTTACTCAGTATTTCAGGTAATTTAGCGACAGTTTCATCACGAAGCTTTGGTGTTGCGGATAAAATTAAAACAGGTCTAGGGGGCGCTGCACCTATTATTGATAATTATGCCAATTTGCTTTTAGGTAATGCTGATTTAGAGTTTCATTATTTGCCAGATTCGGGAACATCACCGACATTTATTGCTATTACGCGTTATAGTTTAAATAAAGAAAAAGCACGGCAATTTATTTCATTTTTACTCAGTGAACAAGGGCAGCGGGTATTAGCGGATACCAACACCGGAAAGTATCCGGTGACTCCGCTTCCCAAAGGGCATCCTCGAGAAGCACAACAGAGCCAGTTATTAAATTCTCCCATACCGCTAGATGAGCATCTCGTCTTGAAGCGTCAGAAATTAATACAACAACTTTTTGATATGGCGATTACTTTTCGTTTAACTGAATCGAAAGATGCATGGCGAGCCGTGTATATGGCAGAGGCTAAATTAAAAAAAACGCTACCGGAAGTGCGCCAATTATTAACCGCTATGCCTGTTAGTGCTCAAGAAAGTATCGATCCTGCATATTACTCACGGTTTGAAGACAGTCGTAAAGCTGAAGAAGAATATATGCGTTGGCAAAGTTTCTTCCAAGAACAGCAGCGTAAAGCGATCGCTTACTTGGAAATGATCAAATGAAACAACGGATTATTAATTACATTGGTTTGTTTAGTATTAGCTCAATTTTGCGAGCCGCATTTGTTGCAGGGACTTTAATGACGCTAATTGTGAGTTGTGTCAGCCTGTATGCATGGAAAGCGCAAAACCAGCAAATTCGTTATGCCCTTGGTGACTATTTTCCGCGTATCCAATCCTCTTTCTTAATTGAAGGACAATTAAATACCTTAGTCGATGAATTAAACGAGTTTTTAAAAGCACCTAATACGGCGACTCGGCTGCAATTACGCAACCAGATAACCACTCATTTAACGCAAGTTACTGCGATTAATCAAAATCTAACTGGGCGCGATCATCAACAAATTGCGGATATTGTTTCGCAAAGCCAAGATTTATTGCATCGGTTAGATAAGGCCTTGTATACATTATTTCTAGCTAATGAGCAGGTGAATACCCTTTCATCGCGAATTAACTGGTTGCATGATGATTTTAATACGGAATTAAGTTCGCTATCCCAAGATATTAGTCTTCAGCAGGGCTCTTTACTGGATAAAATTGAGCAAGAACCAAATCAAACGGTCGCCCTACAGGGTAGGTTGCGTAATGTTCAAGGGGAGTTACAGCTGATTTATATGTTGTCGAGATTGGAGGAACAAATTAGTAGCGTACTTTCAGGACGTTTGAAAAATTTACAAAATGGATCAGAACTGGCTGATATGGATGAAAATGAGAGCTATGTTCGCTATTTACGCTACTTACAGGCTAATTTCGACGCAAATGAAGCAGTGTTTGATCTTTACCCAAGTGCAGTTACGTTACGCCAAACGATTGATGAGCTGTTAGATATTGGTTTATCTGATAGTAAAATGCTAAGTGTGCTGCAAAATTATCAACAAGCGAAAACCAAGCTTGCTGCGATGACGACTGAAAAAGAGCGAATTTTAGCTCGATTCCGTTCACAACTGGAATTGCAATTAGGAAATAGCCATTCACAGCTACAAACGCTAAATCATCATTTAACGGATATTATGTCGCTGAGTGGTACCATTATTATTATTACCGCCGTTCTTGCCTTACTTTTAGCGGTGCTATTTAATTACTTTTTTATTCAATCTCGGTTAGTAAAACGTTTTAATACTTTAAATCAAGCAGTTGCAAAAATTAGTTTTGGTGATTTGACGACGCCAATTCCGGTGGGTGGGCGAGACGAATTGGGTCGTATCGCGATGTTGTTACAACGGACAATTGAGCAAATTAATCAGCAAAAAAATCAGCTTGAACAAGAGATTAAAGACCGTAAAGCGATTGAAGAAAATTTAAGAACGACACAAAATGAGTTAATTCAAACCGCTAAATTAGCGGTAGTGGGTCAGACAATGACAACACTTGCTCATGAAATAAACCAACCACTGAATGCACTGTCAATGCACCTCTATATGGCTAAAAAAGCGTTGATATCTGAAGAAATTGACATAGCACAACAGGCATTGAATAAATCTGAAAAACTGGTGACTCGTATGGATGGGATCATTCGTGCACTACGCCAATTTGCGCGCAAACGTGATAGCGATGAACAGCTTCAACCTATTTGCTTAAATCAAAGTATTCAAAGTGCTTGGGATGTTTTGTTATTACAACACAAAACGCGTGACGTTAGCTTATTGTACCCTGATGCTCTGCCGCGGGTATTTGGTGATGAAATCGGAATTCAACAAGTCCTCGTGAATTTATTAGCGAATGCCTTAGATGCCAGTCCAACCAAAGCGGTGATTTCCGTCGATTACACTGAAACAGATGACGAGCTCACGTTATATATTGTTGATAATGGAAGTGGTTGGCCATTAGCGCTTGCGGATTCTTTAATGAAGCCATTTACTACAAGTAAAGAAATCGGGCTTGGTGTTGGTTTATCGATTAGTCATTCGATTATGCAGCAGTTAGGGGGGCAGTTGCGTATAGCATCGACGCTCACTCAAAACGGATGTGCAATTTTAAGCTTTAAGAAGGTCAGTAAACATGCTTGATGACAATTACGATATATTGTTAATTGATGACGATAAAGATGTACTTGAAGCTTACTGCTTATTATTAGCGCAAGCAGGGTATCGGGTTTTCAGTTGTGATAATCCATTGATTGCTAAAGAATTAGTTCATCGTGATTGGTGTGGTATTGTCTTAAGCGATGTGTGTATGCCCGACTGTTCGGGTATTGATTTGATGGCATTATTTCTTGAAAAAGATAAATATTTACCCGTTGTGCTGATTACTGGGCATGGTGATGTCCCGATGGCTGTTGAGGCCGTTAAATTGGGCGCATGGGATTTCTTACAAAAGCCAATTAATCCTGAGTATCTTCTATTGCAAGTTGAAAAAGCCTTAACCGCGCGTAAGCAACGTGTGAAGCAACGGCATTGGGGGAAAAAGCAGCTTACGTTGAATTTTGTCGGGCAAAGTGAATGGACGCAACAAGTGAGCCTGCAATTACAGAGTCTTGCTGAAACGCATGCTGCGGTATTTTTTCAAGGTGAGTTTGGCAGTGGGAGAACGTATTTATCCCGTTATTTGCATCAAATTAGTAATAATAAGCAGTCACCATTAGTGATAAAAACATTAATCAATGAGCAAGATGTTCCTCTTGATACATGGTTGAGTGAAGTCGCTGATGGTACATTAGTGCTTAAAAATATTGAGTTTATGCCATTAAGCCAGCAACGATATTTAGTACAGCATATTCAGCAGGAACATCGTTCATTTCGTTTAGTGGGTATTTCAGAAACCCCTCTGATTATGTTGACTAAACAGCAAAAATTGGTCGCAGAGCTTTATTATCTATTTTCAATGACCCAAGTTGTTTGTTTACCGCTATCACAACGCAAAGCCGATATTTCCCCTCTTTTTCATTATTATCTGGAGTTAGCCTGTACGCGCTTAAATCATTCTTTTTCAATATTGGATGAGTCTTTTATTAAAAAACTAACGCGCCGTCATTGGCCAGGAAATGTAGGGGAGTTGGCGAATGCTGCGGAACTTTATGCAGTCGGGATCATGCCGATGGGAGAAACTGCAAATCCGTTATTAGCTTCTGTTGTACCGACAGCATTGGATCAGCAGATTGAAAATTATGAGCGGCAAATTATTACGGAAGCGTTGAATATTCATCAAGGACGTATTAATGATGTATCAGAGTATTTGCAAATGCCGCGTAAGAAACTGTATTTACGCATGAAAAAGTACGGTTTAGATAAACATCATTATCGAATAATATAGTTTGAATATAGCTGATAGGCTGAGGCTAAACCCCAGCCTATACAAGATATTTTATTGAAATAATCAATTAAACAATATCACTAGCATCATGACGTTCTCTAATATACTCAGAGTTATTCACTTTACGACCCCGTTGTACCGCAGGACGAGCATAAACTTCATCAGCCCAGCGAATAACATTTTTGTATTCATGGACAGATAAAAATTCAGCAGCATTATATAGCCAACCTTTTACTAATGCCCCGTACCATGGCCAAATTGCAATATCGGCAATAGTATAATTTTCACCTGCGATATATTTGTGTGTGGCTAAACGGCGATCTAGGACATCTAGCTGGCGCTTGGCTTCCATGGCAAAGCGGTTGATGGGATATTCGTATTTTTCTGGGGCATAAGCATAAAAATGACCAAAACCGCCGCCAACAAATGGGGCTGAACCCATTTGCCAAAATAGCCATGATAATGTTTCGGCTCGCTCTGGTTGTGCGGTGGGTAAAAGAACCGAAAATTTCTCAGCTAAGTAGGTGAGGATCGCGCCAGATTCAAATATGCTGATGGGTTTCGTTCCACTTCTATCCACGAGCGCAGGTATTTTTGAATTAGGATTAATATCGACAAATCCAGAACCAAACTGGTCTCCTTCACCAATATTAATTAGCCATGCATCGTACTCTGCTTCTTTAATACCAAGGGCTAGCAGCTCTTCAAGCATGATAGTGACTTTTTGCCCGTTCGGTGTGCCGAGAGAATAAAGTTGGAGTGGATGCTTACCAATGGGTAACGCTTTTTCATGGGTAGCGCCAGAAATTGGGCGGTTAATATTGGCAAATTTACCACCACTGCTTTGATCCCACTTCCACACTTTGGGTGGAACATATGTTGAGTCTGCCATGAGGATTCCCTTAAATTTGCAAATGTGAGATGAAACGCCTTATTCGGTAAATAATACCGCTCTTGGTACTTTAGCAAGAGGAGATAAATTAGCCACTGATTTTCATTCCCCTTATATTTAAGTGATGGGTTGTTAATGCGCACAAGTACTATAGTGCAGAACAAAGTCAAATGTGGCTATTAGGGAGTAACTAAAGGTAAATAATTTAGGTCATGATGAATATAAATAAAAAAAAGCGTTTTTATCGAGGAAATTTTAACAATAGAGTTGTGCATATAGCTAATTCAAATAAACAAACAATGTGAATGATTTGTGAACGTTGGCACTTATTTCATCGACTTCATTTTATACATTGAAAGCATATGAGTGGTATCAGCAGTGTTGGAGAGTGCCTGTGCTACAGCCAAATTCAAATATTTATCAAAGCTTATTAAATAGAGCAAAATTGCAGCCAGATGCGATTGCGATTGTTTTTGAAGATCAAAGTTGGCGTTATGACCAATTATTGAAAAAAGTAAATCAAACAATGCGCTGGTTGAGCTCAACATTGCGATTACAAAAGGGAGACCGCATCGTATTGGGTTGGGGGAATACCATTGAATTTTGTCAGTTGTTTTATGCTGCGGTTGGGCTCGGTATTCAAGTGATTCCACTCAGTACTAAAATGAAAGAGTTTGAAGGGAAAGGTCATTTATCTTGCATAAATGCTGATGCAATTTTTTGGGATGACAGCTGCCAGCCTTGGTTATCTCAGTTTAATACTCGGGGAATAAGTCTTTCTCAATGGCAATCATTAATATTGTCGGATGAAATTGAATTTACGAATCATGTTAATGAAGATGACCCAGCAGTTATTATTTTTACCTCGGGCACAACAGGTACACCGAAAGGTGCAGTGATAACGCATAAAAATATACTTTCAGCGATATATGCTTATCAAGAAACATTAAAATTATCTGCAATAGACAAAACGATACTTTCAGTTCCTATTTATCATATAACGGGGTTATCAGCCATATTAGCACTTTTTATTCATATAGGTGGAACGGTTTATTTACATCGAAAATTTAATGCTAAAGATATTATTTCTACTATTGCAAAAGAAAAAATTACTTTTTTACATGGTTCACCAACCGTATTTATATTGTTAATTAAAAAAATAAAAGAAAATAAAAGTATTAATTTAGAACGATTTCATTCTTTACGTATGATTGCTTGTGGTGCTGGACATTTAAATGAAGGTACAATAAAAGAGCTTTCATATATATTTTCAGAAACATCAATTCATTCTATTTATGGATTAACTGAAACATCATCACCTGCGACAGTATATTTAGATGATATCCGTTCAGGAAATAAAAAAGCCAGTTCAGGTTTACCAGTACCGGGACTAAAAATAGCTATCCGTAATGATATCGGTGAAGATAAACCGGCAAATAGCACTGGCAATATCTGGGTTAAAGGGGATGTTGTTATTAACCGATATTGGCCTGATAGCCCCGCCAATGAAACTGCATTTAAAGCGGGTTGGTTTTTTACGGGTGATATTGGTTATGTGGATGATGATGGTTATCTTTATATACAAGACCGTATTAAAGATATGATTAACCGTGGTGGTGAGAAAATATATTCAATAGAAATTGAAGACTTAATTTCAAATTATCCCGGTGTTAATGAAGTTGCCGTTATTCCAATAGAAAGTGCAATTTATGGTGAAGAGCCGATTGCGTTTATTATTCCGGAAAGTCAGTTTTGTTTAACAAGCAAAGAAATTATTGAATGGCTAAAAGATAGAGTGCCAACCTATAAAGTACCGGTCAGAATTATGTTTACTCGAGACTTTCCTCGAACATGGAATGGTAAAATAAGTAAAAAAGATTTGAAAAAAAGATATTACGATTTAAATAACTAATATTACACTTTAAATAACTAATGTTAACTTAATTATACCAATTAAAAGGCTATGAAATAATTAGCCTTTGGATGGGGTTTTATAATGAAAAATAAATTTATATCTAAATATGATGCCGCTGAATTAATTAATGACGGTGATACGGTTTGTACGGTTGGAATGACATTAACTAGTGCAGCGGAATCTATTTTATCGGCAATTGAGCAGCGGTTTTTATCTCAGGGTTCGCCTAAACAATTAACTTTAGTTCATGCAGCAGGGCAATGTAATCGTATTCGGGGCAATCAACATTTTGCTCATCAAGGCATGGTAAAACGCATTATTGGTTCGCATTGGGGGTTAGCCCCTCGGTGGATGCAAATGATTAATGACAATCAAGTTGAAGCTTATTGTTTGCCTCAAGGGCAAATGGTGCATTTGTATGGCGCAATGGCTGCGGGTCTACCGGGACGATTATCTAAGGTGGGATTAGGCACGTTTATCGATCCTGATCTTGAAGGTGGCAGAATGAATGCTAAGACACTGGCATTGCCTCCTTTGGTCGAGAAAGTCAATTTTAAAGGTGAGCCATGGTTATGGTATCCCGAGATTCCGCTAGATGTTGTTATTATTCGAGGAACTCATGCAGACTCAAAAGGCAATTTGACGACAGATGAGGAAGCTATGTCGTTGGAGGTTTTACATGCAGTACTGGCAGCTAAACGATTTGGCGCAAAGGTGATTGCTCAGGTTAAATATTGTGTTGAAGACGGGACATTGCATCCTAAGCGTGTGACGGTACCGGCAAGTTTTATTGATCATATTGTTATCTGTGATAACCCCGAAGAAGATCATCGTCAATCATCAAGCTGGTTCTTTGACCCAACACTTTGCGGAGATATCCGTACCCCCGCTCAGCAAGTGGCACCATTACCCTTAGATATTCGAAAATTAATTGGTCGCATTGCGTGTCGCTATTTAACTGAAAATTGTGTAATTAATTTAGGAACTGGAATTCCAAATGATGTGATTGGCGCGATTATTCAAGAAGAGAACGTGAATCAACGTATTGATATTACCGTCGAGTCAGGTATTTGGGGAGGCGTACAAGCGGGTGGAATTGATTTTGGTATTGGTCGTAATTTGTCCGCCATGATCAGTCATCAAGATCAAATGTTGTACTACAACGGTACAGGGGTTGATGTCACTTATATGGGCGCAGGTGAAATGGACATCTATGGGCATGTTAATGCCACACTTCTCGGTAATATTTGCCCAGGAGCAGGCGGGTTTATCGATATTACCCAAAATGCACGCCACGTTATTTTCTGCTCTACCTTTACCGCAAAAGGTTTAGATATTCGTTGTGAAAATGGGCAACTCACTATATTGCGTGAAGGTGATATCAAAAAACTCGTCAGTAATGTCAGACAGATTTCATGGAATGCTGATATTGCTCGGCAGATTAACCAAACAATGCATTTCGTGACTGAACGTGCCGTTTTCACATTAGGTGAAAAAGTACCCGTATTAGTTGAAATTGCACCGGGTATTGATCTTGAGCGCGACATTCTTGCACACATGGATTTTGTACCTGAAATTTCCCCAAATTTAAAAGTGATGTCCTCTTCATTATTTGAAGAAGGCACCTTCAATCTCGCATCGTATTTATAGTTTTAATATAAAAGAGGAATTTATCCATGTTAGTTAAAGATAAAGTTGCAATCGTAACAGGTTCGGCAAGAGGAATTGGTTTTTCTATTGCTGAGGTATTGGCCGAGGAAGGCGCTAAAGTGGTTATTTCTGATTTAGCGACATCTTCGGGTGCCGAAAGTGCTAAAGAATTACAGTTAAAAGGTTATGCAGTCACTTTCATTCCTTGTGATATTTCAAAGCGCGACCAAGTGAATGCGCTGTTTGCACAAACCCAAGTACAGTTTGGGCGAATTGATGTATTGGTTAACAACGCAGGAATTAACCGTGATGGCATGCTACACAAGCTCAGCGATGATGATTGGGATTTGGTCATCGATATTAATCTAAAAGGCACATTTAACTGCATGCAAGAAGCAGCCAAATTGATGCGAGAGCAAGGTAGCGGCCGTATTGTCAATATTTCATCCGCAAGTTGGCTTGGTAATGTCGGGCAAGCTAACTATGCCGCATCTAAAGCCGGTGTTATTGGATTGACCAAAACGGCTTGCCGTGAGTTGGCTCGCAAAGGGGTGACTGTGAATGCGATTTGCCCAGGATTCATTGATACGGTGATGACGCGCGGTGTGCCTGAAAAAGTCTGGGACATCATGATCAGCAAAATTCCAGCAGGTTTTGCCGGAGCTCCTCGTGATGTTGGTCAATGTGTTGCGTTTTTGGCTTCTGAAAGAGCGCGGTATATCAATGGTGAAGTGATCAATGTTGGCGGCGGAATGGTGCTTTAGGAGGAAATTATGAAACAAGCAAATGATATTGTGATTGTCAGTGGTGTTAGAACCGCGATTGGTACGATGGGTGGCAGTTTTGCGAATACGCATCAACATGATCTTGGCGCTGAAGTGATCCGTGAAGCGGTCAAAAGAGCTGGTATTGACCCTGCGGATGTTGATGAGGTGATTGTCGGTAATGTGGGGCAAATTGCAGAAAGCGGTTTCATTGCACGTATTTGCCAATTACGCGCAGGTTTGCCAAAAGAAACAACGGCATATTCAGTAAATCGTCAGTGTGGTTCAGGGTTACAGGCACTGGCTGATGGCATGATGTTACTGCAAACCGGGCAATCGAATGTGGTGGTGGCTTGTGGTACAGAAAATATGACACAGCTGCCTTATTATCTGCGCAAGGCGCGTTACGGTTACCGCATGGGTAATGATGTGCTTGAAGATGGTTTAACATCTATTCTGACATGGCCTGAAGGCCCTTATCATAATGGTATGACCGCCGAAAATGTCGCCGAACAATTTAATATTACACGAGAAGCGATGGATGATTTTGCATGGGATAGCCAGCAAAAAGCGTTAAAAGCAATTCAAGCAGGTTATTTTACGGAACAAATTCTACCTCTTGAAGTTCAAGAGGGGCGCAAAGGTAGTCGCATTTTTGATACAGATGAACACCCTCGTGATACACCAAGAGAAAAATTCGCCAAACTTCGTCCGGCTTTTAAACAAGACGGTGTTATTACGGCGGCGAATTCGTCAGGTATTAATGATGGTGCAGCCGCGCTTGTTATGATGCGTCGTGAAGAGGCTGAGAAACGAGGGTTGAAGCCAAGAATGCGTATTGTTGATTGGGCTGTTGCCGGTTGTGATGCTGCCATTATGGGATTTGGGCCTGCGCCTGCAACTCATCGCTTGATGAAAAAACTCAATATGAATGTGAACGATATTGATTTAATTGAGCTGAATGAAGCGTTTGCCGCACAAGCGATTGCAGTAATGAATGATTTGTCATTAGACAGTTCACGAGTGAATGTTAACGGAGGTGCCATTGCATTAGGGCATCCTGTGGGCGCAAGCGGTGCAATTTTACCGGTCAAATTAATGTATGAAATGGAACGCCGTCAGGTCTCTACAGGGTTAGTGACGATGTGTATCGGTGGTGGACAAGGAATATCAATGTTGTTTGAAAAAGAATAAAAAATACGAAAAGCAAAAAGCCCGACGTGGGGCGTCGGGCTGTTGCTAACGTAATAACAACAGGTATTGGTCACATATGAAGAAGAGCCATACCTGTTTTACTTGCAACATGAGGATCTTAGCTATGTTTTCAACAAATGCAAAGTTAGATTATGCAGTACAGGGCAAAAAAACAAATTCAAAAATATATCGTAATTTAATGCCGCTACTGATATTGGCTTACATTATTAGCTTTATTGACCGTACAAATATTGGGATGGCAAAGACCGCCATGTCAATTGATTTAGGATTATCAGCCACCGCATTTGGTGTTGGTGCAGGGCTTTTCTTCCTGACTTATTCGATTCTTGAGATCCCAAGTAATTTGATCATGGAAAAAGTAGGTGCGCGTTTTTGGATCACGCGGATCATGATCACTTGGGGTTTACTCTCTGCCGCGATGGCATTCGTAACCGGCCCTACCTCTTTTTATATTCTACGTTTATTACTTGGTGCTGCTGAAGCTGGCCTATATCCAGGCGTTATTTTGTATATGACTTACTGGTTTAGCCAAGAAGAGCGGGCTAAAGCGACGGGGTTATTTTTACTCGGTGTCTGTCTTGCTAACATCATTGGTGCGCCATTAAGTGGCTTATTGCTGAGTATGGATGGCATGTTAGGTTTCCATGGTTGGCAATGGATGTTCATTATTGAAGGCTTACCTGCGGTGGTTTTAGCATTCGTGGTGTGGTTTGTCTTACCGAATAAGCCAGAGGATGCAAAATGGTTAGATGATGAAGATAGGAATTATATTAAGTATAAGCATGAGCAGGATAAAAATACGACTAGTGTGAATAATAGCAAGTTTTCATTAAAAGCTGCGTTTAAAAATAAAGCTTTCATGATGATTGTGGCTATTTATTTTACCCACCAATTCTCGGTTTATGGCTTGAGTTATTTTTTACCCACTATTATTGGTGAATATGGAAAATTAACGCCAATACAAATTGGTTTATTAACAGCCATTCCTTGGATTTCCGCAGCCATTGGCGGTATTTTTATTGCAAGAAGAGCTAATACACCTCGTCGGTCATCGCGTATTTTAATTTCAGGTTATGCCATCATGGCCGTGGGCTTAACTATCGGTGCACTCGGTGGTCCGATTGTCGGGATGATTGGTTTTTGTTTAACCGCACTGATGTTCTTTGTTGTTCAATCAATTATTTTCTCTTTGCCTCCAACCTATATGAGCGGAAGTATGCTGGCCGGAAGTTTAGCTTTATTGAACTGTTTAGGGCTGTTTGGTGGTTTTCTTGGACCGTTTATTCTTGGTTTTTTCGAAGACTATACTGGAACTGCCACCTCAGGTTTATGGTTTGGTGTTGGTTTATTGGTCGTCGGGACTCTGCTTGCCTTTCGCGTAAAAACGGGTGGAATGAATACGCATGAGCAGGCTGATTTATCTGCATCGGAGCAAACTAAATAGAGATCTCACTGCCATTTATAATAGGAAAGTCTGCATGAAAATTGTTATCGCACTTGATTCCTTTAAAGGAAGTTGTTCAGCCCAGTTAGCTTGCCAGGCTGTTGCCGAGGGTTTCAAGCGTGTTACCACGGATCTGGATGTGACGTTGCTGCCTATTTCAGACGGTGGGGAAGGTTTGCTTGATTCTCTAGAACATAGCTTCATTTTATCTGGAGTGATACCTCATACATTCAGTTGTACTGGGCCTTATGGTAGTTTAGTTGATGCTAGACTCCTCGTTTTAGACGGTAAAACGGCATTTATTGAAATGGCTCAATGCTGCGGCTTAGAGTTAGTTAAAAGTGAACATCGCCAAGTAGAAAAAGCATCAACTTATGGTTTGGGTGAAATGGTTTTACACGCCCTCAATCTTGGTTGTACCCGTATTATTATGGGAATAGGAGGAAGTGCAACTAATGATGGTGGAGTCGGTTTTGCACAAGCTTTGGGCGCTCAATTCTATGGTCGTGATCAGCAAGTAATGACTCATCCTATTTGTGGTGAAGATCTGATTAATATTAAGGAAATCAGCATCGAGGAACTAGACTCACGATTAGATTCTGTTGAATTTAGCGTCTCTTGTGATGTCGAAAATCCATTGTTAGGAGACAATGGCGCCACTTACATTTATGGTCCGCAAAAAGGGGCGGATAAAGCGACGTTAGATAAACTCGAAGCGGGTATGACGCATTTTGCAGCATTGATGTTCAAAACAACGGGGAAAGATTTTTCGTTGGAGGCTGGCAGTGGTGCGGCTGGTGGACTCGGTGCGGGCTTAAAATGGTTTGTGTCCGCTCGACTCGAAAAAGGGATCGATTTAGTCTTAGATTTGCTTGGTGCAGAGTCCTATATTCAACAGGCTGATTTAGTGATTGTCGGAGAAGGGCGGCTAGATAGTCAGAGTGCAAATGGTAAAGCACCTGTGGGGGTTGCACGTATGGCAAATCATTACGGCGTGCCCACTATTGCATTATGTGGTGGATACAGTGACGATAGTCGCCTGTTATATCAACATGGTATTACTGCGATGTGGTCACTTTGTCCGGGGCCTATAACACTGGAACAAGCGATGACTAATGGAGCACGGTATTTATCTGATACAGCAGAAAATCTATTACGTACTGTCTTATCAGGTAAAGCGCTATCAAGTAAGGTATTGTTGGATACTAATAAGATAGTGAAACATTAAATGATGAGGCGATAAGATGCTACTGACGGACAAATTAGCCAATGATATTGTCACGCGTGCTATGGGAATTATCCATCACAACGTCAATGTAATTAATAGTCAGGGTGTTATTATCGCCTCCGGTGAGAAAAAGCGTATTGGTGAGACACATGAAGCGGCGGTTGAAGTCATTCGCTGTGGTAAGCGGATCACCATTTATAACGAAAATGAAGCTCGCGCTTATTCCAATGTAGCGCCGGGGATCAATCATCCTATAATTGTGGCAGATAATGTTGAGCTAGTGATAGGTGTTAGTGGCGATCCCGTTGTAATCCAGCGCTATGCGGAGCTTGCTATTCTTACCGCAGAATTATTGATACAACAAGAAGTTGAGCGCAGAAGTATTAATTGGCAGCATCGCTTACGAGATATGTTATTTGTCCAATTTATTGAGAGTGATACGCCTGTTCAAGGGCGAAGCGCATTATTAAAATTACATAATTCAGGGTTTGCATTTTTATTACCTACCATCCCCGTTATTATTAACATCGAAGCGATTCAATATCGTCCTGAAATTTTAGATTCTATTATTACTGAGCTTTCTTCAATGGAAAATAGCGATGTTTTGCTGCTTAATAGCCGTGAAATATTGATGCTTTTTCCCTCAGAGCAATACAAGCAAGAGTCGTTTATTCCTAGTTTGCATTTCATCTTAGATAGCCAATTAAGTCAGTATTACATTGGTGTTGGCGTACAAGCGGATAGTGAAGAGCATGTACGGGATGCTGTGCATTTTGCCCGCTCGGTGATTGATGTAGGACGTGTGACATTACCAGAAAAACAAGTTTTTTTATTTAAAGAGATGGCTTCATTGTGTTTGTTTAATGAATTAGAAAATAGTTATTTGTTTAATTTTTTCTTGAATATCTGTAAAAAAATCTTGTTACACGACTCAGGTGAAATACTCATTGAAACTTTAGAGTTATTTTTATTGCAAAATGGTGAAGTTGGTAGCACCGCATTACAGCTTGGTATTCATCGAAATACATTAAGTTATCGCTTACAGCAAATAAAAAAACAAACGGGTCTTGACCCGACTAAATTTACGGATTTAATTCAGCTTTCCGTTGCGATTTATGGCTATAGACGCCGATATCCTAAACAACAGCCTTGGCTAGATGCTCTGACGTAAAATACGGTGTTTTTACCCACCATTACTGAATGAAATAATATGGTGGGAGGGTTACTCAAATACTATTTTTGCTGCAATACCCAAATTGCGGCTTCAACGCGTGATTTTAAATTTAATTTTTTGAGTAGGTGTTTTACGTGCACTTTGACGGTGCTTTCTGTTATTTGTAATTTATTGGCAATCATCTTATTGGCTAATCCTTGTGCGATTAAATCTAGAATTGCAGATTCTCTTGGCGTTAATACGGGAGGATGATTGTCATGGTGATTACGGCTCTCTCTGAGAGATTCGGCAAGTACCGAAGCGAGTGTTGGGCTAATCACCATCTTTCCACTGGCGGCTTCTTTAAGTGCCATAAGAAATTTTTCAGGTTCCATATCTTTGAGTAAATAGCCATCAGCGCCTTGTTTTAAGGCGTTGACTAAATCATCACGATAATTTGATACAGTAAACAAAATAATACGACCAGAAAGTTCGCGTTTTCTTAGATTACTCAATGTTTCGAAACCATTCATTCCCGGCATATTAAGGTCAAGTAGGATAAGATCAGGATCGTGTTCTTCTGCAATTTTAATCCCCATTACGCCATCTTCTGCTTCACCAATGACTTTAAGAGTAGGTTCTAAGCTGATGAGCTGCTTGATACCATTTCTGAGCATAGGATGATCGTCAATGAGCAAAATAGTCGATTGACCGATGGGGATATTGATATTTTCCATTAATGATGACTCCAGCGCATTATTTGTTTTAACAACTCGAGTTAATTTTTTGATAAATAAATTTTGTCATTCACTCTATTTATCCTTGCGGCTATATTGTTAATGGATTAGGTCTAATTAAATATGCTACTTCGGTATTACCCCTAAATAGCTGAGTGAGTAAATAATGGAAAAACAAGAACGGTTACTCTTATTTTGAATTGTTATTTAGATTTAATATTCAATGAATTAAATCTATATACTCCTAATACCTCTCTATGGGGTGAGCTGTGTTATAGCTAAAATTCCAACTGAAAGTCTCTTGATTTAGATCAGCTTCACGGTCGCTAATTCGCCACAAACTGCCCCCAGAGAATGATATTTATTGGGGTGGTTTATGTCTCAAAGAGATAATTTAAATTTATCAACAAAGCAATCCAATACTGTTATTCAGGATTGGCGTCCTGAAGATACACAGTTTTGGCAACAGACAGGACAGAAAATAGCGAGTCGGAATCTTTGGATTTCAATTCCGAGTTTATTATTAGCTTTCTGTGTATGGATGTTATTTAGTGCAGTCGCGGTAAATTTAAATAAAGTTGGATTTAATTTTACGACCGACCAGTTATTTTTATTAACGGCACTTCCTTCTGTTTCAGGTGCGTTATTACGTGTGCCATATTCGTTTGTTATTCCTATTTTTGGTGGCCGTCGTTGGACAGCTATTAGTACCGTTTTTTTAGTGATCCCTTGTATTTGGTTGGGTTATGCGGTGCAAAATCCGACTACGTCATATCAAACTTTCGTCATTATCTCTCTTTTGTGCGGTTTTGCCGGGGCAAATTTTGCTTCAAGCATGGCAAATATTAGCTTTTTCTTTCCTAAAGCACGCCAAGGTGGCGCACTCGGTTTAAATGGTGGCCTAGGTAATTTAGGCGTTAGTGTGATGCAGTTGGTCGCTCCCTTTATTGTTGGTGTTGGCGTATTCACCTTTATGGGCGGAACAGGCACGGTTCAACCTGATGGTTCCGTATTGTGGCTAGAAAATGCGGCTTGGATCTGGGTGCCATTTTTACTGTTTTTTACCGTGATGGCTTGGTTTGGAATGAATGACTTAGCCACAAATAAAGCCTCTCTTAAAGCGCAACTTCCTGTCTTAAAACGTGGTCACTTATGGATATTGAGCTTTTTATATCTAGCCACATTCGGCTCTTTTATCGGCTTCTCTGCGGGGTTTGCGATGTTATCCAAAACACAATTCCCCGATGTCATTATTTTAAAATTCGCATTCTTTGGCCCATTCCTCGGCGCACTTGCACGTCCTGTTGGCGGCATGCTGTCTGACCGTTTTGGTGGCGTCAAAGTGACGGTAGTGAATTTTGTGGTGATGTCGATTTTCTCTGGGTTGCTGTTTTTTACTTTACCTGAGCAGGGGCAAGGCGGTTCATTCGCCGCATTCTATGGTGTGTTCATGGTGTTGTTCTTAACCGCAGGACTAGGCAGTGGCTCGACTTTCCAGATGATCGCAGTTGTTTTTCGTAAGTTAACAGTCGACAGAGTGATGTCTCAAGGAGCTACAGAGCAAGAAGCACAAAAAGAAGCGGTGACCGAAAGTGCAGCGGCGTTAGGTTTTATTTCAGCGATTGGTGCAATTGGTGGCTTTTTTATTCCTAAAGCATTTGGTACCTCGTTAACTCTGACAGGCTCACCTGCTGATGCGATGAAAGTTTTCTTTGTGTTCTATATCTCTTGTGTGTTTATCACGTGGCTGGTGTACGGGCGTAAACACAAATAATAACAATCAATAAAGATTCATTTTAAGCAATGTACGGCGTTAATCGCCGTCTCTTTGGAGGCAATCCGAATGAGTAAGTTTCTAGACAGATTTCGTTATTTTAAACAGCTTGGTGACACATTTTCAGGCGGTCACGGCCAAGATCTCGATGTAAATCGTGATTGGGAAGATGGTTATCGTAGCCGTTGGCAGCATGATAAAGTTGTGCGATCAACCCATGGTGTGAACTGTACGGGTTCATGTAGTTGGAAAATTTATGTCAAAAATGGTTTGGTGACATGGGAAACGCAGCAGACTGATTACCCTCGTACTCGCCCTGATTTGCCCGATCATGAACCTAGAGGTTGCCCTCGTGGGGCGAGCTATTCATGGTATTTATACAGCGCGAATCGGGTGAAATATCCAATGATGCGTAAACGCTTATTAAAACTGTGGCGAGAAGCTAAAGCCGAGCAAGGCGATCCCGTTGCAGCATGGCTTTCTATTATCAACGATCCACAAAAAGCGCAGAGCTACAAACAAGCCCGTGGTCGCGGTGGTTTTGTGCGCTCAAGCTGGCAAGAAGTGAATGAACTGATTGCGGCGGCCAACGTCGCTACGATTAAAGAGTTTGGTCCTGACCGTATCGTGGGTTTCTCTCCTATCCCAGCGATGTCGATGGTTTCCTATGCTTCCGGTGCCCGCTATTTATCATTAATTGGTGGCGCGTGCCTGAGTTTTTATGATTGGTATTGTGATTTACCGCCAGCTTCGCCGATGACATGGGGTGAGCAAACAGACGTTCCTGAATCTGCCGATTGGTATAACTCATCTTACATTATTGCTTGGGGTTCTAACGTACCGCAGACTCGTACACCTGATGCTCACTTCTTCACCGAAGTGCGCTATAAAGGCACCAAAACAGTTGCTGTTACCCCTGATTATGCTGAAATTGCTAAACTTTGCGACCATTGGCTGAACCCAAAACAAGGGACGGACAGTGCCATGGCGATGGCAATGGGCCACGTGATCCTCAATGAGTTCCACGTGAAACGTGAAGCAGAATATTTTCGCGAATATGTGCGTACTTATACCGATATGCCAATGTTGGTGATGTTGGATAAACGCGAGGATGGCACTTATGTCGCTGGGCGCATGCTACGTGCGGCAGATTTAATCGATTCGTTGGGCGAGGAAAAAAATGCTGAATGGAAAACGGTCGCTATTGATGAGGAAACAGGCAGTTTATGTGCCCCTCAAGGGTCGATGGGTTTTCGTTGGGATGCGAGCCAAAAGTGGAATTTAGAACCGCGAGCAGGACAAGATGCTCACGAAATCAAAATGCAATTAAGCCTTGCACAGACATGTGATGAACTGGTTGACGTTGGTTTCCCTTATTTTGGTGGTTTGGAAAGTGAGCATTTTCAAAATGTAGAGTTAAACGAAATTTTACTGCATAAATTGCCGGTGAAACGTATTCAATTGGCTGACGGTAGTGAGTCACTAATCACTAGCGTGTATGACTTGATGTTGGCGAACTATGGTATTGACCGTGGTTTTGGTGATGAAAACTGCGCCGTTGATTACGACGAAATGAAAGCATACTCGCCGGCTTGGGCTGAAAAAATCACAGGAGTGAGCCGCCAAAATATTATTCGTATCGCTCGTGAATTTGCAGATACCGCCGAGAAAACCCATGGTCGTTCGATGGTGATCGTGGGTGCCGGTATTAATCACTGGTATCACATGGATATGACTTATCGCGCCATTATCAACATGTTAGTTTTCTGTGGCTGCGTTGGGCAAAGTGGCGGTGGTTGGTCGCATTACGTGGGACAAGAAAAACTGCGTCCACAAACAGGATGGTCACCACTGGCTTTTGCACTTGATTGGCAGCGCCCACCTCGTCATATGAATAGCACATCATTTTTCTATAACCATTCAAGTCAATGGCGTTATGAAACCGTCAGTACGGAAGAGCTATTGTCACCGTTAGCGGATAAAAAAGCCTTTACGGGTAGTTTGGTTGATATGAATGTGCGTGCAGAGCGCATGGGTTGGTTACCTTCTGCACCGCAATTGGGGGTTAATCCACTCAATATTGCAAAACAGGCTGAAAGTGAAGGGATGTCGCCTGTTGACTATACCGTTAAGCAGTTGAAAGAAGGCAATATCCGCTTTGCGGCAGAACAGCCGGATAACCCTCAAAATTTCCCACGAAACTTATTTATTTGGCGCTCTAACCTGTTGGGTTCCGCAGGGAAAGGGCATGAATATCTATTGAAATATATGCTAGGCACTGACCATGGTATTCAAGGCTCTGACCTTGGGAAACAAGGTGGCGTGAAGCCGGAAGAGGTTGAATGGGCAGATAAAGCAGCAGAAGGCAAAGTGGATTTAGTGGTGACATTGGACTTTAGAATGTCGAGCACTTGCCTTTTTTCTGATGTCATTTTACCAACTGCTACATGGTATGAAAAAGATGATATGAATACCTCGGATATGCATCCGTTTATTCATCCGTTATCTGCTGCTGTTGACCCTGCTTGGGAATCGAAAAGTGACTGGGAAATCTATAAAGGGATCGCGAAAGCCTTTTCTGAGGTGAGTGTCGGCCATTTAGGGAAAGAAACCGATGTGGTGACATTGCCGATTCAACACGATAGCGCGGCTGAAATGGCGCAACCTTTTGATGTACGTGATTGGAAAAAAGATCAGTGTGAATTGATCCCTGGAAAAACAGCGCCGCATATTATTGCCGTTGAACGTGATTATCCGGCCACTTATGCACGTTTCACCTCGCTTGGCCCTTTAATGGACAAGTTAGGAAATGGTGGCAAAGGGATTAATTGGAATACGCAGGATGAAATCGACTTCCTGAAAAAACTGAATAAAACTCAACCTAGCGGCGCGAATGAAGGCCGACCAAAAATTGAAACTGCGATTGATGCCGCAGAAGTTATTTTGACTTTAGCCCCCGAAACTAACGGGCAAGTGGCAGTTAAAGCTTGGGATGCGCTCAGTAAAATAACCGGACGTGACCATACCCATCTTGCGCGCAATAAAGAAGATGAAAAAATTCGTTTCCGCGATATTGTCGCGCAGCCGCGCAAAATTATCTCTAGCCCAACATGGTCAGGTCTAGAAGATGAACATGTTTCTTATAACGCCTGTTATACCAACGTGCATGAAATGATCCCATGGCGCACATTGAGTGGTCGTCAGCAGTTATATCAAGATCATGAATGGATGAGAGCCTTTGGGGAAAGTTTGGTGGTCTATCGCCCACCAATTGATACGCGTGCGGCGCAGCCATTAATGGGTAAAAAACCAAATGGTTTCCCTGAAAAAGCATTGAACTTTTTAACTCCTCATCAGAAATGGGGTATTCACTCAACGTATAGCGATAACTTATTGATGTTAACCCTTGGGCGCGGCGGTCCAGTGGTATGGCTGAGTGAAGAGGATGCGCGTCAGTTAGGCGTTGAGGATAACGATTGGATTGAAGCCTTTAACAGTAACGGTGCGTTAACGGCAAAAGCGATCGTCAGCCAGCGTATTCCTGATGGCATGATCATGATGTATCACGCACAAGAACGTTTGATCAATTTGCCAGGTTCTGAAATTACCTTACAGCGCGGTGGGATCCATAACTCGGTTACACGAGTGTGTCCTAAACCAACTCATATGATTGGCGGCTATGCGCACTTGGCTTATAGCTTCAATTATTACGGTACCGTGGGATCGAATCGCGATGAATTTGTGGTGGTTCGCAAAATGAAGCAGGTGGATTGGCTCGATGGCGAACAAGATGGCTATCAGCAAACGCTGAGTGGTAAGGAGAAAGCATAATGAAAATTCGTTCTCAAGTTGGCATGGTCCTGAATCTTGATAAATGCATTGGTTGCCATACCTGCTCCGTGACCTGTAAAAACGTGTGGACCAGTCGCGAAGGGGTTGAATACGCATGGTTTAATAACGTCGAAACTAAACCGGGTATTGGGTATCCCCATAATTGGGAAGATCAGGAAAAATGGAAAGGCGGCTGGATCCGTAATATTAAAGGTAAATTAGTCCCACGTATGGGTAACAAAGTGGGGCTGTTATCGAAAATTTTTGCTAACCCAGATGTGCCTGCATTAGATGATTATTATGAGCCTTTTGATTATGACTACAGTCATCTCAAAAATGCTAAAGAAGGCAAGCATGTGCCTACAGCTCGTCCGCGTTCACTGATCACAGGTCAGCGCATGACCAATGTGAACATGGGGCCAAACTGGGAAGATGATTTGGGCGGCGAGTTTGTTAAACGTGCTCAGGACACTAACTTTGCGAATATTCAAAAAGAGATGTACGGGCAGTTTGAAAATACATTCATGATGTATTTGCCGCGTCTTTGTGAGCACTGTTTAAACCCAGCTTGTGTGGCAACGTGCCCAAGTGGGGCGATATATAAACGCTCTGAAGACGGTATTGTGCTTATTGATCAAGACAAATGTCGTGGCTGGCGCATGTGCTTAACCGGTTGTCCGTATAAAAAAATCTACTTTAACTGGAAAAGCGGTAAATCAGAGAAATGTATTTTCTGTTATCCACGTATTGAATCAGGGATGCCAACGGTATGTTCCGAAACTTGTGTTGGACGTATTCGTTATCTCGGCGTGTTGTTGTATGACGCAGACAAAATTGAGTCAGCGGCAAGTGTGGAAAAGGAAACTGATCTATACCAAAGTCAGCTCGATGTGTTCCTTGACCCACATGATCCACTGGTTATCGAAGAAGCTCAAAAACAAGGCATTCCACTGAGTGTGATTGATGCAGCGCAGAAATCACCAGTTTATAAAATGGCGATGGAGTGGAAATTAGCACTGCCATTACATCCTGAATACCGCACTTTGCCAATGGTTTGGTATGTTCCGCCGCTGTCACCTATCCAGTCGGTTGCGGATTCAGGCATGTTAGCCAATAAAGGGGTTTTACCGGATGTTGAAAGCTTGCGTATTCCGGTGCAATACCTCGCAAATTTATTGACCGCAGGGGATGTTGAGCCAGTGTTGTTGGCATTAAAACGAATGTTAGCGATGCGCCATTATAAACGCGCAGAAACCGTTGAAAACCAGTGTGATACCAGTGCATTAGAGCAAGTTGGTTTGACTGAGGCGCAAGCGCAAGAAATGTATCGTTACTTGGCAATCGCGAATTATGAAGACCGCTTTGTTATTCCATCAAGTCATCGTGAATTAGCCCGTGAGGCATTTCCTGAAGCGAAAGCCTGTGGTTTTAGTTTTGGTGACGGTTGTCATGGCAGCGATACAAAGGCAAATCTATTCAATAGCCGTCGTATTGATGCACTCGATGTGACGCCAAAAACATCACAGGAGAAGACATTATGATGTCATTGAAAGTGATTTCCCGCCTGCTGGAATATCCATCCGAGGCACTTTGGCAACATCGTGATGAACTGATTGTTGCCTTAGAACAAGCGGATGAGCTACCCGTGACTAGCGCAGTTCAGCTTATGATGTTTGTGCGTGAGTATTTAAATGAAGACCTTCTAGAGATGCAAGCACAGTACTGCGAACTGTTCGATAGGGGGCGCGCGACATCATTACTGTTGTTTGAACATGTCCATGGTGAGTCGCGTGATAGAGGGCAGGCAATGGTCGACTTAATGGCGCAATATCAACAACAAGGATTGCAGATTGATTGTCGTGAATTACCAGATCATTTGCCCATTTATTTAGAATATTTAACGGCACTTCCATTAGAACAAAGCCGTGAAGGTTTAAATGATATCGCGCCTATTTTGGCATTACTTGGCGAGCGGTTAATACAGCGTGAAAGTCGCTTTGATGTGTTATTTGAGCTATTACTGGAAATTTCAAATAGTGCGCTTGAAACCAACCACCTGAGTGGGCAAGTTGCCGCAGAAGCGCGGGACGATACTCCACAGGCGTTAGATGCGGTTTGGGAAGAGGAGCAAGTGAAGTTTTTTGCGGATGAAAAAACCTGTGACAGCGAAGTAACTGCTCATCAACAACGCTTTGCCAATGCGGTTGTTCCTCAATATTTGAACCTTGATACGGTTTATCATTCGGGAGTCCAAAAATGAATTTTATCAACCAGTTCTTCTTTGATATTTACCCTTATATTGCAGGAACCGTTTTCATTGTTGGTAGTTGGTTGCGTTATGACTATGGCCAATACAGTTGGCGGGCTGGCTCAAGCCAAATGCTCGATAAAAAGAATATGCGTTTAGCATCGAACCTGTTTCATATCGGTATTATTGGTGTATTTGTAGGGCATTTCTTGGGAATGTTAACACCACACTGGATGTATGAGTCCTTTTTACCAATGCATATTAAGCAATTAATGGCGATGATTGGCGGCGGTACTTGTGGGCTGATGGTATTGATTGGTGGTGCGATGTTACTTAAACGCCGTTTAACTAACCCTCGTATCAGAGCCACATCATCATTCGGCGATATTATGATCTTAACTTTGCTGGTGGTACAGGTCTGTTTGGGGTTACTCACTATTCCATTCTCTGCTCAGCACATGGATGGTAGTGAAATGTTGAAATTAGTGGGATGGGCGCAATCTGTCGTGACATTCCAGTGGGGTGCATCCCATTATCTTGAAGGTGTTGGGATCGTATTTAAATTGCATCTTGTTTTAGGTATGACGCTATTTTTGGTGTTTCCATTCTGCCGTCTTGTGCATATTTGGAGCGCCCCTGTTGAATATCTTACCCGTCGCTATCAATTAGTGAGAAATCGTCATTAATTATTAGGCTCTATGTTGTAAAGCATGGAGCCTATATAAATTCGTTTGTAACCGAGTTCTTGTGTAAACAACAAATATTGCTAATGTAGCTCCCCATTTTTCTCAAAATGGGGTTTTTTATGGCGATTTCATTATTCTCAATACATTCTTGATTTCGTTTATTCATACTGAATTTTTATGAAATAGTCATAACAATAACAACGGTATCTTCATAGCTACCAGCCTCAACCGTTTTGTTATTTCCTTTTATTTCAGCACTAATATTAATGTTTTTTCCATTTTCTGGGATAGTAATTTTTGGTGATGATTTGTTATCAATCAGTGTAGTCACATTAAAAGGCCCAACTTTTACTATTCCATTATTCGACATCTGGAACGAAAGTGTTGCAGGTAAAGAACATTGAGCATAAATAGTGTCACTTCCTTTTTTTCCAATAAAGTCATTAGTAGAAACATCACTAATTGTTATTTCTTTCGGGACACTCACATCACAACTTACATCAGGAACATTGGGGCCGATTGAATTTGGAAAGAAAACATAATGGGAAGTACTACATGTTGTTTTTGAGTATGTAGGTTCACTACAAGCGATAATTCTTGATATAGGCTTAATATTTGCTGTAGATGTAAAGCCACGTTGTATAACGGATACATCTCTACCCGAGATAAGCGATGATTCTCTCGGTGCTAAAGTTGCGCCACTCACAAGCATTGGTATATAACCCGATATTTCTGGCACTATAATAGATAATTGAGAAATAGAAGGTGAGCTAGGTGTCAAATTACTGCACGCACCATCAACGGCTATCCAACCGGTATCATTAATAGCAAAGTTCGTATTTCTAAACTCTTTATATTGATGGATGTCACTACCAAAACCACCAGAGGTACCTACAATACTTGTTGCTGATGTGATGTAACATTTATTACCGGAGGTAGTTCCTATCGGTAGTGTTCCACTTGAGTCAAATTGAATAACTCCGCCAGAAAAGCCAATTTGGGCAAATTTTACGCTAACGGAACACCAATTATTTGGCCCACTACAACCATAAGTATTTGCATTATAAGTGCTATAAGTTTCACTAGAGAGACCACCTATTTGGTAAATTGAACCTACGGTACTCCAAGATATTCGATTAAATTGAGTTGCTAATGGAAAGTCCCCATAACCGCTATCGCCATATATCCATTGTACTGCGTTTGCTGGTAATGAAAAAAATAAAAAAAATGAGCTTAAAAAACAGAAAAATATCTTCATAAAAACCTCAAAAACAATTGAATATCTGAATTTCATTTTTTATATAAAATGATATTAGATATTTTTATTTATATATGGTGGATACGCTCAGTAATATTTATATTGAAAAATATTATTGATATTCAACCTTAAGAATACCCGTTGAGCTAAATGGGCCTAGTTCTATCTCTTTTCCTATATTTAATACAGGAAGTACGCTGAGTGAGGGCTTTTTAGAGTACATAAAGTTACGAGGCTGATTAGGTGATAACAATGTATTATCCGCTAGTATTTTTAAACCTAAATTAGGGTTTGATGTCTCTACTAAAGTAGTATCAAAATCTGAGCTACTACTTTCAAATATTAATTTTAAACTCGGATTACTTGAAGATTTATCACCACAATCTAAATTGTAATTAATATTTCGAGCATAGTTTTCACTGGTAAATCCATTGAGATTTATTTCATCAAAATTAATTTCAATAGGAAGGTTAGGCCCTAAATCACCATAAATATCACAGCTTTTTTGAATAACATCAATTTTAATACTAAGATTAAAGACTTCAGCGAAACCAAGACCACTGTAGAATAAAAAAATAGTTGATAAAATGCACCTAGCAAGGTGATGAAATATTTTTTTTTCTTTAATTTTAATTGTCATAATTTTTACCTTTCTGTATTAGTCATACAGCATTTCAAAGGCAATTAATGCTGAGAAAGCGCCGGGAATTAGAGGGCCAGAAGTTCTGACAGCAGTGACATAATAAGTTAAACGGTTTTGCCCAGAAGCAATTAACATGGGGTTGCTATCTTTTCCAATAGGGAGTGCTTTGCCTGCAACATTCATCACTTGTAGTCCTAACCCTTGTGCGCCATTAACACGAACAATATCCGTATATTGAGGCGCTGTTGGTGCTATAAACCTCACCTTTACCGCAGGTTGGGTGGTGCTCCAAACAGTGTTACCAGTTTGGAGATTTTGTAATTCAGTATGAACTTCTAAGCAGTCGAGCAATTCTATTTGAAATGGAACTTGACGCCCCCAGCCTGTAGACTGGTTTAGATTTGCAAAAGAAATATTACCAAGAGATACAGATTGATTGCTGGAGTCCATAGCTAATCGGCAAGGGTTTTCAGTTAAAGCCCCCGAAACATGAATAACGCCATGTTGACCATCAACTTCCCAGCCATCTGTGGGCCTAAATATATGGTCGTTATTATCTGCAATTGCAGGTAATACTGCCGCTAAGCAAAATAGGCTTGCTATACATCCTTGATAAAGTCGATGATGTGCTCTTGAGGTCATGAATGCGTCTCCATTTAGCTTCAAATTGGCTTATTATTTTGTTAATGAATCTTGTGCAACAGAGCAAACTGTATTTTGACAGCTAAAGGTTAATTGTGGGCGTCCACCATAATCATTGATATAAGTAATTACGGGGGTATTACCTAATTGACTATTTGTCATGCCAATATTTTCCTCACCAAATGGTGCAATCATGATAGGGTTAAAGGCTTTCGCATCAGTAGTTGCATTAGCACCCGCATTAATAATAGTCACATAATAAGGGGTTGGGTTTTTAATAAAAATGGTATCCCCCTTTTTCTCAAGTTGTAATTTTTCTTGCCATGGCGCACTATTTTTTTGTGGTGTAATAGTTTCCGGGCGATAAAATAATTTTATTTTTGTTTGTAATGCGATTTGTAATGTATTTGGTTTATCACTTTTAGGTGGTATTTCTCGCATATTAAAGTAAAACAAAGATTCTCTATCTTGTGGCAAGTTTTTTATTGCCGGTAGAGATTCTATTTTCATTTGGCTTGATTTTCCTGGTTCTAATCGTTGAACAGGGGGTAATACAATCAGTGGTGATGTTATTTTTTTACTTTCTTCATTTTCAATCCAACCTTGTGCAAGATAAGGTAGTTGCTTATTATTATTAGTAATGTTTAAAGAGATAGATTTATTTTCACCATCAAAGATGATCCTTGTTCTATCTAATGATACAGCAGCCTCAGCTATTTGAATTAGTCCCAGTAATCCTAAAAGACTACTGATTAGTGTGTGTTTGATTTTCATTTGGTTATTACCTTTACTCTTTACTTATTTAAATAAAATGATTTTTGTTTAAAAGGACGAGTGAATTAATCACTCATCATTTTGCGTATTGTTAATTGTCGGGCTACAAGGTAGCAATAAATTATCGAGTACTTCTCTATTGTTTAATTCCGCAGGGAAAGTGATTTCGCACGACATATTTTTCCCCCACGTTATATTCATGGTTGCTGAAGGATGAACACCACTGATATAAGTGTTACCTGCATCTCCTACAATTGCGACATTTTGCTTTTTATGATTAGTTACCTGAGCACCTAATGGTGGGTGAGTACCATCATTTAACGTTATTATGGTCATTACTTTTTGACCTGAAATTACCGAGAATGGACGGTAACCAACCGCACCTTCCGTTAATGTTGCTTGAACAACTGACTGTTGCGCATCAATATCATCCGGTAATTTATTTAAATCTATTTGCGCTTTGCTACGATAGTAACTACTAATATCCGAGATCACTGCTTTCCCAAATCGATTCGATGTTACTGGAGAGCCAACACCTCTAATTGGTATGTTTGGAACCCCATCTGTATCAAGCAGTAAACGAGCACCACCTAAATTACTTACGCGGTGAGCGGCTGCGCCTTCCGTTGTTAACGTAAAACCACCGGAAGAGGATAAGCCAAACGCACTGTATTGGTTATTGGTGTGGCTTGCATTTGCTGACCAACGTGCAATATCCCCTTGATGAGAAACAAAGGCGCTCGCTGAACCGCCTTTGCGATTTGCACCTGCACTTATTTGATAGTTTGTTCTATCGTCTAATCGGTCATAATATGAAACTCGATTTACGGTATCATAACGGTTTGTATTCATTGAATAGCCAACGTTAGCACCATTACTTAATGGGAAAGACAATGACACATAAGCGCTGTCATCTTTAACGCCATTATAAAAATTACGATTTGCCGATAAACTAACACTCACATTTTTTATTGAACCAATATCCATATATTTCGACAGCATTAAGCTGTAGTAGTCATTATCCGGCCTATCCCAATAAGTCTGATGGTTATAATTTAAATATAGTGATAGTCCTAAATCTTGGAAATTCTTATTCATTGAGATGGTATAGAGCTCTTTACTGCCGTAATAACGTTCACCTGTTTTTTTAGCGTTAAGAAAGTCACTCATGCTCATATAATTTCGTTCAGAAAAGCGATAACCTGCAAATTGTATTTGGCTATCGAACTCTTCAAATCGCTTAGAATAGTTAATTCGATATGAGCCACCACTTAATGTACTTTCACCAGGTAAACGGGCAATAGATTGTGTGACATCAAATGAAATTGCACCAAAAGCGAGTAAATCACGACCAAGCCCAATGGATAATGCATGATAGTTTTGACTATTTAAGCTGCCACCAATTAAAGACCAGCCGTTGTTAACACCCCAAGAAAATTCCCCAGCGATGAAATTCTCGCCTTCACTCTGGCGGTCTATATTTGTTGGTTGACCTAAAGCAAATTTATACTGAATCTGTCCCGGCCTTGTTAAATAAGGTAAGTTGGCGGTATCAACTTGAAATTCTTGGACGGAGCCATCTTGTTCTTTAACAGTAACATCCAGAGTTCCACTAATCGCATCACTTAAATCTTGAATACGAAAAGGACCAGGTGCAACTTGCGTCTCATAGAGTACACGCCCTTGTTGCTTCACGATAACGGTAGCGTTAGTTTTTGCGATCCCTGTAATTTCGGGAGCATAGCCTCGTAAATTTGGCGGCATCATGCTCAATTCTGATTGAATACTGGCACCGATAAAGCGGAATCCATCAAAAATATTTGAGGTTAAATAATCCTCACCCAGCACTAATTTTGCTTTTAATGTTGATAAGGCTCGATAGGCATAGAAACGGTTCCAAGTGAAGTCAGTTTGACTACTACCTTGGGTGCCTGTTGTATGGCTATAATGGCTTTGCCAATCAGCCCTAAACCGCCAAGCGCCTAAGTTTATACCGGCTACCCCATTACTATTTAATGAAGATGAATCGGGTCCATCATTGTAGGAATGAGTGGTATTGGCATTGATATTATAATCAATGAGCAATGCTGAAATACCATTATCCCAACGAGAGGGTGGATCCCAATTGGGTGATGTATATTCCATATAAGCTTGAGGAATATTGATATAGAGTGACGAGGTGGCTAAATCACCTCTTATTAATAATCCGGGTAAGCTTTCTTGATTAAGACACTGGCCTTCATGCCACCATGTTAGTTTATTTAATGACTCTGAAGTTAGCCCAAGTTTATTGACCAGTTCTGGTGACAAACAAGCTTCGCTACCTTCTGGATCATTTTTTGGGGTGTAATAAGGCACCTTAATTTCAGATATTTGTTCGCTATTAACTTTGAGCGTAAAGTTATAGATACCTGGCATAACATAGCCAGCACGAGAGAACTGGTTTAAGTCAATGTTATTTTTGTCTTCTAAATCTAAAACGTCAGTATTAAATTCAATATGATCAGTCGCACTGGCAGCAGGTAAAATACCGCTGAGTGTTAATCCAATGATAATACTCAACCATTTTAGTTGCGGGGTATAAATAGATAACGAAGACATAAAAAACATCCCTAAAAGCAATTAATTATTATTAGTAGTAATCAAGTTTGAAACGAATTGATGTTTGATATTTGCCTACACGCAATGGTGTTCTATCTGAAACAAGCCTTAACTGGTAACCTAAAATATGTTTTCCAGTTTGAATATTTTGTTGGGCAAGTTTTTTCCCTGGCAAAATAGCTATTCCATTTGTATCGGCTAATGAAAGTGCGACACCGCGTGCTGTTCCTGATGTAGCGAACCAATCTCCATTAGCTAAACCATCAAAAGATATTTCAAATGTTTTCCAAGGTTCACCGGTATAAGAGGTTAATTTGCAACCAATTAAAGTAATAAAAAAAGGTTGTTCCTGTCCTTGGCCTTGATTTCGTAATAATGAAATAGGTAAAGTACCCATATCAATAGATTGCTCATAAGATCCTGTATCAATAGCACACGCAGTATCCATAATGCTACCTTGCATGGTTAAATACATTGAATCTTTTGAATAAATATATTGAGAGTAGGGCACTAATAAAAAAAGTAATAAAAGAAAGTTAATTCCTTTTTTATTTATTTTCATATTGTGGCCATCATAATATGCACTGCAAGTATTATTAACTTGCAGTGCAATAGCATATTATTAATATTTATTAGTTATAAGCTAATGTAAAGTTAGTTACTGCTTGGAATTTACCTGGAGTTACAGGAATAGTTTTGTCGTTAGCATCAAGCAATTCAAGACCAATTAATGATGCTTGGAATTTTAATGTATTATTTCCTTCAACATAATTTTGTTTAGCCGCAGAGTTAACTTTAATTTGAGAACCAGATGCATTCATGATTTTTACAGCTGCGCCGGCGGCATCACCGGTGATTTGTAGAAAACCAGTACTTGTTCCAGCTTCAGTTCCTTTAAAAGTTACAGAGACTTGGTTATCACCTTTTAAATTACAACCTTCTAATTTAATTTGGAAAGGTTGAGCTGATGATTCGCCACCATTATCTAAAGTTGTATTAGATACTTGGCCTAATTCAACTTCTTGATTTTCTTCACCTGGTGCGATAGAACATGGTGCTTCAATAATTGAACCAGAGAATGTCACTGTACCACTACCCGCGTCTACTGCTAAAGCTGATGCACTCATTACACCTGAAACTAAAGTTGCTAAAATAATCTTTTTCATACATTCCTCATTGAGTTAATTTTGGTTGCTATATTTATAGCGATGCAAATATGCCAATTAAATTAATTTATTTAATCGGTTGGTTTTATTTTATTAATGGTTGGTTTTAATAAAAGTAAATTGAATCTAATAAAGATATTTTTTCTTTCAAAACTAATGCGTCATTTGAATTACTACTTCTGATTTCAGTCATCAATAATCTTAATAATTTTTCAAAAGACACATCAAGAATTGTTAATATACTAAATAATGTATCTATACTTAACCTATTAACACCTCTTTCATAACGTGACATTTGCTGCTGTGAAATATTCAGTTGTTTGGCTAATTTAAACCCTGAAATACCTCTCTCTTTTCTTAGCTTTTTTATTACTAATCCGCAATAAAAAGAAAATAGATTATTCTGGGTGTTATCCCCAATCATTTTTATATTCCTATAAATAGTAAGATTTATATAACTAAAAATTTTATATATAAATTTAATAATATTTTTTGTTTCTGAGTTTACCTGCTCAACTGCCGACAATTATAAAGAGTGAAAATTTAAAATCAAATAGCGAGAATTACTGATTTAGAGAGTATTCACTATTTTTACAATGTTTACACATGATGATTAATTCAATGAAATCATGTTGATAACTAAAATTGAGAATTATCTAAAAATTTAGACCACTCAATAATAGATGTATGGCTGTAGTTTTTAAAACTTGATTCGCATCAAAAAACAATTTTTTTAACTTTAATTAATAAATTGTAATATTTTCATTCAAGTTGTAACAAAATCCAGTACTAAAACGATGTGTTTTACTCTTGTGTGGTGTTTTTTTCGAGGGTGAATGATCTTTGCTAAGTATAAATCATTATAAATCAATTGCATAATTTGCACTCTTATTTGGAGTTACTTCTATACAAAACAAGTTGAAAATGATGATTTGGTAATTTATATCAATAAATATGCGATGACAAATTCATCTTTATTTTAATTTAAAGGAAAATAAGACGTAATATATAAGAGTATTTGAGAAAAAATAATCTGTATTGAATATCTAAATATGATTGGTTGCTGATGAGAAGTTGAAATCAATCTATGGTTTATCTGCCCACATTAAAACGACATCTCTATATTGTTGTTAAGCGGTGATGTCGTTTAATGAATAGGCTTGTGATTTATATTTACAAGTCCTTCTAAGTAAGCAAAAATTTTATAGCCTATATTTCTTAAATGGCAAAAACAGTACTATCCTTTTGAAAAATATAAGAAATTTACACTTTTGATATATGGGTAATAGCTTACACACTATTATATGGTTAATTATATTAATTAGACATTATTTTAGTTTGCTTTTTGAATGGTAAATATTTTTTCTATTTATATCATATGAATTGGTTTATAAATAAAACATTGATTAATTATCATTTAATAATAATTCAATGTAAATAATATGTTTATTTTACAGTTAGTTACCTTTAAATATTTCTAATAAGGAATGAGTTGATACATATCAAATAACGATAACAAATGCTTGCCTACTATCTAATGACTATAAAAAATTAATAACATGATTTTTATAATAATTAAAAGGTGAGCAATGTAATGATAAACAACATCAAAAAACAACAGTTTAGCCGGCGGCAGTTTATACAAACCTCGGCGTCAGTGGCAACCACAGCGGCTATTGCGAGTTCGATTACACTTCCATTTACGGCTCAAGCAGCTTCAGAGCCAAAGATTCAACCTGATGAAATAAATGAAACGATCAAATACAGCGCCTGCTTAGTGAACTGCGGAAGTCGTTGTCCTTTAAAGGTTCATGTGAAAAATGATGTGATTACTCGTATTTCAAATGAAACTATGTATGACGATTCTCAGTTTGGATTACACCAAATACGTCCTTGTTTACGTGGACGTTCTGTTCGTTGGAATACTTATAACCCCGATAGAATAAAATATCCTTTATTACGTACAGGTCAACGAGGCGATGGCCAGTTCAAACGTATCAGTTGGGATGAAGCTACCTCAATTGTTGCAGAAAAACTGAGGACAACTATTGATAAATACGGTAATGAAGCGATTTATTATCAATATGGCTCAGGATCGACTGGTGCAAATTTGCAGGGGCGAAATGCTTGCAAGCGGCTATTAAGTCAATTGGGTGGGTTTCTTGATCAACATGGCACTTATTCAACCGCACAGATTAATGGTGTGATCCCTTATGTTTATGGAAAACTCGATGATTCCTTGTTATCTGAAATAGCAAACAGCGATTTAGTGGTTATGTTTGGCCATAATATTGCCGAAACTCGCATGTCTGGCGGAGGGCAATTTTATGAAACTTTGCAAGCGCTAGAAAAAAGTAAAGCCAGAGTTATTATTATTGATCCACGTCGAACAGATAGTGTCACAACCTTAGGTGCAGAATGGATACCTATTTATCCGGGAACTGATGGTGCACTGGTTGCCGCAATTATTCATACTTTAATTAAAGAACAACTCACTGATGAGGCATTTCTCGCTCAATATTGTGTGGGTTGGGATAATCAAACTTTACCTGAGTCTGCACCTGAGAACAGTGCATATAAAGATTATATTTTAGGTAATGGCGAAGATGGCATTGAAAAAACGCCCGAGTGGGCAAGCCAAATTACCGGTATTTCACCGACACGTATTATTCAATTAGCCCGTGAGCTAGGTAATGCCAAAGCGGCTTGGATCTCACAAGGTTGGGGTTTACAAAGAACGGCTTCAGGTGAACAAGCTGCAAGAGCAGTGATGATGCTGCCAATTGTAACAGGCCATATTGGTCGTGCAGGCACAAATGCTGGAGGATGGGGGGAAACGTTGCCTATTCGGTTCCTGGGTTTGCAATCCCAAATCCGGTGAAAACAAAAATTCCGTGTTTTATGTGGACGGATGCTATTTGGCGTGGCACTGAGATGACGGCGACGAACTCAACCGTTATTGGTAAAGATAAACTTGAAACGAATGTGAAATTTCTATGGCACTACGCAAGTAATGTCACCGGAAATCAACATTCTGATTTGAATAAAACGCACGATATTTTAACTGATGAATCTTTATGTGAGTTTATTCTTATTTGGGATAACCATATGACACCATCGACAAAATATGCGGATTTGATTTTGCCTGATGTCACGAGTGTCGAATCTAATGACTTAATCAATAATTCTTATGCAAGTGGTGCATACCATTATGCTATTCGATTGCAAAATGCCATTACACCATTATGGGAATGTCGTCAGTCGTATGATGTCCTTGCTGACATTGCCGAAAAACTAGGTATCAAAGCGCAATTCACCGAAGGTCGTACCCATGAGCAGTGGATTGAATACTGCTATAACCAAATGCGTGAAAAAAATCCTCATTTACCGACGTTTGAAGAAACCAATAATATGGGAATTGTCGATCGTAAATTGGCAAATAGTAGTGATTACATCGCCTTGAAATCATTCCGTGATTCCCCAGAGACTCAGCCATTATCGACACCATCCGGTAAGATTGAAATTTATTCTGAAAGATTGGCGAAGATAGCAAAGGAGTGGGAGTATCCGACAGATCAGCGTATTCCTGCGGTTCCAGAATATTGCGCCAATACTGAAGGCGTTGAAAATAAAGAGGCTAAACAGAAATATCCGCTCCAAATGACGGGATATCACGATAAAGGACATGTTCACTCTTCTTATTATAACGTTGCCATGTTACGTGAAGCTATTCCGCATCAGTACTGGATTAACCCAATAGATGCTCAAGCTAGAGATATTCAAGATGGTGACATGACCGAAATTTTTAATGACCGAGGCCGTATCCATATTAAAGCAAGAGTTACTGCTCGTGTATTGCCTGGTGTGATTGCCGTACCGCAAGGTGCTTGGCGTGAGACAAATGATGAAGGAATTGATGTGGGGGGATGTATTAATACATTAACCACTCAACAGCCTTCTACATTAGTGAAAGGCAACCCTCAACATACCAATCTTGTTGACGTGAAACGTGCATAAGGAGTGACTCATGAAACAATATGGTTTTTATTTCGACTCAACTAAATGCACGGGTTGTAAAACATGTCAGGTGAGTTGTAAGGACGAAAAAGATCTTGAATTAGGTCCGAAATTTCGGCGTGTTTATGAATTTGGTGGTGGTAGTTGGCAGCAACAAGATGGAATTTGGCAGCAAAATATCTACAACTATTATCTTTCTATTTCATGTAATCATTGCTCTAGCCCAACCTGTGTTGAAGGTTGCCCAACCGGCGCGATGCATAAGCGTGAAGAAGATGGGCTGGTTGTCGTCGATCAATCTATCTGCGTAGGTTGTCGCTATTGTGAATTACGCTGTCCATATGGGGCGCCTCAGTATGATGAAAAGAAAAAACTGATGAGCAAATGCGATGGTTGCTATGAGCGAGTGGCAAAGGGAATGAAGCCTGTTTGTGTTGAGTCTTGTCCACAACGTGCCTTAGATTTCGATGATATTACCGTACTACGTGAGCGCCATGGCAATATTAGTAGTGTTGCACCGATGCCAGACTCAAGTTTGACACAGCCTAATATTGTGATTAAACCACATAAAGATGCCAAACCTTATGGCGATAAGAGTGGCAAATTACAAAACCCTGCGGAGGTATAAGATGCACGAGCTCCCTCTTGTTTTTTTTACGGTATTAGGTCAGTCCGCAGCGGGTTTGTACTTACTATCTTATCTAAGTAAAAAAATGGGTAACATCGATGATAAGCAATTATGTAATGCTAATATTTTAGCATTTATCGTGGTGATTATTGGTTTAGTGATTGGTGGATTGCATGTAGGGCAACCTTTGCGATTCTTTAACATGCTATTGGGTGTTGGCCGTTCACCAATGAGTAATGAAGCCTTCTTAAGTGGTGTATTTGTTGCTTTTGGGGTCGCCACATTGCTGTTTACGCTATTAGTTAAAAATAAGTTGTTACGTGAGCTTAGTAATCTCGGTGCGGTTATTTTTGGTCTGGCATTCACTTGGTCGATTCCTCAAGTGTATAACATACCTACAGTCGCAAATTGGTTCACAAGTTTTACAACGTTGCAAATGTGGATGACTTTTCTTGTTGGTGGTGGTGCGTTAGCTGTATTCATTGGGGCTCGCCAATTAGGGACTCTTGCGTTTACCGTTGGAGCGCTAGCGATATTCGTGAGTCGAGCAGGTTATCAAGCCTTCTTAGGCGAAACAGGGCCATTGTTGAGTGCTGAACAATCCAGTTTTTGGGGATTTCAGCTTGTGGTTCTAGCACTCGCTTTGTTTGCTTTTGCGGCGATGGTATTCAAAGAAAGAGCACCAAAAGCGACTTTGGCAACCTGTGCCGGCGCTGTGTTATTGGCGGAATTAGCTGGTCGTGTTGCTTTTTATAATTTATGGCAAATCACGATGTAATTTTTTAGTTTGTATTGATAAGTGCCCCATAATTATATTGATTATGGGGCATTTTTTATTCGTGAGGTGATAAAGTATTTGATCATCGATATCATGATTAAAATCTATATGTTTTGTATATCCTGATGTTAATGTTATTTGATGTAAATTAAACGTTCATACTGGAAAGATATTTTGCTTGACTTAAGTCAATAAAATTAAATGGTACTATATAAATATTTAATCTCATTAAACTATTAGCAGTGGTTTGATTTTTTTAATGTTAGAGCAATTTAAAGGTTAAGGTGATTGCATTTATGTTGGAGTCGTTTATCTATTAATCTAATTGAGTTTCAATACACTTATGGTAATGGGATTGGAAAATCCTTTTACTTTAATTATCTAGTTAAGAATATTCTTGATAATTTTATAGTTGATGATTTTTTTAAATATTTTATTTTCTATTTATTTAAAATGCTGAACAGATAATTACGATTTTTTACATTTTGATACAAGATGAAATGACATTTAAAATGGTTAATCATTATTTTTCGTTTTTTTTAAAACCGCTTAAATTTTTTGTAGTTACTTTGTTTTTAATGATTTATTTGTATTGATTTTTATTTAAATTAATTTTATTAAATTTTAGCTCAGGTTTTATTTTAAATTAAATCATCTTATTGTTAATGTATCATGTTGAATGAACTCATAAATTTTATTTTAAAGCATAATGATTTCTGTGGTTAATTATCATTTGAAACTTAATCTTAAATACATACAAATTATACGTGTAACAGTTTATTAATGGTGAAATATCGTGAAATGATTTATTTTATTTTTTAAGATATATCCCATTAATATTGTTTTAGAATTAAATCTCATATAGATAATTATACTTACCTTCCATTTTAATATTCATAAAGTGCATTTTTTTCACTAAAACAAACGCGTTTTATGAGTATAAAAAACTTTATTAATAATTATTTTGTATATTTTATTTTCTTTTGCTAATTATTTATCATTTTATATTGCACTAATCTTTAAATTATCCCAACACGGAGTAAATATTATTGAGTAATAATTGGTTAGTTTATAAATATCACTAACTTACAATTTTAAAGTTGTGGAATTTGCATAATTTGACATAAACATACTGAAATATAATAATGGCAACGCATTGAAGGAGTATTTAATTTATCGACTTATAGATGGATTCTAATAATTCGATTAATTATTTTCTTCAATTCTAATGAGTCAATTAACCAATTTATAGTTTAAGAAGAAATTAAAATAATCAAATTAATAATAACTTGTTATTTTAATTTGTGTCGTCTTTTTATTTAATGGAAATGTATAAAATGAAACTGAATAAACTCGCTTTAGTATTAGGTTTTGGTCTGGCTGTTGCTGCAGGATCTGCTGCTGCAAACCAAGGTGGCGGTGTAGTAACTTTTAACGGTTCAATCATCGATGCGCCATGTTCTATTCCACCAACATCTGAGAAACAAACTGTTGAAATTGGTGCAATCGCTACTGCGGAACTTAATGGTGGTGGTCGCAGTACTCCTCGTAACTTCAATATCGAACTGGAAGGCTGTGATATTTCTACGCTGAAAACAGTTCAAGCAACCTTTACAGGTGCTCCAAGCTCATTTTCTACTGGTGCACTAGCAATCAATGGTACTGCGAAAAACGCAGCTATCGTTATTACTGATGCTGGTGGTACGCAAATCAAACTTGGTGATAAATCTGCAGAGCAAACATTAACAGCTGGTGGCAACCTGTTACGTTTCTCAGCTTACCTGCAAGGTGACGCGGCAAATGCAGCAGTCCCTGGTAAATTTGAAGCTATCGCAACATTTGCTTTGAACTACCAATAGTTGGTATGGCCCGTACAAGGATGTATGGGCTTAAACCTCAATGAGTATCAATCAGTCATTATGTTGAAACGGAGTAGCTATGAATCACTTTGGCAGGATTGTCATTGTGCTTTCAGGAATGATGTTTGCCTCAGTTGTTTGTGCACAAGGTCAAATGTCTCGAGCACAGCAGCCGCAAGGGTATGTCACTTTAGGTGGCTCTATCATTGAAACACCTTGTGCGATTGATGCAGGTAGCCGTGACCAATCAGTTAGCCTAACAACAGTACCTGTTAGTCAGATAATACATGATAGGGAAAGCCCTGAAAGTCACTTTTCTATACGCCTAATAAACTGTGTTCTAACGCCAGTAACGCCTGGAAAACCCAATTGGCAAGCCTTTAGTATTACGTTTGATGGCCCTGCTGATAGAGAGCAATTCAATGTATTCGGACATGCTAATGGGTTAGCAATGAAAATCACTGACTCTGATGGAAATGCAGCAATACCGGGACAGCCTATGGCATCTAGGCCAATAACGACTGGCGATATGATCTTAAATTATGGTGTTCGCGTAGTTTCAAACAGAAAACATTTAAAGCCAGGTAATTATCAAGCCACTGTTCGCTTTAAATTGGATTACTACTGAGTTAACACTAAGGGATTATTATGGCTCTGTTATCTAAAAGTAAAAATAAAGTATCTCCTAACTCAGTAAATAAATTTTTAACGCCTGTTGCAATGATGGTTTTATTTGCAATTTCTCACGTTAATTTGGCTATTGCGAATCAAGGTGTTGAGTTTAATACCGATATTTTGGATCTTCAAGATCGTCAAAATATATCTTTAAGTGAATTCTCGCGTGCGGGTTATATCATGCCGCGCACTTATCCATTCTATATCAGCTTAAATGGTAACGTGCTTTCGACTATTTATGATATCGAATATATGGCTGTTAATGGTGATGACACCGTTACTGTACCTTGCTTGACTCCAGAGCTTATTGAACATATTGCACTACGTAGTGAATGGCAAAGAAAGGTCAATTACACCAATGATGGCCAATGTTTAAACGTTGAATCGATCCCCGGTATGACGGTGAGTGGTTCACTTGCAAAAGAAACAATTGCAATTACGGTACCACAAGCTTATTTAGAATATACCGCGGCGAACTGGGATCCCCCATCGCGTTGGGAAGATGGCGTTGCAGGATTATTCTTTGACTATAACGTTAATGCTAACGTATTTAACCCAACAGAGGCGCCAAATTCGCAACAAGTATCAGGTAACGGCGTCACCGGTTTCAACTTAGGTGCATGGCGTGCCCGTGCAAATTGGCAATCAAACTATAGTCATACTAATGGCAAATCGACCCAACGTAATTGGGATTGGAGCCAATATTACGCCTATCGTGCAATTAAATCGCTGAATGCCCAGCTCACCATGGGTGAACAATATTTGCGTTCAGGTATTTTTGATTCATTTCGTTATTTAGGGGCGAGTTTAGTCTCTGATGACCGCATGCTTCCTCCAAATCTTCGTGGCTATGCGCCTGAAGTTACGGGTGTTGCGAAAACAAATGCGAAGGTCACAATTACTCAACAAGGTCGAGTACTCTATGAGACTCAAGTTGCGCCGGGACCTTTCCGTATTCAAGATTTAAGTGATGCAGTGAATGGTAAGCTCGATGTCAGAGTCGAAGAGCAAGATGGTTCTGTACAAGAATTTCAAATGAATACCGCATCAATTCCTTATTTAACTCGTCCTGGAAGTTTGCTGTTTAAATTTGCAGGCGGTCGCCCAAGTAACATGGATCATAAAACTGAGGGACAAGGATTCGGACTTGGTGAATTCTCTTGGGGGATATCTAACGGTTGGTCACTCTTTGGTGGTCTGCTAGGTGCGGGTGATTATAACGCAGTATCAATGGGTATTGGACGAGATCTTCTCGCATTTGGTGCGATTTCCTTTGATGTCACAGAATCTCGGGCCAAATTACGTGTCGATGACAAAATTTATACAGGCGGTTCATACCGTTTAAGTTATTCCAAACGTTTTGAAGATTATGACAGCCAAATAACCTTCGCAGGTTACCGATTCTCTGAGCGTAACTATATGACAATGAGTCAATATCTTGACCGTCGTTTTAGAGCAACTGCGCTAGAAAATAGTAAAGAGCTGTACACCATCACATTTAATAAATATTTCTCTGAAATCGATTTAACAACCTATTTGAATTATAGCCACGAAACTTATTGGAGTCGGCCAAATACCAAACGTTATAACGTCTCTATTGCGAGATATTTTGATATTGGTCGCTTCAAAAACATCAGCTTAAGTTTAACTGCGTTTCGAAATAAATTTGAAGATAGTCGAAATGACGATGGCATATATATGAATATTTCGATGCCATGGGCTGATATGGCGACAGTTAGCTATAACAATATGGTGACGAGAGATGGTAACTCGCATTCAGTTAACTATTACGACCGTATTGATGATCGAAGCAATTATCGGGTGGGTACAGGGCTGAGTTCTCGAGGGAAAGGGACGGTCGATGGTTATTACACTCATTATGCTGATGCTGCTACGGTGACAGCAAGCACTAGTTATATAAATGGTGAAACCACCTCTGCTGCATTATCACTGCAAGGTGGTATGACAGCGACAGGTTATGGTGCTGCATTGCATAGAATTAACACCCCGGGCGCTAGTCGGATCATGGTTGATACTGACGGTGTAAGAGGTGTGCCGATTAAAGGCTTTGGTGCAAATACTAATACCAACATCTTTGGTAAAGCTGTCGTTGCTGATGTGAATGATTACTACCGTACAAGCGCTGCAATAGATATCAACCAGCTTCCTGATAACGTTGAAACCGTGCGTTCAATTCATCAAGTGACACTGACTGAAGGTGCAATTGCCTATCGCGAATTTGATGTTTTAGCGGGACTAAAAACTATGGTGAGACTCGCGCTTGTTGATGGCAGCCATCCTCCATTTGGTGCAACGGTTAGGAATAAAAAAGATAGAGAACTCGGGATCGTTAATGATAACGGCTCAGTGTACTTATCTGGAATTCAGCCAAATGAAATATTAGATGTTCATTGGGATGGTATTTCGCAGTGCCAAATACAAGTGCCTGAAAATATTGAAAATGTTGAATTCAATTCATTGTTATTGCCATGTTCAGGAAATCCAAGTGTGACAAATACCTCTGTGAGTCAGCCGGTTCCTATCAAGCAAGGGGTATCTCCTAAACAGCGCTGGTTATTGAAACCGCCAGATATTAATCACAGCACAGATAATGCTGAGTTATCCGAATTATTAGATTTTTAACGAGTTGGTATCTATGAATATTAAAAAAATTGCGTTTTTTACGACAACAATCGCGTTATCAACCGTGTTATGCGGTCAAGCCATTGCGGCAATTGCTCTTGATAGAACTCGCGTCATCTTTAATGGCGCAGAAAAAACGATCAGTTTGAACATTAAGAATGAGAACCAAGAATTACCTTATCTGGCTCAAGGTTGGCTTGAGGATATTAATGGCGAAAAAATTGAGAGTCCTCTCACTGTTTTACCTCCCGTTCAACGTGTTGAAGCGGGTGAAAAAAGCCAAGTAAAAATCCAATCACTACCTGATGTGAGTAAATTACCACAGGATAGAGAAAGCGTTTTTTTCTTTAACCTACGGGAAATTCCACCGCGCAGTACTGAGCCGAATGTTCTTCAAATTGCGTTACAGACACGAATTAAATTGTTTTATCGTCCAAAAGCGCTGTATGCGACTCGAACAGAGCTTACAAATCCATGGCAGGAAAAAGTGACGTTAACTCGTAAAAGTGATGCTTATGAAATCAATAACCCAACGGGCTATTACATCACTATTGTTGATGCAAGTTCCAAAGTTGGTGGTAATACCGTGGGGCAATTTGAACCGCTTATGATAGCACCGAAAAGTAGCAGTACCCTTAAAGGAAGTGCAAGTGCTTTAGGCTCAGCGCCTGTTCTGACTTATATCAATGATTACGGTGGAAGGCCTAAGTTGACGTTTAGCTGCAATGGTTCCAACTGTACTGTTGCATCCGCGACAGATAACTAACGGAGAAAAAGCATGAAAAGGACTCTCCTGTTCAGCGCCATTATATTCAGTCTCGCCCCAGTGTTGGCATCTGGTATCAGTAGCTGGGAGGTCGATGCCTTACATGGACAATTAACGGTTTACGGTGAAATGACGGAAGCACCTTGCGGCATGAATGTAGCCACTTCAGCGCGTCAGGTTGTTTCGTTAGGCGAAATACCGTCATATTTATTACGTAAACCGGGTGATAGAGCGAAATCTATCCCCTTTAGATTGGAATTTTTGAACTGTATTAGAACGCAAAGTAAGGTGACTGATTTTAGAACTGATTCGCCTACTTGGGATGCGATGCAACCGATAGTGACGGTTTCTTTTGTTGCGGTTGGTGATAAGCATTTTCCTGAAATGCTGACTGTTAACGGTGTATCAGGAGTGGCTTTAGAAATCACGGATGAACAAAGAGAAGATATTCGATTAGGAAGCCGAGGTCGCCCTCAGTTACTTGATTCGCCAAATGGATCACTGACTTATTTTGTGACGCCTGTTCGAACCCCCGAAAAACTGACAGAAGGAAGTTTCAGCGCAGTAATGGACTTTAAGGTGGACTATGACTGATTTAAATAAGCGACGACATTTATTAGCCTCATGCCTTGCTGGGATTTTATTCACGTCAGCATCTTATGCAGGATTACCGGAGTCTCGTATTTTGCCGCAATCGGGGACACGTGCAACGCCGGGGATTGTCTATGTTGAAATTAAAGGAGTTGTTCTTGCACCACCACCTTGCAAGGTGAATAACGACAATCTAATTGTGGTTAATTTTGGCGAAGTGATGAGTACCCGTATTGACGGTTCAGCTTATGAGCAAAAAGTTAACTATGGAATTTCTTGTGAAAAAATGCCGACGCAAGCCATGACTATGTCAGTGAAGGGGAATGGGGCGTTATTTGATACTAAATCTTTAGAGACCAATATCGAAGGATTAGGAATTGCACTTCGATATAATAATCAAAAACTTAATCTCAATGAGAAAGTTAAATTTACGTATCCAAATGCCCCTCAATTTTATGTTGTGCCTGTGAGAGATTTGACGAAAACCCTACAGGGCGGTCCTTTTGAAGCCGTCGCAACCATTATGCTCGATTATCAGTAAGGAGAATAAAAATGAATAAAATAATTAAAAGATTCCCACTGTTAATTGGCTTATTACTGATACCCATCAGTATGTCATTGGCAAACAACTTAAAGTTACAAGGGACGTTATTGGTTCCACCGCCTTGTACCATTGAAAATGATAACGTAATTGATATTTCTTTTGGTAATAACGTTGGGCTGCATAAGGTTGATGGCATCAATTACACCCAAGAAATTGGTTATGATTTGCATTGTGAGCCGAACAATAAGGGGTGGGAGCTAATGCTCTCGTTAAAGGGCCCTAAAAGCACTATTGATGATGCAACATTGCAAACCAACATCACGAATTTGGGTATCCGAATTACTCAAGATGGAAAAGCGTTTGATATTGATAAACCAATTAAAATCACTTACGCCAATCCCCCTGTATTGAAGGCAGTGCCAGTCAAAAAGCTGGGTACGACTTTGCCAGAAGGGGCCTTTTCAGTGACGGCAACCCTATTAGCGGAGTACCAGTAATGAACAAACTTACTAAATTAGCTATTGCGGTAATATTTTTGCCCTATGGAAGTTGCGCGCTGGCGATCCCGAATAATTTATATTTACACGGCACCTTAGTTGAAGAGCCTTGTACGATTAAACCGGGTGATGAAAAAGTTACGTTAACTTTTGGGCCGACACCAGATAAAAACTTGTATGCCTATGGTCGTACGGTTAGTCAGGATTTTGGTATTAAGCTTTCTGAGTGCGATACCAGCATTGGTAAATCGTTAAAAGTAACTTTCTCGGGGACTCCTAATATGGCCTTACCGGGTCATCTTGCCATTGCAAATACCAGTACGGCTTCAGGTTTTGCTATTGGTATTGAATATGAGGATGGAACACATTTGCCGATTGAGCAGGAAGGCACAAAAATCGCATTACAAGACGGCTCCACCTTACTGAATTTTAAAGCGTTCATCAAAGGTGAACCTGATGCAATCAGTAATATGAATATTAAACGAGGCCCATTTAATGCCGTGGCTACGTTTAAATTAGATTACGAATAACCAAAAGGCTATAAATTATATGAAATGGTTTTTATATTTATTCGTCGGGGCAATGATGACATCGTTTGGTGCCTCTGCATCGATTTTCTCTTATATTACGGCTTCTGATGGGACTCCATCCAATGCGACATATTGGTTTACGATTGAGCGCTGGGATGATTATCCAGATGACGTATTAAATCAGTGCACCTATAACCCATGTTATGTCACGATAAATCATAAACATACTATAGCGGGCACGCCGGGCCAAGGGCTCAGTGGTGTCGGTGTCAATGTTACAGGACTCAAAACTATGAAAGAAGTTAGGGCCAAATTCTTAGCGAAGAATCCCCTACCTTTGAGTAAAACAACGATACACAATGGCGTGGCTTTGAATCAAAACCAAGAATGTGTAGGGTTATTTTTTCAACCAACAGATGGAAGTTCTTTTACTGAGGTAGGCAGAATGCTTCCCGGCTCATTGTGCGGAATAGCGCCACCACCGGTTGGTGCTTGCAAAATCGAAAATACGAGCCTTGTGATTGATTTTGGTCCAGTTGATGAGGCGAGTTTACCCAATGCAACGAAAGATGTGACGGTCAGTGTGACTTGTAATTTAGCGATGGATGTATTGCTGATTGCTTCTGGTATGAATAACGGTCGAGTTAAATTACGTAGTGATGATAGTTTGAACGCAAGGTTGTTGTTAGGAAGTAGCGATATTCCGGGCGAAAGCGGAATAAAGTTATCAATCCCCAAAAATGGAACGAATTCTGTTCAGCTTAAAGCAAGATTAGATGTTAATGGTCGAGTTGCTCCTGGTCCGTTTAGTGGATCTGCTTCTTTAATTTTAACGATGCCTTAATCAATGGTGAAGACATGTACTCAGAAAACGGCAGTGAAAAAATCCATTATATGGTAGGTCAAAGGATCTTAGAGAAGAGGCGTGAGCTGGGTTATACCGGCTTTCAATTAGCGCAATTGCTCGGTGTAAGCCAACAGCAAATATCGCGTTATGAGAGGGGAAAGATCAAAATTGATCTATTCCACTTATTTAAGCTCTCTTTTTTAATGAAGACGCCTATTGATTGGTTTCTAGAAGATATTAGTTCCCAAATATCCAATGATGGAAATTTAGGGAATATTTGATGATAAATAGGTTGAGATACAGCCATTTTTCTTACACAGTGACGAAAAATAATAAATAGTCCGGCATGGTAGAAAACTCAACCTATTTATTTTTATGGTAATCAAAGGCTTCGCTATACCCCCTTTCATTTGTTTTATATCGAATTAATCACACGAATAAAAAACGTTATTCCATGTTTTAATTGACCCATTCGTGGTTTCTTACATTTATTCATTAAATGCAAATGCAAACTAATATCATTTGTGCTTAATGACGTGTAAGATACGGCCATCTTCAAGTTACGAGTCTTTTTATTGTCAGTACTTTTAAATAAAGATGGAGGAAATTAGATGTTTGCAAAATCATTAGTTTCAGGAATAGCCTTATTATCGGTTTTAGTTTTAGCCGGTTGTGATAATTCAAAAGAAACAACAGAGACTTCCCAAGCTGCTGAGAAACAAGTTATCACTGTTGAGCACGCTCAAGGTAAAACAGAAATTCCTCGCCATCCTCAAAAAGTTATCGTCATGAATATGGAAACGCTGGATATCATGGATGCACTTGGTGCCCCAGTTGCCGGTGTTCCTCAAACTAACGTTCGTTTTCCTGAGTTTTTAGCTAAATATAATAGCGCCGACTATATTAACGGCGGCACACTTTTTGAACCTGCTTATGAAACCCTGAGTAATGCAAAACCGGATTTAATTTTAGGTGGAAGCCGTGCTCGTGATTCATATGATAAACTTAGTGGTGTTGCACCAACTATTTCGATGGATATTGATAATAAACGTTTTATTGATAGCCTAACGGAACGCACAACTGAACTTGGTCTGATTTTCGGTAAAGAAAAAGAAGCCGATAAATTGATCACAGACTTCAAAGGCAAAATTGCAGATATCAAAACTAAAGCCCCAACTCAAGGCAAAGCCATGGTGATTTTGATCAGTGGCGGCAAAATCTCGGCTTATGGTCCAGGTTCACGTTTTGGCTTTATTTTTGATGAGCTTGGTTTCGAGCCAGCCTATGTTTTTGAAGAAGATACCGGTAGACACGGTAACATCGTGAATGCAGAGCTTCTGGTTAAATTAAACCCTGATTGGTTGTTTGTTATTGACCGTGATAGTGCAATTGCGCGTTCTGATGCACAGCCTGCGGCTGAAGTTCTTGATAATGCATTAGTGAGAAAAACAGCAGCATGGAATAAAGGTCAAATAGCTTACCTTGATTCATCTGCGGTTTATATTGCTGGTGGTATCCAAACTTATTCCAAATTAATGGATGATGTGAATAACGCATTAGAGAAGAACAAGTCAAATTAACCCATGAAATCGCTTTATTTTTTATGTGGAATTATCGCGTTATTAGTATTGGCGGTATTAAGCTTATTTATTGGGGCGGGTGATGTATCACCCGTTTCGCTTTTTACCGATCCTGAGATGCAAGACATCTTTTTTATTAGCCGAATTCCTAGAACTGTATCCTTGATTTTAGCTGGTAGCGCCATGAGTGTTGCTGGGCTTATCATGCAACTTCTCACCCAAAATCGCTTTGTTGAACCTTCTCTTGCCGGTACCACTCAATCAGCCAGTTTAGGTTTGCTGGTGGTTATGGTGTTATTTCCAGCCGCAGGGATCATGACTAAAATGGTTGTTGCCAGTGGATTTGCTCTACTTGGTACGATGCTGTTTATGATTCTATTGCGTCGCGTTATCTTAAAATCCGCTTTAATTGTGCCTCTTGTAGGGATCATGTTAGGTGCGGTGATTAGCGCATTAACCATATTTACGGCTTACTATTTTGATTTATTACAATCTTTAGGTGCTTGGATGAGCGGTGATTTTTCCAGCATTCTACAGGGGAGATATGAATTATTATGGTTAGTTGGCATCTTGACCTTAGTAGCATGTTGGATTGCCGATAGCTTTACGGTTGCAGGTATGGGACGTGAATTTTCGATTAATGTTGGGCTAAATTATCGCAAAGTTATGACAATCGGCTTATCTATCATTGCGCTAATTAGTGGTGTAGTGGTGGTTGTCGTTGGGGCTTTACCTTTCCTTGGGTTAATCATACCCAACCTCGTTAGTCTTATCATGGGTGATAATATTCGCAAAACTATCCCATGGATTTGTCTGGCTGGAGGCGGGTTAGTCTTGCTCTGCGATATCATTGGACGCTTGATCCGTTACCCATTTGAAATTCCTGCCAGTGTGATTTTAGGTGCTGTAGGCGCCGTTATTTTCTTATATTTACTGTTGAAGCAGCAACGTTATGCAAAAAGTTAATTCATCAATAGCGTTAGTTAAAAAAGGCGTGACTCCGTTACAGCGAATATGGATTTTGTTGGCACTATCAATAGTTGCCATCATATTTTATATGACGATCAATCTTGGTAATAACTTAGCTTATATCCTACCGCATCGCGGTTATATTGTGCTGACGATGATTGTGGTCGCTTTTGCTTCTGGCGTGTCCACTGTCCTTTTTCAAACGATTGCGAATAATAAGATACTCACCCCGTCAATTATGGGGCTCGAGGCATTATTTATCTTATTGCAGACCATTTTTATTTTTTATACCGATAGCTTTCCAGCGTCATGGATGTTGAATATCGGTAAGTTCCTACTGGAATCGACATTACTGGTTTTGTTCTCTGTATTACTCTACCGCTGGTTATTTGTTTCGGTAAAAATGAACATCAACCTAGTGCTAATGGTTGGTATCATTTTGGGTACCTTATTTCGCAGTGTTGCCACACTTTTACAGCGCTTAATGGACCCAAATGAGTTCTCCATTTTACAAGGCCGTATGTTTGCCACCTTTACCAAAGGCACTCCTGAGCTAATTTTGTTTACACTGCTAATCACCGTCGTGGTGGGGCTTTTATTATGGCGGATGCGCTATTGCTTTGATGTTATTGGTCTTGGGCAGGCAAATGCCGTTAATTTAGGGATTAATTACCGACAACAAGTTACGGTAATTTTATTATTGATCTCTATTTTAGTGGCGATTTCCACAGCCTTAGTTGGGCCATTGACATTTTTAGGCTTGATGGTGGCGAATCTTGCATACTTTATCAGTGGTAGCAGCCAACACCGTTACTTGCTGCCAGTTTCTTTCCTATTAGGCATTATTGCACTAGTCGGTGGGCAATTGGTGCTTGAATACGGACTTAATATGGCAGGAACCTTATCTGTTGTCATTGAGTTTGTTGGTGGAATATTCTTTATTTATATGGTGTTAAGAAGGTTTTAGTATGATTGAAATTAGTCAGATATCGAAAAGTTATCAGGATACTAAAGTCTTAGATAACGTCACAACAACAATTAAAAATAGCGGTATTACCTCGATCATCGGACCTAATGGCGCAGGTAAATCGACATTATTGTCTATTATTGGCCGCTTATTAACAGCTGATGAAGGGGGCTATGTCAAAGTCAACGACTTAGATGTCTCAACGACACCAAGTGATAAACTCGCAACTTGTTTATCTGTTTTGCGTCAAGAGAATCAATTCGCGAGTCGATTAACTGTTGAAGAACTTGTTGGTTTTGGGCGTTACCCTTACACCAAAGGTCGTTTAAATCTTGAAGATAAACAAAAAATTGATGAGTCACTCTCTTTTTTGAATTTATCTGATTTGCGTTACCGCTATTTAGATGAATTATCCGGTGGGCAGCGTCAACGTGCTTATGTGGCAATGGTACTTTGCCAAGATACTGAGTATGTATTACTTGATGAACCTCTGAATAATCTTGATATGAAGCATGCGGTTATTATGATGAAGTTATTACGTCGTGCTGCTGATGAACTCGGAAAAACCATTATATTGGTGATCCACGATATCAATTTTGCCTCGGTTTATTCAGATTATATTGTCGCATTGAGCGCCGGAAAACTGTCATATCACGGCTCTCCGGCAGAGATAATGAAATCAGAAATTATTGAAGATATATTTGATACGCCAGTTGATATTAAAGAGATTGATGGTCAACATATTGCTCTTTATTATTAATATTCTTATCATACTTCGTGCTACTTACGCCGTGTTGAAGACAGCTCTGCTATAGCACGAAGTGTTGAGATAATAATGACGTTGAAACTCAAAGAGTTTAAATTCAATGAAATGCTAATCTAATTTATCACTGAGGTGGAATCTCAATATTTTCACTGGTATTGAGCACCTGTAAAGGTTGTAGTACTTCTAATCGTTTAACACCATCTGCATTGACGACCAGTCTGGCTAACTCGTTGTAAGTCTTTTTATTCATCGTAACGCGTCGACAAATATAAATATGGTAAACTTTCTCACCTATGATGGCGGGTTCATCATCGTTCACGGTTAATTCTTCATAGCTAATGTCGATATATTTCAAAAAATCAGAAATATTAAAGCGAGTGATATCGACAATTGATGATTGTGTTTGCTCAAATACAGTGGGGCGATTGTGTAAAAGTACATCTTTTCGGTAATACAAAATATCTTCTACTCGTTGAACATTAACGAGATTTACCCAATGCGATTTTTGGCGCATTTCCCGAATATCTGGGGAAAGTGTATTTTCATTAAGAAAGCGAAATGACTCTTTACAGACACCGACCGGCGCTTTGACACCTTCGCGATAAATACGCAGTTGACGATCTGGTATCCATCTTTGAAATAAACGGTAAAGTTGCTCTCTTCCTATCTCTTTCAGACGATCTTTAAAGATATAACCAACCACCATAGCAAGAAACAGGTTTGCACTTAGCGCACCATATTTTCCTTGCCAGAGAAAGGCAATAAGGGTGGCAAATATCATCGAAATAGCTGCTGCAATACCATATATAGAATGCAGTAATAATGGTACACCACGTTTATGTCGAATCTCTAAATAAAGATAACGGTTAATGTATTTCTTTAATAAACTCCGGCGGTAGGTAACCAATTCCGCATCAGTTTCATCATGAGGAAAACTGTCAGGATACTGTTTCTGTAAGTAACGTAGCTCTTGATACCAAAAGTGTCTAATTTCTTCCCGTAGAGGAATGTGTTTATCACTTAATAAAGTATGTAGATAATTCATGGTGTAATAGGACATGAATTCATCACAATAAGAAAATGCATTAGAGTGAATAAGTTCTTCGATATGTTTGGCTTGAGCCGTAAGTGCGCGATAGTGATTGAGGCAGTTTTCAATATCAGTTAATAAACCCGTAATATATTCGGGAGATTGACGTTGTTGATTTTGATTTACCATTTTGATATTCAGACGAATGGTTCTTTTATAGGTCAATGCATAGCGTTTTAAGCGATTTTCATATTCGTCTAATGATGGTGGTGTCAGGGGATCTAGGTTATCCATCCATTTCTTTAATTCATCTAATAGCCCATTTTCTGCGGATAAAGAGGATATTTTAACGATTGGAGGGCGTAGCCGGATATAGTTTTTTAGACTGCGTTGAAAGCTCGATGCCGTATACAGGTCAGGATTAATTTGCAAAGAAGAGGGCAGAAAGAAAAAGGTTTCAACCTGATAGCGGATCTCTTTAGATTTGCGTGGAAACAAGACCTTTTGTTTAATTTCAAACTGTCTTTTGCCGTGGACCCTGAGAGACTCTTTAATCATACCGTTCCTTTTATTCTCTTCTTATTGTTAACTTAGTTTTTATTAAGCGCATTCTATCAAACATAATGATTTGACTGATGAACTTTTATCAGTATACCGAGTAAGCGCAAGGCTATCAGTTTCGAATGAAATACTTGTGCAGTAAAGTTAATTAATTTTGAGTATGTTAACGATAATCGGGAGAGCTGGAAGCCTTCATTGAGGCTTTAAATGCAGGACGCGAAAAGCATAAAGAATAAACGTAGATTGAAAAAAAAACGGCACCTTTATTCTTGAATATAAAAAATCCTATCAATAATTAATAAAGCGAACCGTTTTGAGTTGTACAGCTAAAATGGAGGCTCAACAAGTTGGGCCCCCATTAAAAACTTATTTTTTAGGTGTGCGTACAGCAGTGACTTCAATCTCTACACGCCAAGCTGGATTCGCCAGTTTAGCGACTTGGAAAGTAGAGCGAGCCGGTAGGTTAGTGACTTTTTCAGCTTCATAGAACTTGTTGTAACCTGCCATAAAGCCAGCAAAGTCCATTGCGCCTTTAGTTTCGTCGCCACCGACTAAGAAAACTTGCATTTTAACAACGTCATTCATCGTCAAGCCCATATCTGCTAGGGTTGCTTGAATTTGTTTCAATACGTTGATTGTTTGTGCTTCGGTATTACCGTAAGACGCTAAAACGCCTTCAGGTGCATCTTTAGTGATTTTTGAAGGCACTTTTCCACTTAGGAAAATGATGTTGCTGTTAGCGCTGATTTCTACTGATTCAGAGATAGGAAATCCTTTTACAGGTACGCGTTTAACATCTTCTGCTGCATTCGCACTTGCTACACCTAAGATCAAAGGCAGAGAAAGTAATAAAGTTTTATAGCGCATATATATGTAGCTCCTTAACATTATCAAAGTGTTACTCTTCATATTTCAAGCTGCCGCATTGCTGATTTTATTTACCAACTAGCGACAACTTGAATTATTTTGAGTAGCCGTATGGTTTACTTGTAAAATTTAACAGAAACCCAGTAAAAACCGCGTCATTTTATTAATTAAAACGAGAAAGCTTGTATGGCGTAGGGTCGATAAACGGTTTTTCACCCATAAGCAATTCCGCTGTTAATCGACCTGCTGCTGGGCTTTCTGTCATGCCCCAACCTGTTGCGGTATTGATAACGAGGCCTGGGTATTGCTCGATTGTTGAAATAATTGGAATTTCATCATCAGTCGGTGCAACTGTACCACCCCAACGTTCAACAACTTTAGACTCTTTAAAGACAGGGAATTCATTTCTCAATCTTTCAAGAACCGCATCAAGATGTTCATTGTTTGGTGTGTTTGTTGCTGTACGGAATTCTTCGAATGGTGTTTTTTCGTCTAAATTCCATGAAGTTGCCATCATAAAGGAATTAAATAGATCTTTACCGATAGAGAATTCTAATGGCAGCTCACCACCTTGCAGCAGGTGCATGAATCTAGGGCCTAATAAGAAACTATCTTTCACGACTGAGCTAGTGAATATACGTGGTGCAACCGCATAAGTCCCATCCGCTTGTTCACGGAAGTGAATTCCGTTTGGCAGATGTACGTTGCCTTTTGGTGCGCCTGCAACGCCACTAATACGTTGCTGTGACAGGTACACATTCAGTGTCGGTACATCGACACCTAAATTACCCATAAACAGGCGAGACCAGATACCACCTGCTAGCACCACGTTTGACGTTTTGATTGAACCTTTTTCAGTCACAACATCAGAGATTTTGCCGCCCGCAGTTTCGATGCCTCTAACGGCACAATTGGTGTAGATCTTAATACCAATTGATTTTGCATAGTTAGCCATCGCAGGTGTCACAGTTTCAGGGTCAAGACTACCTGAATCCTCTTCAAAACCACCTATTTTCCACGGCGTTTGCGCGTTCACTAGGCGTTTAGCTAGCTCTTCGCCTTCAATCATTCGGGTACGTAATGGTGTATCGAAACCTGGATTTTCCGCAGCGTTTTTGATCCACGCTTTAGAGATTTCAAGGTCTTCTTCGCTAGAAGGGACTTCTACGCGACCTTGAGTACGGTAGCTTGTATCAGCACCGATTTTTTCATTCATTCCTGTCCATTGAATTTTTCCATAGTGGTGTAATGGAAAAATAGCTGGAGCTGTTTTGTAACTAATTATTTGGCTATATGCACGACCTGATTGCTCACCGCCGACAACGCCTTTTTCACAGATAACAACGCTCATTCCTCTTTCGGTAAGATTAATGGCAGTCATTATCCCTTGGAGGCCCGCACCAATAACAACTGCATCAGCTGTTTTTGGTAATGCACCTTCTGTTCCTGCTACCGCTGGTAAGCGAGATGGGGTCGATTCAAAGCGACCTTCTCTGCGTACCATTGGAATAACTGTAGCGCCCCCTGCTAATACGCCAGCAGCACCAACCCCTAATAATAGTTTTCTTCTCGAGATTTTCATCTATAACCTCAATAATAATCTTAGTTTTTATATAGTAAATAATTTCAAAATGCGATTATTATATTATCATATATTTGGCAATTGTTAAGTGAGGTTAGCATTTGTTAATAAAAGTGAGTCAAATGAATGTCTGAGTAAATTGATTTGGTCAGTGCTGTAAAGGGTTTGCAGGCAATTAAGAAATTTCATTCATTAAGTAAATATATTTTTTAAATTGCGACTGTAATTAAATGTGTACAGTTATTTGTGTTATTTTTGACAAAGTATCAGCTGATATTTCATTAAGTTTATTAGGATGGCTAATATTTGTCCTCAGAAGAATATGCTAAATTTAAATTAAGTCACTTAGGAAGGAATAGTTAATTAAATTTGTTATTTTAGAAATTATTAAGCTATTTATTGAAAATTGATGAGTAAGTAGTCATTTAATTTAAATTATACTTCAGCTGTAAAAATACTGTTTAAAATACGAGCATTTATCTGTTTTAATTTAAGGTAAATAAATAACATATTGATTTTATTTGATTAAAATAATAAACCTCATTTATTTTGTTACTATATTAGTTCACTGTTCTTACCATCATTCTATTTGTTTATTTTTCTATTTAGTGCGGATTAGTGAGAAAATTAAATAGTGGTCAAAAATGGCACAAAAAGGCGAATTGTAGTAGTTAATTTGAGTTTTTTATAATTAGCTGAATCGATAATGTTATTTAAATAATAAAAATATAAAGGATAGGGTTATTTATCCTTAGTGTTGATGGGTTTTTAACAATAAAATCAAGAGTCATTGATTCTGTTAAAACGACTATTTTGCATGATAAATGCTCAATTTAATCCTTGGGTTTAATGTGGGGTTATATTTTAAATGTATTAATCGTTAAGTCGAAAATTTTATTTAACATTAATAATGTAAATCATTAAAGATGATTAATTGAGCAAGCGATACAGACCATTTATTATATTTGACTTAGTTGGTTTCATTCCCAGTCGGAATTTGTGCAAAGAAATTGGCATAATCCTGAGAACGTACACGATGAATAATAGTCGTTAAATGGGATATGGGCTGCTCAGACCAATCTGCTCGAATATCAATATCCGCATATTTACGGTTGTGCCAGATTTTTAATGCTGCGGATCGAATACCGCGATAATCCCCGCCTTCATCTGCACCTGCTTGCATGGCAAGCAAGAGTCTATCGGCAAAATCTAAGTGCGGGTTTTGTTGGTAAGTTGCATAAAGTGCGAATAAAACTTGTTCACTTGCTAACATATTCCCTGCAATGGCTAAATTTGCCTCGGACAAACTACCACACCAAGGTAGACATTCTTGCCCCGTCCAATTTGCACTTCCTCCTTGTGCATCAACTACTATTAGTTGTCGTATCGCGGGGTTAGTGTCATGGCTTAATTGAGTATCAAGGCATGCTTGAGCGGATAGTTTTTCTTGTAATCGCTCAATTCCGTTTATTCCAGCCATTGGATTGGTCATTGCTTGCGTTGCTATTGCACCTAATTGGCTTGCACCATGTAACACTAAGGCGCCAACAGCAGGCCCTCCTGTCGCGGTTACTGCACCAATTTTTCCTGTTTTTGGGCAGCGAGCCACAATAGAAAAAGTCATTTTACACCCTATAAATTAGACATTGATCAAATTTATCATTATAAATTATTGCATGAAAGTTAATTTATCATCATAAATAGAAAAATCGAAATGATAATTAACAAAATAGACACATTTCATGCGATAAATTTCAAACAATAAATTTAACATCATAAAAAGCATGAAAATAAAAACACACAGCAAAAAGTACACCAGGGAAAATCAATATGAGAATGCGTTCGTGCAGTTGGGTAGCCAGTATTTTGCTTCTCTTTGCCTTTTCAACATCAACATGGGCAGTAAAATATAGTGATGTTTTATTGTTGGGTCAGGTTGCAGAGCCTCAATCGCTAGATCCTCAAGTGGCAACGGCGGCAAATGACTCTCGAATACTGGTGAATATTTACGAAGGACTTGTGCGTAATGGTGATGGTTCATTGTCTTTGGAGCCATCTCTTGCACAATCATGGACGGTAAGTGACGATGGGAAAATATACACCTTTAAATTACGTGAAAATGTCAAATTCCACGATGGCAGTGATTTTAATGCTCAGGCGGTTAAATTTACCTTTGAACGGATGCTCGATAATACACATCCGTACTATCACACAGGGCCTTTTCCACTATCATTTTTCTTTTCAGCAATAGATAAAATTGAAACGCCAGATAACCAAACCGTGGTGTTTAAACTTAAAGAGCCGTTTGCGCCTTTTTTATCAAACTTAGCCACCCCTGCCGGCTTGATTGTCTCGCCGAGTGCAGTGAAGCAATATGATAAAAATTTTAGTCGTCACCCAAGCGGAACTGGTCCCTTTAAATTTACTGAGTGGATAGCAAATCAACGTGTCGTTGTCGCCGCGAATGAGAATTATTGGGACACTCGCCCTAGCTTGAATTATGTGGTTTTTAGACCGATTACCGATGCGAATACTCGTATCGCAGAAATGCTCTCAGGGGGAATAGATGCCATGGTTGAAGTACCTGCGGATAATGTTCCATTATTTGCAGGAGATAAGCGTTTTCGGTTATATGAAGCCACAGGTCCCCATGTCTGGTATGGCATGTTAAATACGTCATTGCCCCCGTTTGATGATGTTCGCGTTAGGCAAGCGGTCAACTTTGCTGTGAACAAAGACAATATTGTTAAATATATCCTTCAAGGATCTGCGGATGTGTCTGAGGGGCCAATTCCATCTGCTTTTGACTGGGCATTTGATGAAGAAACAACGGCATATCCTTATGATCCAGAAAAAGCGCGAGCATTGATCAAAGCTGCGGGTGCAGAAGGGCAAAAAATTGTTTTCTATGTCACGGAGGGGGGTTCTGGCATGTTAGACCCAATCCCGATGGCAACGGCTATTCAGGCAGATTTAAAAGCTGTGGGATTAGTTGTTGAAATTCAAACTTTTGAGTGGAATACCTATTTATCGAAGGTTAATTCAGGGCTTCAACAAGCCCATATGGCTGAAATGGCTTGGATGACTAATGACCCTGATACGCTACCATTTCTGACCCTTCATTCAGGTTCATGGCCTGATAAAGGCGGTTTTAATTCAGGTTATTACAGCAATAAAGAATTAGATGCGTTATTGGACAAAGCACGAGTGAGTAACGATCTGGCTGAGCGCGCTCAGTTATATCGTCAGGTGCAAAAAATAGTTCATCGTGATGCCCCTTGGTTATTTGTTGCCAACTGGAAACAAAATGCAGTTGCTAGCGAGAGGATTAGCCACTTTAAGCTACAGCCAAATTTTAATTTATTACTCAAAGATGTACGCAAAGACTAATCGATAGGTTGAAGTCTCAAAGGTATCGCGGTCGTGAGTTGATTTTCAGGGGAAAAGCCTATGTGGTTATATTGTTTAAAACGTATTCTTGCGACCATTCCTATCTTGATTGGTCTCACATTAATTGTCTTTCTTATTATGGCGATGATCCCAGGGGATCCGGCTCAAGCATTACTTGGGCCTTGGGCAACGCCAGAAAATGTGGCTAGGGTAAAAACAGAGCTCGGTTTGGATAAACCGCTCTATCAGCAATATTTTATTTGGATGAAAAATTTGCTGTCTGGGGATTTTGGTCGTTCATTTGTATTGAATCGCCCCGTTGCTGATGAAGTGTTGGAGCGCTTTTCTGCCACTCTGATCCTTGGTGGATGTGCGTTATTACTTAGCTCAATTTTAGGTTTATTGGCAGGAATTATTTCCGCTACTCGCCAATTTAGTTGGAGTGATAGATTTATCACTTTAGCAGTGTTACTTGGTATCTCAATGCCTTCATTTTGGATTGGTTTGTTGATGATTATGGCTTTTTCGGTGCAATTACAATGGTTTCCTGCGTCGGGTATGTACTCAATTTGGCAGGGGGGTGGCTTAGGTGACTTATTGCATCATCTTGTGTTACCAGTCATAACGCTTTCTTTAGTCGCAACAGGGGTTATTGCACGGCTTACACGAACGGCAATGTTGGAAGTTTTACGCCTTGATTTTATTCGTACTGCCAGAGCAAAAGGGTTGAGTGAGCGCAAAGTGATTTTTCGTCATGCATTTCGCATGGCGCTAGTGTCGGTGATCCCCGTTATTGGTATTCAAGCCGGATTTGTATTTGGTGGCGCGGTCTATATTGAAACCGTATTTCAGTGGCCGGGGCTCGGAGCAATGCTAGTGAAGGCGGTTGCAACTCGTGATTTGTTCTTAGTTCAAGGTGGGGTATTGATTGCCGCGGCTTCCTATGTATTTATTAATATGTTTGCTGATTTGATGCAAGCATTGCTAGATCCGAGGTTGAAATCATGAGCTCATTAATGACACCGGTTATTCAACATCGCCAGCGCCAGTCAATTGGAGCGTTGTTATTAGCGAATCGTTTAGCCTCCATAGGACTCGCTATTTTACTTGTCATCATGTTTTGTGCGTTATTAGCACCTTGGCTACCCTTAGCTAATCCAGACCAGACGGATTTAGTGAACCGATTACTACCGGTATTTTCCTCAGGGCATGTTTTAGGCACTGATCACCTTGGTCGTGATATTTTATCGCGGTTATTGTGGGGAACTCGAGTTTCCTTAATGGTCGGAATTTCTGCCACTTTAATTGCGGCCGTTTTTGGTACGCTTATTGGCTTAATTGCTGGTTACGTTGGAAATAAAACAGATACATTATTAATGCGTTGTATTGATATGTTGATGGCATTTCCATATATCTTATTAGCATTGGCGATTGTAGCTGTCTTGGGTCCTGGTTTATTAAATGCTTTGTATGCGATTGCCTTAGTCAATATTCCTTTTTTTGCGCGTAATATCCGTGGATTAACCGTAGGGTTGCGAGACCGAGATTTTATTCAGGCGGCGAGACTTTCAGGGAAAAACCATTTTCAGGTGCTATTAACTGAGGTTTTGCCCAATGTGCTACCGATTATCGTTGTGACTATGTCGACAACGATAGGCTGGATGATATTAGAAACGGCGGGTTTGTCATTCTTAGGGCTAGGCACTCAGCCACCGAATGCCGATTTAGGATCAATGTTAGGACAAGGCCGAGCTCAAATGTTTGTGGCACCTCATGTTGCTTTAGTGCCTGGTGTGATGATTTTTCTTATTGTGATTAGTTTTAATCTATTAGGCGACGGTATCCGTGACATTTTAGATCCACGATTAAAATCTGGTGCATTGCAACGTTCACAACCCATGACTCAAACGCAGCGCACTGTTATTCCACCGCAAACATCAAACAGTCCAGCAGTGCTTGAAGTCAAAGAGCTCAGTATTGCATTTCGTCAAGGAGATGAACTGCGACCAACAGTGAATAATATTAGCTTTATGGTCGAGCCCGGTGAGTGTTTAGGATTGATTGGTGAAAGTGGTTCAGGCAAAAGCGTGACTGCATTGTCAATCATGGGGTTACTAGCATCACCGCCAGCCGTGGTAACTTCTGGGGGCGTTTATGTCAGTGGTGAAGAAATGCTATCACTACCATTATCAAGCTTACAGCAGCGGCGTGGGGCTCGCGTTTCTTATATTTTCCAGGACCCACTAACAACATTGCATCCACAATTTACTGTGGGCGTCCAATTACAAGAAGCGATAACTGCACATCAAACCATTTCTAACCAAACCGCAAAAACTAAGTCTATCGAATTACTTGAAAGTGTTGGCATTCCAGATGCCGCTCAGCGTTATCATGCTTATCCCCATGAGTTATCTGGCGGCCAACGTCAACGCGTTGGTATTGCGATGGCACTCGCCAATGATCCGGTGCTGATTATTGCTGATGAGCCCACAACGGCACTGGATGTGACCGTACAGGCTAGAATTTTAGAGTTATTAAATACCTTACGCCGTGAACGGGGAGTCGCCTTGTTATTTATTACCCATGATTTTGCTGTGATTAATCAGATTTGTGATCGTGTGGCCGTCATGCAGCAAGGCTCGATTGTCGAAACAGGACAAACTCAAACGGTGTTGCAACAGCCGCAACATCCTTATACGCAGCGTTTAATTGCTAGCGTGCCAAAACTTGGGGAAGGAAAGGCATTTCTTGAGCACGTGGCAGAGATTTACAATCATAAACCCAAACCGATTAAGGGGGCTTGATGAACAAAGTTATTGAAGTTAATCAATTGGTCAAAACATTTGGTCATCCAGCCGGATTATTTCATCCTAATCGCCGAGAAGTTCATGCATTAAAAAATATTTCATTAGAGCTCTATGAAGGTGAAACGCTGGCGGTAGTGGGTGAAAGCGGCTCAGGTAAGAGCACATTAGCACGTATTTTAGTGGGTTTAGAAAAAGCGACATCGGGTGACATGACTATTTTAGGCCAGACCCAACGTGAATGGCAAAAGCAGGGAGCCCGTGCTTTTGGGCAAGCAGTTCAGTACGTATTTCAAGATCCCGTAGCTTCACTAAATCCACGTAAAACGATTGGTGAAACTTTGTCTATTCCGCTGAAATATTTAAAACATATGAATAAGGCGCAACGGCAAAGGCGGCTCGAAGAATTACTGAATGCCGTTAATATGCCGATAGATTCGTTAAGTTATTATCCTCATGAATTTTCTGGTGGGCAGGCTCAGCGCTTAGCGATTGCTCGGGCGTTGGCGGCGGAAGCACGGATTCTAGTTCTTGATGAACCCGTGAGTGCACTGGATGTTTCTGTGCAAGCCCAAGTGCTTCTGCTATTACAGGATCTTAAACAACAGTTTTCGTTGTCATATTTGTTTATTAGTCATGATTTAGCCGTGGTGGAATCCATTGCTGACCGAGTTGCCGTACTCTATCTCGGTGATTTGTTAGAATGTCGTGATACTGATAGCCTTTTCGCTCGTCCTGAACACAGTTATACCCAAAATTTATTAGCCAGTGCGCCACGAATAACGATGGACTCATCCGTATGATGCGAGGCTAACAACGTTTTCTATTTTACACTGTCGGAATACAACATGAATATAGATAAGCCGCTGATAACAGAAACAGTTCGAATAAAACGTACTGATGAAATTGTGAATGCGATTAAAGAAACTATTATGGCGGATAACCTCATTCCCGGTGATAGATTGCCACAAGAAAAAGATTTGATTGAGCGATACAGTGCAAGTAAAAGTACCGTTAGGGAGGCGTTGAAATCTCTGGAAGTTCAAGGATTAATTAAAACCAAAACGGGACCAGGTGGCGGGGCATTTATTGATTCAATGACTGAATCTCGGGCAATGAGTTTACTATCTAATTTCTTATTTACGCGAGATGTTTCAATCAAAGATATTTATACGCTGCGTAAATTATTAGAGCCTATGGTTGCTATAAGCGCAATTGAAAATATTGATAGTGCTGGGATTCAGAAATTATATGACACTATCGCTATCTATGATCATGAGCCAGCCGATGAAGAAGAACGTTGGAAACAACGAATGGCAGAGCTAGATTTTCACGCCGTTGTTGCTAGCTATTCTGACAATGTGCTCTTGGTCTTTATTTGCCATTTTCTTCAACGTTTATTAAAGGATTTAGCGGTTTGCAAAGATATTTATTTGAAACCTGAACCGGTGGAACGTCGTCAAGGTATTGATTACCAATACCAATTGATAGATGCCCTGCGTAGAAAAGATGCATTAAAAGTAAAAACGATTATGGAAGCACATATGGACTACGCAGAGCAAGCCATGCTGGCATTGCAAGCTACATTACAAGAACGTTTTTTAAGTGAAGATAGGTAAATAACGAATGATAGATAAAGCATATCTGACCTCAGTATTGAAAACACTTTTACTGACACCGAGTCCGGTTGGTATGACCGAACTGGCGGTGGCTCAAACCCATCAATGGCTTACTGAACTAGGTTTTACACCACAATACACTCGCCGAGGTGTATTGCATGTCACATTAGGGGAAAGTGTGCCAAAACGTGCACTTGCTGCGCATTTAGATACGCTTGGTGCGATGGTGACTCAGCTCAAGCCTAATGGGCGTTTAGCTCTACGTAACACGGGAACATGGGCAGCGCGCTTTGCTGAAGGAGCGAGAGTTACTGTTTTTAGTGATGACCATCAATATCGCGGTACTATTTTACCCCTAAAAGCTTCAGGACACCGTTTTAATACTGAGGTTGATACGCAAATAGCAGATTGGGATAACTTGGAAATTCGCTTAGATGCACTTTGTTATAATGAAACTGATTTAAAAACGCATGGTTTGAATGTGGGGGATATGGTAGCCGTTGATGCTCAGCCTGAGTTTATGGATAACGGTTTTATTGTTTCTCGCCATTTAGACGATAAAGCGGGCTGTGCCGTGATGTTAGCAGCATTAAAATCATTGATTGACGATAAGGTGGTACCTGCGGTTTCTTGCCAGTTGATGTTTACTATCTCTGAAGAGGTGGGGATTGGCGGTACTCATGGTTTTGGTGATGAAGTTCAAGAATTATTAGCGATTGATAATTCTGTTTCAGGGCCTGATCAAACCACGCGTGATGATTCACTGACTTTAGCCTTTAGAGATAGAACGGGGCCTTTTGATTTAGCGATAACGCGTCATTTACTAAAATTGTGCCAACAACATGACATTCCTCATGTTAGAGATACTTTTAAACATTATCGTTCTGATAGTGCAGCAGCCATTGATGCAGGGTGGGATATCCGTGCTGCACTTGCTTGTTTTGCTTTAGACAGCTCACACGGTTGGGAAAGAACTCATATTGATTCACTCATGGCGCTCGCGACATTAGTACGACATTATATTGAAAGCGATTTGGTACCCCTACCGGGACAATAAACTTAAAAAGACATTATCTCTATCTCTATACAGTGCCCCCATTTAAGGGGGCTGTGCAGAGATAATGTGAGTTTTATCGAGGAAGTTAAGGCCTTTTGTTCCTATATTAACTATTTAACACTCTTTTTATTCAATAATTCCACCGTCCCCTTCTTCTCTAGTGAATCAAGAAGAAAGGGCACTAAGCTAATCATCTTTATATTCGTGACAATTTATCAATTAGTCCAGTTTTGCTTGGGCTAAATATTGTTGCATTTCAGCCTGAGGCACCATTCCCCCCCCTGTAGCCCAAACTAAATGTGTTGCATTTGCCATTTTTTCAGCAGTTAGCGATTTAGATTGCAGATAATCGCTATGTTGAGTGACATGAACAGCACCTGGCATACCTGCGAGTGCGGATGGCTCTAATTTGATGGATTCCGTCTGATTGAGTAATCCTAATAAATTATACATTTCGGTGTCATCAATGGTGTAGTAGCCATCAATCAAACGCTCCATGGCTCGGCCAACAAAACCTGATGCTCGACCTACAGCTAGACCATCGGCAGCGGTGACGTTATCAATGCCAATTTCTTGTACACAAATGGCATCGTGTAGACCAGTATGAACACCTAATAGCATACATGGGGAATGAGTCGGTTCTGCAAATAAACAGTGGACGGCATCACCAAATGCCAGTTTTAGACCAAAAGCCACACCACCAGGGCCGCCGCCGACACCACAAGGTAAATAAACGAAGAGTGGATGATTGTTATCAACCACAATACCTTGCTCTGCAAACTGTGTTTTGAGGCGTAAGCCCGCAACTGCATAGCCTAAAAATAAGGTGGTTGAATTTTCATCATCAATAAAGAAACAATTGGCATCTTTTTCGGCTTCTTTACGGCCTTCTTCGACAGCAATACTGTAATCTTGCTCATATTCAACAACATTAACACCATGGGCACGTAATTTATCTTTTTTCCATTGCCTCGCATCTGATGACATGTGCACGCTGACACTAAAGCCTAATTTCGCGCTCATGATACCAATCGACATGCCTAAGTTACCCGTTGAGCCGACTGCGATACTGTATTGACTAAAGAATTGACGGAATTTATCAGAAAATAAAATTTCATAGTTATCCGTTGTCGATAACAATCCTGCTTTTAAAGCCAGTTTTTCGGCATGAGTGAGAACTTCATAAATTCCACCTCGTGCTTTTATTGAGCCAGATATCGGTAAATGGCTATCTTTTTTAAGTAAAATTTTCCCGGTGATTGGCGTGTTATAGCGTTTTTCAAGTGCGGCTTTCATTGTGGGAATAGCCACAACTTCAGACTCAATAATGCCTTGAGTCACTTGTGTTTCAGGAAAAGCTTTCATTAAGTAAGGTGCAAAGCGATTAAGGCGAGCTTGTGCATCTTCAACGTCCTTCACTGTTAAACCTACATAAGGTAAGCCGGCTTCTGTCGTTGTCACTTTAGGGTTAAACCAAGTGACTTGTTTTAAATCGATTAAGTCCTGAACTAAAGGGTAGTCAGTAATTAACTTATCCATGTTTATTGTCGTCATAGTCAATCTCTTCTAAATCACAAATGAAAGTAAGAACGTGCCGCCGAGTGCCACAAATGAGGCAATAAGGGTGGCGACACTATAAAAACGGAATGTCTCGGCTAATGTGGCATTACAGTATTGTTTTACTAGCCAAAACAGAGAGTCTGTCACGATGGTACAACCAATAGCGCCTGAACCAATTGCTAACGTCATAATTTCAGGGCTTATTTCTGGATACATTGGCATCAATGGTGCAACAATCGCTGTCGCACCCATCATTGCTACAGTGGCAGAACCGACAGCGGCGTGAAGAATAATAGCAACCAACCAAGCGAGTAAGATTGGGTGCATATCGATGCCAGACAGAACGAGGGCTAAAGAATCACTCAATCCACTGCCTTTTAAAATGCCATTAAATGCGCCACCCGCACCAATAATCAGCAAAATGTTGGCTATTGAGCTAAAGCTTTCTTCTGTTTTACTTAGTAGCACGCTCATGCCCATATTACGGCGAATACCTAGCATGTAATAAGCGACGAATGCGGCAATAAACATGGCGGTAATTGGGTTACCGATAAATTGCAAGAACGTATATAACGAATTATCTTTACTCATATTTAAGTCTGCTGCTGTTTTAATTAGCATCAGAACAATAGGGAGTAAAACGGTAAATAATGTTGCACCTAAAGAGGGTAAATCTTTTTCTTCGCGAACTTCCATATCTGAGAATGCTTCAGGTACAGTTTTAAAGGGTAAGCGAGCACCAACTATTTTAAGAAATAGAGGGCCACCGATTAATGATGCGACTAAACCAACGGCAAGCCCTGCGACAATAACCGTGCCGATATCAGCGCCTAGTTCGTTGGTGACAAACAGAGCTGCTGGATGTGGCGGCACGATACAATGCACTGCCATCAGAGCGGTACATAATGGAATAGCGAGCTTGAATAAAGAGGTATTGGTCTTTTTAGCAATAGAGAAAGCCAGTGGAATTAATAGAACAACACCAACTTCAACAAATAGTGTGATACCACAGATTAAGCCAATTAATACCATGGTGACGTCGGGAGTTAACCAACGGCATTTTTGTAAGGTGACGCCAATGCGCTCCGCCGCACCGGAAATCTCCATCATTTTGCCAAGAATAGTACCGAGACCGATAATTGCTGCTAAAAATCCGAGTGTGCCGCCAATTCCATTTTCAATCGCATTCACCATTTCGAGTGGATTCATTTTCATGGAAATGCCGACAAAAAAGCTGGCGAGTAAAAGGGCTAAAAAGGGATGAAACTTAAATTTAATTATTGAGATTATGATCAGTAAGATGCTGATAACTAAGGTTGCTAGCATCCAAATTGTTGAGTCCATATCCTACCCCTGATTGTATTGTTGTTGTTCATCTATTGGATAATAAATATTCAGAGGTGACAAACGATGAAACTCAGCGTTTAGATGAAATAGATTGATTCAAATGGGTGATATCCATCATATAAATCAAGTTGACTGTACTTTGCACCATATGAATTCATCTTAAATAGGTTATTCTCACTTAATATTGTGCGTTTATATGATGATAGAGTAAAAAAATATGTCGATGACCCCAAGCCATTTTGAACAATCTGGTTTTATTCAATGGAATAAACGTTTATCTAGCCATCAATTATCGCGCCTTCATACATTTGAAGCCGCGGCGAGGCATAGTTCTTTTGCACTTGCTGCGCAGGAATTATCATTAACCCCTAGCGCCGTCAGTCATCGTATAAATACATTAGAATCTGAGCTAGGTTTCAAGTTATTTGCGCGTTTTCATCGACGTATTGAGCTAACACTGGATGGTGAGCGAATTTATTGGGCATTACGTAAAAACCTTGATGATATTAATCAGGAAATTATTGATATTAAAAACCAGGAAATATCAGGTGAGCTAACGGTTTATTCACGACCTTCTATTGCTCAGTGTTGGTTAGTGCCGAAAATTGCTGATTTTGCTTATCAATATCCGTCCATTCAATTGAATTTACTGACGGGAAACGATGAGGTAAATTTCCGAGGATATGGTATTGATCTAGCTATTTATTACGATGATACCGTTCACAGTAATCTTTATTGTGAAGACTTAATGCAAGAGTCGATAGTGCCTGTTTGTAGTCCAAAATATGCGCAACAACATGATTTACTGAATAACCAGCATCAGTTGAAAAATTGTACTTTACTGCATGACAGGCAAGCTTGGAGTAATAATTCCGACTATGATGAATGGCGAGCATGGAGTGAATATTCAAATTTATCGATTATTTCTCATCGCAGAAACTTATGTTTTGACCGCTCTGATCTCGCTATTATTGCGGCTATTAATCATGCTGGTGTCGCGATGGGACGCAAGCAGCTAGTGAAAAAACGATTAGAAAGTCATGAGTTAGTGATGCCGTTTGGTGATACCGCATTACAGTGCCAACAGCGCTATTATTTCGCGACATTGAATGAAAAACGTAATCCGAAAGCTGATATTTTTATCCAGTGGTTAAAAAATCAAGTGGGTTAAAATAGCGTCAATTAATAGTGCGGTATCATTCATGTAAATTAGTTTAATCACGCTTTTACGGGTAAAATTGCTCGAACTTAGGTAATATGTTGTGATTATAACGTTTTCTTTTTATGGACATAATCTGTGGCTATTGCACCCAAATCAACAAAAGTTGCGACCATAAAAGATGTGGCTGCCAAAGCGCAGACAGGCAAAACAAGCATTTCCCGTTATTTAAATGGTGAATCTCATTTATTGTCAGATAACTTACGTCAACGTATTGAAGCCGCTATCCTCGAACTCAATTATCGTCCTAATCAAATGGCTCGCAGTCTAAAGCATGGGCGGACTGGGTTGATAGGGCTGATTATTGCGGATATTGGTAACCCGTTCTCAGTTGAGGTGTTAAAAGGCGTTGAGGCGGAATCTATCAAACAAGGTTTTATGACGGTAGTGTGCAATGCCAATAATAGCATTGAGTTGGAATGCCAATTTATACAGCTATTAAAAGGTTATCGGGTTGATGGCTTAATTATTAACTCGGCAGGGGTGAATGAGCAATTTATTGACGTATTACAATCCACTACATTGCCGTTTGTTTTACTCGATAGAAAAATTGATAATTTCCCCTGTGACATGGTTGGACTAGATAACCCAGCCTCGGCAAATATGGCTTTTAACCATCTGATAGAACAAGGTTTCGAAGCTATCTGTTTTGTGACCGAACCTATCGTCTACAACAGTGCGCGCGAAGAACGTTTGCAAACATTCCAACAGGTTTTAGCAAATAATCCGCAAATTAAAGGGATATTTCACGAAATTTCATTACCCGCACCAGAAAGTTTATCTGCGATTATTACTGAGTTCTGTGCTAATCACCGAGGGATGCGTAAAGCCATTGTGGCGGCGAATGGTGTGCTGACATTGCAAATAGCCTATGCATTGAATCAGCAAGGTTTGCATTGGGGCGCCGATATCGGTTTTCTCAGTTTTGATAACTTAGAGTGGGCATCTTTTGCAGGACAGGGAATAACGTCGATTTCTCAGCCGACTGCTCTGATGGGACATAAAGCCGTTGAATGTTTGCTCGAAAAACTGGAAAATCCAGAAAAACCACCCGCTCAACACCTCTTTAATGGCGAACTGATTGTCCGTAATTCGACAACACTTTAATGATATCACCGTGTAATGCGACGTTTATTGGCCCAAGAGACAGATTTAAGATCGGTTTCTTGGGCTTATTTATTCGTTACATTTAAGCTATTTAGTAAGTAAATTTTGACTTACTTTTTACTGACTTCTGGATTGGCGCAGTTATGAGTTAGACAGCCATTGAGTGCGGCGATTAAGTTATCAACGGCGCATTCAACCATTGCGTAACGGGTTTCATGGGTTGCAGAACCAATGTGAGGCAATGCAACAACATTCGGCAAAGTCAGTAATTTTGAATCAATTGGCAAAGGCTCAACCTCGAAAACATCAAGGCCTGCACCGCGGATCACGCCCGTTTCTAAGGCATCGATTAACGCGGCCTCATCAACAATTTTTCCTCTAGAGCCATTAATTAAGAACGCACTTGGCTTCATTTTTTGTAGTTCTTTTTTGCCAATCAATTTTTCGGTTGAAGGTAATAAAGGTAATACCACGCAAACAAAATCAGATTGAGCGAGTAGTGTATCTAAATCACAACGGCGTGCATTAAGCTGACTCTCCGCTTCTGGATGGTCGTAGGTGTTATAATAGAGCACTGACATGCCAAAACCTGCATGGGCGCGCTTTGCAACTGCATAACCTATACGTCCCATGCCGAGGATACCAATGGTTTTTCCACTCACATTCCAGCCATAATGATTTTCACCAATACTTTTGGTCCATTGACCCGCTTTAACCATTTCCGCCATTTCAATAATGCGTCGTGCACTGCATAAAACCAGTGTGAAAATAGTATCTGCGGTGGTTTCAGTGAGCACACTGGGGGTATGCATTAATGGGATACCACGCGCTGTCATGGCAGAAACATCAAATTGGTCAACCCCGACTGAAATCGTTGAGGCTGCTTTTAGTTTGGTGGCGATTGCTAAATCATCGGCAGTAATCGGGGTACTTGCGCCGATAATTCCTTCGGCATTTACAAGGGCTCGCCGAAAATCAGCATGGTTGCTCTGATTGACGGAATCAAAAATTGTGACATTAAAATGTTGTTGTAAGCGCTTAAGTTGGTCAGCAGGTATTGTTTTATATAGAACGATATTTTTTTTCATCATAATCTCCCTTAAGCATGTTTAGCGATGACGGAATCGCTATTTTTTTCTTGATTTGGTTTGACAATAATCGTGAAGAAAACGGATGCCAACAGTGCGAGTCCCATAAACATATAAGATGCACTTGGGCTGCCCGTTGCACCATTGAGATAACCGACAAACCAAGAGCCAAAGAACGATCCTAAAGCGCCCATACTATTGATTAACGCCATTGCACCGCCGGCAACATTCTTCGGTAACATTTCAGGAATAATAGCAAAGAACGGGCCATAAGGGGCATACATCGCGGCACCAGCAATGACTAATAAAGTGTAAGAAAGCCAGAAGTTAGAGCTGCCCAGTAGGAAGGAACCTAAGAAACAGATGGCGCCAATTAACAGCATTGGCCAAACAAATAGTTTGCGGTTATTCATCTTGTCAGACGCCCAAGAGACTAAAACCATTGATACAGTCGCAGCAAGGTAAGGAACCGCAGAGAGCCAACCCGTTTCGACCATATTTAAATCTGACGCACCACGAATAATAGACGGTAACCATAATACAAAGCCATATACCCCAATACTCCAGCAGAAATATTGCGCGCACAGTAACACAACATTGCGTGATTTAAAGGCTTCACGGTAATTACGAACGGGTTTGATATTTTTTTGTTCATCACTGAGGATTTTTTCGAGATCGTCTTTTTCTTGTTGGCTTAACCAGTTAACTTGACTCGGTTTATCACGTGCAGTTTTCCACCAGAAGAATGCCCATAAAATAGCGGGAACACCTTCAATGATAAACATTTGGCGCCAGCCAAGCGCTTGGATTAAGTAGCCAGATAACACGGACATCCACAATACAGTAACGGGATTACCTAAAATCAAAAAGGTATTGGCGCGTGAGCGCTCAGATTGGGTAAACCAATTACTAATGTAAATAAGCATTGCGGGCATGACGGCGGCTTCAACGACGCCCAAACTAAAGCGAATAATGACCAACATCGGAATGTTGCTAACCATTCCTGTTAGGCTGGCAAATAATCCCCATAAGAAAATACAGGCAAAAATAAGCTTTCTAACACTGCGTTTTTCGGCATAAATTGCCCCGGGAATTTGGAAGAAAAAATAGCCTAAAAAAAACAAGGAACCGAGTAGGGAAGACATTCCTTTGCTGATCCCTAAATCTGCGTTGATCCCTGCTGCTGCTGCAAAACTATAATTGGCTCTATCTAAGTAAGCTAAGCTGTATGTGATGAACACAATTGGCATGATGTACAGCCAACGTGATGCAGCCGGTTTTTTCGTTGTCATAATCAATTCCTTTCTTAGCCAAAGACTGGAGAAGTTGATGGGGATAACAGTGACATTTCTTGCTGTAACTGCGCTTTAGTTGGTAGTCCTTCACTGTCGCCAATCACTTGGATAGCTCTGGCACCGACAAAATTACCTCTTTCAACGGCACGCTGGAGTGGTTCACCTTCGAGTAGCGCACTTATCACGCCAACAGCGAAGCCATCACCAGCGCCCACAGTATCAACCACGTGTTTTACTCGCAGGGCAGGAACGATACCTTTTTGATTTTCTGAGGTTTTATAGTAAGCCCCTTGCTCACCTGTTTTGATAACGACGACATCAACACCTTGTGATAAATAAAAATCTGCAATATCTTCTGGTTTATCATAACCGGTTAAAATTTTGCCCTCTTTTAATCCCGGTAGGACCCAATTAGCGTGGAATGCAAGTTGGTTTAATTGCTCGACCATTTCAGCTTCGCTTTTCCACAGGGAAGGACGCAAGTTTGGGTCAAATGACAGTGTTTTTCCTGCATTTCTCATCCATTTAGCGGCATATAATGAAAGTTGATAGCTGGTGGATGAAAGCGCTGCGGCAACACCGCTTAAATGCAAATGGCGAGCCGATATAAAATAGTCCTCGTTAAAATCAGTGAGATCTAAGTGACTTGCCGCAGAGCCTTTGCGGAAATACTCCACAGTGGGATCGGTTCCATTTTCGGCTTTAGATTTCAACTGAAAGCCCGTAGGATGCTCTGCGTCAATGAGTACACATTCGTAATCGACATTTTCTTTTTCTAAGGTGGATTGAATAAAGCGACCGAATGAGTCATTACCAAGGCGACTAACCCAACCACTGCGTAGACCAATACGCGATAAACCTATCGCGACATTGAGTTCTGCACCTGCGGCTCGGCGTACAAAATTCTCAACATCATGTAATTCACCGGCTTTTGTCGCGACAAACATCATCATGGCTTCGCCTAAAGTGACAACATCTAATTTATTATTGTTCATCATGTTAGATAGCCTTTAATAGAGAAACATAGTGTTCGGTGATGGCACACAGATCATCGCTAACTAATGGAAATTCAATACCTCGTGGCACATTTGTTGGCAGCGCTTGCAACACGGGTTTCCATGAACCATCACTATCATCAAGGGAAACGGCAACAATTTTTCCAGCTTTGGATTGGCATGCTTTGACATGAATATAAGCGACTAAAGGGGCGAAATACTGAGCAGCACTGAGTGCATCCTCACCTTGCCAAGCCCAATTCGCCATATCAAAAGCCATTTTTATGGGCATTTTTTTTGCTGTTACTTCTGCAAAAAAACGTTGAAGAGGTTGGATGTGACCTCCTACTTCAGTTTGGTCATTTTCAATCACTAACTGAACAGGGTAGCTATTTAGTAAATTAATGATTTCTGTTAAATCATAATTATCAGGTAGCTCGCCTAAGGAGAGCTTTAATAGTCGTGCATCGAGTTGCTTGGCATCTTCTAAATAGGTTTTCATTTTCTGGCTACTGATAGGGGTGCTATTTTGAAATAGCGTATCAGGCACCGAATATACTGCGGTGAGCTGTTTTGCTTTGAGGGCGTTGTTGATGGTCGTTAATTTGTCACTTGCGAGGAGTAGCTCTTGGCGAATTTCAACACCATCAGCTTTCCCTGCCTTGATAGTTTCTAATAAGGCTAGCTGCCCGCCTAACTGTGCTACAGTTTGCGCACCATAAGCCGCGGTTACAACAATCACTTCTTTATTCATGACTTTCCTCTACGACAAATATGAAAGGGTAAGACCCTAATTCTTGCTAATAACCTATTATGGAACCGGTTCCATTTTGATTTCTAGAGGCGAGAGATGAAAATCAGAGCTGTATCACTAATCAATATTAACTAAAGATTGAATAACCGATCTGCATCACAACTAAATGTAATCGATGAATTGCAGTATTTATTGTTTTTAATAACTAAAACCGAATATTATTAATTTGGATTGCACTTTAACTATTTGTTTATAAACAATATTTGTAACTTATTTTATATTTTATTTGTTAAAAACAGTGAGATTACAATGAAAAATCGATAATAAATTATTGTTATCAGTGTCTCAATTTCTTCATTTACGTCTTTTAATGAAATTTTATTTCAATATATTTATATGAAATTGAAATATTTATTCTTGATATTTTATTGCTATGACGATTTGAACGTTAGTTATACACCATTAAAGAATCTTTAACCTATTAATAAAGAATAATAATGTCATAAAGATGAGGGAGTTGAGTATGAAGTTAATCAAAATTACCGCACTCTATAGTGCTCTTTTTTTAGTTGTGACCTCATATGCCCAGGGAAAGGCTAATGAGAATTCGGTAGCATATAAGAAGGCATGTTCTCCAGAGCTGATTAAAGCTGCAAAAAGTAATGCGGATATCTGTTATGGTGTAAATGTTGCTGATGATATTAAAATAACTAAGAAAAATAATTCAAAATATAATATTAAAGTTGTGATTATCGGTGAAAGTACCAATAAGAATTATATGCATGCTTATGGTTATCCATTAGAAAATACACCTTTTCTATCTTCTGTTAATGGTCGATTTTTTAATAATTTTATCAGTGCAGCTTCTAATACTGTACCGACCTTGACGCGAGCTTTGGCTAAAAATGATTTAAATACGATTACAGAACATCATGAAAAGCCGTATTACAATAATAATTCTATTGTCGATTTAGCTAATAAATCAGGTTATGAAACATATTATATTGGTAATAATGGGAGTTTTGGTGATGATGAAATCGGTTTTACTAATTACTTTTTGAAAGCGAACTATTTTTTACCGGTTAGGGATAATAAAGTAGGGTTTGATAATTTATTTGTTCAAGAAAAATTTATTGTTGATGATAGTGTCAATAAATTAACTAATGATTTTAAAATGTTACCTGCATTTAAAGCTGCACTTAATAATAACAAAGATAAAGAAAAAGTTATTTTTATTCATATGTGGGGGCCTCATCACGATGGCTGGCCAAAAGGTTCCTGTGATTTAGTGAAAAATAACTACAGTATGAATCCAGAACAATTTGATACCGGTTGGGGTAGCTTGGTGAATTGTTATGTTTCAGCAATTAAGCTCAGTGATGATTTTATCGGAGAAGTTTATAGCTCACTTCAAGAGAATAATAAAAATGGAGAACACCCGTTCTCTATTTTATATTTTGCCGATCATGGGCAAGGGTTAGTGAAAGCCAATAAACAGCATGTGGCAGCACTTGAGGCTGATTATAAAGGGTTCATTAAAGAAGGTAGCCTCTATATTCGTCATGGGCAGCTGGTTAAAGGAGCTTATCAAATACCACTGGTTATTATTAATTCAGATGATACTCAACGTGAGTTCTTTGATGAGACTCTAAGTGAATGGAATTTGTTTGATTATTTCGCCTCTTGGTTGGGGGTTGAAACCAATTTAACTGCTCCAGAAAAAAGTATTGTGTCTGATAAAATCAGACCCGAAAAAGATATTGATGTTTTTGTTTTTCCAAGAGATGAGTTCGTGAAGTACGATTCGCTTAAACAAGACACTGTTTTGTCTCCCAAAAATGTAGGTATTGAGGTTGTGGCAGATAACTAATTCAGCCAATGGCAAGATATCAATAGAAAAGGCTGAGTTTCATGTTGATGAACTCAGCCTTTTTAACATGTTGACCCAAATATAAACATTACTGACTTAATGCATCTGCGACTGCTTTAAAGCGAGCAAACTTCTTGCGTAATTGCTGGTGTGCAACGGCATTAGGTTGATAAGTGGTGATTTTAGGTGTGCTTGCGGCAATCGCGACATCAAAACCTGAGTAATATCCGGTGCCGACCGCAGCACATAAGGCGGCGGCTTGGCAACCTGATTGCTGTACATTGACGACATCCAAGGGGAGATTACTGGCATCGCAAAACATTTGCATCCACAGGGGCGACTGCGTTGGACCACCCGTAAATCGAATGGATTGAGTGCTGTTATCAAGGCCAACAATTCTGTCTTGGTGCAATAAGTGGGAGAATACAATACCTTGATAAATAGCATAAATAATGTCGGCATCTGTATGATGAGAACTTAAACCGAGTAATCCACCTTGTAAATTGCTGTGATAATTTGAACCATAGAGCCAAGGAAAAAACAGAATGTCATTTTGCCTAGAGGCACCCTCTGCTACACATTGATTTAACACATCATAATCTTGAAAACGTTGATTGAAGAAATGACGGGTAAACCACGCAAGGTTACTTGCGGATGTTGGGCTGCCTTCATGTACAAAATAGGTGCCTGGAATGCAATATTTACTCCAAACATAAGGGTAATCGGATGGGACGATTTCATCAAATACGCGAGTGGAGATAGTCCAAGTGCCCGCAACCGCACTTAATTTGTCTTTTTGACTCACACCTGAAGAGAGCGCTGCACCAACAACATCAAAAAAACCACCGAAAACGGGGGTTCCTTCGGTTAATCCACTCTCTTTAGCCGCTTGCTTGGTGACACTACCCGCTTGTTCGGCCGAATTAATGACAGGCGCGAGTTTATCGGTCACTTCATCAATGCCAAAAAGTTGGCATAATTTCGGGTCATAAGCCGATTTTGCTGGGTTATACAGTTGGCTACCGGAAATATTGGTTTCTTCACAGGCTATTTGGTCGGTTAATCGATAGCGAATATAGTCATGAACCATCAATATATGGCGAGTGTCTCGGTAGTTATCGGGCTCATGTTCTTTGAGCCAACGCAGCAGAGCAACAGGGTGAGAGGGCCATAATTGCTGTAAGCTAAGAGGATAGGCTTTCTCTGCTGTACCGTCTTTGTGCCATGCGTCGACAATAGATTGGGCGCGAGAATCTGAAGAAACAATTCCATTTCTGACCGGTCTGCCTTGTTCATCGAGTAAATATAATCCCTTACCGTGGGATGAGAAACTGACACCTGAAATTTGTGATGCATTCAACTGGCTGTTATTAATGGCTTCTTGTATAACACCGCAAGTGGCTTGCCACAAAACATCCATATTGCGCTCACTAAAACCCGCTTCTGGGCTTTCAGTGGGAAAGGCATGCTCTGCAACAATAATTTCTTGTCCTTCAGGCGTATAGATCCCAGCTTTAATTACTGTACCACCAAGATCGACCCCCATAAAAAATGTATTCATCACATGCTCCTTTTTAGGCGTTATGCCAGCCAGCTTGCTGCATTTTGTCTTCTATCCAATGGCGAGCTTTGATGATTTCAATGAGTGGCTCATCCGCTTTTTCTGTCCACATCTCAATTAAGAAAGTACCACGGTAATTTAAGCGTTTTAAGATTTTGAATAAATTGACAAAATCTACACATCCTTCACCAAAAGGGACGTCACGGAATTGACCTTCGCAGGTTTCAGTCACCGCATAGGTATCTTTCAAATGTAGTGCGACGATATGTTCAATTCCGTTGACTAATTCATTTTCGACATCACTTCCCCATGCAGTTAAGTTACCGACATCGGGATACACTTTAAACCATGGAGAACGTATTTTGTCGGATAAGGCTTGCCATTTAGTGATTGAGTTCATAAATGGCGTATCCATAATTTCGACTGCGCACATTACCTGCGAGGCCGCAGCAATTTCAGCAACCCATTGCATCGCATCTTCGAAACGTTGAATGGTTTCGGTATCTTGTTGCTCGTAATAGACATCGTATCCGGCTAATTGAATGGTGCGAATGCCTAAGTCTTGAGCCAACTTTATGGCTTTTTCCATTAATTCATGGGCTGCTTTTCGGGTATTAACATCATGGCTACCAAAGGGAAAACGACGATGGCCAGACAAACACATGGTTGGGATGCGAACGCCGGATTTTTGGATTGCATCCACCAATTCTAAACGTTGTGCTTGAGTCCAATCTAATCTTGCAAGTCGTTCGTCAGTTTCATCAATCGACATTTCGACAAAATCAAAACCCGCCGCCTTAGCAATTGCTAACTTTTCAGACCAACGACTCTCTTTTGGTAAGGCCTTTTCATAGATACCCATTGGGTGTTTGCGCATGATGTTTTCCCTGTGAAATTTAAGTTTGTGGTGATGCTTTATTTAGACGCTGGTTGCGATTCATCGCACGTTTTGCGCTCCATTTTTCTTTGAAAAATTTGAAGGCAAGCGCCAGTATTAATGTGATCCCCCAGACCGCAAGATTGAAGTGTAAGCTAACGCCTAACAGGCTTAAGCCAGTTGCGATGACTTGCAAAACAAGTAGCGCGCAAAAAACACGACTGACTTTACCTACACCGCCAAAAGGATTGGTTCCACCGAGTACGATTGCTAAAATAGTCAGCAATAAATAGGAGTCACCGTAACCCATACGAGCAGAGTTAAAGCGTGCCATCATGATCAAACCGGCAAGGACACACAGCAAACTGGAAATGGTATAGATGGCAATCATGACTCGGTCAGTACGTATGCCACTGAACCACGTTGCATTGATATTACTGCCACTCATATAGATATTTTTACCTAAGCGAGTGCAGCCTAAAAAGAGCGCTAAAATTATCGCGGTAACGATAAAAATGATCATGGCGATTGGCATACCGAATAACGTATCTGAACCGATAGCTCTGACGATAGGTGGCATGCCACTCAAAGCCGCCCCTTTTGTGAGATAAACACCTATTCCGCTAATGATAGTCATGGTACCGAGGGTGACTAAAATCGGGTGAGCACCAATATGAGAAATCATCAACCCAGTTAAGCAACCAATAATTACGGCAATCACAGTGGCACCAATGAGAGCAAAGCCTAGCCACATTAATTGGGTGCCTGTGCCTGCATCAACGGGTAAGTAATTGATAAAGACCCAAGCCATAAATAGACCTGTTAAGTTAGCTGTACTGATAATGGCGAGATTCAATCCACCGCTTAACATTGGAACAAACATGGCGAACGTGAGTAAACCCAGCTCAGGTAATTGGAATGTGATACTCAAAAATGTGTTTTGCGTTAAAAAGTGCCCCGGCATGGCAATACTAAAAGCCGCGACTGCCAGTAACAAGATTGAAAGCAGTCCGATAACCGCGCCATCAATTTTAAAAAGAGGTTGTTTTTTCATGGTGATATTCCTGTTAAACAAAACCTACGTCCGTCTCTTTACGTTTTTTGTAGTGAGTAATACAGATGGCAATCAGAATAACCATACCGATAACAATATTGACGAAGTAGTTAGAGACACCAATCAAGTTAAGGCCATTTTTCAAAATACCGATAAGAAAAACGCCCATCAAAGTACCGATGACTGTTCCACGCCCGCCCGATAAACTTGCACCGCCCAGTACCGCTGCGGCGAGAACATCAAGTTCTCCCCCCACCAATGCACTTGGTACCACTTCACTCATACGGTAGGTTTGTAGCATTCCGCCGATAGCCGCCATCGCACCGAGGTAACCATAAGCAAATAGGTAGATAACCGAAACACGGATACCAATACGGGATGCGGACTCTTGGCTACCACCAACGGCATAAAGTTGGCGCCCAATATGGGTTTTGTTCATCAAGATCCAAGTAAGAAATGCGATGCCTAGCATGACTACAAGCGGAAGCCCAATTTGATAGGATTCACCATCGACCTCAAACGGTAGGATAGTCACAGGATCGACCCACCAATCAGGTAAGTCATAAATACTGTGGCCGTTGGTCAGCCACATCAACATACCGAATAGTAATGACTGCATACTGATGGTGATGATGATGGAAACAACATTTAGCGAATAAATTAGAATGGCATTAATTAAGCCAAAGGTAATACCAATCAAGATGGCAAGCGTAATACTTAATGTCGGGCTGGCAATGAAACCTTGTAGCAGCCAAGTGGCAATCGCATATTGCACAACAGAGGCGACAGCTGCGAACGAAATATCAATTCCGCCCGTTACTAACACAACGAAAAGCCCGAGCGCAAAAATACCCGTTACCGCATAGCTTTCACTTAAATCGAGTAAGTTTTGAATGGTCAGAAATTGTGGGCTCATTACTGTAAAGAAAATCACCATGATAAGAATGACCCAGGTTAACCAACCTTCGACAGATTGTGGTCGAAGCTTTTTCCAATTAGCCATTGATGATTACCTCTAATTGTTGCTCATTCATGGAGTCCACCATAATTTCATTGACGATAGACCCTTGTTTCATATGTAAAATCCGGTCACAGTTGTAATAGGCTTCAGAGGCTTCATCTGTAATTAATAAAATTGAAATACCGACACCGGATAAACGATGGATAAGCTTATAAATGCTGTCTTTGGCACCAATATCAACGCCAACCGTTGGGGAGTCTAAAATCAATACTTTAGGGCGAGTTAAGATCCATTTAGCTAACACTACTTTTTGCTGATTACCCCCTGATAATGTCGAAAGTGCATTATTAGGGTCAGTAACTTTAATATCTAAGTCGGCGATCCATTCTTGAACAATTGCTTGGCATTTTTGTTCATCAATTAAATGAAAAGGGGTTTTTAACCGATCTAAAATAGACAGAACCATATTGTCAGCAATAGATTGGGGTAAAATGGCGCCGAGTGTCAGCCTATCTTCTGAAACATAACCGATACCCTGCTTAATCGCGTGAGTGTTGTTTTTTAAAGTGACAGGTTTATCTTCAATAAATAATTCACCACTATCAGGGTGAGTAATACCAAAAAGCGACAACGCGAGCTCAGTACGACCGGCGCCTAGTAAACCACAAAGCCCAAGTACTTCTCCGCGTTTTAATTGCAATGAAATATTATTGTATTGTCCTGCACGGCTCAGATTTTTTAACTCAAGCACGGTGCGACGGTCTTCGGCATTATTGGGGGGCTTACGTTCGTGAACAATGTCTAAGCCCGTCATTAATTCAGTGATTTTTCGGGTAGTTAAACCTTCAGCAGGCCAAGTTCCGACTTTTTCCCCATCACGAATAACGGTAATGCGATCAGATATTTCTTTTACTTCTTCCAATCGATGGCTTACAAAAACGACGGTAATACCTTTATCTTTTAGATAATTAACGGTTGATAACAGTTGATTGACTTCTGTTCGAGTTAATGAGGCTGTGGGCTCATCCATGATAACCAATCGTGCATCAGCAACGAGAGCACGACAAATAGCAACTTGTTGGCGCTGTGCGATAGGCAGAAATTGCACGGGTGTATCGGGATTAATGGTAAAAGAGAGTTCATTTAGAATTTGCAGTGCTTTTTCACGGAGCAGATTTTTTCGGAACCAACCAAAATAGCCTTTGAGATTAAGCTCAAATGCAATATTTTCAGCAACCGTTAAGTTAGGAAAAAGTGATAGATCTTGGTAGATCACTTGGACGCCCAGTTCACGTGCTTTATCTGGTGTTAACCGATTATAACTTTTTCCATCAATTTCAATTTGGCTACCATCATCCGGTGCATAAACACCGCTGATGGTTTTAATTAATGTGCTTTTACCGCACCCATTGGTGCCTGCTAAACAGTGCACCTCACCTTTATTGAGCGTCAAATCGATATTGCGCAATGCACGGTGCCCACCAAAACTTTTGGAGAGGTCGCGCAAAGTGATTAGGGGGGCTGATTTGTCGGCTTTGGAGGTGGTTGTCATACTTGCATTCCCTAAGCTGGTGTTGGCGAGTTCGTTATATTTCTAGCTCTACAAAGTTCTTCATACTTCGAGCTGTA
>NZ_DOEH01000004.1 GCF_003533305.1 Providencia sp. | reverse complement strand
AATTGTTAAAGAGCGTTGCAACTTAATCTTTCGATTTGAACCACTTTAGGTTCTTGTTGCGAGGTGACGTATATTACGTTTTTCTTTCAGAAAGTCAAGTGGTTATTTTCAACTTATCTTTCTTTTTCACCTCACTGTCACCGAGGTTTATTTTTCAAACCTCACCACCGAAGCGGTTTGCCGTGTCAGTGGATGCGCATTATAGGGAGTCAGAGAATTCTGGCAAGTGTTTTATTACATTTTTATTTTGTTCGCGTTTTTTTTAGCCAAAAGTGAGTTCATAAGGCAAATAGGTGCTGCATACTGACTATTTCTACAGCAATTATTGATTTACTCACGTAATATAGTTATCTCAGAATAGGTATTGAGACGAATTATGGAATTAAGTCAGCAACAAACAGCTTCGAAAAAAAACCTTTCTTCTATTATCGCAGCAGATCTTGGCCAACAGATATTAACAGGTAGCTATTTACCGGATTCAATTCTTCCAAGTGAATTTGAGTTGTCCGAAAAATTTCAAGCCAGCCGAACAGCAATAAGAGAAGCAATTAAAATTTTAGCCGCAAAAGGTATGTTGTTAGCGCGCCCACGAATTGGAACTCGCGTGATGCCGTCGGCAAATTGGAATTTTCTCGATCAAGAGTTGTTAAATTGGTGGATTAATAGCGAAGAGCAGTCAGTCGTCATTACACATTTTCAAATTGTGCGTCTCGCAATCGAACCGCAAGCTTGTTATCTTGCAGCCATGCATGCCAGCGAAGAACAAAAACAATCTTTACAGCTTTTCGCTAATGAAATGCTCTTACTTGCAAAAAATTTTGATAGGCAGCGTTGGGTAAAAGTGGATTATCTTTTTCATTTAACTATCTATGAAGCCTGTGCGAATCCTTTTTTAATTTCTTTTGCCAATTTGTTCCGGTCTGTTTATCAACGTTACTTCGATGCTATTACCATAAATGAAGTCATTAAAGTTGATATCCACCAACAACTCGCGAATGCCATAATTAATGGTAATAGTACTAACGCACTTGATTTCTGTTATAAGTTATTAAACATTACCCAAAAATAAACCTAACAAGATAACTACCCTCTATTGGGCTTTAACTTTTTAGATAGGTAACAAATGCTCAAAACAGCTAAGAATATGTCTGGCCTCCCGTGGATTGCTGCAATGGCTTTTTTTATGCAAGCGCTTGATGCCACCATTTTAAATACGGCTTTACCTGATATAGCCAAAAGTCTTAATCACTCGCCACTCGCCATGCAATCTGCAATTGTAAGTTATACATTAACTGTTGCATTGTTAATTCCGCTGAGTGGTTGGTTTGCCGATAGATTTGGTACTCGCCGTGTTTTTATTTTAGCTGTCTCATTATTCTCGTTAGGATCTTTACTTTGTGCTCTGTCACCTACACTTGATTTTTTAGTCGCCTCTCGCGTTATTCAAGGTGTGGGTGGTGCAATGATGATGCCCGTTGCACGACTCGCGTTAATTAGGGCCTACCCTAGAAGTGAATTACTGCCTATTTTGAATTTCGTCACGATACCCGGTTTAATTGGCCCTATATTAGGCCCACTCTTAGGGGGCGTATTAGTGACCTATGCTACTTGGCATTGGATATTTATTATTAATATTCCTATTGGTGTTTTAGGTATTTTTTATGCTTTAAAACATATGCCTGATTTTAAAATGCCAAAACGCAAATTTGATACACTTGGATTTATTCTTTTCGGCTTTGGATTAGTCATGTTATCCATTAGCCTAGATTTGTTCAGTGACAAATCACTTTCCAACTATATTCCTATATCAATCGTCCTAGGTGGTTTTCTTTTCTTACTACTTTATATTGTTCATGCAAAACGAACTAAGCATGCCATTATTCCACTAAACCTATTTAAGACACGTACGTTTTCGATTGGTATCAGTGGTAACCTCGCAACACGTTTAGGAACAGGCAGTATTCCTTTCTTGATTCCCTTAATGTTACAAGTTGGTTTTGGGTACGAAGCTGTTGTTGCGGGTATGATGATGGCACCACTAGCAATTGGTTCGATCGTGGCTAAATCAGGTGTGACAAAAATTTTAACTAACTTTGGTTATAGAAAAACACTATTTCTTATCACCCTAATTATTGGCATTATGATTACACAGTTCGCTTTGCAATCACCTAATATGTCTATCTATTTACTTGTCATTCCTTTATTTATTTTAGGTATGGCAATGTCGATTCAATTTACTGCGATGAATACTATCTGCTTAGCTGACTTAACGGATAACAATGCAAGCTCCGGTAACAGTATGCTTGCCGTCACTCAACAATTATCGATAAGTTTTGCAATTGCAGTAAGTGCAGCAATATTAAGTTATTACGATGCGCAGCCTAGTGGCAATACAGTAGATAATTTCCATTACACCTTTATCACTATTGGTGTGATTACCTTAGTTTCTGCTTTTGTATTTTTGCTGTTAAGTAAAACGGATGGCGATAACCTTATTAAAAGCAAAGTTAAAGCCTCCACAGATTAACTTTTTTTAACAGACTGGCGCTCAATCAACTTGGGCGTTAAGACTAATACTGTTGCATCAGCTTCAGGATTATCCATCCTATAAATAAGTTGATTCACAGCCTGTTGGCCTAATTTATCTTTTGGCTGATGAATAGTCGTTAAGGGCGGGATCATATAAGGTGACAAATCTATATCGTCATATCCAATAATTGATATATCTTCAGGTACTTTCATTCCCTTACGGAAAATAGCTTGATAGGCACCTACCGCCATCGCATCATTACCTGCAAAAATAGCTTGTGGTGGGTTGGGTAGTTCAAGCAATTTATTCATGGATTCAAACCCGCCAGCAAATTCAAAATCACTGAAAATAATATACTCTTCATTTATAGTTAAAGAAGCCTGCTTCATAGCTTCAATAAAACCTAAGTGGCGAGCGCGTGCTGGCGATTTATCTTGAGGTCCTGCAATGCAAGCAATCTGAGTAAAACCCGCATCAATTAAATAACGAGTCGCAATTTCACCACCGAGAAAAGAATTATCCTGGATCACATCGCCACCAAACTCAAACGGCGACCAATCCATCATTACCGTAGGCACTGAGGGATAACGAGAGAATATGTTCTTTGATGGACCTTGAACTTCAGTACACATAATCAGTAGGCCATCGACACGCTTTTGCAGCAAGGTTTCTAAACTATGATTCATACGCTGAAGATCGCCTTCAGTATTACATAGAATTAAACTATATCCACGCTCATAACAACTACGTTCCACACCTCGTACAACTTCGGCATAAAAAGGGTTATTACTTGTTGTTAGCAGCATGCCAATAGTGTTGGTGCGATTCATTTTCAGGCTTCTGGCCAACGCAGAAGGGGCGTAGTTTAGCTCTTCAATCGCATTATTAACTCGCAATGTAATACTTTCGCTCACATAACGATTTTGGTTAATAACATGAGAAACAGTGGATGTTGACACGCCAGCAAGGCGAGCAACATCTTTCATTGTTGCCACAATTAGTCCTATTGAGTTAAAAATTCATCAATTTCATTGCGCCACGGTACAGAGGGCTGAGCACCAGAGCGAGTGACAGCAATAGCTGCCGCAGCATGAGCAAAAATAATCGCCTCTTCATCAGCCTTACCTTCAAGTAGCGCAGTCACATAGGCCCCATTAAATGTATCACCCGCGGCAATGGTGTCTACGGCTTTTACTTTAAATCCAGGGATTATTTTTCCTTTAGCCCCTTGCTCGCTATACCAAACACCCCGAGCACCTAATGTAATCATCACTTTACTAATACCTTTTTGATGTAAAACTTCAGCGGCAGCTTGGGCTCCCTGCTCATCATTAACTGCAATCCCCGTTAAATATTCAGCTTCAGTTTCATTTGGCGTAATAATATCAACCAATGCTAATAATGAATCAGGTAATGATTGGGCCGGAGCAGGATTAAGAATAACTTTTGTATTATTTTTTTGTGCAATTTCAGCGGCCATTTGTACAGCTTCTAGTGGTGATTCTAGTTGCATGAGTACCGCATCAGCATCAATAATTTTTTGTTGATAATTAACGAGTCGATTGATGGTGAGATGCCCATTTGCGCCAGAGTGGATGCCGATAACATTTTCACCCTGTTGATTGACATAAATGAGCGCAACACCGGTTGTTTCATCTTTAATTGCATCGATACATTCAATATTAATATTATCTGATTGAAGCTGTTTTTTAACGTTAGCACCGATATCATCATCACCGACACAAGCAATAAATGTTATGTCAGCACCACTTCGACCTGCGGCAACTGCTTGGTTAGCACCTTTACCGCCAAATGCGACTTGGTAATGGCTGCCCCTCACTGTTTCACCGGGTTGAGGAAAATGTTGAACATTCAAAATATGATCAGCATTAATGCTACCTAAAACCACCAGCTTAGCTGTACCCATAACATTTATTTCCTTTTGGCACTTTTGAACCACAAATCGATTATTAACAATTAAGTAAACCGCCGCTATTAATAACAGCGTAGTAACGGCGGTAAACTCATCTTATTTTTTGATGACCAGCTCTAACTCTACAGGCACTGTTGGTTCAACTTTTTCGCCTTTTAGGACTTTATCAGCAATTTGGATACCAACAATACCAATTTGATCAGGTCGTTGGGCAATCGTTGCGCCTAATTTTCCAAGCTCAACAGCTTTAATACCATCATTTGTTCCGTCAAATCCTACTACCAACACATCATCACGACCTGCTGTTTGTAATGCTCTTAATGCGCCTAATGCCATTTCATCATTTTGAGCAAATACCGCTTGAACAGCAGGATGAGCCGTTAATAAGTTTTGCATTACATTCAGCCCTTTTGTTCTATCAAAATCGGCAGGCTGACTAGCTAATACATTAAATTTATGCTCTTTAGCACCAGTATTAAAACCTTCACCACGTTCACGCGCAGCTGAAGTCCCCGAAATACCTTCTAGTTGAATAACTTTTGCATCATTACCATTTTTTTGGGCAATGTAATCAGCGGCCATTTTTCCGCCCATACGGTTGTCGGAAGCAACATGACTGATAACATCGCCTTTATTTGCAGCGCGGTCGAGGGTAATAACCGGGATTTTTGCTTTGTTTGCCATAAGAATGGCATTTCCTACAGCGTCAGAATCTGTTGGATTAATTAGCATCAATTTTGTACCGCGCACAGTTAAATCCTGAACGTTTGCTAATTCTTTCGCTGGGTTATCTTGAGAATCTAAAATAATTAATTCATAACCCAGTTTATCCGCTTCTTTTTGAGCACTGTCTTTCATCGTCACAAAGAATGGATTATTTAAAGTAGAAATAACCAATGCAATATTATCTTTCGCCATTGCATTCACACTCACTGTCGCACAAAGTGCCACAGCAGATAACAATGTTGCTAATTTATTTAGTTTCATAATAATTTTCCTGAAATATGTAGGGTATATCGGATTACATTACTTTTTATTATCAACAAGTACCGCAAGTAAAATCACAACTGCTTTAACAATCATCTGATAGTTTGATGAAATACCGAGTAAATTTAACCCATTGTTTAAGAAGCCAAGAATAAGCGCACCGATTAACGTTCCAACAATGCGCCCTTTACCACCAGCAAGACTGGTTCCACCGAGCACTACAGCTGCAATAGCATCAAGTTCATATCCATTACCTGCCATTGGTTGAGCAGAAGAAAGTCGAGCAACTTCAATCACACTGGCTAATGCCGCTAATAAACCACACAGTGCATAAACCATGATTTTAATACGATCAACATTAATTCCTGATAACCGTGTTGCTGATTCATTACCCCCTAACGCATAGATATAGCGTCCTAAACGGGTGTGATGCAGTAAATACCATGCCGCAGCAAAAACAATGATCATTAACCAAATGGGTGTCGGGATACCAAATGGACGACCAATACCAAACCAACCAAATAATTCAGCATTATCAGTAAATCCAGTATTAATTGGGCTACCATCGGTATACACACGAGTCACACCGCGTAATAACAACATCATGACCAATGTGGCAATAAAAGCTTGAACCTTTCCTTTTGCGACAATAACGCCAGTACAGGCACCAATTGCAGCACCAAGAACAAGTGCACCCGCGACAGCGACAAAAGCATTAACATCAGCGCCAACCATTGATGCAGCAACCGCACCAGTTAATGCCAAAAGTGAACCAACAGAAAGATCAATCCCTGATGTCAGAATGACTAGCGTCATTCCTACGGCCATAATGGCATTCACGGATGTTTGTTGAAGAATATTAAAGAAATTATTAACGGTAAAAAAATTAGGACTAAGTGTTGATACAATAGCAATTAAGACTAATAAAGCGATTAATGATTTTTGTTCCATCAGCCATGCTTTGCTAAACCAACGTTTTGATGATGCGGTAGTTGAACTCATACTGATAACTCCTGAACTGAGCCATAATTTTTACCCACTGCAGCAGCCATTAAGGCTTCCTGAGTTGCTTCTTTGCCTGTAAATTCACCACTAATATGGCCTTCATGCATAACCAAAATACGGTCACTCATTCCGATAACTTCAGGCATTTCTGATGAAACTAAAATGATGCTCAGCCCTTCTTTTTTGAATTGATTAATTAATTGGTAGATTTCTTTTTTAGCGCCCACATCAACGCCACGAGTAGGTTCATCAAGGATCAAAACCTTTGGTCTTGTCATCAATCCTCGAGCAATCGCGACTTTTTGTTGATTACCACCGGATAAATTACCGATAATTTGATCCATTGATGGGGTTTTAATATTAAATAAACGAATAAAGTCACCGACCGTTTGCTGTTCTTCGCCATGTTTAAGGCTACCGCCTGCTCGACTAAAATAACGAAGCGCGGTTAATGACATATTTTCTTTAACCGACATTCCAAGCACTAATCCATCACGCTTACGATCTTCTGAAATATAAACAATACCGTTGTTGAGCCCATCTTGTGGTGTTTTTAAGTTAACAGATTTACCTTCAAGATGAATTTCACCTGTTTTTTTGGTTGCTGCACCATAAACAATTTTCATTAATTCTGTGCGACCCGCTCCCATCAATCCAGAGATACCCAAAATCTCACCGCTTTTTAGTGAAAAACTTGCGTGAGTGACGCCAGGCCCTGACACATTATCAACCTGCAAACGAACCGCTCCCATAGGAACTTGGACTCTTGGATATTGGTCTTCAAGCTTACGGCCGACCATCATTTCGATTAAGTTTTCTTCTTTTAATTCGCTAACAGGTTTTTCACCAATGAATTGGCCATCACGAAAAACAGTAACGTCATCGCATATTTCAAAAATTTCTTTTAAACGATGAGAAATATAAACAATACCGCACCCTTGAGCCTTTAAGTCTTCAATCACACGAAATAAGGAAGCCGTTTCTGTATCCGTCAACGCATCTGTAGGTTCATCCATAATGATGACTTGCGATTGGAAGCTTAATACTTTTGCTATTTCAACCATTTGTTGTTCACCGATAGATAATTCGGCAATAATTTGGTGGCTGTCATAATCAAGGTTGAGGCGTTTGAGTAATTTGTCTGATTCACTAAACATCTTTTTCCAATCAATTTTGCCAAATTTTCCGACAAACTCGCGACCTAAAAAAATATTCTCAGCAATCGTCAATTCAGGAATGAGGTTTAATTCTTGATGGATGATACCAATGCCAGCTTCTTGTGAACTTTTAGGACCATTAAAAATAATCTCTTTTCCAAGGTAACGGATCACCCCAGCATCTTTGTTGTAGATACCGGTTAAGACTTTCATCATAGTTGACTTACCCGCTCCATTTTCCCCCACCAGAGCCATCACTTTTCCTGGGTAAACTTTCAAAGCAGCACCAGAAAGCGCTTTTACACCGGGGAATGATTTATCAATTCCAATAAGTTCTAATAAAGGTTGCATAATCACCTCAGAAAGTTACACCTGAACAAAGGATAACGTTGGCAAAAGGTGAACACTCCCCTGTTCTCACCACAGCTTTGCTACCATGAGTCATTTGTTTAAAGCTTTCATGGCTGCAATAAACAATTTCAATACTATTCCCTTGAGCTAATTCAAGTGCTTGTAGATGGACTAAAATGGCTTTTTCCATTTGTGGATTAATAGTTGTTATTTCGCCAGCAAGAATAGCTTTTTCTACCTGCATTTCTTGGGTTATCACACTCAGTACTGACATAAAGTCAGGTAAACCTTGTGTAATCGCCAAATCAATACGTTCAGGCCCTTGTGGGATAGGTAATCCCGCATCTGCCAATGTGATATGGTCGGTATGACCTAATTTCGCAATGACCGATACAATATTCGCATTCAGCAAAATACCCTTTTTCATTATTTCCTGCCATTTTTGTTAGCGAAACGTTTCGCTCATCTAATAATAGTAAAGAATAACCACAACTCAATATTCTTATATGATATTTGTGATCGTCATCGAAACGTTTCGTTCACAAGAAAAAGAAACGAAAAACTAACATATTGAATTAATTAAGCTGAATCGTTTTAACTAAAACCATGATATAAAAAATCATATTTATAAAGTTCAATAAAACGACATTTAACTTGGTGTATGCTGTAACCACATCAAAGAAAAACCGCAAAGCAGATTGCACAATAAATAAAAAAGAATTGATGAAATGAATCTATCAGTGTTAAGTAAGTGACATAACGATAAAGGAATAAATATGCAAATAGCGGAACGAATCGCGCAACTAAGTAACTACCTTGAAAGCGGTTTGTATGAACGTCAGCAAGCTATCCGTTTGTGTCTACTCGCCACACTGTGTGGGGAAAGCGTTTTTCTATTGGGGCCACCCGGTATTGCTAAAAGTTTGATCGCTAGACGAATGAAATTTGCCTTTCGTCATGCAAATGCCTTTGAATATTTAATGACGCGTTTTTCTACACCAGAAGAAATTTTTGGGCCACTTTCAATACAAGCGTTAAAAGATGAAGGCCGCTATGAGCGACTAACCAAAGGTTATTTACCTGATTCAGAAGTCGTTTTTCTAGATGAAATTTGGAAAGCGGGCCCTGCCATTTTGAATACGTTATTAACCGCAGTTAATGAACGTAAATTTCGTAATGGTGACGAAGAAAAATCAATTCCGATGCGCTTATTAGTCACCGCATCAAATGAGCTTCCCGATGCAGATAATAGCCTTGAAGCTTTGTTTGACCGCATGTTAATACGAATTTGGCTTGATAAAGTGCAAGAAAAACAAAATTTTCGAGCACTACTTACTAGCAAATCTTCGTTTAATGAAGCATTGATGCCTGATCACCTTAAAATTAGTGATGATGAATACCATCAATGGCAAAAAGATATCCCTAAAATTACGCTACCCGATCATTGTTTTGAACTCATTTATCAACTGCGTGAACAGCTCGACTCAACAGATAAAAATCTTTATGTCTCTGATAGACGTTGGAAAAAAGCCGTTTACCTATTGCAAGCAAGTGCCTTTTTTAATGGACGAAATGCAGTTTCCCCACTTGATATAGTCTTACTCAAAGATTGTTTGTGGCATGACATGAAATCGATGAATACCTTACCTAATCTACTCAAATCAATATTACAAGAAGACGGTTGGCAGCAAAGAAAACTTGAACGAGAGATTGAACAAGTTTATTTACAATGGATGTCCTCCACTCAAGATCAAAATAATCAAGATGCTTTTAAAGTGAATAAAAACAATGCAATGTTTGCACGTAAAGCGTCTTATTTACTACCTGAAAATATTCGTGAAGGAAAAGTAACACTCTTTTTGCATCGACCATTGCAACTGCATAATATGAAGGTCACTTTTGTCACTACAGATACAAAAGCACTTTCAACCTTCCTAAATAAAGGGGCAACGTTGTCCGTTCACCTCAATGGAATTGGTTTCGCATTAGAAATTACCGCTGAGGTCAATAATTTAAATCAAATTCAGCTATTGGATATTAGCCACCAATCATCAACTCTTTATTTACAAGAAAAAACAACAGCGGTTACTGATCTCACTGAGTGGTTAGATAAACTCGATAAAATTCAAAATGAAGTTCAATCAGCTCGCTACCAATTTGAAAAACAACAACCTAATTTATTTATAGAGACACATTGGCTAGCAGATATTGAAGAAAGTTTTATTAAGTTATCAGATAAACTCATTCAGTTGCGTAACAAAATTTCAGGTAAAGTGGCCGAATAATCATGTTAAGCCTAGCCACCCTAGATTTATTACTTTCAGTTAATGAAGGTCAATTAATAGAAGAGATAATTATTTCACTTCTTGCAACTCCTACATTAGCCGCTTTCTTTGAAAAACATCCCCGATTAAAAAAAGCACTATTAAAAGATTTATCAAGTTGGAAAAAAGATCTTAAACAAAAATTACAAGATGCAATGGTTCCCCAACAGCTGACTGAAGAGTTTTTACTTTACCAACAATGTCTTGGACTCGCCACAGATGCCTTTTTCTCTCAATTGCCCTCAGTAATAGATAAACTAAAACAAATTGATTCGCCTTTTTATACTGAAGCCAATCAATTACACAGTGGAAAAATTGAAAATAAAAGCGCTCGTCAGTCATTGTTTATCCAACGTTGGCGAGTCAATCTCATTTTACAAGTCACCACTTTACATAAAGAACTACTGGAACAAGAAAAAGAGCAATTATTAGCGGAACTACAACGAAGGCTAGCACTCAGTGGTAATTTAGAAGAAGTACTGGGGGAAAATGAACGAGCAGCAGGACGTTTATGGGATTTAAGCAAAGGGGTAAATGCCACATCTGCTTATAATGACCAATTATTAAATCGCTATAGTGATTTTTTACGTCAGCAACCAGAACTAGAAAAAATCGCGCAATTGTTAGGTCGAAGCCAATCAGCTCGGGCAATTCTTGATGATAATGTTGTACTTGAACCAATGACTATTATGGAAAAAGTACCCGAAACGGTACCTGAACAAGTTAATGGTTTAGGTTTAAGTGATGATATTTTACGCTTATTACCCGCAGAATTAGCTATGTTAGGGCTCGAAGATATTGAATTTGAGTTTTACCGTAAATTATTAGAAAAACAATTGCTGACTTATCGCTTACAAGGGGAAAGCTGGCAAGAGCGGAAAGTATTGCGCCCTGTAGTTCACCATCAAGATGAAGAGCAGCCTCGGGGGCCTTTTATTGTCTGTATAGATACATCAGGATCAATGGGTGGACTCAATGAACGCTGCGCAAAAGCATTTTGCCTTGCGTTAATGAAAATTGCGCTGGCGGATAATCGATCATGCCACATTATGTTATTTTCAACACAAATTGTGCATTATGATCTGCTTAGTGCCGATGGGTTAGAGCAATGCATTCAATTTTTACATCAAACCTTTCGTGGCGGAACAGATCTCGCTGGCTGCTTACAAGAAACTGTCATTAAATTAGAGTCAAAGCAATGGATTGATGCAGATGCAGTAGTAATTTCTGATTTTGTTGCCCAACGTTTACCTGATGATTTAATCCAAAAAATAAAATCTCTTCAAAAAGTTGGGAAATACCGCTTCCATGCGGTATCAGTATCAAATTATGGGAAGCCCGGCATCATGAAGATATTTGATCATATCTGGCGCTTTGATACCGGGTTAAAAAGCAGACTGCTACGCCGTTTTAGTCGCTAATATACTTAATTCTACAGTTTAATCAGTCTATTATTAAAGCATGCCTTCAACAGACTCTTCCATATCTGGCGCCCAAACACCGCATTGTACTTGGCCGATGTGCTGGCGTTGCAGAAGTAGCATTACTAAGCGTGATTGACCAATACCACCACCAATAGTTTGTGGCATTTCACCTTTAACTAATGCTTGGTGCCATTCTAGCTCCATGCGTTTTTCATCATGCGTTAGACCTAATTGGCGCGTTAAGCACTCAGGACTAACACGAATTCCCATTGAAGATAATTCAAATGCATCTTGTAAAACAGGGTTCCAAACAAGGATGTCACCGTTTAGACCACAAAAACCGTCTTCATTTTTAGTTGTCCAGTCATCATAGTCTGGTGCACGTACGTCATGTGACTCCCCGCTAGATAGTTTTCCACCTATACCGATAAGGAATACAGCACCTAATTCTTTCGCAATAGCACGTTCACGGCCTTTAGCGTCTAAATCAGGGTAACGTTGTAATAGCTCTTCACTGTGGATAAAGTGAATTTGGTCTGGCAGGAACGGTGCCAGTCCAAACTCTTTACTTACGGCAGCTTCTGTTTCTTTTATTGCCTTGTATATTTTACCCACTGTCTGTTTCAGATAAGGAAGCGTACGTTCCTCATCTGCCATCACTTTTTCCCAATCCCACTGATCAACATAGACAGAATGGATTGGTGTTAAGCGATCCTCGTCCGGGCGCAACGCTTTCATATGAGTGTAAAGTCCTTGGCCTTCGCTAAAACCAAAACGACCTAAGGTTTTGCGTTTCCATTTAGCCAAAGAGTGAACAACTTCAAAGGTTGCGCCTGGAATTGATTTCACTTTTACTTGAACGGCTTTTTCGCTGCCTGATAAGTTATCTTGAGTACCATCACCTAAACGACTTAGGATAGGACCTTGAACTTCAATCAGACCAAGTTCTTTTTCAAGTAAACGTGAGAAATAAGATTTAACAAAACTAATTTGCTGCTGATGTTCGATAAATGACTTGTCCATAATATTACCCATAATTTGTTTGCTGTATTAGCTGATGTATAGATTAAGCAACAAAATGAGGTATAAATTCAATATCCATCGGTAAAAAAAGCCATTGTTGTTTATTTTAGATAATAAAAAGGGTATAAAAATGAATATTCATCAAAATGGAGGGTAAATAATGCCTGAAAATTATCAAATCGATAATCTCGATCGTGACATACTTCACGAATTAATGAGAAATGCACGTATGCCTTATGCTGAATTGGCCAAAAAATTCGCTGTCAGTCCAGGAACTATTCATGTACGTGTTGAGAAAATGAAGCAATCGGGGATCATTAAAGGGACTCGTATTGATATTAGTGAAAAACAACTTGGTTTTGATGTCTGTTGCTTTATTGGCATTATTTTGAAAAGTGCAAAAGATTATCATACTGCATTAAAAAAATTAGATGCCTTAGAAGAAGTGGTTGAGGTTTATTACACAACAGGTCAATACAGTATTTTTATCAAGGTCATGTGTCGATCTATTGATTCCCTTCAAGATGTACTTATCAACAAAATTCAAACCATAGATGAAATTCAATCTACAGAAACGCTGATCTCCTTGCAGAACCCCATTATGCGCACGATATGCCCTTAGAAAAAAAATACTATAACCACATTATCCACAGGTAGATCCCAGCTCATTCACAGCGTACAATGGCGGCTTATTATTGTGAAAGAGAACCATCATGACGAAAATAACCCTTATAAGTGGTAGCACAATGGGTAGTGCTGAGTATGTAGCAGAGCATATGGCTGAAATTTTAGAAGAACTCGACTTTGAGACTGAAATTCAACATGGTCCTGCACTTGATGATCTACCACTTGAAGGCTTATGGCTGGTGGTGTGTTCTACACATGGTGCAGGGGATCTTCCTGAAAATATCCAACCACTAGCAGATGAAATAAATACGTTATCCCCTGATCTCAGTAATGTCAGTTTTGGATCCGTTGGTATTGGCAGCTCAGAATATGACACTTTCTGTGGTGCGATCCATTCCCTTAATGCCTTATTAACCAATAAAGGTGCTAAAAGGATCGGCGACTGTTTGGAAATTGATGTGCAAAAACACGAAATCCCTGAAGATCCCGCAGGTGAATGGGTTAAAAAATGGGCAAACGAACTCTAAATTGCTCAAAAAAGAAACGGTTGAATGTGGATAACTTAGGGGAAACAGTGGTATTAACCCGTAGTTATCCATAGTATAACTTTTAGGTCGACCAGAGCCTGTGTATAAGTCCCTTTTTTGATCCCAGCTTATACGTAAAGAGATCACGGATCATTCACAGTATATGATCCTTTACACTGTAATGATCTTTATAGTGAAAAATCACTTATCCACAGAAACCTTCGATCCTAATAATAGATCTAATAAAGAGATCTTAAAGAAAAAAGATCTTAATACTATAAGGCTGATGCTTACAGGGGTTGGTCTATTCTTAAAACTTGAGTAGAATTCATTTCTCAAATGCACAGTTAGCATTTTCTAACGTTAAGGCTCACACATGTTTTATCCAGAACAATTTGACGTCATCGTAATTGGTGGTGGTCATGCCGGTACTGAAGCAGCAATGGCAGCTGCACGTATGGGGCGTCAAACCCTATTGCTGACTCACAATATTGATACATTGGGTCAGATGTCTTGCAACCCAGCCATCGGTGGGATCGGTAAGGGACATCTGGTAAGAGAAATTGATGCTCTCGGTGGATTAATGGCTACAGCCACTGATAAGGCCGGTATCCAATTTAGAACTCTTAATGCAAGCAAAGGTCCTGCTGTTCGAGCTACTCGTGCACAAGCAGACCGTGTCTTGTATCGACAAGCTGTGAGAACTGCATTAGAAAATCAACCTAATCTAATGATATTTCAACAACCTGTAGAAGATTTAATTGTTGAAAATAATATCGTAACGGGTGCTGTAACCCGTATGGGACTTAAGTTTAAAGCTAAATCTGTGGTACTAACTGTAGGAACTTTTCTAGATGGAAAAATTCATATTGGTTTAGAAAATTATAGTGGTGGTAGAGCAGGTGATCCTCCTTCAATTTCACTTTCACAACGTTTGAGAGAACTGCCTTTTCGCGTTAATCGCTTAAAAACAGGAACACCACCAAGAATTGATGCAAGAACTATCGATTTTAGTCAACTAGCGCAACAACTAGGTGACGACCCAATGCCTGTATTTTCATTTTTAGGTAGACAAGATCAACATCCACAACAGATGCCTTGCTATATCACCTATACCAATGAAAAAACACATGAAGTGATCAGAAATAATTTAGATCGTAGCCCAATGTATGCAGGGATCATCGAAGGGATCGGACCTCGTTATTGTCCTTCGATCGAAGATAAAGTCATGCGTTTTGCTGATAAAAATTCACATCAGATCTTTTTAGAACCAGAAGGCTTAACAAGCAACGAAATTTATCCAAATGGTATCTCCACCAGCTTACCGTTTGATGTACAAATGCAAATTGTTCATTCAATGAAAGGAATGGAAAACGCAAGGATCATTCGTCCTGGTTATGCGATTGAATATGATTTCTTTGACCCAAGGGATCTTAAACAAACACTAGAAAGTAAATTTATTGAAGGCCTTTTCTTTGCTGGTCAAATTAATGGCACAACTGGATATGAAGAAGCAGGTGCTCAAGGCTTACTTGCTGGCCTAAATGCTGCTCAATATGCCAATGGATTAGAAGGTTGGTTCCCACGCCGTGACCAAGCTTATATGGGCGTTCTAGTTGATGACCTATGTACCTTAGGAACAAAAGAACCCTACCGTATGTTTACTTCTCGCGCTGAATACCGATTGATGCTGCGAGAGGATAATGCAGATTTACGTTTAACCGAAAAAGGTCGCGAATTAGGTCTAGTTGATGACGTTCGTTGGGAACACTTCAACCGAAAAGTTGAACTGATTGAAAAAGAACGTCAACGCTTAAAAGATATCTGGGTTCACCCTAAATCTGAAGGTCATGATGAAGTTAATCAAATTTTAGCAGCTCCGCTGTCTAAAGAAGCGAGCGGTGAAGATTTATTACGTCGTCCAGAAATAAGTTATCGATTACTAACATCATTAAATCTTTTTGCCCCAGGGATCGAAGATCCACAAGCTGCGGATCAAGTTGAAGTTCAAGTTAAGTATGAAGGTTATATCTCTCGTCAAAAAGAAGAGATCGAACGACAACTACGTAATGAAACCGCTTTATTACCTATCGATCTTGATTACAAACAAGTTAAAGGTTTATCGAACGAAGTTATGGCTAAATTGAATGATCATAAACCAACATCAATTGGCCAAGCTTCCCGTATTTCAGGAATTACCCCAGCGGCAATTTCAATCTTACTCGTTTGGTTAAAAAAACAAGGCATACTGCGTCGGAGTGCATAAAATGGATTTACTATCAAAACTGACTCAGTTGTTAGCCAAAGCGGATATCAGCTTAACAGATAAACAAAAACAACAATTAGTAGGGTATGTCGAGTTATTGGTTAAATGGAATAAAGCCTATAACTTGACGTCAGTTCGAGATCCTCAACAAATGCTTATTCGTCATATTATGGATAGCATAGTGGTGAACGGTCATCTAACAGGCTCCACGTTTATTGATGTAGGAACAGGCCCTGGTCTACCTGGCGTTCCTTTAGCAATAGTTCGACCAGATTCCCATTTCGTGCTGTTAGACAGCTTAGGAAAGCGTATACGCTTCTTAAAACAAGTTCAGCATGAGTTAGGTCTCAATAATATTGAACCTGTTCAATCGCGTGTTGAAGAGTATCAATCTAAAGATGGATTTGATGGTGTAATCAGTCGTGCATTTGCTTCTTTGAATGATATGTTAAGTTGGTGTCATCATCTGCCTTCTCCTGAAGGGCAATTTTATGCCTTAAAAGGCGTGATACGTGATGAAGAAATTACTGAGCTTCCTGAAGGTTTTGTAGTGCAATCAATTATCGAACTTGAAATTCCTGAACTTGATGAACAGCGCCATTTAGTTAAGTTATCTATAAAATAAAGTTGCTTGTTATCAAATAAATTTATCTTTTTGAGCCATAGCCGTGCATTTACAATGTTACGGCTATTTCATTTTAGTTTGAATATATATTATTCGTATTTTACGTAAAATTTACATGCTAATAACGAAAAAATGGCATAAATAATGATTTGAAAGGAAAAAGTCATCCTAACGGGATATTTTAAGTTAATCGTTTTAGCACTACAGATAGTTAATAATTAAATATTTGAGTTATTACATCATTATTTTGATTAAAAATTGTATCAGTTAATTATTTGATTTACCGATCAAAACCTTATTTATCCGGCTAGGGATGTGATGGAATAAATAAAGTCATTAATATTTAGTGTGATGTAAATCACATAAAAGATTTTTTAGTTGTCAGATTGTTAATCAATTATTAATTATTACAGTGACAATTCTGCGCTATCTCGAAAAAATTAAATATTTATTCACCTTTTCGCTACTTACTGATTGAATTCATTTCGCCTGCCCGTATAATTTGCTCGTTTTTGTCTCTTGACACATTTAAGCAAAGGCAGTTTTATACAACACTTAGCGTTTCTGAGCTGAGAAGAGCTGGGAGAACATCAAAAGTTATGTCTGTATCCCTTTACGACAACACCAATGCTGTAAAACAGTTGTCTGTTCAGTTAATAACTTTTGTTATCCTCAGTGGGGCTTTCTGTGCAAATAGTATAGAATGGGGAGCCTCTGCTCTTGCGGGTGGGTTAGCATGCTGGTTACCTAATATTGTATTCATGCTGCTATCACGTATCCAAAAAGCAAAAGAAGAGGATGAACCTGTCCGCATTGCCTGGTTCTTTGCGTTAGGAGCAGGGCTAAAGGTTGTTACAACTATAATTGTCTTAGTTGTTGCTTTTGGTGTGTTTAAAGCGTCACTGACACCACTGGGTTTGACCTATTTAGCGGTGCTAATTGTTCAGATTGTTGCACCAGCCGTTTTTAAACGGTAAGTATTTTTAAACTACAAAAGGGTAAGAGGCATCATGTCTGCATCAGGAGAAGTGATGACTACAAATGAGTACATAAGTCACCATCTGAATAACCTTCAGTTAGACTTACGTACCTTTGAGTTGGTCAATCCCCAAGCTAGTCCAACATTTTGGACGTTGAACATTGACTCGCTTTTTTTCTCGGTAGTTCTCGGGGCTCTGTTCCTGTGGCTATTTAGAAGAGTTGCCGTTAATGCGACTAGTGGCGTACCCGGTAAGTTACAGACTGCAATAGAACTGATCATTGGTTTCGTTGATAACTCAGTCCGTGATATGTATCACGGTAAGAGCAAAGTTATTGCCCCGTTGGCATTAACCGTGTTCATCTGGGTATTTTTAATGAACCTCATGGATTTACTACCAATCGATTTCCTTCCATATATTGGTGAGCATTATTTAGGGCTACCTGCTCTGCGTGCAGTTCCGACAGCAGATGTGAGTGTGACTTTATCTATGGCGATCGGCGTGTTTATCCTAATAATCTTTTATAGCATTAAGATGAAAGGAATTGGTGGATTTACGAAAGAGTTGACTCTTCAACCTTTTAATCATCCTATCTTTATTCCGGTAAACTTAATTCTTGAAGGAGTAAGCCTGCTATCAAAACCTGTATCACTCGGTCTACGACTGTTTGGTAACATGTATGCAGGTGAATTGATCTTTATTCTTATCGCGGCATTACTACCGTGGTGGTCACAGTGGTTGCTAAGCCTGCCTTGGGCTATCTTCCACATATTGATTATTACGCTACAAGCCTTTATTTTTATGGTTCTGACTGTTGTCTATCTCTCGATGGCATCTGAAGAGCACTAATTTTTCTATCAATAATTGAATTAACTGAAACAAACTGGAGACTGTCATGGAAAACCTGAATATGGATCTGCTGTACATGGCTGCCGCTATAATGATGGGTTTAGCGGCGATCGGTGCTGCGATCGGTATCGGCATCCTAGGTGGTAAATTTTTAGAAGGCGCTGCTCGTCAGCCAGATTTAATACCTCTACTGCGTACACAGTTTTTTATCGTAATGGGTCTAGTAGATGCTATTCCGATGATTGCTGTTGGTCTGGGCTTGTATGTAATGTTCGCTGTTGCCTAATTAGCATTACGGAACACATTAAGAACATTAACTCACTAATAAATAAGAGGTATTGTCTGTGAATCTGAATGCAACAATCCTCGGCCAGGCTATCGCGTTTGTCCTGTTTGTTTTGTTCTGTATGAAGTATGTATGGCCACCGATTATGGCGGCCATAGAAAAACGTCAAAAAGAAATTGCTGACGGTTTATCTTCCGCAGAACGTGCTAAAAAGAACCTGGAACTAGCGCAAACCGACGCAACCGACCGACTGAAGAAAGCAAAAGCAGAAGCGCAAGTGATCATCGAACAAGCGAATAAACAACGCAGTATGATGATTGAAGAAGCAAAAGCAGAAGCTGAAACAGAACGTGCAAAAATCGTAGCACAAGCGCAAGCGGAAATTGATGCTGAGCGTAAACGTGCACGTGAAGAGTTACGTAAACAGGTTGCGATGCTTGCTATCGCAGGTGCCGAGAAGATCATAGAACGTTCCGTGGATGAAGCTGCTAACAGCGACATCGTTGATAAACTAGTCGCTGAACTGTAGGAGGGAGGGGCATGTCTGAAATTGCTACTGTAGCTCGCCCCTACGCCAAAGCAGCTTTTGACTTTGCTGTAGATAATCAATCCGTTGATAAATGGCAGAATATGCTGAGCTTCACCTCTTTGGTGTCGCAAAATGAACAGGTTGGTGAGCTACTTTCTGGTTCTATTGCACCAGAAACATTAGCCAAAACGTTTATCTCTGTTTGCGGAGATGAAATTGACGAGCATGTTCAAAATCTGATTCGTATCATGGCTGAAAACGGGCGTTTAACCACGCTTCCAGAAGTTCTCGTACAATTTATTCAATTGCGCGATTCGCTGGAGTCAACGATTGAAGTTGATGTGATTTCTGCTACCGAACTGAATGAACAGCAGTCAGCTAAAATTTCTGCAGCGATGGAAAAACGTCTGTCACGCAAAGTTAAGCTGAATTGCAAAATTGACAAGTCTGTTATTGCTGGAGTGATCATTCGTGCTGGAGACCTCGTCATAGACGGAAGTGTCCGCGGTCGCTTAGAGCGTTTAACTGACGTCTTGCAGTCTTAAGGGGACTGGAGCATATGCAACTGAATTCCACCGAAATCAGCGAACTGATCAAACAGCGTATTGCTCAGTTTGATGTTGTGAGTGAAGCTCACAATGAAGGTACGATTGTGTCCGTTAATGACGGTATCATTCGTATTCACGGTTTAGCCGAAGTCATGCAGGGTGAGATGATCGCACTGCCTGGCAGCCGTTATGCAATTGCATTGAACTTAGAGCGTGACTCTGTTGGTGCGGTTGTAATGGGTCCTTATGCCGATTTGGCTGAAGGCATGAAAGTAAAATGTACTGGTCGTATTCTTGAAGTTCCAGTAGGCCGTGGTCTACTTGGACGTATCGTGAATACACTGGGCCAACCAATTGATGGTAAAGGCCCTGTTGAGCATGATGGCTTCTCTCCAATTGAAGTTATCGCTCCAGGTGTTATCGAACGTCAATCGGTTGATCAACCTGTACAAACTGGTTATAAATCAGTTGATGCAATGATCCCAATCGGCCGTGGCCAGCGTGAGCTTGTCATCGGTGACCGCCAGACAGGTAAAACTGCGCTAGCGATCGATGCGATTATTAATCAACGTGATTCTGGCATCAAATGTGTTTACGTTGCTATCGGTCAGAAAGCTTCAACAATTTCTAACGTAGTACGTAAACTCGAAGAACACGGCGCTCTGGAAAATACCATTGTTGTTGTTGCAACGGCATCTGAATCAGCTGCACTGCAATACCTGTCCGCATACTCCGGTTGCGCAATGGGTGAATATTTCCGTGACCGTGGTGAAGATGCTCTGATTGTTTATGATGACCTGTCTAAACAGGCTGTTGCATACCGTCAGATTTCACTGCTACTGCGTCGTCCACCAGGACGTGAAGCTTACCCAGGTGATGTTTTCTATTTGCATTCACGTTTACTTGAGCGTGCTGCTCGTGTTAATGCTGAATACGTTGAAAACTTTACTAAAGGTGAAGTTAAAGGCAAAACAGGTTCATTGACGGCTCTGCCTATCATTGAAACTCAAGGCGGTGACGTTTCTGCATTCGTACCGACTAACGTAATTTCGATTACAGATGGTCAGATCTTCCTGGAATCTAACCTGTTTAACTCTGGTATTCGTCCAGCGGTTAACCCAGGTATTTCCGTATCTCGTGTTGGTGGTGCTGCTCAGACTAAAATTATCAAGAAATTGTCTGGTGGTATCCGTACTGCACTTGCTCAATATCGTGAACTGGCGGCGTTTGCTCAGTTTGCTTCTGACCTCGATGACGCAACTCGTAAACAGTTGAGCCATGGTCAGAAAGTAACTGAATTGCTGAAACAGAAACAATATGCACCGATGTCAGTAGCAGAACAGTCTCTGTCTCTGTTTGCTGCAGAACGTGGATATTTGGATGATGTTGAGTTAGCGAAAATTGGTGCATTTGAAGCTGCATTAGTTTCTTTTGCACTGCGCGAGCATGCTGACCTTATGAACGAAATCGGCCAGGCGGGTAACTATAACGATGATATCGAAGGCAAGTTGAAAAAACTGCTCGAGTCATTTAAAGCAACTCAGTCCTGGTAATACTATTCGGCCCGTGAATTTTTATGGGCCGTCTGGTTAATAAGGAGAAGCAGTAATGGCCGGCGCAAAAGAGATACGTTCCAAGATTGCTAGCGTGCAAAACACGCAAAAAATCACTAAAGCGATGGAAATGGTTGCTGCGTCTAAAATGCGTAAATCGCAGGAACGCATGGCGGCTAGCCGTCCTTATGCGGAGACTATGCGCAGTGTGATTGGTCACCTAGCTTTAGGTAATCTGGAATATAAACATCCATATCTCGAAGAGCGTGAAGTTAAACGCGTTGGGTATTTGGTTGTTTCAACAGACCGTGGTCTGTGCGGTGGTTTGAATATTAACTTGTTCAAAAAACTGTTAACAGACATGAAGCTATGGTCTGAGAAAAATGTTCAGGTTGATTTGGCTTTAATCGGTTCTAAAGCAGTTTCATTCTTTGGGTCTGTTGGCGGCAATGTCGTTACACAGGTTACAGGAATGGGGGATAACCCTACGCTTTCAGATTTGATTGGTCCAGTTAACTCTATGCTACAAGCCTATGATGAAGGGCGTTTAGATAAACTGTATGTGGTGACTAATAAGTTCATCAATACAATGTCTCAGGAGCCAACTATTCTTCAAGTATTGCCATTGCCTCCAAGCAATGATGAAACTTTGAAGAAGAAGTCTTGGGATTATATATATGAACCCGATCCTAAGGCGTTGCTGGATACCCTGCTACGTCGTTATATCGAGTCTCAGGTTTATCAGGGCGTCGTTGAAAACCTGGCTAGTGAGCAGGCCGCACGAATGGTAGCGATGAAAGCCGCTACTGATAATGGTGGAAACCTGATCAAAGAGTTGCAGTTGGTTTACAACAAAGCTCGTCAGGCCAGCATTACTCAGGAGCTTACCGAAATTGTTTCGGGTGCTTCCGCGGTTTAACAGCTAGGTTTACGAATTACGTAGAGGATTCAAGATGGCTACTGGAAAGATTATCCAGGTAATCGGCGCCGTTGTGGACGTCGAGTTCCCTCAAGATAACGTACCGAAAGTGTACGATGCTCTTGAGGTAATGAACGGTAAAGATAAACTGGTGCTGGAAGTTCAGCAACAGCTAGGCGGTGGTGTTGTTCGTTGTATCGCAATGGGTACATCAGATGGCCTAAGCCGTGGTTTAGAAGTTCTAAACCTAGAACACCCAATTGAAGTACCAGTAGGTAAAGCAACTCTAGGACGTATCATGAACGTTCTGGGTGACCCTATTGATATGAAAGGTGATATCGGCGAAGAAGAACGCTGGTCAATTCACCGTGCAGCACCAAGCTATGAAGAATTAGCTAACTCAACAGAATTGCTTGAAACCGGTATCAAAGTAATGGACTTAATCTGTCCATTCGCGAAAGGTGGTAAAGTAGGTCTGTTTGGTGGTGCGGGTGTTGGTAAAACAGTAAATATGATGGAACTTATCCGTAACATCGCGATTGAACACTCAGGTTACTCAGTGTTTGCCGGTGTTGGTGAGCGTACTCGTGAAGGGAACGACTTCTATCATGAAATGAATGACTCTAACGTTCTGGATAAAGTATCACTGGTTTATGGCCAGATGAACGAGCCACCAGGAAACCGTCTGCGCGTAGCGTTAACGGGTCTGACTATGGCTGAAAAATTCCGTGACGAAGGTCGTGACGTACTGCTGTTCGTTGACAACATTTATCGTTATACACTAGCAGGTACTGAAGTATCAGCACTGTTAGGTCGTATGCCATCAGCGGTAGGTTACCAACCAACGCTGGCGGAAGAGATGGGTGTTCTACAAGAACGTATTACTTCAACCCAAACAGGTTCAATCACTTCCGTACAAGCGGTTTACGTTCCTGCGGATGACTTGACTGACCCATCACCAGCAACAACATTTGCTCACTTAGACGCAACTGTCGTTCTGAGCCGTCAAATCGCATCTTTGGGTATTTACCCTGCGGTTGACCCTCTGGACTCAACAAGTCGTCAACTTGACCCATTAGTTGTTGGTCAAGAGCATTATGATGTCGCTCGTGGCGTTCAGTCTATCCTGCAACGTTACCAAGAATTGAAAGACATTATTGCAATCTTGGGTATGGATGAATTGTCTGAAGAAGACAAACTGGTTGTTGCTCGTGCTCGTAAGATCCAGCGCTTCCTGTCTCAGCCATTCTTCGTTGCTGAAGTCTTTACGGGTTCACCTGGTAAGTTCGTTTCCCTGAAAGACACTATTCGTGGCTTCAGTGGCATTCTGAACGGTGATTACGACCATTTGCCAGAGCAGGCGTTCTATATGGTTGGTACCATTGACGAAGCAGTGGAAAAAGCCAAAAAGCTTTAATCCGACTGACAGGAGGTTGATATGGTATCTGCAATGACATACTACCTGAATGTGGTTAGTGCCGAAAAACGTTTGTTTGAAGGCCTAGTACAGAAAATTCAGGTAACAGGTAGTGAAGGTGAGCTAGGGATTTATCCACAGCATACCCCGCTGCTGACTGCCATAAAACCGGGCATGGTACGTATTACTAAGCAGTTTGGTGAAGAAGAGCTAATTTACCTCTCAGGCGGTATTTTAGAAGTACAGCCAACAGGTGTTATCGTACTTGCTGATACAGCTATCCGTGGTAAAGACTTAGATGAAGCTCGCGCAGTGGAATCTAAACGCAAAGCGGAAGAACATATTCGCAAAGCACACGGTGATGTTGATTATGCTCAGGCATCGGCAGAACTTGCAAAAGCAATAGCCAAACTTCGAGTAATCGAATTGACTAAAAAGCTTATGTAATTATAGCTATACCCAAAATAATTTGAGCTACAGTCAATATGGTTGTAGCTTGAAAAACAAAGGGTATATAGTGAGAAGCCAGTTGGTTTATGCTAACTGGCTTTTTTATTTATGCGAAATATGTAGTAATTTAGACAGGAAATAGGTTTACTTTCACCCCAAAGTTGGAGTTTCAGGAAAATATGACTGTGCAAAGAAAAAGTGTCGTGATTTTAGCTGCCGGTAAAGGCACACGGATGTATTCAGAGCTGCCTAAGGTTTTGCATTTACTTGCAGGTAAACCAATGGTTCAGCATGTTATTGATACAGCAAAATCTATCGGTGCATCAGATATCCATCTGGTATACGGGCATGGCGGTGATTTACTGAAAAATAAATTGGGTGACCAAAATTTAAATTGGGTTTTACAAGCTGAGCAGCTTGGAACGGGTCATGCAATGCAGCAAGCTGCACCTAACTTTCAAGACGATGAAGATATCATTATGTTATATGGTGATGTGCCTTTAATTGCGCAGGACACCTTACAGCGTCTTATTGAAGTGAAACCTGAAGGCGGTATTGGTTTACTGACTGTTATTTTAGATAACCCAACAGGTTATGGCCGTATCATTCGTGAAAATAATGAAGTCATTGGTATTATAGAGCAAAAAGATGCCACTGAAGCGCAACGTAAAATCCAAGAAATTAATACAGGAATTATGGTTGCAAGCGGTAAAGACTTCAAACGTTGGTTGGCTCAACTGAATAATGATAATGCGCAAGGCGAATATTATATTACTGATATTATTGCACTTGCTCATAAAGAAGGAAATAAGGTTGCGACTGTTCATCCAAGTCGTCTTAGTGAAATGGAAGGCGTGAATAATAGACTGCAACTTGCTGCTCTTGAACGTATTTACCAAAAAGAGCAAGCCGAAAAATTATTATTAGCGGGCGTGATGTTAATTGATCCTGACCGTTTTGATATTCGCGGAACTTTAACACATGGGCGCGACATTGTTATTGATACCAATGTGATTATTGAAGGTCACGTAACTCTTGGTAATAACGTCCAAATTCAATCAGGCTGTATTTTAAAAGATTGTGTGATAGGCGATAACTCAATAATTAGTCCTTATTCAGTTATAGAAAATTCTGAATTATCCACTGATTGCACAGTTGGACCTTTTGCTCGTTTACGTCCAGGTGCTAAATTGGCAGCTAAAGCGCATGTAGGCAATTTTGTTGAAATAAAAAATGCCTCACTGGGACTTGGTTCCAAAGCCGGTCACTTATCTTATTTAGGTGATGCTCAAATTGGCGATAATGTGAATATTGGTGCCGGAACAATTACTTGTAACTATGATGGTGCGAATAAATATAAGACTGTGATTGGTAATGATGTTTTTGTTGGTTCAGATACTCAATTAATTGCCCCTGTTTCGATTGCTAACGGTGCAACCATTGGTGCTGGAACTACGGTAACTCGAGATGTAAATGAAGACGAATTAGTCGTGAGTCGTGTTAAACAAATACATATTAAAAACTGGCAACGACCAGTAAAAAAAAATAAATAAATTTTAAGGGGAAATAATGTATTTCCCCTATTTTGAAATGCAGTATTAGAAAATATTTAAAATAGTTACACATAAAATAGCTACCTAAGGTAGCAATATAAAAATAGTTAGATAAAAAATACCCCATTTTCTACAAGGCTGGGGAACAGTGAAAACTGTAAAATAATCAGGTTGCGACAAAATATTATTTAGGAATTAATCAATTATGTGTGGAATTGTAGGTGCAGTCGCACAACGTGATATCGCAGAAATTCTATTAGAAGGTCTTCGTCGCCTTGAATATCGTGGTTATGACTCAGCCGGTATGGCGGTTGTTGACCATGAAGGTCATCTTCAACGCTTACGTGAAGTCGGTAAAGTTAAAATGCTGGCGGATGAAGTTGAAAAGAACCCAGTATCTGGTGGAATGGGTATAGCACATACACGTTGGGCTACTCATGGTGCGCCAAGTGAGCGAAATGCTCACCCGCATACATCTGGTTATATTGCTGTTGTTCACAACGGTATCATTGAAAATTATTTAGAGCTTAAAGAGCATCTAAAGCAACTCGGCTATGTATTTAGTTCTGAGACAGACACCGAAGTTATTGCTCATCTTGTTCATCACGAGCAAGAAAAAGGCGGTTCATTACTCGAAGTTGTTCAGCGTGTTATCCCGCAATTACGAGGCGCGTATGGCACAGTGGTTATGGATAGCCGTATTCCAGAATTATTAGTTGCAGCTCGTTCTGGTAGCCCGTTAGTTATTGGGCTGGGTGTGGGCGAAAATTTCTTAGCATCAGATCAACTAGCGCTTTTACCTGTTACTCGTCGTTTTATCTACCTTGAAGAAGGGGATATTGCTGAAGTGACACGCCGTTCTGTACGTATTTTTGATAACCAAGGTGCTGCGGTTGAACGTGAACAAATCGAATCTAGCGTTCAATATGATGCAGGTGATAAAGGTATTTATCGCCACTATATGCAAAAAGAGATTTATGAGCAGCCAATGGCGATTAAAAACACCTTAGAAGGGCGTTTTAGTCAAGATAATGGCATTAATCTTAGCGAGCTAGGACCTAAAGCGAGCGAAATTCTTTCTAATGTAGAGCATATTCAAATCGTTGCTTGTGGTACATCTTTTAATGCAGGTATGGTTGCACGATATTGGTTTGAGTCTCTAGCGGGAATTCCTTGTGATGTCGAAATAGCCTCTGAATATCGTTATCGTAAACCTGCTTTTCGTAAAGGTAGTTTGATGATAACACTGTCTCAGTCAGGCGAAACTGCGGATACGCTCGCAGCTTTGCGTCTGTCTAAAGAGTTGGGTTATTTAACGTCTTTAGCCATCTGTAACGTCGCTGGCTCTTCATTAGTCCGTGAATCTGAATTTGCCTTGATGACAAAAGCGGGCGCTGAAATCGGTGTTGCATCAACTAAAGCCTTTACCACTCAGCTGACAGTATTGTTGATGTTAGTGGCATATATGGGCCGTTTAAAAGGTGCTAATCCTGAATTAGAGCAAAATATTTCGAACGCACTACATGCTTTACCTGCGCGTATTGAAAGTATGTTGTCTCAAGATAAAGTGATTGAAGCGCTGGCGGAAGATTTCTCTGATAAAAGTCATGCACTATTCTTAGGTCGTGGTGAACAGTTCCCTATCGCGGTTGAAGGGGCTTTGAAATTAAAAGAGATTTCCTACATTCATGCGGAAGCATACGCCGCTGGTGAGCTAAAACATGGTCCATTAGCACTGATTGATGCTGATATGCCTGTGATTATTATCGCGCCGAATAATGAATTGTTAGAAAAGTTGAAATCAAACATTGAAGAAGTGCGTGCTCGTGGCGGCTTATTATATGTTTTCGCTGATCAAGATGCAGGTTTTGAGGCGAGTGAAAATATGAAAATTATTTCACTGCCACATGTAGAAGAGCTGATCGCGCCTATTTTCTATACTGTTCCACTGCAATTATTGTCATATCACGTGGCTTTAATTAAAGGTACAGATGTCGACCAACCTCGTAATTTGGCGAAGTCTGTAACTGTAGAGTAATGAATTAAGCGATATATTGAATTTATCGTATAAAATAAATCCGGTGTCACTGTAAAAAGTGTACCGGATTTTTTTATGGTTAAATTCTTAGAAATTAAAGGAATGCTTTATATGGCAATTCAGGTTCATTTTTAAAGATATCCTGGAAGCCTCTGAAATGTTGGTAATGTATGCGGCCTTTATCGGTTGGATAAGTATATTTGCCGCCAACTTGCCAGAAGAATGGTGCAAAATTATATTGTAAACGCTCTTTTTTCATATTCCATAGAACTTCAATTTCTCTCGGGTCGTTTTGGAAATTAGCCCAAATATCATGGTGGAATGGAATGACGGTGGTGCAATCTAATGATTCAGCTGCGCGCAGGATATCAGAGGAGGTCATTTTATCGGTGACACCGCGTGGGTTTTCACCAAATGAAAGTAGTGCAACATCGATATCATAGCGATTACCGTGAGCGGCATAGTAATTTGAATAATGTGAGTCACCTGAGTGATAGATAGAGCCGCCGGTGGTTTCAATTAGGTAGTTAACCGCGCGTTCATCCATTGCATCAAGGATGTCTTTGTCATAAGAAGATACGCCTTTTGGTAGCGTGACTAATGCTGTGCGGTCGAAAGAGTCTAAAACGCGGATTTTCATGTCACCAATTTCAATCACATCACCGACTTTAGCAACAATACAGCGCTCAGCAGGTACGCCCCAACCTAGCCAAAGATTAACACAGGCTTGTGGTCCGATGAATTTCACATGGTCACCGCAATTTTGTAGTACAGCCGCTGCGACGTTAACGTCTATATGATCAGCGTGGTCATGGGACGCTAAAATGGCATCGACATCTTTGATGGCAAAAGGGTCTAATGGGAAAATTGCAGTACGTAGATTAGGTTGCAGAGCTTCGACTCCGCCCATTCTCATCATTTGATGTTGTTGATTCATAAAGGCATTTTTCTGGGTTTTTTTACCTGTTCCACACCAAAAATCGATTGAAATATTCGTATTGCCTGCACTTTTCAACCAAATACCCGTACATCCTAACCACCACATAGAGAAAGTATTGGGTTCGATGACTGTTTTTTCAATCTCTTCATTGAGCCAGGTTCCCCATTCAGGGAAAGTGCTTAATATCCAAGATTCACGGGTGATTTCATTTACTTTACTCATAGTAATACCTTCTCTTTCATGAATTTAAAATGTAAGGGATTAGCGCCTTATTTAAAATAATAAGGCGGTATGCAAAATAAATTTTTAATTAGTTGAATAAGCTGGCAAAAACTAATTAAACCAGTATAACGTGAGTGCCTTGCGCTTTGATTGCTTTAATAATTTTTGGATCGGCATTTTTCCCAGTAATTAAATAATCAATTTTATTGGTTGGGCAAAATAACATACCCGTTCGGCTTCCCACTTTTGAACTATCAACAGCAACAACTAATTTATCAATTTGGTCTAACATCTGTTGCTCAGCAACAGCAGTTAGCATGTCAGACTTGTACAACCCAGCTTCGGTTAAACCTTTTCCTGAGGTGAACATCCAGTTACCTGCGTATCCCATTAGTGTATGGAGCGCTGGATTAAGAAATATGTTCTGCTCTTTGTTATATTGGCCGCCAATTAACACGACATCATCGTGTTCTTGCTCAATTAAATAACTGGCAAGAGGAAAGTAGTTAGTGACGATTTGTACATCTTTCCTACATAATTTTTGCCCAAGAAGAAAAGCGGTAGAGCCGCAGTTAATAACAACGCTATCGCCAGGTTGGCAAAGCTCTGCTGCTTTGATTGCTATTTGCGATTTTTCTTCATAGTGGTCAGTTCTATTTATATTTAGTGGTGACCATTTATTTTTTTTATTTTCTAATCGCTCCGCACCATTACGTACTTTTTTCAGTTTGCCTTGCTCATCCAATTTAGCCACATCACGACGTGCGGTTGCCGGTGATATATTAAAATGTTTAGTAATTAGTGATATGCTAATTACTTGATTTTCTTTAAGTAAAGACAGTATTTCAAAATGTCTTTGTGTTTCATTCATGTCCATAGCCTTATGTGTATAAATCATATTCTTGCTTAGCCATGATAACTTAATGATTCAAAATGATTGTATTTGATTCTATTTATCATGGGTGAGAATGTCAATAACTCAAACAATAAAAATACATATTAGATGTTAATTATTTTAACTATTTGTATTTTATTGGTTTTTATATATTAACTGTGATCAGCTCTACAATTGTGTGGTTTTCTACTAGTCAAACAAGCCTAAACTAAATAATCATAAATGAACAAATGGTGATTACTTTTGATTGTTGTGTGTTCTTGAGTGACTGGATTGGTTAATTATTTGATTATAACGTGAGAATGCTGTCTGTGATCAGGGTAATGTGTTTTTAATCTAGATAATAATTCAAATACAATTTGATTTAAGGGTAAAAATATGGATTTTTTGTACAATTCTTTCTATATTTTTTATAGCCAAGTAATGACTAAAGCCCCGCTTTTGCTGGGCTTAGTAACTCTTATTGGTTATTGGTTGCTCAGAAGAGATGGTACTACCATTCTCAAAGGTACAATTAAAACAATCGTTGGCTTTATGTTAGTACAAGTCGGCGCTGATTCGCTTGTTTCCAGTTTTAAGCCCGTTATTGCGAAAATGGCTGAGTACCACCATCTTACTGGTTCTGTGATTGACCCTTATACTTCGATGATGGCCACTATGGAAACCATGGGTGATGACTATTCATGGGTTGGGTATATCGTTTTACTCGCATTGGCGATTAACATTTTACTGGTGTTATTTCGTCGTGTTACAGGTATACGAACCATTATGCTTACGGGACATATTATGTTCCAGCAAGCCGGGTTAGTAGCGGTATTTTATTTTGTTATGGGCTCGAGTATGTGGGAGACCATTATTTACTCGGCAATAATCATCGCATTATATTGGGGTATATTCTCTAATATCATGTTTAAACCCACAGAAGCGGTTACAGGTGGCGCTGGTTTTTCAATTGGTCATCAACAGCAGGCTGCATCATGGATTGCAGTGAAAGTTGCACCAAAATTAGGGGATAAAAATGATAGTGTTGATAATCTAAAACTCCCTAAATGGTTACATATTTTTCATGATAGTATCGCCGCGACAGCTATTGTGATGACAGTTTTCTTTGGCATTATTTTGCTTTCTTTCGGTTTAACTAATCTGCAAGAGATGGCAGGAAAAACCCATTGGACTATCTATATTCTTGAAACTGGCCTTAAATTTGCGGTTGCGATTCAAATTATCGTCACGGGTGTGCGAATGTTTGTTGCTGAACTTTCCGAGGCTTTTAAAGGAATTTCAGAACGCGTTATTCCAAATGCGGTATTAGCTATCGACTGTGCGGCTATTTATGCATTTTCGCCAAATGCGATGGTATTTGGTTTTATGTGGGGTGCATTAGGACAATTTACAGCAGTATTGATCATGTTAGCGTTCAGCTCTCCCATCATGATTATTCCCGGTTTTATTCCTATGTTTTTCTCAAATGCCACAATTGGGGTATTCGCTAATCACTTTGGTGGTTGGAAAGCGGTGATGAAAATTTGTTTCATCATGGGAATTATTGAAGTTGTTGGTTCGGCTTGGGCAATTGATTTGATTAGCCAGCAAGGAACACAATTTAGTGGTTGGATGGGTATGGCTGACTGGGCTCTGGTGTTCCCGCCTATTATGCAAGGCCTCTCAATTTCTAAATATTTCTTCTTTGTCTTAATCGCACTCGCATTGGTCTATATGTATTTTGCATCAAAAAAATTACGTGCAGAAGAAGATGCAGCTGCTTTGGTTAATGAGATTGAAGAAATTGAAGTTGCTGAAATAGCCGAACAAGTCTCTGAACAATTAAGTCGAGTTAGGCCTGTTAGTATTCTTGCTGTGTGCGGTAATGGTCAAGGTTCATCCATGATGATGAAAATGAAAATTGCTAAGTATCTCGAAGCGAAAGGTATTCCTCATGTTATGGACTCTTGCGCAGTTTCAGATTACAAATCAAAACTTAGCGCCACAGATATCATTGTTTCGTCAAAACACCTTTCAGCAGAGATGGATCCAGGTGAAGGTAAATTTGTTTTAGGGGTGCAAAATATGCTGAATCCAAATTCATTTGGTGATGAACTTCTCGATATTATTAAGACTAATTTTAGTGAATCTCAATAAATAATATAAAAATATTTATAGATACTAATTAGTTAGTATCTATTTCAATAGGAGAGCGTGTCATGGGTTTTAAGCAATCGTTAATTGATAACAATTCTATTAAGTTACAAGCTTCTGCCAAAAACTGGCAAGAAGCTATTAAGATTGGTACTGATATGTTAATTGCCTCAGGGGCAATATTACCAACCTATCACGAAGCTATTATTAGTAGTATCAATGAGCTAGGGCCTTATATTTGTATCGCACCTAGCCTCGCATTACCTCACGCCAGACCAGAAAATGGCGTTCTAAAAACAGCTTTTGCTTTAGTCACATTAAAAGAACCTATTTTATTTGAAGGAGAAGATGAACCTGTTGATGTATTGATAACTTTAGCGGGAAGTTCTTCTGATGAACATATGGAAGGTTTAATGGAAGTTACCCAAGTATTGGATGATGAAAATAGTGAAACGGGAATTGATCTCCATAAAATACGACGTTGTCGCAGCATTGAAGAGGTCTATAAAGTGATCGATGAGGCGTTATCTCAATAATATTTAGCAAACGATAATCGCTAACAGTATGAAATTCCATTGAGTTCGTGATTTTAAAATGAGTTGCTTTGCGCTAGCTCGTACGGTGAGGTGTACCAAATGTTAGAATTGCAGTTTGCAGCTGTATTTTTATTAGTCTCTGCTATGGTACCCGTTTAACAGCGAAATTTAATTAGGGGAAGGGCTACTCCATTAGTATTTAGTTATAAATGGGGTAATAGCGCTTACTACGAGCAAAGGTGAAAAAATGTATAAGATATTGGCTTTAGATCTCGATGGAACTGTATTAAATAGCGATCATGAAATTAACCCAGCGGTTAAACAAGCGATACAAGAAGCAAAAGATAAGTGCCATGTCATGATAGTCACTGGTCGTCATCATACCGCCGCCCGTCCTTATTATGATGAACTTGGTTTAGACACCCCAATTATTTGTTGTAATGGAACTTATCTTTATGATTTTAAAAATGAAAAAGTGCTTAAGCACAATGCACTCTCTAAAGAGAATGCGCTGACTTTTATTGATTTAGCCAGCCAGTACCAATTTAAATTGGTGATGTATATCACCGATGCCATGGTTTATTCCAATAGCAATCCTATTGATTACATGACTGCGATGGAAATGTGGGCAAAAAATTTGAATACCCCACATAAACCAAAAATTTATCGAATCGACTCTTTTAATGAACAAGTGAAAAACGCCGAATTTATCTGGAAATTTGTTGTGGAAGGTGAGCCAAGCGATATCGCTAAAATGTCGAATCTTCCTTGGGTGCAAGACAATTTTAACGGTGAGATATCGTGGTCAAACCGAATTGATTTTGCTGCAAAAGGCAATAATAAAGGTAAACGGTTGGCGGAGTATGTTGCTGAATTAGGTTATCAGCCAGAGCAAGTTATAGCGGTGGGTGATAATCATAATGATATTTCAATGCTTACATACGCAGGTTTGGGCATTGCGATGGGAAATGCCGATGACACTGTTAAAGCGAATGCGGATATCACTTGTTCAACTAATAACAATCAAGATGGGCTCGCCTATCTTATCCGTGAAAAAATATTAGGATAATCATCATGACAAAGCCACTGATTCAAATTGCTTTAGACCAAACTAATCTCAACGATGCAATTACTGTCGCCAATAATGTCTGTTCTTTTGTCGATATTATTGAAATCGGTACGATTTTAGCTTTTGCTGAAGGGATGAGCGCAGTTTCTACACTGCGTAAAAGTCATCCTTCACATATTATTGTCTGTGATATGAAAACGACAGATGGTGGGGCAATTTTGTCTCGTATGGCATTTGAAGCAGGTGCAGATTGGATTACGGTGTCAGCAGCAGCGCATATTGCGACTATTGCTGCCTGTAAGAAAGTGGCTGATGAATTTAACCGAGAGATTCAAATCGAGTTATATGGTAATTGGACTTTAGATGATGCCCAAAAATGGGTTGATTTAGGCATAAAACAAGCGATTTATCACCGTTCAAGAGATGCGGAATTAGCCGGTATTGGTTGGGCTGATGATGATTTAATTAAAATGCGTCAGCTTTCTGATTTAGGCTTAGCGCTATCTATTACCGGTGGTATTGTGCCAGAAGACATTCATCTGTTTGAAGGAATTAAAGCCAAAGCCTTTATTGCAGGCCGTGCGCTGGTGGGTGACAAAGGAAAATTAACCGCAGAAGCATTGCGCACGCAGATAGATCGTTTTTGGAAATAATCAGTTGCATTAAAGCGCCCATTGAATGGGCGCTGCGGTTAATTAAGTAGCTAAAAATATTATGAATGATCAGCTTTATTTTTAATTAAATCGGTGAGGTTATTTTTGTGTGTTTCTGGTGCGTGCCAAATCGCGTACATAGTAATTAAGCTCATACCCATCGCAAGACAAGCTACTGGCCATGATGCTCCACCAGCTAAACCAGATAGCAGTACTGCTAGAAGAGGTGCAATACCACCGGATGCAGCAGCACTGATTTCTCGCCCAAGAGCTAAGCCACTAAAGCGAACTTTTGAAGGAAATATTTCTGAGAAAAATGCACCTTGGGTTCCTAACATTGCAGCAACGCCAACACCAACACCTAATGTCATTGCAGTGATAACCCCCCATGCAGTCCCTGTATTTACGAGTAAAAAGAATGGGAAAGCAAATGCGGCGGAGAACGAAGCACCAAACATATAGATTTTTTTACGACCAAATTTATCTGATAATGCTCCAAACATTGGTGTCGTAAACATGGCAACAGCAGCGGCAATCGCAACAGCTACTGGACCGATTGATGGCGCCATATGTAATGTCCCTACCACATAAGCAATAACAAAGGTTTGGTAGACATAACTTACACCACTTTGTGCTACTTGAGAGCCGGCAACAACATATAGATTTTTTCGTTCTGTTTTAATTAATTCTTTTAGTGGACTTTTACTAATTTCATTTGATTCTGCTAATTTTTCAAAGGCTTCAGTTTCTGATAGTTTCATTCGAATTATTAGTGCGACAGCAACAAGCAACATACTAAATAAGAATGGAATTCTCCAAGCCCATCCGAGAAAAACTTCTTTTGGTAATTGCGTTAAAATGGCAAATGTTGCTGATGATAGTAATAATCCAATATAAACACCAACTCCTGGGAATGATGAATAAAATCCCCGTTTATTTGCTGGCGCACTTTCTGCTGTTAGGATAGCGGCCCCGCCAAATTCGGCACCAGCACCAAATCCTTGAAGAAGACGTAAACAAACTAATGAAATAGGAGCCCAAACACCAATTGTTTCATAGGTTGGCACGACACCAATTAGAGTTGTTGCTGTGCCCATTAATAATAAGGTAATAACTAATACTTTTTTACGACCTATTTTATCGCCGAGTTGTCCAAAATATACGGCGCCAAATGGACGTACAACAAAACCAAGTGCAAGCGTTGAGAATGCTAGAAGTGTTGAAATAAAAGGGTCTCCCTTTGGAAACATTATTTCATTAAATACTAATGCGGCCGCTGTGCCATAGAGAAAATAGTCAAACCATTCTAGTGCAGAACCAACCAGTGATGCTGCTGCAACACCTTTCATTGATTTTTTTTTCGTACTCATAGGGTCTCCCCCGTTATTAGAATTGTAGGGACGCCTTTTATAAATTCAATAACAGAATTCTGGCGTTAAATAAATACAAAGTTGTTATGTTCTATCTTTTAATTAACTATTTATTAGTGAGTTAACATTATTTAAAATTCATGTTTTGATATGAAATTATGTTATTTTTATTTCGTACGTAATTTCCATTACTGCATTTTTAAATTATTCACCGCGAAAATAAGGCGCTCTTTTTTCTTTAAAAGCTGCTTTCCCTTCTCTCGCATCATCGGTATAAAAACAAATTGTTCGTAAATCACGCTCATAGCGAACAGCTTGGTCTAATGGCATATTGACCGCAGCATGCATATTTAATTTAGCAGTTTGGATAGCGATAGGGGGACGTTCTTCTATCGTTTTGGCAAGATGTAAAACGGATATCATCATGGCCTCTTGTGAGTCAAAAACCTCATCTACAATACCCCAAGATAAACCTGTATTTGCATCAATAGAATCTCCTGTATAAAGCAGACGAGAAGCTCTAGAGGCACCAACAGTTTTATTTAAGTAGACAGCCATTCCGCCGCCGCCAACCCAGCCCAATTTTATTTCTGGTGCACCGAACAATGCATTTTGAGTACTCACACGGATATCACAACATAGTGCTAGCTCAAGCCCTCCACCGAGTGCATAACCATTGATAGCGCATAAGGTTGGTTTATGTATTTGAGCGATAGCATCACAATGGTCATGTTTCATTCTATGTGCCCATGGTGATTGATAAGTATCTAGCTCTTTAATGTCGCTTCCGCAGCAAAAAGCTTTAGGTCCTAATCCTGTAAGAATAACAACTCTGACATCATTAGATTCATTACAAAAATTCGCCAAATTAATGATAGAAACTGACATTGATGGTGTTATTGCATTTAATTTTTCGGGTCTATTCAATGCAATAGTTGCGATTGAGCCATCTAATGAAAATTGAATATTTGGGTCAATTTCGAAATTTAATTTCACCATGGCTATTTTTCCCCCTGTGTTGTCGCAACTGTGCCGCTACTTTTTAAAGCGCTAATTTGCTCAGAGGAGCAACCAAGTTCTTGTAATATATCGTCGGTGTGTTGCCCAATAAAAGGTGTAGGTAATCGAATAGAAGAAGGTGTTTTTGAAAATTTAATAGCAAAACCAGGCGTTTTTACCAAGCCTTCACTTGGATGCTCATATTCAATAAATGTTTGATTATGAATGACCTGAGGGTCAGCAATGACATCTTCATAACCATATACATCACTGCTCCAGAGTTGGTGTTCATCAAAAATATCTCGCCACTCTTGAGTGGTGCGTTCTAACAATTTCTCCTTTGTAATACGAAAAATAAAATCACGCTCAGGTAATGAATGTCCTGCGATTTCATCATCCATTGCTTTGAGTTCAGGTACATCGAAAATTTCGCCAAGAGTGGGCAGGTGTGGAGTAACTAAAGTAATAAAACTATCTTTAGTACGAAAAACACCATAAGGAGCACGGATATAGCAGTGACCATGTGCCTCTTCACTGCGGCGTTGAGGTTTTAGCCCTTGAGTAAATACGGTCATTTCTTGCATTTGATTAGCAATAATTGCGTCGAGCATGTTGATTTGGACTAGTTGCCCTTCACCTGTGCGTTCGCGATGTAGCAATGCAGCAAGAGCGCCTTCAAATGCGGTATAAGCGGTAATCGCATCTACCAAGTATTGTCCTGCTGGCTGAGGTGGTGTGCCTTCTGCTCCTGTACTCAGCATTGCACCACTCATTGATTGTAATAGTAAATCTTGCCCTGGACGTTTTGCATAAGGCCCGCTTTCTCCATATCCAGACATTGAAATATAAATTAAATCAGGTTTGATTTTTTTCAGTGTTTCATAATCAACACCGAGTCGTTCAGCAACGCCTGGACGATAGTTTTGTAAAAAAACATCCGCAGTTTCAACAAGTTTATACAGTAATGCTTTACCTTCCTCGTCTTTTAAATTAACGGCAAAACTGCGTTTATTACGGTTAAGTGATAAAAATGACGTATTAATAACATTACCATAAGCACCACCAGCAGATGTATGCCGCTGCCATTCTCCTGTTGTTGGTTCAACTTTAATTACATCAGCCCCCATATCGCCCATTCGTAATGCGGCAAAAGGGCCAGCCATTGCAATAGAACAGTCTAAAACTCGATATCCCTTAAGAATTGACATATTTCCACTCCATTTCGTTAACTCAGTTATTTTTGGTTTGATGTTATTCGTGCTATTACCATAAACTGCAAATTCTCAATATTATATATAATATTTAATGTTGCGTGAGATTGATCACGATTTATGTTCTTGTTGATCGTTATGATTGGCTAGGTAAATGATGATAAAGATAAAATAGAAGAGGAAATATATGAATTTTTTCAAAGGGTTGACTTGGGATCATCCTAGAGGGTATAAACCGTTGCAAGCTTGGGCACAACTTGATGACTTAGTTAATGTGCAATGGGATATTCAAAAACTAGAAGGGTTTGAATCGCATCCTATTGATGAGCTGGCTGAAAAATATGATCTTTTGATTGTTGATAATCCAGGTATTGGAGAAGCGGTAGAGAAAAATTGTTTATTACCTTTGGAAAGCTTTTTGTCATTGGAACAATTAGATTTTTTGAAAAAAAATAGTATTGGGAATAGTTACGAAAGTTATCGATATGGTGGGCAACATTGGGCGATACCTATTGATGCAGCATCTCAAGTTTGTGCATTAGCGGGGGATATAGCAAAAACACCACCGATTACATGGGATGATGTTATTTTACTTAGCAAGAAAAGTAATCAACGAATTGTTCTATCGTTGGGGGGGCCTCATGCCCTTTTAACTTTTTATTCAATATGTTTATCTTTTGGTGATTTATTATTTAAAGATAATCGATTGATTATTAAGCAAGAAATAGCTATTCATGCACTTTCTATAATGCAAAACATTTATCAACAGCAAGATAAATCATTAATTGATTTAAATCCTATTGGCTTATTAGATGCGATGGCTAAAGGAAAAATTGATATTTGTCCTGCTATATTTGGCTATATTAATTATGCCGATCCATCACATTCGTTGCCGATTACTTTTTGTGATATTCCACATGCAGGCCAATCTATATTGAGAGGCTCTATTTTGGGGGGGACAGGCTTAGCATTATCATCAAGGTGTACTCCAACCCCTGAACTTATTCAGCATATCATGGGTTATGTTTCTGAATCAGTACAAAAAAACTTAGTTGTGGATAATGAAGGACAGCCTGCGAATATTGCTGCTTGGCGTGATGAGTATACTAATAAACAGACGGGAAACTTTTTAAGTTCAACATTCAATACAGTTTCTTCGGCATATGTTCGGCCTAAATATCAAGGCTATATTCATCGTCAGGATGCAGGTTCAAAAGTGATTCGTGAGGGATTAAAGCTAGGAAGTCATCCTGAAGTTATTTTCGCAAAAATAGAACAAGTATTTTCGTTATAACAAAATAAAAAAAGGAATATGCGCAGCTAGCCTGCGCTACCAAATGATATTTGTCGATCAAAACCTAGAATAATATGTTCTGTTGTTTTTTCTCGGTATATATCGGCATTTCTTGCTTCTATGGCATCAATAATTTCATCATGTTCATTACACAATAATTGCAAATCTGGTACTCCACGGTTTTCATGAAATCTTCCAACTTGTGGACCATAATTGAGAGTGTTATACATTTCGATAATTAGCTCATTACGAGATGCCATTACAATTTGCTTATGAAATTCAGCATTTAGATTAATAAAATAGACATACTGCTCGTAGTGAGGCCCATATTCGTGAGTACGCATATCGATATTTAATTGTCGGAGGTATGCAATTTCAGATGCTGTGATATTTTCTAAGACAATATCGGCAATCGCGGGTTCTATTAATAAGCGTGCTTGCTGCCATTTATAGATATCTTGTGCGTCAGGTTTTTCGGCAACTCTAAATCCTTTATTGTGTTCTAAAATGATTAATTTTTCTGCTTCTAAACGAAATAGCGCTTCGCGTACTGGTATTCCACTAACACCAAAACGTTTGCTTATATTGCTTACAATTAGGCGGGCTCCAGGCTCTAATTGATTAGAAACTATCTCTTGTTTGAGTAATTCATACACTTTAAAACTGATACTTTCATGCTGCAACATAGGTTGCCTCTACGAAATTAAATAAAATATATAATATCACTGTTCCTGAGCATCATCAATTTAGCTATTAAACTAAATACGTGATGTATCGATGCTAAAATGATTGATAATTTAATTAGTTACCATGATTAACTATTTACTAATAGTGGTAATGACTACCACAGCGTAAAACTGATTACACCGTGGTAGATATTGATAAATTTACTATTTTTCCAAAGTTAAAGAAAATACCCCAGTTGCTGGAATTGGCATAAATCGTTCATACATCTCTTTTCTGGTTGCTTCTGGGTCTAGATCTGTAAATAAATCAGGGTGGAGCCATTTTGCTAAAGATTGCAATGCAATAATATTTTCAGGTGAATCATAGAAAATATGCCATAAACCATGCACTCGGCCTTGTTTAACGGCATTTAGCTGACCAATAGGATTACGTTCTGAAATTAATTTTAAGCTGGATTGTGCAGCTTGTTTGGTCGCTGAATAACCGACAGTAACACCCGGTTTTCCTTCAGGAAAAACGCCTGTTGCAACATAAACATCGGGTTCGCTACCTAAAATATATTCAGGATTTAATTTCCCTATTGCACCGGGTAGGATTTTTTCGCCAATACCAATGCCGCCCGCAAGATTAATCATATCTGTCATACTGCCTTTTCCAGGAGAGCCACAGCATTCTTGTAATCCGGGAAGGTAATCAACAAATATTGTTGGTTTTTTGTTCATCGGTACATTGGTCGGGATGCGTGATATGACATCATCCATTTTTTGCTGATAATAATCGTTAAATTGTTTGGCTTGTTGCTCTCGCCCAATAGCTTGCCCTAAAATTTTCATACTTAATTGCGTATTTTTGATGGGATGTTGGCTAAAATCGACATGAATAACCGCAATACCCGCTGACTCTAACAAGCGAGCCGCTTCGCTCCCCGCTCCCGGTCCATGGCCACCTGTTAATGGCAGAATAACTAAATCAGGTTGTAGTGCTAATGCTTTTTCGATACTAAAAGTATCCTCTGACCCACCGCCAACGGCTGGGATTGCATCTATTTGTTTAAAAATCGCTTTATAGGCGGCATAACCTTGGACATCTAAATCACGAAAATCGCCCTGCCAGCCAACAATACGGTCGAAAGGCGCGTCTTTTTCTAAAATAGATAACGGGTAAATCATTCGACCTTCGCCCAATAAGATACGTTTTACATGTTCAGGCACTTCAACTTGTCGACCGGTTATGTCAGTGACAGTAACGGCTTGAGACGTAAAAGAAATAAATGCCATAACGGCTAAAAAAAGACATTTTAGGTTATTAAATTGCATCATTATGCGTTCCTATTTACTGATGAGATTGTTTTTGAGCGTTGAGATGGTCTTTTTTTCCACCAAATTACGACACCACTCACGTAGAGGAGCGGCAAAATAATACCAGACAAAAATGCGACAATTACTCCGCTCAGCCCAAGACCTAATTCACTGTGAAGTTGGGAAATAAATCGTTTTATTTCTTGAGATGGAATTATTGAGGTGAATAAATCAGGGCGAGAAAGCATCATTCCGCTTAGGGTGATTAATAGCAGCGGGAGGGTAAAATAAATAGCTAAAAAGTAGTGCCATTGACGCCATTTTGCCCCATTTTTTAATCCTCGACGCCAATTAGTAAGAGCAAAGAAGAGCTGTTTAAACCCTTTTTTAGGCCACCATAAAACAACGCCCGTGATGATAGATAGAGCCAATACCACGCCGCAACCGAAGACTAGCCAACTGCCTATATTCGGTGGCAGCAACAGTAATCGATGTAAAGAAACAAGATTAGAAAAAATCAAATCATCAAAAACAACAAAGCCTTTGGCGCTTGCATCAATAGGGTCAATAAATGCAATGCCGAGTTTTTCTGAATGTGAGACATGACCAAATACCATGGCATTTGTTGCAGGGATAAAACCTGTGCTTGGAGGCGCTACCCCCATGATTTGAGTCAGTTCAGGGTAAGCGCTTTTGGCACTTTGTCGCCAATTATCTGGCGACAAAGGGGTATTTTGCTGGTGGTGCTCGGCATACAGAACCGAAGTGCCAATTTCCCATTCTAAAATGGGCTTTTTCAGTAATAACAACGATCCTGAAATACCCAAAATGGCAATAAAGAAACCGACCACTAAACCTAACCATAAATGCAGCTTCAGCCAGTATTGACGTGCTAAAAATAACGCCATTTTGATTACCAGCGATAACGTAGCGAGGCAATGACGCTTCTATCATAGCCAACAGAACAACCGCCCATTGAACAACTGGTATAGTACTGTTTATTCGTCACATTATTAACGTTGATCCCTAAGCGCCAGTTATTCAAACTTGAATTTAATCCACCAAGATCATAATGTGCCGCAGCATCAAAGAGCGTATTGGATGGGTTAGAAATACTATTATCATTATTGACAGGAGAAGAGCCGGTATAGCGTACACCTGCTGCAAAGCCCAAGCCCTGTAGCTGACCATTTAAAAACGTATAATCGGCCCATGCAGAAGCGGTATGTTCTGGTAGCCCTGTTGGACGCTGACCTTTTTCTTCAGGGTTATTGGTCTTGGTATTTTCAAGTTTATTATAGGTGTAGGCGGCGGTAAGATTAAGTTCATCAATAGGAGAATAAATACCTTGTAATTCAACACCTCGCGAACGTACCTCACCAATTTGTAAGCTATTTAAATTATTATTGGGATCGGTTGTTAACATGTTTTGCTGTTTCAACTCAAACACTGTTAAGGTGAGATTGGTTTTTCCATCTTCAGGCTGATATTTAACGCCTGCTTCTATTTGTTTGGCAGTGATAGGTTTATAAGAATTACCATAAAAATTGACGCCAAGCTGCGGGTTAAATGAAGTTGAATAACTGAGATAAGGCGCTAAGCCGAAATCGGTTAAATACATTGCAGCAGTACGATAGGTAAACTTACTATCTCGTTGCTCACTTGATGTTTCATTTTTACGATTATTGGTCTTACTGTTTGACCAATCTTCACGACCGCTCACAACAAAAATCAGCCCATTATCCAGTTTTGCTTGTTGCTGTACGTAGGCACCAAACTGATCACTGGTTTGCAGGGTGTTTGACATCATATTATTAACCGGACCGTAGGAGCCACCATAGCTTGGGTTAAAAATATCAATAGAACTGGCTTTACCGGACATCAAAATATAATCTTCGCGAGTATGGCGATAATCCAACCCTGCAAGGGAGGTCATTTCGATACTATCTATCCACCAATTTGCTTGCAAATTGTTATCTAAGCTTAAAACATCGCCTTTTATTCGAAAATAATAAGCGGCTCGATTTAGCGTTTTCATATCGGGGGAAAGGTAAAGACCTTGGGCAATATTGGTATTTAAATCGGTATGGCTAAAACGTGCGCCTGAATGTCCTGATAGTACATCATTAAAGTCAGTATCTAATTGATAACCTAAGGATGCTTGAGTTCTATCGTTGGTTAATCCGGGTTCATCAAGGAACACATTAGGGTCAACTTTGCCATTCGGATTAGGTAATAGTGTGCCATTTAACGGTAAGAATGGTCGCGGAGCGCCGAATTCATCGTGGCTATAGTCAGCGAGTAACGTAAATGTGGTGCTATCATTGGGTAACCAAGTGAATGCAGGGGCAATATAGACCTTATCGTCTTTAATATGTTTTATTTGAGTATCACTTTTACGAACAAGTCCGGTTAGACGATAAAAATATTTATCACTGCCATCAATTGGGCCACTGAAATCGCCTTGTAATTGTTTCCTATCAAAATTTCCTCCCTGAACTTCTATTTCATGCAGCGGTTGATATAGCGGTCGTTTTGTGACTTGATTAACGATACCGCCGGGTGAGTTTTGCCCATATAACACAGAGGAAGGACCACGTATAACATCAACACGTTCAAGGCCATAAGGTTCGACTTTAGGCCATGCTTGAGCGGTTGTACTGCGTAAGCCATCTCGCAACATTCCTGTGCTGGAGACATTAAAACCGCGAATACTGAGACTATCGAAACGCGATGAGGCTGCGCCGCTTGTTTGTAAAACACCGGAGGTATATCGCAGTGCTTCGCCAACCGATTGGGCATTATGAGCTGTAATTTCATCTCGCGTGATGACGCTAATTGCTTGAGGCGTTTCAATAAGAGCAGTATCGGTTTTTGTCGCACTGGTACTGCGTGTTGCGATGTATCCGTCGACTTTTCCGGTTGGTGATTGCGTGGGTTTAGCGGTCACAATCATTTTTTCAGTTTTTGCCTCTGTATTTTGGTTTGAATAGGCAAAAGGCGAGAAAATTAATGGAATAATCGCAATATAAATAGGTGAGTAAGAGGGTTTTTTCATCGTTGTGCAAACCTATAGGCAATAAACATAAAACGAGAATGTATCTCATTTACATTTTTACTTTATAAGCGTTACTTTTTACATCATGACTATTTATTTATTGAAATGAATATCTCATTGATTCTATTTAATAATTAATAAAGGTAGCGATTAGCAAAGTGTCTTAGGTGAAAAACCAAAGCGCTTACGAAATGCGGTTGAGAGGTGAGCAGGGGAATAACCGACTTTCCATGCGATGGTGGAAACTTGTTCTGCGCCTGTAGATAGTAGTCGATAAGCAAGTTGTAACCGTTGTTCTTGAATAAAAGGGGTGATTGATGTGCCAAAAAGTTGTTTAAAACCAAAATTAAGTTTACGGATATTTAAACCTGATTCACGGCTGAGCTGGTATAAGCTGGGGGGTTGCGCTAAATTAGTTAAAATAAATGCTTTGATTTCATTTAGGCGATTAATATCGTGGCTTGTTAACTTAGGGTGATGAGTTAATTGGCTATTTTGTTGAATATGTTCGAAAGAATAAGCGCACAGTTCAAGTACCTTACCTGTTAGGTACATATCACCGAGAGCTCCACTGAGGGGACAATTTAGAATTTGATTACCAAGGGCTGTTAAAACTGTCCCTGCATTTTTTGCCAGTAGTTGTGGACCTTTTATACTCGCCGTTGCTAAAAGTTCGGGTTGATTGATATTAAAGGAATCGAGTAAATTTTCTGATAAGCAAACGGAAACATAGCGAATATCCTCAGCATGTAAAAATCGTTGCTGACTTTCTTGATCATGTTTATTGGCAATCACACATAATGATGCTCCTGAAAGCGAAACTGTTTTTTTATTGTCAGGTTGGCATTCCAGTTCGCCATTCATCATTAGAATAAGTTTTACACCTTTCCATAAGGGTTCACTACTCCACTTTCCTGCTTCCGGTGTCATTTTCCCCCTTAAAAAGAAAGAACCCATATCAGGTAAGAGTGTTGTCATTTGGCCGTTATGCATTAGATGTCGCCTTTTCTCCTTTAGTGAATGATTTATATTAACTGATAATCATTATCATTATAAGTAAATTAAAATGTAGCTTTTTTGATATCATAAAAAATAATAATTTTATTTTTTTAATAAACTAGCCATATCATTAAACATTGATTGCCATTCACTTTCATTAATGTCCATTAAACCAAAATAACGCAGCATAAAGGCACCTTCGGTGGCAAGAAACATTAGTCTTGCTCGCTTACCTTTTTCTGTGGAGGTGTCTAAATTAGCAATGCGTTCACGATACCATTGACGGGTACTTTCAAGGTATTCAGGGATTTGTAGTAAGCCTGCCATCAAGGCGGCACCTTTGGCTATGGCAATTTGATCATGTTGATAAATGGCTAATCGATGGGCATTCACTCTATTTTCTGGCGAGTTATCTTGCGAGGTTTCACGGTTAAATATTTCATCATAAGACTGCCCCCAACGTTCGAACATGGCATCAATCAAAGCTTCTTTGTTGCCAAAACAATATTGGACGCCACCTTTAGATATTTCCATCGCTTTAGCAACGGCATCGATAGTCAGTGCGGCTGCGCCTTGAGTGATAACTATCTCCTCTGCCGCATCTAATAACTTTTCTCTGTCGATAGTTCGTTGACGTCCCATTTAGAAAAACCTCTTTTCAATACGCTCGTATGGATTTATATTGTAGCACGATCACCACTAAATGGCGGTCGAAAAAACTTACTGAGATGATTGTATGTTAGCAGATTATAAACGTTGGATTGTTTTACTTTTAATTTCAAGTGTCCTATTTCTTATTGTTATTGATGTCACGGTGCTATACACCGCGCTACCTAAATTAACGCATGATTTAGGCGCAACCTCATCAGAAAAATTATGGATCATGAATGCTTATCCACTGGTGGTAGCAGGGCTATTACCTGCTGCGGGTATGTTAAGCGATAAAATTGGCCATAAGCGAATGTTTTTAATGGGATTGCCTCTTTTTGCACTGGCCTCACTGTGCGCGGCATTTTCACCAACAGCGATGAGCCTAATTTTATCTAGAGGATTTTTGGCTGTCGGTGCGGCAGTCAGTATGCCGGCAACATTGGCGATTGTTCGCCACGTTTTTTTAGATCCGAAAGAAAGAGCATTGGCGATAGGTATTTGGTCTGCGGTAGCATCGGGTGGCGCTGCAATCGGGCCGTTAGTGGGCGGTGCATTACTGAGTCATTTTTGGTGGGGTTCGGTATTTTTAATTAATGTCCCCGTGGTTTTGCTGGTGCTACCATTTGCTTATTACTTAATCCCTAAGTGTGGAGAAGCTAGCCAGAAAAAAGTTGATTATATTGGCTCGATACTTGTACTGATCGGTTTAATCAGCTCTATCTATGCATTAAAAGAGCTAGGTAAACCTTATACAGATTGGTTAACGGTGATAGTTTCTGGTGTTGTCGGTGTCTTCTTTTTGGCTATTTTTAGTCGTCGGCAAATGATGTCTGAATCACCCATGATTGATTTTGCTCTTTTGGGAAACCCAAGATTTAGTGCGGGGATTATCATGGCGATACTATCTGTGGTGATTATTGTTGGTGTTGAATTATTACTAAGCCAGAGATTACAGCTAGTTTTAGGGTATTCACCGCTTGAAGCTGCCTTATATATTATTCCAATTCCAATTGCATCCGTACTCGCATCACCCTTGGCTGGCGTGTTTTTACATAAAATCGGCGAACGTTGGCTGACTATTTTAGGCTTCTCTTTAACCCTACTGGGTGTGATTGGCTTAGCTTTTGTTTATCAAAACACCACCGGTATTTTGTTAATAATATTCTTGTTTTTCATTGGTTTTGGATTAGGCATGATTTTTACAACAGCATCAACGACAGTGATGTTAAGTGCGCCCGATGAAAAAACAGGTATGGCTGCATCGATTGAAGGCGTTGCCTATGAATTAGGTAGTGTGCTCGGAGTGACCTTTATGGGTGGCGTGATGAGTGCGATTTACACACTAAAACTTTCGCTACCCGAAAGCCTAAATGTTTCTGATAAAGTTTATGACAGTATTGACGAAGCTTTAATTGTTGCGGAGAAATTACCTAAAGATAGTTCTAGCATATTGATTAATCAGGCTAATATTGCATTTGATCAGGCCTTTGGGGGCGTTATGGTGGCAACTGCGGTCGTTATCATTGTCAGTTTAATTTTCATTCCGACACTTTTTCGTCAAAAATCAGCCTCTACAGTCCGTTAATTTATTTGGGGGGATAATTTAGCTCCCCCTATTTAAAAATTACGGATTGAGTGTGATAAGAGGAACTGCATGGTTAGGATCAGGTAACACTGATATATCGGCTTGATAAATGTCGCTTAGCATGGGTTTTGTTAGGATGTCGCAGGGTAATCCATTTGCCACAATTGCCCCTTTTTCCATGAGTATTATTCTATTGGCAAAACGTGCAGCAAGATTCAAATCATGTAATACACAACAAACATTTAATTCACGGGTCTCGACTAGATGTCGCAATAGTCTAAAAAGATGTTGTTGGTGATGAATATCAAGGGCAGAAGTCGGCTCATCAAGAAATAGCCATTTTGGTGAAGGGACTGGTTCCCAGAGTTGGGCGAGTAAACGCGCAAGCTGAACACGTTGCTGCTCCCCACCTGACAGACTCATATAATCTCGTTGGGCTAAGTCTTCGCAATCACAAAGTGCCATAATATGTTGTGTATCGTCAGCATTGTTTAACGATAGATGACCTGATGATGCATAAGGATGGCACCCCATTCGCACAATTTCATGAACCCGAAATGAAAAAGCCATATGGCTATTTTGCTGCATGACGGCTCGAACACGAGCGAGTGCATCGGGTTTCCATTCTCCGAGTTGTTTTCCTAATAAAGAACAACTCCCTGAATCCGAAGGTAGATAACCCGTTAGCTGACGCAGTAACGTGGATTTCCCCGCACCATTAGGACCCAGTATTGCGACAATTTCATTTCCCGGTAACGTGAGCGAGACATTATTGGTGATTAACCGGCCGCCTGCACGGTAGTTTAAGTTTTTTGCCTCAATCATTATTTTTTCCGTATGCGTAAAATTAACCACAGAAAATAAGGACCACCAATAAGGCTGGTGAGTAAGCCAACAGGCATTTCTGCGGGTTGCACTAATGTTCTTGCGAGAGTATCCGCACCTAATAATAAACAAGCGCCTGCGAGGGTAGAACAAGGCAGTAGCCAGCGATGATCGGCACCGATGGTCATCCGCACTAGATGAGGAATCACTAAACCAACAAAGCCAATCACTCCACTCACGGCAACTGAAGCGCCAACAAGTAGTGAGCTTATTAATAATAATTGCTGACGAGTTCGACGGACGTTTACGCCAAGGTAATGCGCTTCCTCATCACCCAATTGCAGTAAATTAAGAGATTTGCTCAGATAGTTTGCTGCAATAATGGCAGGAAAAATAAATGAGGCACAAACGAGTAATGTTGGCCATTGGGCTTGCCCCAAATTGCCCATCATCCAAAGAGTGAGCTGACGCAATTGTTGTTCATCACCAATATAACTGAGTACGCCAATCGCTGCGCCACACAGTGCATTGATGGCGATACCTGCAAGTAATAATTGCATCACTCCGCCTGATGAATGGCGACGACTGATGAGATAAATAATAGTACAAATGACTAAGCTACCTGCGATGGCATAAATCATTTGTTCATATAGCAGCAAAATAGCAGGAAAAGAAAACGGAAATACGATTGCAATGCCAACCATTAAAGCGGAACCACTACTGACTCCAAGTAGCGCAGGGTCGGCCATTGGGTTTCTAAATAAACCCTGCATGATGACACCAGACGTTGCGAGTGCGCCACCCACTAAAACCGCGAGCAATACGCGGGGCAGTCGAATATTTAACCATATATCAAGATATTGCTCATCTTGTAATGATGAAAAGGTAAGCTTGATAGCGCCTTGTCCTGAAGCAAAAAATGTTAAAATAGCCAAAGCAACAAGAAGGGTTATTAGTACATGTGGTGACGACCGTAAATCGCGCATATTCCATTATCTCAATCAAAATAATGCGGGCACTTTTTAGGGTGACCGCAATGTTTTTAAGCTGGAGTTAACCCCGGCTGGATCAGGCTGTAAATTTGTTGTTTAAGGGATGGTTCTAAATCTAATTGATTAATATGTGCAGCAACATCTTCTCGCATCACAAAGCCGTGCGCTTCCTTGTCTTGTTCGCGTATTGCTTGACCTGTGGCTTTGCCGTTGAGCAGTCCACCTGGACGCAAAATGGCGAAATCAAGTAAACTGGTTTGTAGCCATGATTCAGCTAATGATTTTTCTCGAACGGCTTGACCAAATGCAGCGCGAGCGCGCGGTGACAAATATTGCCATGAATCACCGCATCCTAATGAAGTGACTAAGATCATACGCGATATATTAGCCTGTTGAGCGCAGTCAATTACCGTGCGATGAGCTAAGTAATCTTGTGAGCCTCCCATGGTGGAAATAATGGTGGCGTTTGTTCCTGCTGCTTCACAAGCGGCTGCGACAATTGAAGCATCGCAAGCGTCACCGATAAATACTGTAGCCCCCAGAGCTGTTAGTCTATCTGCGGCTTGTTGATTTCGGACTAGAGCAATAACAGGGCGTTGTTGCGATAAGGCCAGATTGGCTGTCATTGCACCAATACCTTTTCCTCCAGCCCCAAAAATGAGCCATGGGTTCATTCCGTCGCCTCAGTGAGTTGTGTTTTTTCAATAAATCTTTGTGCTAGAGAGCGAAAAGCATTTAGTTGTTCTGGGAGTAGTTGGCGATGATCATCACGGCCTAAAAATATTTTGAACATAGCGTTGCCTGATTGGTTAAAAAACAAGATTGAGGCAGTATCCATCCCCATAAACTTACGTTCAACCAGCGCGATATGTGTGCAATTTTCAGCTTTGATATGACCTGTCATGCCCTTTTTACCGCGTAAGTTAAAGTAGCCATGGCGATGAAAACCAGAAGGGAGTTCACCTGAGAACTCTAAAATCACATCATTAGTATGCACTAAGGTCGTGACATTTCCCCATTCTTGTACACTATCCCAAACCAAATCAAAAGACTCACCCTCGGTTAATGCATGGGTCGGAAGGTTTTTAACGACTTCAAATAACGTTGTATCATACTGTTTTGCGATAGCTTCTAACGTACCATCCGGTTCAGTTTTCAAAAAGTCAGACAAAGAAACATTGCTCATTAAAGGCTCCTTTAAATTATTTGCTCAGCAGTAGGTTGCGGTAAATTAAGTTCGGTAATCAGCTCTTGGAGAGACTGTAAAATATTGCTCGCCCAGAAACGCCCTTCATTGGTTAGTCGAAGGCAGCTAGAGGCATCTAAGGTCAGCCCTGCTTGGTACCATTGTTGTAATAACGGGGCGAGTTGTTGTGCATGGGGGGTAAATTTATCAAGAGTGACACGCGCCGTTTCAATTCCGGCCTGCAACTGATGACGCCATTGATATTGTGGGTCTGTCGTTTGCATCATCATCATTAACGGCTTTTTGCCTGCATCAATGGCGTTATAGTAAGCTTCTAAGCTACGTTCCCCCATCCATGAATAGCCGTCGACTGAGCCGCCAGCTCCTGAGCCAAAAGCCAGACAATCAGCGCCTTGTTTAATCAATAAGTTATACAGATTTCGTTCTCGGGTTGTGCGCGCCCAATGGCTATTGCTGATGCAATGCCAACCTTCTTTATCCATAAAATCACAACCTTGTAGATAGAGATCGCGACGTTCAGCGGGGGATGGAATGGTTGTTCGGCCATTTTCAACGGCTTTACCCAGTGGTGTATTGGGAATAAGGTTCAATGCGTATAAATCGACACCATCTAGGCCGATATCTCGAGCAATTTCCAGATCTTCCCCCCAAAGTTTGGCATCTTGTTCTGGTAAACCAAATAATAAATCGCATACAACGGCGGCATTGTCACGGCGGCACAATTTTTCCATAAAGATTCTGGCTTCTTCACCTGTTGAGGTGCGCGCCATTTTTTTACGAATTCTACTGTTAAAAGATTGAATTCCAATTGAAAAACGATTGGCCCCAGCATCCAAACATGCGTCGATGCGCTGGTCGTCAAAATTTAAAACACGTCCCTCGATAGTAATTTCGCAGTCAGGAGCAAGGGGTAAGCGGCGTCTAAGCGTTGTAATAATACGCGAGAGATCATAGGCGCTCAGTGCTGATGGCGTACCACCACCAAAGTAAACTGCATGAATGGGTGCCGATTGATGTAACTGGCTATCGGCCTCGGCTTCAATTTCACGTAATAGCATATCGGTATAGTGATGGCTTTGGTCTGCGTCATCACGGTTTTGATAAAACCCACAAAAAGTACAGTGGGTGGCACAAAAAGGGATATGTAAATAGACTAATCGCTTACGAGCCGCTGTCGTTGAGGTGATTAATTTTTGCCATGTTTGTTCACGTTTATCGGGACTAATCGGCATCGCGCTGCGCCATGGCATAGTTGCGTGTCGGTCTTTAAAAGGTTGATGACCGTCTAGTGCGTAATGAGGGGCTAAATTGAGTTCAGGTTTCATAATAATTGCTCACTATTGGTCAGTATTAGGCCACATTTGTTGATGTAATTGTTCCACTGCATCGGCAATACGTGGTCCCATGCCTAAGATAAGGGCTTGATCAATGGCGATAATGCGTTTGTTTTTCCATGCCGCTGTTCGAGTGATCCCCGGAATATGGCTAAGTTTCTGGATATCCCCATCAACCATTTGTGTGGTAACAATTATGACGTCAGGATTTGCTGCAATAATTGCTTCGGCACTATAACTTTTGTACTGTTGATGCTTCGCGAGGTTATTTGCTCCTGCTAAGGTTAAAATAGTATCGGCAACGCTACCTTGCCCTGCGACTTGAGGTGCGCTACTTCCTGCGGATAAGATGAATAACACCTCGACAGGCTTAGCTTTGGTTGCGTTTTTTTGTGCGATGACAGCTAAGCGATCACGCAGGTTATTAACTAGTTTTTTACCGTTATCAGGGCGTTGCAGTGTTTGTGCGAGTGATTCTATATTGCTGTACATCTGTTCAACCGTTGCTGGAATTCGCGGTAATGTCAGAACTTGAAGCTTTTGTGGCTTTAATTGCTCAAAAATAATCTGTGGGCCAGCATCCTGCCAAGTGATAAACAGCGTTGGTTTTAGAGATAAAATGCCTTCTGCGCTCAGTTGTTTCCAATAGCCAATGTGCGGTAAATCTTTTGTTTCAGGGGGCCATGTTGTAGTTTCATCAACCGCAATAACTTGCTCACCAGCACCGAGCGCATAGACTAGTTCGCTAATTGAACCTCCTGCGATAACGATACGTTCTTTAGCTTGAATGAAGAATGAGCAGCTTAATGCTAACAGGCCGATTACGATTTTTTTCATCATTAAAATTTCCATACAAAGCCAGTTGCAGCATTAAAGCCCGCAGCAGGAATGGATTCATGGGCTGTTTGATACTTTTTATTGGTCAAATTATTGAGTGATAAATTGACTTGATATTGGTCTTCTTGACCAAATTCCGCATTGAAAGCCAGATTGAGTGTCGCCCATCCCGCTGAATTTAGTGGTTTATCGCCAGTGTTGTCTTTTGCCTGAGATGCTGCACGTACAAAGAGATCAGATGTTAGGTTCATTTGATTGAATAATAAGGTGTTTTTCGCACCGATACGTCCGTTTAAGGTCGGTTCGCCGGTATCCCATGTTTTAATCGTCGCACCATCGTATTGACGGCGAATATAGTTACCGATGACATATGGTCTGATTTCCCAACCTTGATACTCCCCTGATAGCTCAAGGCCATAGGTTTTAGCGCGGTCAACATTGTCATAGTAGTAATAACCGGTGCGAGAGGAATTGCTATTTCCGTTACAAATGGATTGCCCAGCACATGCGACGGAGGCTATATAATCTTTCGCTTCGGAATAATAGACAGCACTGTCGACGTACCATTGGTTGCCTTGGTAGCGGGCGCCAATTTCGTAGTTATTTGAACGTTCAGCCTTTAGGTCTGCATTGCCATAATTGATGCCACCACCCGCTGAGGTTTGCATAAATTGCTGGCTAAGTGTTGGGAATACATAGCCTTGAGCAAAAGCTAGGCGTAACTCTGTGTTTTCAAAACCCGAATAACGCAAGCTACTGGAGGTGATAAATTGATTATCATGAGTTTTGGCTTGGCCTAAATCACGATAGCTATCACCGGTTTTTGAGTGATGGGTATTTTCAGAGCCGCTTTTGAGTTCAGATGTTAGCCAATACTGGCGAGCGCCTAGGCTCCAAGTCCAGTTATCGGCAAAGGTAAATTCATTTTGGGCAAATAACGACCAATTTGATTGCTCGGTACGGTTATGGCTTTGAGTCTCTTTGGTATAGTTAACAGCCGATGGAAAACCCGTTGTACTGTTTGATGTTGTATTACTGTCGGATGTTTGTTTAACGCGATCTCGCTGATATTGTGCGCCTAACACGAGTTCATTGTTGGCGGGAAGCGTTAAGTTAGATTGTAAGATAATTCCTTGGGTATATTGCTTATCGTTGGATTGTGTTTGGTTAGCAACCCGCAAATTACCAATCATTGGACTGCCTGATGGAGTATTTACCGCGACTTTATTAGCAAAATCACGTTCGATAGTTTGCTCGTAGGCATCAAAATGAAAATTCTTTAGATACTGCCCATCAAGGTTATAATCATAAAACACCCCGATTTTTTCTCGAGTTAGATCAGGGATTTTAACGCTAAAGTGTTCATAAGATGGGTCATTGTGCCAAGTTTGGGTTGATAACTTATATCTGTCTAACGATAAACCGAATTTGTGTTTATCCAAGGTATAACCTAGCCACATACCTTGGCTGTTATTGCGGTAATTAGTGTTATTAAGGCGGCCGTCAGGGGTATCACGATTGCCTTGATCTGAATAGCTGCCATTGAGACGATAATCAAAATTTTCAATGCTTCCCCAAGCCGCGGCTGACTCTTGCCAACCCGCAGTTACCGAGCTATATACTGCTTTGAGTGTGCCGCCAAAGGGTTTATCTCCCCCTTTTTTGGTAATGAAATTGACTATACCGCCAATTGCTCGTGAGCCATAAAGTACCGAATAAGGGCCTTTGACCACTTCGATTCGTTCTAAAGAAGACTCATCAATTAGTAAACCTGCACCGTAGTCTTGCCCTGCACGCTGATAGGTGACTTCTTGTCCATCAATCAAGATTAATACACGAGAAGAGGCTTCCCCTCGAATACGAATTTGTTTGCGTCCTGCTAATGCGGAATCTGTGATCTCAACGCCTGGAATATCTTGTAAATCATCAGCTAAAGCGGGGCTTGTAGAGTTATCGAGTGTTTGTTTATCAATTACTTGGATAGTTGTAGGGCTATTCCATAAACTGGTTTCACCACGATTAGAGGTAACCACAATTGTGTCATTAGCATCACTATTAATTTTTGCTGGTGGTGCCTGTGCGGCAATAACCGTTTGGCTGACAAATAGCGCTAATGTTGAGAGTAACCATTTTCCTCTAATGACCGTTTGCATAACTATCCTTTATGAGAATGATAATTCGTATCATTCCGATTTATAATTAAAGGTTGGTTAATGGTCAATCATTAAAGTTGCAAATCATCTGCATCTTTGATTTGTATCAAGTAAGCTTTTAAAGTGGGCTTTTTTTTCGTGATGAGTGTCACTTATTAAAAATAAGCCTCACTATAGCTATGAAGTGGATGAAAAGTGGTTTTATATACTATTGGGCATCCTTGCCCAAGGGAATTATTTTACTTTTCGGATTAATATCGCACCAAATAATGGGAAAATTGCAAATAAGGCGAACAGCCAAATCGAGGCTTGTTGCGCACCTTCAATTCCACCGGGACTAATTAATCCACTGTTGTTTACAACGACACCGACCAGTGCGGCCGATAACGCAGTGGCATACAGTTGAATGGTAATGACTGATGAAGAAGCCAGATTTTCTTCACCTTTTGGGGCTGCATTGAATACACGCAGCACAAGGTGAGGCCAACAAATCCCGATACCAAAACCCACTCCGGTCATCGCAATTAAGTAAATAATGAATAATGGGATTGAACTAACGAGTGCTAAATTTGGCGTTAAAATCGCAAGAATAATTAGCGAAATAAATATGATGACCGGTCCTGCTCGTAGAATACGTAAAACAATATCACCTGTTTTATTGGCGCTAAATAGTGCCCCAATTGTCCAACCGGCTGCCATGACTGCGGTGAGGTAGCCTGCGATAAGCGGTGAAAATTGATGAATAGTTTGTAAGAAATAAGGTACATAAATTTCGGTTGTCATTCCACCAACGAGTAGTGTCATTGTTAGGAATAACACACCGAGAGTGCTTTTTAGAGAGTAAGATCCTGTCGGAAGTAGACGCTTTCCGTTTTTACCATCAATAAAAACAATGGTGATTAGAATGGCAATACCGATCAATAAACCAACAAGGTTATTGATAAGATTTTCGGACAAACTACCAATAGAAATCGCTAAAACAGAAGCTACTAGCAATGAGATAGCCAGAAATGGAATTTTGTTGTTTTGTTGCTGCTGTGATTTTTTTCCCGGTAATTGACCGAGTACGATAATAGCCAGTAAAACTGCGACTGGTAATAGTGCCCAAAAAGCCCAGCGCCAATGACCACCTTGAGCGAAAATGCCACCAATAGCAGGACCACATAAGGTGGCAATACCCCACATACCGGAAACAACTCCCATTGCTCGCGACCATAAATTAGGTGTGAAAACCACACGGATCAACGCATAACTTAGTGCGAATAGAATACCGCCACCAAATCCTTGAAGTGCTCGTCCACCGAGTAAAGTTAGCATTGAAGGTGATGCTGCGCACCAAATTGAGCCAAGTGAAAATAGAATTAATGCGGTTAAATACGCAAACTTAGGTCCTAGGCTATCAAGCACTTTACTCGAAAGTGCCGACCCAACAATCGAGGTAGCAACAAATACGGTGGTATTCCACGCATAATATTCGAGTCCACCAATATCATTGACAACACTGGGTAAGATTGTGGTGACGATGTAAATATTAATTGCATGTAGTGCAACACCACCGGTGAGAGCGATTGTCAGTAACGCATTGGTGCCGCTAAGTAAATCAGCCCATCTAGCTTGTGGTTGGGTAGAAGGATCATTGCTCATAGAAGACCTGCTGGACTATGTGGTTAGAAAAAAGGTAATATCCAAGTATCGACTTGGATATTAGAGTGACATAATGATTAATGCAAGTAATTACTTTGATAATCTAAATCTAACTCAGGCTGTTGATAAGGTACTTTTTTGCATAAAGACAAAAGGACCGATATCAACGGCAGTGATTGCGAAAGATTTAGACATGACGGGTGAGGCGGCAAGACAACATATTCAAAAGCTGACTTCATTGGGTTTGGTTGAGGGTGTTCAATGCGCATCACAAAGTGGAGCGGGTAGGCCAAGACAAAATTGGGTGTTGACTGAGCAAGGGCACCAACGTTTTCCAGATACACATGCACAATTAGCTCTACAGCTTATTGATTCTGTTCGTACTATTTTTGGTGACGAAGGGTTGGAGAAACTCATTAGCCAACGGGAAGAGGAAAGCCGAACTAAGTATTTAGCGCGTTGTGATAATTTGCCTTTTATTGAGCGATTGAATGCATTAGCGGATGTTCGTAGTGAAGAAGGCTATATGGTCAGAGTTGAAAAAGAAGACGATAGCTGGTTATTTATTGAGAACCATTGCCCGATTTGTGCAGCGGCAACAGCTTGTCAAAATTTTTGTCGTTCAGAATTGGCATTATTTCGTGATGTTTTAGGTCATGATGCAACTGTCGAGCGTGAGCAATATTTACTTGATGGCGCAGGGCGCTGTGTTTATCGGGTTAAATTGAAGAATTAATTTTCTGACGTTTTTTCAGTAGCCAGGCGTATAGCACACCAGATAGCGCGCCAGTAATGTGGGATTCTGTCGAAATATATTGATGAACGGGTAATAATCCAGCCGCCATCGCGCCAAAATAAAAAAGCACTAATAAGGCGATGATGATATCGGATAAACGGCGGCGGAAAAAACCTTGGGCGATTAATAATCCCCATAAGCCAAAAATCCAACCACTGGCACCAACGTGTATGGCATCCCGACCGATAAGCCAAACAGCAAGACCACAAGTGATAATGATAAATAATGAGGCTTGGATGTACTCTTTGATAGCACGATGAAGTAGCAATGTACTTAGTATGATTAAAGGGGGGAGATTACTGAGTAAATGCCCCCAACTACCATGAATAAAAGGGGCTAAGGGAATACCTATTAATCCATTAATGGTACGAGGAATAATACCTAAGTGAATTAATCCACCTCCCGTAAGACTATTAACTAACTGAATAACCATGAGTAAACCCACTAATATGATTAGTAACTTAATCCGTGGGTTTAGCCAAAGTTTCATTTTATTGCCCTGAATTAGTTTTGTCCTAAAGTCTGAACACTTTCCACTAAATTTGCCAGTTGTGCCACGACTCGATCGCCAATATCTGCATTATCGCCACCGAGGGCTTTATTACGCAGAAAATCTTTTTTGATTTGCTGCCAACGAGCGGCATCTTTTGCTGTTAACGTTCCCCTTAATTCGGCGAGTTTCAATAAATTCTCTTCCGCGCCTGTTGTGAGCAGTTGCGCTTCACCTAAATAGTGGTCATCTAACAGTCTTTCAAGTTCTTCATCATTCATCACTGAAGAGACTTTTTCGCTCAGTTTATTCATATTACGGTAGCTACCTTGCAAGCGGAATGCAGGCTCAGTACGGTATTTATCAGATTGTGCAGCACTGGCAATATATTGCTGATTCACTTTTAATACAATATTACGCAAGGTTATTAAGTGGCTGATTACCGCAGTTATTTCATTAATTTCCGCATCGGAATAAGGGTAGCTTAGGGTATTTGTTGAGACTGATTTTCCCATTGCTTTATCCACTAAAAGATAAAGGTCGTTTAAATCACGTAGTGCAAGAGGGGCCAGTACAGCGTTGGATGTTAAACTATTTTCGATATAGCTTAGTGCAAACGCTTCATCCATTCCCCCGAGTACTTCACCTAAGTTATAAATATCGGCACGGTTAGCTAGCATATCAGGAATACGGAATACTTCCCCTGATTCGGTATACGGGTTACCCGCCATAACAACACAGAATTTCTTACCACGCATGTCATAGGTCTTAGTTTTGCCTTTCCAGATACCCTCAATTCGTCTTGTTCCATCACATAACGAAATGAATTTTTGTAAGAATTCAGGGTGAGTATGTTGGATATCATCCACATACAGCATGACATTATTCCCCATTTCTAAAGCTAGGTTGAGTTTTTCAAGCTCTTGCCTTGCTGTCGCGTTAGGGGCTTGTTCAGGATCAAGAGATAAAACATCATGGCCAAGTGCTGGGCCATTGATTTTCATAAAAATAAGACCCAAGCGGTCGGCAACATATTCCATTAAGGTGGTTTTACCGTAACCTGGCGGGGAGATCATTAGTAATAATCCCATTAAATCAGTACGTTTATTTTCACCAAGCGCACCAATTTGCTTCGCCATATTGTCACCAATAATAGGCAGATAAACATCATTGATAAGTTTGTTACGGACAAATGAGCTTAATGGATGAGCTTTAAATTCATGTAGTTTTAGTCGATCACGTTCTTCGGTTACGATGCGTTGGCGTAGTCCTTGATATTGACGAAATGCAGGAATGAACTGCTTTCTTTGCTTGCGCATACGACCAAAGTAGCTATCTAAACTTAATGAAAGTGTTTGGTTTTCAATGGTCGGGTGTTCACCTAATAATCCACTGACTTTAAAGTAGAGATCAACCTCACTGTAGCGAGCTGATGCGACTTTATCTAAGATAATAATAGCTATTGCCCCCGGTACATAAGGCATGAGATGTGCAAATTCAGGCACAGAGCATAATCCTTGTAGCCAGTTTTGAATCAATGCCCAGCGCTGTGCATATCGTTCGCCAAGGTTTTGCTGTGAACGATTAAAATCTACCCACATATGGGCCGCTTCTAGGCGATTTTGTAATGCTGCCACAAGGTCTCTTGCATACTTACTATAAACCAAGTCAATAGATGGCCTTGCTAAGGCAAAACTTAAGTATTCAGCCGCTTGATTTTGTTCATAGCTTTGGCATTCAATTGGATTATCTTGTAAAAACAAGCTGATATCCGCTTCAATTTCTGCTTGTAGGTCGAGCAAGGCATCATCATTGTGAAATAGCTGTTGAATATTCATCGCCGTTCTAGCGCGTTCAGGCCATAACGCAGGGTAGGTTGCATTTTGTACTTGATCCCAGAAAATCGCTGCAATTGCGCGTGATTTTGGGTTATAACGTAGCAAATCGGCACTTTCACCAATAGGAATTAATTTTTTCAATATGGCGATGGCATCATGGTCATGAATACCTTTTTCGTAGCCTTCTTTATAACGCGGTGCGGCAAAGTCTCTGACTAATTTGTCTAATTTATCCGGTGCAGATAACGCACTTTTTAACGAATCATAATCAAGGCCGTCTTGGCGTTTTGCCGCGGCATAGATAATAGAATAAGCAAGGTATTCAGCACGATAAACACTATCTGATTCAGATTCTAGGGTTGCAGACCAATAAGGTTGTAGCGCTGCCAGTTCTGTATTTTCGATTGGTTCTTGGTAGTCTGTACCAGTCAAATACAACCAAAGTTGGTTATTTTTAGGTAAGATAGTCAGGTCAAGTTCTTGGGTATTTACACTAAAGCGGTGGCGAGGCCCCAATTTAATGATATTACCGCCATCTTCAAAAATATCAGTTTTATCGCGTAAAGTACGAATAGCTTGGTCACGAGATGATTTTAGCCGTGCATCAATATCATCAGCCTTAACGTTATCATTAATTTCCCGTAATTTTTCAATGATTTCACGGGTTTTTAAGGCTAACGGATCGGATGCGAAAAAGGCATTCAGCTCATCTTGAGACTGTAAACGAAGCGTTCTACGTTGTAGGCTTTCTAATAGGCGATCAGCGGCAGTTAATAGATTCTGTGAACGACGTTGGCGCTCATCAATTAATATTTGTTTATGAGACTCAAAGGTTTCGAATAATTCATCTCGCTTTGCCAGTATGTCATCAAGAAATTCATCGTGATTGCTAAATTGGCTTTCAAGCTCTTCTAATTGAACTAATAATCGAGATAACTGATCATCGCAACGTTCCGGTGACGTGGCAAGAGACAGCGCATTGGTGATCCCTTGACTAAATAAGCGAAATTGCGCGCCAAATTGTGCCACTGACTCAACGCTACTTTGTGATTTTCGTTTTTGCTGTAAGCGGGCACGAGATTGGTTGAGCTGCGCATAGATCTGCGAAATTGAATCAATGATATGAGTTTGTTGGGTCACATCGTTGAACGAGAGGGAAGCCATTAAGTTAGACAGCATATCCAAATCGGCTGACATTTTTTCCATGTCATTCATTGGCACATCTAACTGGGCACTATTTTGTGCGTTTTCAGTTTGTTCTTCGAAGGTGACTAGTTGAGCTTTAAAAGGCTGTAAAGCTTTATCGCTAGCAAGGAAAACGGCGGTAGCTTGAGAAACTTGTTGCTGAGCATCCGTAATCTCTGTTTCCATTTCACTGAGTTTGGTTAAATCCATATAACGGAATTCACGCAGTGAAATTAAGTGCCCACGCTGTGCACTTAGGGCATTGAGCCCATCGACAAATTGTTGAATATCGATCCAGCTTTCAGGCAGTGTGATGGCAAGTAATGATTTTTGGCGACTAATCGCCTCATTCATTGATTTGGCTGATTGCTGGCGAATACTCTCTACTTTTTCATATTCGTCGAGTACAAGTTCGCTAGTTTGGGTAATTTCTTTGAGTAATTTCCCAATATTTAGGCACTGTTCATCATTAAACCAGTAATAAATATCTAACAGACTTTTAGGTTGCTGACTAAGTTGTTCATAACGGGAAACAGAAACCTGATTACCTTCGATTTCTTTGGCAATATGTAATATTTCAGAAATACCACGAACTAAATCTGCATTACCGATACGACCAAAAAAGCCGCCACGGGGAGGTTGTTTATCCGCAAACTCTTCAGAGTAAAATGGTGTTTGCCAAACCTGCATCGGATGCACTCGCGTTGCTTCGTCGCCTTCCCCTTCAAACAAGACCATTTTACCATCTTCTAACATGGCATAGCCGTGACCAATCAATGGGATAGCGAGTTTTCGTTCAATTAAATTATAATTGAAAAGCGCGAGTCGACCATGATTAGGGGAATAGAATACATACAGGACATCTTCACCATTAGGTGAACGGCGCAGGCGGCGAAAACGCATCCCATCCATAGGTTGTTCAAAGGTTTTGTATTCGCCGTTTTGTAGATAGTAGCCACCCGGAAAAATAATACCGTGATCTTCAGGTAACTGCACACAGGCTTGGCCGATGGCGTCGATACGTTGAACTGACTCGGTTAGCGTGTTGTAAACCAAGTAACGCCAGCTCTCTTCACGATAAGGAAGGATTTTTAACAGAATCAAACTGCCAGTATGGGCGTATTCTATTTGTGCATCATCGAGAGATTGGTTTTTATCCAGTACTGCTTCACGATAGATGCCTAATCCATCTTCGGTATTATTTTCACACTTGATGGTGAGGTCACCACCAATAGTCTCAACAAATACAGTGTCGAGTATATTGATATGAGGAAAACGACCGTTAACGGTATCTTCTCGAGTGGTTCTGGTCCAATCAAAATCATAGGCGGGGGGAAGTTCAATATCTCGCTCGCCACGATTATCAATATAGTCGATTTTGTTTTTATCGCTGGAAATTGACCAACGGAAAACACGCACATCGGTGATACGGTCGCCAATTTGGAAACTGGCAAGAAGTTTGCCATCACGTTCTACAAGTTGAAGTAATTGTGTATTTTTATAGTAGGTATAGAGCTCAGTGAAATCTTGAATAAAGCGGTTGTCATTGAGAAAAGTATCTTCATAAGGCATGGCTTCAACATCAAATTCACCCTCGTTTTCAATTAAACGATAAAGTGAAAAGACATCTTCAAGATGGGTCTCTTTTTTGAGGCCAAGAAAAACATTATAACCAAATAATAGCCATTCACCGACACGAACAATATCTCTTGCTTGGCAATTATTTTCAGTACGAATACGGATGCGGCCAATGATGTCCATTTGGCTTTGACCAAATTCATCTAACCGGCTTTGATTTAATTGCGCGGCTTTTTGATGGAGCTGTTGTCCTTGCTCGGTAAGACGCTTACGTAAGATTTCATAAGCGCCTCCTTCAGCTACAGCACTATCGAGTATTTCTTGTTCGCGGTTAGTATCCTGAATATCTGGCATGGTATAACGAATTTCCTTGGCTTTGAACGAGTCATACCCGTTAGTTGCAAGCTACATGTATTTAGTTATGTAGCTTGGATTGTTTTAGGTATAACTAAACATTAATACAAGGCATTCCCTAACGGGATATGCCTTTAAATATGCATTAATTAGAGTTGATCATCTGCCGGTGGAATTGGTTTTGCTGCCACCGTTTTTGCTAGCTGACCCACACCTTTTGCCGCCATAAATCCGTTGATTAAATCTTGAACCTCTGGATTTTTCAGTAATTCTGCAACATCAATTTTTTTACCTTCGGTGCTGCGATTGACTAGTTTTTCAAAATTTTCTTTGGCAAAGCTGCTTTTATCCATAAAGCCATCTACCGCTTTTCCTAAGCTAAGTGCTTTAGAGAAGGTATTGAAGAAGCTGCCATCGCCACCCACAATTTCAATATTGGTTTTGGTCAGTGCTGCCGCCAATACATCCGCTTGCTCGCGAGCAATTTCTTTATTAGCTTCAATTGAAGCCATAGATTGTTCAAATTCTTTCTCAAGGCGCATACGGAACTCTTCGTGAGCGCGTGCGGTATCACTGAGGTGATCCATTGATTTGAATTTATCGGTTAAACCATCTGCCTCAGCTTTCAAGCGCTGGCGGATAACTTCGGCTTGCGCTGAACCTAACTGGCCTTCACCGCGTGCTTGTGCTGCAAGTTTTTCTTCTAGTACTTTAGCGTCAGCAAGACCCAATTTTTCTTTCGCATTGGCTTGTTGTTCGTCCCCTCGAGCTTGGGCGATCAGTTTTTCTTCTAAAATTTTCGCTTCCGCAAGGCCTTGTTGCTGCTCGGCTTGCGCTTTGGCTTCCATGACTTGCGCTTCGGATAAGCCTTTCTCTTTTAATCCACGCGCTTCTGCTAATAATTTTTCAGCGGTGATATTGGCTTGAACTAAACCTTCTTTTTCTTCAGCTTCGGCAGTGACTTGGCGAACGCGAGCTTCTGCAAGGCCTATTGCGGCATGTTCAGCTTCAATACCTTCTGCTAAGCGTTTTTTGGCTTCGGCTTGTTTAGCGGAAGCTTCAAGTTCAGCTTGAGCCATGGTGCTGATTTCTTCGGCTCTGTGTTTAGCACTAGCTTCGTCTGCCTCAGCTTTTTTCACTTGGCGAACCATTAACTCTTCTGCTTCAGCTTGGGCATTAATAACAGTGACTTGTCTTAAACGGTCAGCTTCTGAAATTTCACGAACTTCTTTAATTCGTTCTTCTTCTTGTGCGACACTTTTTTCAACCACAACGCGCTCACGAATTACACTGGAAATATTTTTACGCTCTTCTTCCAATGCTTTTTCTTTTTCAATGCGTTGTAATTCGACTTCACGCTCACGTGCGACAATTTCAAGATCACGAGCACGAGTGACGCGTTCTTCTTCGATAGCGACAGCACGAGTCCGGTTTTGTTGAGCGACTTCAACCTCACGCATCCGATTTTCTTCACGAATATCAATTTCTTGTTGGGTTTGAATTCTAGCTTGCTCAGATTTTAAACGTTCTTCTTCTTGTACTCGTAACGTTTCTGCGGTTTCACGAGAACGAATATTGTCAATTTCACGTTTTTGACGCGCTTCTGCGTCTGCTTGTTGACGTTCTAATGCCAAGCTAGCTTCACGGGTCTCAACATTTTTCTTTTGAATAGCCAGTTCTTGGTCACGTTCTTTTTGGTTGGTTTCGATGTTATGAATAGCGGTAATTTCAGTAATCTTACGAATACCTTCAGAGTCAAAAATATTGTTTGGATCAAGCGCTGATTTTGGCGTTTGTTCTAAATAATCAATCGCCACATCTTCGAGCGCATAACCGTTTAAATCTTTACCGATGACATCGACAATACGGTCGCGAAAGTCTTGCCTATTTTCAAATAAGGTCGATAAATCAAGTTGTTTACCAACCGTTTTTAATGCCTCAGAGAATTTCGCACTAAATAGCGCGCTAACGGCATTGTGGTCTGATGCACGTTCGACACCAATTGCTTTGGCGACCTTAAGGACATCTTCTGTGGTTTCATTCACGCGTAAATAGAAGGCGACGGTGATATCTGCACGTAGGTTATCATGACAAATCAAACCATCTTTACCACGGCGGTCAACTTCTAATGTCAAAAGAGAAATGCGCATAAACTCTTTTTTATAGATAACCGGATAAACCAGCGCCCCTGTGAAGTGAACTTTGGGTTGCGATGACATATCGTTAACTATCAGCGCCGTGCCTTGTGGTACTTTAATATAGAAGGCTTTGAATAGACCAAAGAACCCTAAAATAACTAGGATTATCCCTCCAATAATGGTTAAAAAAGGCATTAAAGCAGCCAAATCCATGTTAATTCTCCGTAGGTTCTGACGAGATCGTCATTTTTAATATTATTTATGAGTGAGACGTTATTTCGTGTTTTATCAATGACGAAATTCATCTTCGGTCACAACTTGATAACTGTGAGATTGCGCGTCATAGCTAATGATAACGACGCGATCACCTCGTTTAATATTGTCTATTGATGAAGCGCGGATCTGTAAAATCAAACCTGCGCCTCCATCTTCTAAAATTGCTTCACCTTTGTGTTCAGTGACTTCTCCTGAGCGAACTGTGGCGAGTTGACCGATTAATTGATGGACGGTTTTAGGTTTGTTTAGGCTCTTCAATTTATTACGGACAGGTCTGAGGCAAAGTGCAGTCAGATGAAGAGCGATAAATAGCGTGATGGCAAAGACGGCGAAACCGACGAGATAGCGCAGCAAATTTGTATCAATAAATCGAATAAATAAATGCACACAGAAGTAGGTGATCGTCCAGCCAAAAAGCGTGAATAGCGTTAAAATAATGGTCACCGGGATACCGGCTAGCCCCAATTTAGTTAACCAACCAGCGAAGCCTGTGGCGTCTATGCTATTACCATCTAGTCCGCCATCGACTGCGGTATCGACGTTAAATAGGTCAATATCTAATAAGCCAAAGGCCGCACAAAGCCAGTAAAATAGGACAATAATTAGCAGGCCGCTAAAAATAATAGTGGGAAAAGCTAGGCTGTTTTGAAAAAACAAACTCATAGAATTTTTCTCTTAATTTAACGTGGACTTTATTTTATTAGGGCACCGTTAATTTAATCATATAACTTAATAATATCGTTTCTAATAATTTGCTGTATCGGACAAATCTCTAATGTTATCTCGATGATTTTAATCAATAATTAAAAGCTGCGATTTTGAGTTAAATGTTATGATTTAACGTGATTGATTGGCGTGATGTTAACACTGATTTAGTGCAAATGATAATCACTATCAATAAAGAGGGGCGCTTTATTTTATTTTCAGACGAAATTTCGTTATAAAAAATTGCACTCTGGCATTAAAAAATAAAACAGAGTGCATACTTATTTATTGATTAATCAATTAAATTTAAAAAAGCAGCTCCTCTTGCACCACCTGAATCACCATAGCGCGCTTTTTCAATGGCTGGTAATGTCGCAATGCCATAGAGATATTGTGGCAGGACTTCAGGGAGCAGTTGATAGATAGCTTCAAATTGAGATAGCCCGCCACCAATAACCACTAAATCAGGGTCAAAGACGGTAACAACTTGTCCCATAAACATGCCTAGTACTGACATGTAGCGTTCAACATGCTGTTTTGCTTGGGTCTCACCTTGCTTATAAAGCTGAATTATTTCGATGGCAGAGCGTTTTTCACCGGTAAATGCAGCATAAATACGTTCAAAGCCTGGGCCTGATAGATAGGTTTCAAAGCAGGCAGTTTGACCACAACCACAAGTGATTTCGGGTACAGTATCGCCTAACAGTTTTGAGGCGCGAACACTGAGGTTCATATGACCGATTTCACCGGCAATGCCATTTTTACCTGATAACACTTTGCCATTGATGATAAAACCACCGCCTACACCAGTCCCTAAAATCAGGCCAAGCACGGTTGGGTAACGTTTAAATTCGGGGTCCCAAGCTTCAGATAACGCAAAGCAGTTAGCATCATTTTCAACTTTAACAGGACGCTGCAATATATTGGCTAAATCATGAATCAAGGGTTTGTATTGAGCGGCGGGAACATTGGTTGTAAATACCGTACCTTCTGCTTGGTTTACGATGCCAGGAACGCCAATGCCAATTTTCCCTTGGCAATTGAATTTCTCATCTGCTTCTGCGGTTAAATCACGAAAAGTATTAAGAAGAGCATGATAGTCCTCTTTGGGTGTTGGTACGCGTTTTTGCCATACTTGATTTAGTGCTTGATCGAATACAGCAAGCTCGATTTTTGTTCCACCCATGTCAAAGCCGTAATACATTGTCATCTTCCCTTTATGGTTATATTTATCATGGATAGTTGTCTATCTATTTGATAAATAATAAATGATGGTGTGCAATCCTTCAATTATACAAAAGTTTTCCGTGGGTTAAATTATCGTTTTGATATTTATTTTAGTTATATGACAAGACCACGCTTTAAAACACCTCTTTTTATTTATTTTCAGTGATTATCTTTTTATTGATACTCGTCATTTGCCAATCATTTAAAAACGATGTTAAATAAATAACAATTAACTTAAGTTAAATAGTGGTGATTTATGTCAAATGGTTTTTTTTATACGACTGAAAAGTATCGTCGTCGATATGGTGTGGCTTTTTTTGTCGGCATTATCGGGGGGATTGTTTCCGCTTTTGTGAAATGGGGAGCAGAGGTTCCTTTCCCACCAAGAACTTTTACCGGAGGAAGGGATGAATTTAATCCCCCGTTCCTTTTTTTGCGTGACTACCTTGGTATTGATCCAACTGCAACGGTTTATACTTTTTCAGAACACATTATTAACCCTGTGATGATAACGCATATTTTATTTTCATTGGTATTTGCCATTGGATATTGTTTAGTGGCTGAGATTTTTCCAAAGGTGAAAATGTGGCAAGGGGCGATGGCGGGGTTGCTGGCAACCGTCGCGGTTCACGGTGTGAGCTTCCCATTATTAAATTTAACGCCACCGTTATCTGAATTGCCATTCGATGAATATTTTTCTGAGATATTTGGACACGTTGTCTGGTTTTGGTCGATTGAAATTATTCGAAGAGATTTAAGAAATCGTATTACTCATCAGCCAGATCCTGAAGTATCGCTATCACAGAGTTATCGATAATTTAAACGTTAGTCATGAAACTCATTAGCGCAAAAGGCTAGTTAATTGAAAAACTAGCCTTTTTTATTTTCTGTTTTGACCTTACCCAATATTATTTCATTATCTTTGACATAAAAAGATTGCGCCATCATTTTAAATTAGATATTGTTATATTATAACATTACATTTGGTGGTCATTATGAAACAAGGAATACATCCACAATATCGCACTGTTATTTTTCACGACACCAGTGTTGATGCTTATTTTAAAGTCGGTTCAACGATTCAAACGCAAAGAACAATTGAGTATGAAGGGGAAACTTTTCCCTATGTGACACTAGATGTCTCTTCACAGTCACATCCGTTTTATACCGGCAAACAAAAGATGTTTTCTCAAGAAGGTAAGACGGCTCAGTTCCAGAAGCGTTTTGCTCGCTTTCTATCAAAAGGGGATAAATAAACGTGAAAGTATTGAGCTCATTGAAAACAGCAAAGCAACGCCATCCTGATTGCAAAGTCGTTCGCCGTCGTGGTCGCGTGTATGTTATTTGCAAAACGAATCCGCGTTTTAAAGCAGTGCAAGGCAGCAAGAAAAAACGTTAGTTTTTGTTTTTTCAATTGAATATACCCTACCTTTATATTTGTCCTGTTCAGCCATTACAGGTTATTGGTTCTGTAGTGGCTTTTTTTTGTCAGTCAATAATTTGTTGCGGATTAATAAAAGCGGTGATGCCATTCTTAATTTGTTCTCTTAACCATTGTGTTTTCGAGTTATAAGAATTTCGTTTGTGCCAAAGCATTAAAAATGGAATTTCTAATTGTTTGTATAAAATTTCATCGATAGGTAGTGGGCGACAGACTAAATCCAAGTGGAATTCATTAACATAATGTTGGCAATAACCTGGAGAACAAGCAATTAATGAATGCCCTGAATGGGATGCCATTAATAACGATTGTTCAAATGATGAGTAAGATAAATGCACGTGGCGAGTTAATCCCATACTGTGTAATAAATCATCTAGAGCCCACGGAATGCGATTACCATATTCGGTACTAATATGCGGGTATTTCAATAGATTAGTTAAATTCCACTCTTCATCTAAAATGGGATGATCTTTTCGAATAAACGCCAAAGGTCTATCGATAAATAGTACTTCAAAGTTGAGAATATCAGGGATAGCATTGATGGATTCTTTCGATTTATGGTAGCTTTCTCGCCCTAAAACACCGATATCGGCATCCCCTGCCATAATACTGGCGAGAGAATTATATTCCCAATCCCGTACACTGACAGATGATTCAGGGTATTGATTCAAAATCTTCAATGATAAATCATGTAGCATAATGAGATTGAGCGGCGCTTCCATCATCAAGCGAAACTTGATCCCCCTCGGTTTTTCGGTATCACGAATGTCAGCAATATAATTCGATAAATTTAAAAATTCAGGCAATGATTTTTCAATACGGCTCATGAGTGGTGTTGGAACAAGTCCTTGCGGGCTTCGAATAAATAACGGGTCATCAAACCAATGGCGTAATTTTGCCAAAGATTTACTGACTGAAGACGGTGTAATTGAGAGGCGTTTTGCCGCTAAACTGACACTCTTTTCTTCAACCAGATATTGCAAAATAACCAGTAAATTTAAATCTAATCGATGCAATGACTTATTCACAGACGGCTACCTTTTCACTGGCTCGAGACGGTAATTTTAATAATGTGATACCGATAATACCTGTCGCAAGTAAGATAATGAACAGCATATTTACAGACTGTACCCCGACCCAGCCCATCAACCAAATATAAAATGACGCGAAGCTTAGTTGTGAAATGGCGAGCACCGAGCTGGCGATCCCCGCTCTTCTTGCAAAAGGGGATAGAGCTTGGCTCATGATGATGCCAAATTGCATCGAAAAGCCAACACCACAGAAAGCAAATACGATAAATAGCAGTCCAATATGGCTAAAGTAAAAAAGAAAAAGAAATAAAATAAAGGCATTAAGCAAAAAAAGGCTAAGCGCGAAATAGAGAATAGATTGACTGTTAAACAGCGAAATCAATTTTGGCATTAAGAACGACGTTGTCATACTGACCATCGCAAGCAAGGTCATTGCTGTAGAGTATTGGCCGGTCGTAAAATTGAGATTAGTCATTAGAATAATCGGTGACACGTTCACATAGGTCAGAATCACGGCCATCCCAAAACAAGAAATAACTAAGCGAGAGATAAAGAAATGACTCAATAAGCTTTCATTTGGTTCATCAATATTTATTTCTTCATTAATTGTCGTTTTATTAATAAGTGGTTTGGTTTCTTTAATTGCCGCTAAACAAAAAATAATACTCAGTACAGCATAAGCCGCCATAAAGTAGAACATGACGGACCAATGATAAAAAAGCAAAATGATAAAGCCAATGACTGGAGCTAAGACGGGAGCAATGCAGGTAATTCCATTCATTGCAGATAATACTTTGGTTCGCGTATTGGCTGATAAAACATCACGCAATAATGCGAATGTGACTACATAGCAGAATCCAGCCCCAATCCCCTGTAAGAAACGAGCCGCTAAAAATATCGTGGTGGTTGAGGATGAGCCTGCCATAACCGATGACAATGCAAATATCGCTGCACCGACTAAAGCTACAGGTTTGCGGCCAATGTGATCGGCACACCAACCAGCAATCAACATGGTGGAGGCCATACCCGCTAAATAGATAGAAAATGCCATATGAAGCTGACTTTCACTGGCATGTAATTCGGCAGCAATCAGGGGGATACCTGTTAAATGCAAATCAACCCCTAGAGGGTAAATTAGCACTATCCAAAAGCTAAAAAGGACATACTTGGTCATGGGGAAATTGCATCCTAAGAAGAGAAGATGTTAATTTTAATCACTATTAGTACATCAATATATTGAATAATCCCGAAAGGCATTTTTCCAATTTGGAAAACAGCATAGAACTGTTTTTCTATCATTATTAGCTTTATTACTAATCTTCTTACTATTAGTGATGAAATTCACTTGCACACTGGTTGATATTTTGTCAGTTTTAATACAGTTGAGAAATCTCCAGTGTCAATTTTAACGGTTGTCTAAAAGGTCAGTGACAATTGTCCCGAAGAAGGGCATAAAATTGAGTTTTGAGATTTTTTGGGTAAAAAATTTAATCAGACAGGGTGAATAGAATGAAAAATGTAGGTTTGATTGGCTGGCGTGGAATGGTTGGCTCCGTATTAATGCAAAGGATGGTTGAAGAAGGTGATTTTAATGTAATCCATCCGGTCTTTTTTTCTACGTCGCAACACGGTTCTGAAGCCCCTGTTTTTGGTGGGCATCGTAGTACATTGCAAGATGCATTTGATATTGATGCACTAAAAGCTCTGGATATCATTATTAGTTGCCAAGGTGGCGATTATACTAATGAAGTTTATCCTAAATTGAGAGAGTCAGGTTGGAATGGCTATTGGATTGATGCTGCATCTTCACTGCGTATGAAAGATGATGCGATTATCATTCTTGATCCTGTTAACTATCAACATATTCAAGATGGATTAAATAAAGGTATTAAAACCTTTGTTGGTGGTAACTGCACAGTAAGCCTGATGTTGATGTCTTTAGGTGGTTTGTTTACTAACAATCTAGTTGAGTGGGCATCGGTTGCGACTTATCAAGCGGCTTCTGGTGCCGGTGCACGTAATATGCGTGAGTTATTATCACAAATGGGCTCGTTGCATACCCAAGTGGTAAAAGAGCTACAAAATCCAGCTTCTGCAATATTAGACATTGAGAAAAAAGTCACTGACTTCACTCGTAGCGGTGCGATGCCAACAGATGCTTTTGGTGTTCCATTAGCGGGTAGCCTGATCCCATGGATTGATAAAGCACTTGAAAATGGCCAAAGTCGTGAAGAGTGGAAAGGGCAAGCAGAGAGCAACAAAATTTTAGCAACGGGAAGTAATATCATTCCCGTTGATGGCTTATGTGTCCGTATTGGCGCATTGCGTTGCCATAGCCAAGCGTTCACCTTGAAGCTGAAAAAAGATATCCCAATGAAGGATATTGAGCAGCTATTAGCCTCTCATAATGAATGGGTTAAAGTTGTACCAAATGACCGTGAAATCACCATGCGTGAACTAACACCTGCTGCGGTAACGGGTACTTTGAGTACACCAGTTGGTCGTTTACGTAAGTTAAATATGGGTCCTGATTTCCTATCCGCCTTTACGGTTGGTGACCAATTACTGTGGGGTGCGGCGGAGCCATTGCGCCGGATGTTAAGAATTTTATTGTAAACCCTTAAATTACGGTTTATTGAACCTGTGTTACCGTCTGGTGCACAGGTTTTTTATTGCTTTTTTGAGGCGCTGTTTTCTCTGATGGAAGCTGTTTAATTGATAGTGGAGCTCTATTACCATCAATGACTTTAATGTCCGACTGAGCTTGATAGCAGCTACGCAAAGGGGACTGACAAGCCGCTGATGTACGTTGTTGTATACCTAGCCAATCACTCATTAACCAATAATTGTTTACCGTTGAATAAGGTTCTCTGAGATTTTTTTCATTAAATACAGGCTTGGATGTTGTTGAGCTGTACCAAATAAACAGTGGAATTTCATAAGCTTCTTTTTTTGGACTATTAACGCCATGATGATAATGGACATTGTTATCGGCATTTAATCGTTGCAGTGCATGGTCTGAGAAATACAAAAGAGTCGCAGGTTTATTGTCGAGTTGTTGTAATAGGCTTTCTAGAAACTTATCTGTGTAGGCGATAGAACTGTCATAACAATCATCATCTTCTTGTCCGCTGAATTTTTTAAATTGTTCTTCTGGGAAACGGTTACAGGCAGGCTCATGGCTACCATAAGTATGTAAGACGATAAGTTTTTTCTGGTTTGTTTTATCGTTAATTGCTTCAGTAAAATAATCGAATAACTCTTCATCATAACCAACAAACTCGTTCCATTTTTTATTGTTCGCCATATTGGCGATAGCTGAAATCACACTGGTTCTTTTATTGGTTTTACCTTGATTACTGAGCCAATAGGTTTTAAACCCTGCATCATTTGCTAAAGAAATAATGTTATCGGCATAGTGTTTTTTGTCCTGCATTTGGTCAAAGCGAATATTTGCTAACGAAATAGGAACCGACAAAATGGTAACAGGTGCAGGTGAATAGGCATTATCAAAAACCAGCATTTGTGATTTACGGTTATTAAGATTTGGGGTCGTATCGTATTGATAGCCATACAAACTCATATGATCGCGGCGGAGCGATTCACCGATCACCAAGACATAAATTTCAGTGCCAACATCTTTTTTATCATAATTAAATGAAACCACTTCTGAGGATATTTTCTTGATCCCGCGATTTTCATAAAAAATCTTCACTAGTGCGCCAGCGTTATAAAATGGTGTATTGAGAAGATATTTTTCCCCGATCAGAAAATGACTGTCTGTTTTTTTTAATAATGATGTGTAATACAGTGGGATTGCGAGCAAGTAACCACATAATAGCACCGAACTGACTAAGGTTGTTCGACGGCTAATATATTTGGCACACTTATGAATGCTTAAAAAATAAATAGCAAAGGCAATGATATAAAAGATCACATAGCCAATGTTGTAAGACAGCATTCCTACAGTTTCGCTGCTGTTGGTATTAATAAATGTTTCCGCAATAGAGGACGAAAAGCGGATATCGTGTTTCTGATAAAAGAAAAATGAAACGGATAAATTGAGTGCCCATAATATCGTGATACTGACAGTCAGTAATTTACCCAATAGTGACTGATAAGCCCCAGCACAGAGCACCATAATCAGTGCGCCAGAGAGCGTAATGACAATTTTAGCAATTAAACTGACATCACCACTGAATAAAGCGGGTATCACTGATACCAATAAAAAATAAAATATAATAATGAATACACGCATTATTGTTTTTCACTTTTTAATTTGAATACCATGAATTGGGCTATTAAAGCCTTGTTGGTTTTGCTTTCAAAAAAGCGCAGTTTTCTATTTATTGTGGTTAGATGAGAAACTATCATAATGTGTTTATAACACGAAAAAAGGTAAGGTAATCAATTTAGTAGGGTAAAAAACTGTAAACTAGCGTGAGGTTAAGTCATCAAGAATAGAATATGCTATTTTAGTCTAGGTCGAAAAATGATTAACTTATTAATATATAACATAAACAAATGAGTAACCCTCATTAAGTATGAGGGTTTTAATTTAATTAAAACATAAGTGAAATTCTTGCGTCAATATTATTATCAGCGTAATTTTTAGCGGCGAGTTTGCTATAGTTTATCGATAACTTAGCATTATTATTTATATTAAGGTCTACCCCAGTCTTTATGATGGCACCGTTGCGAGCGGCTGACGAACCTTGCGAAATAAATGCAGGCTCAGCATCAGCAAACGTGAATTTCATACCTCGAGCTAAATTACCGTATTGGTGCTGCCAACCTAATTCACCATATAAATTAAGACTAGAGCGTGGATTCAATTTCCATTGATTATCGAGTCGAACGCCAAGCGTAGATAATATCCCGTTGATATGTTGTTTATCTGCTTTTAATGATGCGCGATTACCTTTCTCACGAATGGTATTATTGGTGGCGTTTATATAAGCGAGATTTGCAAATGGTTCGATGTTGATTATATTCGCTTTGAGCGGATAAGCGGCTTCGACAAAGGCTTGGCGAGTCTGTGTCTGATAGTTCCCTATCGATTGGCTAACTGATCTATGGGTATTGATATGATGCCATGCGTGTCCTGCTCCAGCTCGAAGTGTAATCGGGTCTAACTGTATGCCACCATAAATAGCCAGATGGTAATTATCACTACTGCCACTATTATGATGACCGGACAAAGTGTTTTTCGTAAAACCGGTGGCAAGCCCTAGAGCAACTTTGTCGTTATAAAAACGTTGATCCGCACCTAAGAACACACCATAAGTTGAGGTGTTATAACTTTCTGCATTACTATCACTAGCGGTATGATCCCAATCATGGAGAACTTTAGCCCAAACGTTACCTTTATTGTCATGGTGCTCTTTAGTTCTATTTAGTGATTCTGAAAAGCGAAGTTGCTTGAAAATAGTTTCCCTTATATGGCGGCTATTATTGATTTGGTTTGATAATACATCGGTGTGTACTTGCCCTGTTAGCGCATTAAAAACAGAAATCGCCTCGTCTTTTGAATCACTTTTTAAGATACTTTTATAGAGCGAATTTTCTGTGGGGAGTTTATCGAGTGCTTGAGCGACTGACTTTTGATTCTGAGTCGTCGCAACGCTGTCAAAAGAGGTGTTATTGCGACCAATATTTAGTGTGACCGCATTTGGTGAGTAGTTTAACGTCGTTCCTATAAAGAGATAATTAGGTTGTACGGTCTCGAATTTACCGCTGATACCTTTTTCGGCGCTTAATATCGTATATTGAGTATCGAATAAATTGTTAACTTGTTGTTTAGATAGCTTATTTTTGTCATTTTCAAATGAAACAGTGACAGTACCACCATTTAGAACAGCCGTACCTTGGCTCTTGATGGTATCGTGTTTCCCCTGTGCATTAATCTCTACTAAATAATGACTATCAGGCTTAAAAATAACAGAATCTGCGATATTGATTGTACCAATTGAATGCCCCGGCGACACCATGGCTTCCTGATTGACGGTTAAATGATTAATCTGACCATTACCAGTTAATAGTCCTGATTGATTAAGAGCGACTTGTGAGTTGATTTTTCCATTATCTAAAATTAATGCGCCTTTATTGACATCTAATGGCGAATTTAACTGACCTTTTATGAATAGTGAACCACCGTTTATTGATGACGGTTTTGAATAATGATTTTTTGCATTCAGTACTAAATTACCCTGATTAACTTCTATGCCAGCAAAGGTATTTTCGCCCGATAAAATGAGCGTGCCACTGCCTTTCTTGATTAATTGCCCTGTGCCTGTAATTGCATTTTTCCACTCATCAATTTCGCCAAAGTTTGCGAAATCAAATTCATTTGTTTTCTGAACAACGATAAAATTATCATATAAATGGGTAGGGCCTTGATAGGCTCTAGGTAAGTTAATGAGTCCCCAATAGGTCTCTGGTTTATCTTTTTTAACATCCCAACCGGCGAGAGAATTAATCGGATAAGCGGTACTGGCTAAAATACTTTGCCGCTGTTCTTTATTTAAATAAGAAAAACGTAAACGCAGTAAATGAGCCGCAGTATTAGGTAGCTCATTAGGGGTAATCATAGGTTTTTCTTCAGGTTCTTTTTTGCCGTAGTATCCAACTTCATCATTGATATGATGACTCGAAGCTGTGAGGCAATCCTTTATGTTTTTTTGGCAAGTTATGGCTGTTTCTTCACGAACATTTCTGGCTAATGTCACAAATGATTTAGCAATTTTATCATCAGCAAGTAATTGAGATAATAGGTAATAGTTGCCAATGCGAGAAGCGATAGTATCTGTTGGGAAATGGGCACCAACAATCACTCGACTTTCTCCATACTCAATCGCTCTTGCAAAGATTTCATCTCCTTTTTCAGGGAATAGGGTGGCTAAAACCGCTGCTTGTTTGAAACCATTCCAAGTATGTCCACTTGGAAAGGACGAACCCCGTATGGCAGTATAATTAGCAATATAGTTACCATCTTTATCGAGTACCTGATAGGGCCGGCCTCGTTGAAAATGCTCTTTAAGAATAAAGTCGATAGATCTAACTCGTTGGCGATTTTCGTCATAAGCTCGGGTACTGATGTCATACAAATCTTTAATCGTATGATAGTGATCATTCGCGGTTAAATCGATTTGATGATCACCAAAGAGTATTGTGTTGAAAGTACTAAAAACATAGTTTGAATTTTGTGACTTATCGGCTTTTGCTCTTTCTAGTCGCTCATCGGTTATTTGGGTATATTCATGACTGATTAGCCTATCCCACTGCGCTATTTTGGAGTCTTTTAAGGGGGAATTGCTAATGACATTATTTTTAATGTCGTTAAGCCAGCTATTTCGTTTATCAATAATATGTTTTTCAGTTGCCTCAATATCTATCTGAGCAAATGAAATATTTGTATACAATAAGGCGAGTAAACTTATCGCCGTAGGTATTATGACTGTTTTCATGACAGGCCTATAGGTTGCGTTAATTAATCTTGAATTTATGAGATGTTAATTACGCAATGTGACGTTTTTATGAAAAAACTCAGCCTTTATTTCGTTAACCTTATGATTTTTGTTTATTTTGTTATTGATTGCATTTACGAATTCAACTTCATTTTTATTATTTTAAAATTCAGATTCATTGTTGTTAAATGTATGCCTCATTACTGTTAATAATAAATTTAATTATTTTTAGTAACCTGAACTAATAAAAAATCGGATAGTAAATAATAGATGTTATTTTTTAAATAAAAAAATAATCAGATGTTTTAATTTAAGCATAATACAGGTGATTAAATAAAAAGGTGAGAGATATTCATAATGATACGCGTGATGACAACCGTTAAAAAAATAGCCTCATGCTTTCACATGAGGCTATTTCTACTAAGAAGCAACTAACGATTAAATATCGATATTAGCGGCTTTTAGTGCGTTCTCTTCGATAAATGCACGGCGAGGTTCGACTGCATCACCCATTAGTGTGGTGAAGAGTAAATCTGTTGCGATAGCATCTTTTACTGTGACGCGTAGCATACGGCGTGTATCTGGGTTCATGGTGGTTTCCCAAAGTTGGTCTGGGTTCATCTCACCAAGACCTTTATAACGCTGTACGTATAGGCCACGACGTGATTCACGGGTTAACCAAGTTAGAGCATCTTCGAAGTTTTCGATATTCTGACGGCGTTCACCACGTTGGATGTAAGCACCTTCTTCGATAAGACCCCCGATTAAATCACCTAAGTGAGTGATACGGCGATATTCACTACCATGAACAAAGTCAAAATCAAGGTTGTAGTCGGAATCAACACCATGAGTACGAATACGGATAGTTGGCTCAAATAGCTGACGTTCACGATTTTCTGTGATGATATAGCTATAAGTACTGCCCGCTTGTTCGTTATCCGTTAAGCGTTGGACTAATGATTTTGCCCACTCTTCAACTTGCTCGTTACTTTTTAGATTATCTTCTACTAAAGTAGGTTGATAAACTAAGCTATTCAGTAGTGCTTGTGGGTAAAGACGCTCAAGACGACGGATAATACGGTGCGCAGCATTATACTCAACAACGAGTTTTTCTAACTCTTCGCCTCTCATGGCCGGTGCATCTGCATTTAAATGCAGCTCAGCGCCATCAAGTGCGATTGAGATGAGGTAATCATCCATTGCATCGTCATCTTTAATATATTGCTCTTGCTTACCTCTTTTCACTTTATACAGTGGTGGTTGAGCAATAAAGATATGACCACGTTCAACAATTTCAGGCATTTGACGATAGAAGAAGGTCAATAGTAAGGTACGAATGTGTGAACCATCGACGTCAGCATCCGTCATGATAATGATGCTGTGATAACGTAGTTTGTCTGGATTATATTCATCGCGGCCGATACCACAACCTAAAGCGGTGATCAGCGTGGCAACTTCTTGTGAAGAAAGCATTTTATCAAAACGGGCTTTCTCAACGTTTAAGATTTTACCTTTTAGCGGCAAGATGGCCTGATTTTTACGGTTACGGCCTTGTTTTGCAGAGCCGCCCGCTGAGTCCCCTTCCACGAGGTATAATTCTGATAATGCAGGGTCGCGTTCTTGGCAGTCAGCCAGTTTACCTGGTAGACCTGCTAAGTCTAAGGCACCCTTACGGCGAGTCATTTCACGTGCTTTACGTGCAGCTTCACGAGCACGTGCTGCATCAATAATTTTACCCACAACGATTTTAGCATCGCCCGGGTTTTCCAATAAATACTCAACCAATTTTTCATTCATCATGGTTTCAACTGCGGTTTTCACTTCAGATGAAACTAATTTTTCTTTGGTCTGAGAGGAGAACTTAGGATCTGGTACCTTAACCGAAATAACAGCAATCAGACCTTCACGTGCATCGTCACCGGTTGCACTGACTTTGGTTTTTTTCTGATAACCTTCTTTTTCCATGTAGTTATTCATGGTTCGGGTCATTGCTGCACGGAAGCCGGCAAGGTGGGCACCACCATCACGCTGAGGGATATTGTTGGTGAAGCAGTAAACGTTTTCTTGGAAACCGTCATTCCACTGCATTGCAACTTCAACACCAATACCGTCTTTCTCAGTTGAGAAATAAAATACATTTGGATGAATCGGAGTTTTATTTTGGCTCAGATATTCAACAAAGGCTTTGATACCGCCTTCATAATGGAAGTGGTCTTCTTTACCTGTACGTTTGTCAATCAGTCGAATTGAAACGCCAGAGTTCAGGAATGACAGTTCACGTAAACGTTTTGCCAAAATATCATATTCGAATTCAGTGACACCTTTAAAGGTATCCATGCTTGGCCAAAAACGTACGCGTGTACCTGTCAGGTCAGTTTCACCCACGACAACTAAAGGCGCTTGAGGCTCACCATGTTTGTAGATTTGTTCGTGAACTTTACCGTCACGACGGATAACTAATTCAAGTTTTTCAGATAGGGCGTTAACGACTGAAACACCAACTCCGTGCAAACCACCGGAGACTTTGTAGGAGTTATCATCGAATTTGCCGCCGGCGTGCAGAACAGTCATGATAACTTCTGCCGCAGATACGCCTTCTTCTTCATGGATACCCGTTGGGATACCACGCCCATCATCCTGAACGGAGACAGAATTATCAGCATGGATAGTGATAACGACGTCATCACAAAAACCTGCGAGGGCTTCGTCGATAGCGTTGTCGACAACCTCGAAGACCATGTGATGAAGACCTGTTCCATCGTCGGTATCACCGATATACATGCCCGGGCGCTTACGCACCGCATCCAGTCCTTTTAATACCTTGATACTTGAGGAGTCATATGTATTCGTCATCAACGTTTCCTGCTCTTTCTATTCCTGAGGTTGAACTTGTATTTTGCCATGTTCTACGCTAAACATCTTGCTGTTTACATCAATCATGTCATTTACTTGCTCGGATGTTATGGCACTAACAAACACCTGAGCTTGCGTAGCCTTGAGACGAGTCGCCAATAGTTGGCGGCGACCTGCATCAAGTTCTGAGGCAAAATCATCCAGTAGATACAGGCATCGTTGCCCGCTCTGTTGAGTGAAAAACTCACCCTGCGCTAACCTTAATGCACACATTAAAAGTTTCAGTTGACCGCGTGAAAGCATATCTTCAACAGGGGTGCCATTTGCCCTAATTCGCAAATCAGCTTTATGTGGCCCGGAGGCGGTATAGGTTAGTGCTCTATCACGCTCAAATTGGCGTTCTAGTTGCTCTGAATAATCAATTTCTTTATCCCAACCACGTTGAAAGGATACGGATAATGAAAATTCAGGTAAAAACTGTTGGCAAGTTTGCTCTATATTTTCAGCAATACCTGCAATATATTCATGACGCCATTGGCTTATTTGCTCTGAAAGTGGCGCTAATTGCTTATCCCAATGACGAATTTGGTCATAACGGGTAACTTGTCGTAATGCAGCATTTCGTTGTTTTAGTAAGCGTTTTAAGTCAGACCAAACTGAAAAAAATAATGGCTCACTGTGAAAACAGCCCCAGTCAATAAACGCGCGTCGGTATTTTGGACCACCGTTTAACAGTGTAAACCCTTCAGGGGTTATTAGCTGCATAGGTAATAATTTTGCAAGCTCTGCAATTTTATGACCATCGGTGCCATCAATCCTGACTTTACTTTCACCTTCTCTATTTTTACTTAATCCAAGAGAAAGGTCTTTACGTTGCTCATCGGCATGACTGAGTTTTCCATGCAGAATAAACTGTTCTTGCTCATGGCGGATAACGCGATTCGCTTGAATACTGCGAAATGCACGACCATGACCTAAAGTATATATTGCTTCCAGTATACTGGTTTTGCCGCTCCCATTTGGGCCAATTAAAAAATTGAACCCAATAGCAAGGGAGAGATCGGCGTCTTCAATGTTACGAAAGTCGCGGATCAATAAACGCGAAAGGATCATATAAAGTGATTACAAACGCATTGGCATGACAACATAAACAGCGGCGCTGCTCGCAGAGTCTTCAATTTGTACACTGGAAACGGCGTCAGTTAAAAGCAATTTAACATTTTCGCTTTTTAGTGTGTTTAAGACATCTAAGATATAACTGACGTTAAAGCCAATTTCCATTTCGGTACCTTGGTAACTGACATCAACAATTTCTTCTGCTTCTTCTTGTTCCGGGTTATTGGCGGTAATACGCAATTGATTTTCGCTAAAATATAAACGAACACCACGGAATTTTTCATTGGATAAAATCGCTGCGCGTGAAAATGCTTGTTTTAATAAATCGCAGCGCGCTTCTAAGGTTTTATCTGGGCTTTTCGGTAGCACTCGACGGTAATCAGGGAAACGGCCATCAACCAGTTTAGAGGTGAAAATAAAATCGCCAACGTGTGCTCGAATATTATTGCTACCGATTTGTAATTGCAAAGGCGCATCGCCGCCATCTAACAAACGCATGAGTTCCATGACCCCTTTACGCGGGACAATCACAGAATGCGATGGGAGCTCTTGACCGATATCCATTGCGCAAACAGCCAGTCGATGGCCATCAGTCGAAATGGTTCTTAGTAGTTGCCCCTCAGTTTCAAACAGCATTCCGTTGAGGTAATAACGGACATCTTGATGTGCCATTGAAAACTGGGTTGCTTCAATTAAGCGCTTCAGTATTGATTGTGGAAGTGAGAATTCAACTTCACTTTGCCAATCATCTAAATTTGGGAAATCAGTCGCCGGTAAAGTCGATAATGAAAAACGGCTGCGACCCGAACGAACGAGTAACCGATCATCATCAAGTTCTACTCTAATTTCAGAACCTTCGGGCAAACCACGCCAGATATCAAAAAATTTGCGTGCGGGAACCGTCGTTGCGCCAACTTCATGTTCTTGAGTCAGAGGGACATTGGCCATCATCTCCATTTCTAGGTCGGTTCCGGTAAGTTGGAGTGCGCCTTCTTTTACCTGTAATAAAAGATTACCTAAAATAGGCAGAGTTGGACGACCACCTAAAGGGCCACTAACCTGCTGTAATGGTTTTAATAACTGCTCGCGTTCTATAGTAAATTTCATAGCAATTAAGATGATAATGTTCTGATTAGATTAGAAAAATCTTCTTTGATGTCATGGCTCTCTTCTCGTAATTGTTCAATTTTACGACAAGCATGAAGGACCGTTGTATGGTCGCGACCGCCAAAGGCATCCCCGATTTCAGGTAAACTGTGATTTGTCAGTTCTTTTGCGAGTGCCATTGCCATCTGACGCGGACGGGCGACAGAACGAGAACGACGCTTGGAAAGCAAATCAGCTACCTTAATTTTATAATATTCAGCCACTGTTTTCTGAATGTTATCAATAGTGACTAATTTTTCTTGTAGTGCCAGTAGATCACGCAGTGCTTCTCGAACAAAGTCGATAGTAATAGCACGACCGGTAAAATTAGCATTGGCAATAACACGGTTTAATGCGCCTTCAAGTTCACGCACATTAGAGCGTAAACGTTTAGCGATGAAAAAGGCAACTTCACCCGGCAGCTGAATTTCATTTTCATCTGCTTTTTTCATCAAAATGGCAACACGTGTTTCTAGCTCGGGCGGTTCTATCGCGACAGTCAAACCCCAACCAAAACGCGATTTTAAGCGATCTTCCACCCCATTGATTTCTTTAGGGTAGCGGTCTGAGGTCAAAATAATTTGTTGATTGCCTTCAAGTAATGCATTGAATGTATGAAAAAACTCTTCTTGTGAGCGTTCTTTGTTAGCAAAAAATTGAATGTCATCTATTAGTAAAGCATCAACAGAACGGTAATAGCGCTTGAACTCTTCAATCGCATTATTCTGTAAAGCTTTGACCATATCTTGAACAAATCGTTCAGAATGCATGTAAACCACACGGGCATTTGCTTTGTGTTGCATAATGCTGTTACCAACCGCATGCAGTAAATGCGTTTTACCTAAACCCGTACCACCATAAAGGAATAATGGATTATAGGCGCTACCTGGATTTTCTGCGACTTGTCTTGCCGCTGCACGGGCTAATTGGTTTGATTTACCTTCAACAAAGTTATCAAAAGTATGCTTAGGGTTCACATTTGAACGATAAACAACGTCTGGTAGTACTTTGTTTGAGTTGTCCCAACTTGGCCTAATGGGTGCGGATGGCATGACAAAAGCCGGTTTTTCGTGTGTGGGATTACGTGTCTGAGTGCTAGTCGGCGCCGCTGACATAGGCTTATTACCGACTTCAAAATGCAGTGCGGGTGCATTAGAGCCACAAAAATCATTCAATAATTCGTTGATATTATTGATGTACTTGTCCCTTACCCAGTCAAGGACAAAACGATTTGGGGCATAAAGTGCCAGAGTGTTACCGTTCAATTCAGCTTGAAGGGGGCGTATCCACATACTGAATTCGGTGGTAGGCAGTTCATCCTGCAATCGGGCAAGACATTGCTGCCAAAGCGAAAGTGACACGTTGGGCTCCCCTAAACAAGGTCAATGAAACAAGAATTACGGATTTAGCTCAGAATTTTTTACTGGCTGCTTTGTTTTACAAAGAAAGCCAGAGAAGTATTTTGGTTAACTTTATTATTTCTTTATTATTTATCTCTAATTCGCTATTACTGACTTAATACCAACAAAGCCAACGAAATAGTGGCGATCGTCGGATCAGCAACACGACCTAGGATCATACCGTAAAATTAATAAGAGATCTCACTCTTTTACACAGTTTTTATGCTTTTTATCCACAGGCAATTGTGTTAAGGATGCTCTTTGAGGGGTGAAGTCCTCTGGTTGATCCCGATTAGCTCTGTTTTTTCCACATGGCTGGGGATAACTTTAGATGATTTCTTGAAAAAATTCTGCACCCATAAAAAATATATTTAGATCGAGTTAAGATCCTTGCGCTTTAGGGTGGAGTCCGTATAATCTTCCTCCCTGTGTACAGTGCTAATGTGGTTTTTTAACAAGCTGCGATCCGTTAGCCTTGCATTGTGATTTTTGCCTATGCTCTAGTGAATGACGTAGAGTTCGCGTTTTTTACGGCTCAATGTTCAGGGCTAAAGTTAGCAATAATCTCAATCTAGGTCAGCCCACAGTCAGTTTGAAAATCGTGTCATTAGCAGATTGTCACGGTATATGTCAGCGAACCTGTCAGCCAGGCAATAAATAAAAGTGGTTTGATTGCGTCATCTTATTGACGTGACCCCCTATGTTTTATTACAATCCTGCTTCTTTCTATATTGTTGCGATAGAGGCACAGGTGTAAATCAGTTTTCACTGGTTGCCAACGCGTTTACTGAATCAGTAATAAATTTAAAAGTTAGGTAGAAATCGTTATGAAACGCACTTTTCAACCGTCCTTACTGAAGCGCAACCGTTCACACGGTTTCCGCGCTCGTATGGCTACTAAAAATGGTCGTCAAGTTCTGGCTCGCCGTCGTGCGAAAGGCCGCTCTAGTCTGACCGTTTCATCTAAGTAATAAAGCTAGCCCTCTATTAAAGTGGTTACGCTCGCTTTTACCCGGGAGTTACGTTTGTTAACTCCCAGGCATTTCGACAATGTCTTTAAGCAGCCGCAGAGGGCGAGTTCCCCAGAGATAACAATCCTTGGTCGCCTAAACGAGCTGGGGCATCCCCGCATCGGTCTTACCATCGCTAAAAAAAATGTTAAACGAGCTCATGAGCGAAATCGTATTAAACGATTAGCGCGTGAATACTTTCGTTTGCATCAACACGACTTGCCCCCAATGGATTTTGTGTTATTGGTAAGGAGAGGGGTCGCTAATCTCGACAATCGACAAATCACGGAAGCGTTGGATAAGTTATGGCGTCGTCATCGTCGCTTGGCTCAAAACTCCTGATTATGCTGATCAGAGGCTATCAACTGGCGATTAGTCCGTTGTTAGGACCTCGTTGTCGCTTCAATCCAACATGCTCTAATTACGGAATTGAGGCATTGCGCAGGTTTGGTATGTTAAAAGGTAGTTGGTTAACAGCGAAACGCATATTAAAATGCCACCCTTTACACGCTGGTGGAGACGATCCTGTTCCGCCTAAAAAAACTGATGATAATAGAGAATTATAACGATGGATTCGCAACGCAATCTTCTACTCATCGCTTTGTTGTTCGTATCGTTCTTAGTTTGGCAGGCCTGGGAGAGCGATAAAGTTGCTCAGGAAGTAAAAACTGTTCAGACTACGCAACAAGCGGATATGCCAAGCAGTGATGCTCAAGCTGTAACCAGCTCAGGGCAAGGTAAGCTCATTTCGGTAAAAACTGATGTATTAGATATTCGTATTAATACACGTGGTGGTGATATCGATGAGGCTGACCTGTTAGCCTACCCTGCGACCCTTCATTCGGAAGACCCTTTCCGTTTACTGGAAACTACACCAGGTTTTGTTTATCAGGCTCAAAGTGGTCTGATTGGTCCTCACGGTCCAGACAATCCAGCAAATAACAATGGCGTGCGTCCTCTTTATACTACTGAAGCGACAAGCTTTACGTTAGCACAAGGGCAAGATGAATTACGCGTACCAATGACGTTTACAGATAGCAACGGCGTTGTGTACCAAAAAACGTATATCATGAAACGTGGCCGCTATACTGTTGATGTTGAATACAGTATTCAAAACTCAACCGCTCAGCCGTTAAGCCTCGCTTTCTTTGGCCAGTTGAAACAGACTATCCAATTACCAAGCGATCGTGATACTGGTAGCAGCAACTTTGCATTGCACACTTATCGTGGTGCAGCATACTCTTCTGATGAAACTAACTATAAAAAATATAGTTTTGGTGACATTGAAGACAAAAATCTTAGCTTGACCACTAAAGGCGGCTGGATTGCAATGTTGCAGCAATATTTTGCAACAGCATGGGTGCCTGCAAGTTCTGAGAAAAGTACGTTCTATTCCATCGATTTAGATAAAAACTCCGCTATCATTGGTTATAAGAGTGAACCAATGACTATCGCTGCTAATGGTGTGGGTACGTATTCATCAACTCTCTGGATTGGGCCTGAAATCCAATCTGAAATGGTTGAAGTTGCACCTCATTTAGATTTAACCGTTGATTACGGTTGGTTATGGTTTATCTCTCAGCCACTGTTTAAATTACTGAAATTTATTCATGATTATGTTGGCAACTGGGGCTTCTCCATCATCGTTATCACCTTTATCGTTCGTGGTATCATGTACCCGCTGACTAAAGCGCAGTATACCTCGATGGCGAAAATGCGTTTACTGCAACCTAAACTGGCTGCAATGCGTGAGCGTATTGGTGATGATAAACAACGCATGAGCCAAGAAATGATGGCAATGTATAAAGCAGAGAAAGTAAACCCACTCGGTGGTTGTTTACCTCTGGTTATCCAAATGCCAATCTTCCTTGCACTTTATTATATGTTGATGGGTTCTGTTGAACTACGTCACGCGCCGTTTATTGGTTGGATTCAGGACTTGTCAGCACAAGACCCGTACTACATCCTGCCAGTGCTAATGGGTGTGACCATGTTTGTTATTCAGAAGATGTCGCCAACGGCGGTGACAGACCCAATGCAGCAGAAGATTATGACTTACATGCCAGTCGTGTTCACTATCTTCTTCCTGTGGTTCCCATCAGGTCTGGTTCTGTATTATATCGTGAGTAACTTAGTGACCATCATCCAACAACAGGTTATTTACCGTGGATTGGAAAAACGTGGTCTACATAGTCGCGATAAGAAAGAAAAAAAATAATAAAGTCTTAGGGTAACCTAAGAGGATATCCCCAAAATAAGTCGAGTTGCTAGGCGAAGCTAGCACGGGTAACTTGAAGTATGATGGGGATATGCATAATATTAAGGCGACCAATTAGGTCGCCTTATTCTTTTCAAAAAAGTGTTCCAGTCAAAGACAGAGAAACATCATGCAAATTAACGATACGATAGTCGCACAGGCAACACCTCCCGGACGTGGTGGTGTCGGTATTTTACGTGTATCAGGCCCGAAAGCTGCTTTGATTGCAGAAACGGTGCTTGGTAAACAGCCAAAGCCACGTTATGCCGATTATCTGCCGTTTCGTGATGTAGATGGCTCTGTTATTGATCAGGGTATTGCGATTTACTTTCCGGGACCAAATTCTTTTACGGGTGAAGATGTTCTTGAACTTCAAGGGCATGGCGGTCCTGTTATTCTTGATCTATTACTGAGAAGAATTTTAACCGTTGATGGTATTCGTATCGCCAATCCGGGTGAGTTTTCTGAGCGTGCATTTTTAAATGATAAATTGGATTTAGCTCAAGCTGAAGCCATTGCTGATTTAATTGATGCCAGTTCCGAACAAGCAGCTCGCTCAGCGATGAACTCATTGCAAGGAGCGTTTTCTGCCCATATCAATCAATTAGTGGAAGCACTCACTCACTTACGGATCTATGTGGAAGCTGCGATTGATTTTCCAGATGAAGAAATTGATTTCCTTTCTGACGGAAAAATTGAAGCCAAATTAGATGAAGTGGTTGCGGATTTAGAACAAGTTCGCTCACAGGCTCGTCAAGGAAGTCTGTTACGCGAAGGCATGAAAGTGGTTATCGCGGGTCGACCAAATGCGGGCAAATCAAGCCTATTAAATGCATTAGCAGGTCGAGAAGCTGCGATTGTAACGGATATTGCGGGCACAACCCGTGATGTTTTACGTGAACATATCCACATTGATGGTATGCCATTGCATATTATTGATACCGCAGGCTTGCGTGAAGCTAGTGATGAAGTTGAACGTATTGGTATTGAACGTGCTTGGAAAGAGATTGAGCAGGCAGACCGCGTGCTATTTATGGTGGATAGCACGACAACAGATGCTACCGAACCTCAAGCAATATGGCCCGAATTTATGGCGCGTTTACCTGAAACGCTGCCAGTTACGGTGATCCGTAATAAAGCAGATATGACTGGCGAGCAAATCGAGCTTGTTGAAGATACTCGTCATCCGGTTATTCGTATTTCAGCTCGTGAAGAAAAAGGGATTGATTTGCTGCGCGATCACCTGAAAGAAGCGATGGGGTTTAGTGGTAATACCGAAGGTGGTTTTCTTGCTCGTCGTCGTCACTTACAAGCCTTGAATGCAGCAGCAATACATTTAGCACAAGGTCATGAGCAGTTAGTAGGTGCTCGCTCCGGTGAGCTATTGGCTGAAGAGTTACGCTTAGCTCAGCAAGCACTGAGTGAAATCACCGGCGAATTTACATCCGATGATTTGTTAGGCAGAATTTTCTCGAGCTTTTGTATTGGGAAATAAATAAACTTCATCTACTGAGTATTGCGATGGTGTTCTATACTCAACGTTAATGTTTGAAGGGTATGTAAAACAAACTGATAAAGGTATTGAGTATTTTTATCACTCTATGGTGATAATGTTATCGCTGCTCTTCGTTAAAAAATTGATGAGGTTTGCTGAAGTTCCTCTCGTCGTGCAATAAATGCCCAGTCGTTACCGAACAGCGGCTGGCATAGTCAGAGGGCGGGGTGGATGTTCACTTTGGGTTACATATGAACCATGTAACCCAAATTAATATTTAATAAGCTTGTCCTACACGATTACGACCCACTAACATGCAACCTTCTCTATTGCCCATATCACAGGCCTTATTGAATAGAAAATTCGCTTTATTGAGATCATGAGAAACACCTAGACCGGCTTTATACATTCGTCCTAGTGCAACCATAGAGTTATCACCTCCTTGTATGGCGGCTTTTTCATACCATTTTGCGGCTTGAGTATAATCTATAGGGACACCCTGCCCTAAAAAGTAAATCACGCCCATCGCTTGCTGAGCATTGGGGTCTCCCTGTAATGCCGCCTTTTCTAACCAATATTTGGCTTTTTGTTTATCTGCTGAAATTTGGTCGCCATTAAAATAGAGCATACCCAATCGTAGTTGCGCTATCATCGAACCATTATTCGCCGCTTTTTCTAACCACTCGATACCCTTATCAAAAGATTTTGCCATCGATACTGATTCACCTGACTCGTCACGTAAATAAAGTTCTGCCACAGCAGTTTGAGAAAGTGTATCTCCTTTATTTGATGCTTTAATAAACGCATTTTTTGCTTTTGTCTGCCATTGAGCTCGGTCAGGGTCATTAAACATAATCTCAGAGGCTTTTTCCAGATACATATATCCTAGCGCGCGATCCACTTTTGGGGATGGAGTTGCATCCATCTGGCTAAAATATTTTATTGCTTTATCAATATCCTGCGTACCCTCAATACTCAAATAGCTCATGACACCGAGTAAAAATAAGGCTTGCTGGTCACCTTTCTCAGCTGCTTTTTCATAGTCTGCTTTGGATAAGGTAAGGTCTTCTTTAGCTTTAAGATCAAAGATGGTAAACCACTTTAACCACTGATTGGCAATTTGGGGGGATTTGGCATTAGCCGCTTTCAAATGTGTAATAGATTTAGCGAGGTCACGGTGTTTTAGATCGGAGGTGAGGTAGATAATTCCTAAAAGATAATCACTGTTATTATTGCCATTTTTTACTGCCTTTTTATGCCACTCGATGGTTTTATCTAAACTCTTTTCAACCTCATCACCTGATCGGTATTTCTCGGCAAGGTAAAATTGATATTCTGCATCACCTTGGTTAGCTTTGGTCATCACTTCATCAAGGGAAGGCTTAGCAAATGCCGAAAAACATACTGACAATAGAAACACTATTAAGATCCGTTTTATCATTTTCATCTCCTTGATGAAGGGGCTCAGTAAAAAATATTAGCAGTGCCTCTAATCCTTTACTCTACTCGCATGGGTAAACACGGTCGCTTTTCCTTGTCGGCAGAATCCGACTAGCGTTAAGTTAGCTTTCTCGGCGACTTCGATAGCTAAAGAGGTGGCTGCTGAAACGGCAAATAAAATTTCTGCTCCGCAGCTCGCGGCTTTTTGAACCATTTCATAACTTGCACGACTCGAAACCAATACTGCACCTTGCTGCCAATCGTTGCGGTGTTTCATTCCTAACAGTTTATCTAGCGCTACGTGACGGCCGACATCTTCACAACCGCCGACTAATATGCCCTCAGGGGAAATCCATGCAGCCGCATGGGTACAGCCAGTTAATGCACCGATTTCTTGTACTTTTTTGAGTTCATGCAAGGCATTATCGAGATATGACAGAGAAAAAGTCTGGGTAAACGGCAGTGGTGCGATGGGTTTAAAGATTTCATCAAGTTGCTCAGTGCCACAAATACCACAACCTGTGCGACCGGCTAAATTACGTCTGCGTTCTTTTAATCCACTAAAACGGCGGCTAGATAATTCAACATGAACTTCAATGCCTCGGTGGCAACCTTGGACAATATCAATTCCACGAATTTCATCGCCCGATTGTATTATTCCTTCAGATAAAGAAAATCCAAGGGCAAAATCCTCTAAATCTTTCGGTGTAGCCATCATTACTACATGGGATATACCGTTAAAAACTAAAGCGACAGGTATTTCTTCTGCAACCCAGTCATCAATGGGCTCACCAAGGTTGCTTTTTTGTTGCACGCTTGTGTGATTTGCGCCGATCATTTTGACTAATCTCGCTTCATTTGTAGCATTTGTTTCATACATTAGATGAATTCCTAGCGCTAATGATACATAATATTGATTATGGGTAAAAAGAATTTACACCATTTGCCGGGCAATGAACCTGGATACGATAGGGAAGACGTTAAATAAAAACAGTTTACCTGATTATCAATATTGAAGTTAGGTAAACATGAGCAATGTAAATGAGGAGATCCCCATGCAAGTCAGCAGAAGGCGGTTCTTTAAGATCTGCGCTGGCGGTATGGCAGGTACGACGGTAGCGGCGTTAGGTTTTGCACCTTCCATCGCGTTAGCGTCAACACGTCAGTATAAGTTACTGCGTGCTAAGGAAACCAGAAATACCTGTACCTACTGTTCTGTCGGCTGTGGGCTGTTAATGTACAGTCTTGGCGATGGCGCGAAAAATGCAAAAGAGAGTATTTTTCACATTGAAGGGGACCCGGATCATCCGGTAAACCGTGGTGCACTTTGTCCTAAAGGTGCAGGCCTTATCGACTTCATTCACAGTGAAAGTCGCCTAAAATATCCTGAAGTACGCGAACCCGGTACCAATGAGTGGAAACGTATTTCTTGGGATAACGCGTTTGACCGTATTGCTAAGCTAATGAAAGAAGACCGTGATGCTAACTTTATTCCAAAAAATAAAGATGGTGTGACAGTCAATCGTTGGCTAACTACCGGAATGCTTTGTGCATCAGCGGGTAGTAATGAATCAGGTTTTGTTACTCAAAAATTTACTCGCGCCCTCGGCATGCTTGCCGTTGATAACCAAGCGCGTGTCTGACACGGACCAACGGTAGCAAGTCTTGCTCCAACATTTGGTCGCGGTGCGATGACCAACCACTGGGTTGACATTAAAAATGCAAACCTAGTCGTCGTTATGGGTGGTAATGCAGCAGAAGCGCATCCAGTCGGTTTCCGATGGGCGATGGAAGCTAAAATCCATAATAAAGCCAAACTAATTGTGATTGACCCACGCTTTACCCGTACAGCGGCAGTGGCGGATTTTTACACGCCTATTCGTTCTGGTACTGATATCGCATTTTTATCTGGCGTCATTAAATATTTACTGGATAACGAAAAAATTCAACGTGAATATGTTGAAGCTTATACCAATGCAAGTTTGGTTATCCGTGAAGACTATGGTTTTGATGATGGTTTATTTACAGGCTACGATGCTGAAAAACGTCAATATGACAAAACCACGTGGAATTATGAGTTGGATGAAAACGGCCTTGCGCTGCGCGATCCTACGCTGAAAAACCCGCGTTGTGTCATGAATTTATTGAAAGAGCACGTTAGTCGTTATACACCAGAAGTGGTTAATAACATCTGCGGTACGCCAATTGAAGACTTTTTACAAGTCTGTGAGCTGCTAGCAGAAACCAGTGTTAAAGATAAAACAGCAACATTCCTGTATGCGCTCGGTTGGACACAACATACCGTCGGTGCACAAAATATTCGTACTATGGCAATGATCCAGCTATTGCTAGGTAACATGGGAATGCTAGGTGGTGGGGTTAACGCACTTCGTGGTCACTCAAATATCCAAGGTTTGACTGACTTAGGCTTGTTGTCACAAAGTCTGCCGGGTTATATGACTTTGCCATCAGAAAAGCAAACCACACTTGAAAGTTATTTAGCGGCTAATACGCCAAAAGCCACCGTCGAAGGCCAGGTGAACTATTGGGGTAATTACCCGAAATTCTTTGTCAGTATGATGAAGACTTTCTTTGGTGATAAAGCGCAAAAAGAAAATGATTGGGGCTTTGATTTATTACCTAAATGGGATCAGGGCTACGACGTACTGCGCTATTTCGAAATGATGGATAAAGGAGAAGTGAATGGCTATATCTGCCAAGGCTTCAACCCATTAGCCTCATTCCCGAATAAAAATAAAGTCTCGAAATCGCTTTCTAAGCTTAAATTCTTAGTAACGATTGACCCGCTGAATACAGAAACTGCAAATTTCTGGCAAAACCACGGTGAAATGAATGATGTGAAACCGGAAGATATTCAAACTACTGTATTCCGTCTGCCATCTTGCTGTTTTGCTGAAGAAAATGGTTCGATTGTAAACTCTGCGCGTTGGTTACAGTGGCACTGGAAAGGTGCTGATGCCCCGGGTGAAGCTATCAGTGATGGTGAAATCTTATCGGGTATTTATCATCGTCTACGCCAAATGTATGAAACCGAAGGCGGTGCAGTACCTGAGCAGGTTCTGAGTATGACTTGGAACTACTTTGACCGTGATAATCCAACTCCGGAAGAAGTGGCACAAGAAAACAACGGTTATGCGCTGGTTGATCTTAAAGACGCCGATGGCAATATTATCGCGAAAAAAGGTGAACTGCTTAGTTCGTTTGCACAACTACGCGATGACGGCACAACCTCAAGTGGTTGCTGGATTTTTGCTGGTAGCTGGACGCCGAAAGGTAACCAGATGGCTAACCGTGATAACTCTGACCCAACAGGTCTTGGTAATACACTTGGTTGGGCATGGGCATGGCCGCTGAACCGTCGTGTTATTTATAACCGCGCATCAGCTGACCCAATGGGTAAACCATGGGATCCGAAGCGTCAAATTCTTGAGTGGAATGGTAGCAAGTGGATTGGTATGGATATACCAGACTACAGCAATGCCGCACCAGGAAGTGGCGTAGGACCATTTATCATGCAGCCAGAAGGTATGGGGCGTTTGTTTGCTTTGGATAAAATGGCCGAAGGCCCATTCCCTGAGCACTACGAGCCAATCGAAACGCCGCTTGATACTAACCCACTGCATCCAAACGTGGTGTCTAACCCTGCTGCTCGCATCTTTAAAGATGATTGGGCTCAAATGGGTAAAGCGACAGAATTCCCTTATGTGGGAACGACTTATCGCCTGACAGAGCATTTCCACTATTGGACAAAACACGCATTGTTAAATGCCATCATTCAGCCACAGCAATTTATCGAAATTGGTGATCGCTTGGCGAAAGAGAAAGGTATTGAGCAAGGTGATACGGTAAAAGTCAGTTCGAAACGAGGTTATATCAAAGCGAAAGCCGTGGTAACCAAGCGTATTAGAACCCTGAAAGTGGCTGGAAAAGATGTCGATACTATCGGTATTCCTATTCACTGGGGCTTTGAAGGTTTGGCGGTGAAAGGCTTTATTGCAAATACGCTAACGCCATATGTGGGTGATGCGAATACTCAGACGCCGGAATTTAAGTCATTCCTTGTCAATGTGGAAAAGGTGTAAGGAGATAAATTATGTCAATGCAATCACAGGACATTATTCGTCGCTCTGCCACCAATTCCCTGACCCCCGCACCTCAGGTGCGGGATTATAAGGAAGAGGTTGCAAAGCTTATTGATGTGACGACCTGTATTGGCTGTAAAGCCTGTCAGGTCGCGTGTTCAGAATGGAACGATATTCGTGACAAAATCGGTACTAACGTTGGGGTATATGATAACCCAACGGATTTAACCGCTAAGTCATGGACGGTGATGCGTTTCTCTGAAGTTGAAGAGAACGATAAATTCGAATGGTTGATCCGTAAAGATGGCTGCATGCACTGTGCTGACCCCGGTTGCTTGAAGGCTTGCCCTTCTGAAGGCGCAATCGTGCAGTACAAAAATGGTATCGTGGATTTCCAATCAGAGCATTGTATTGGTTGTGGTTACTGTATTGCAGGTTGCCCATTTGATGTGCCACGTATCAATAAAGACGATAATCGCGCATACAAATGTACGCTTTGTGTTGACCGCGTTGAAGTGGGTCAAGAGCCTGCCTGTGTAAAAACATGTCCAACGGGTGCTATTCATTTTGGTAGCAAGGAAGACATGATTAACTTGGCGGGTGAGCGTGTTGATGAGTTGAAAACGCGTGGTTATGACAATGCGGGTTTATATGACCCAGAAGGTGTGGGTGGTACGCACGTGATGTATGTTTTACATCACGCAGATAAACCTCAGTTGTACCATGGGTTGCCAGAAAATCCGACTATCAGCCCAACAGTTACTTTCTGGAAAGGTATCTGGAAGCCGTTAGCAGCGGTAGGTTTTGCTGCAACATTTGCGGCGGCCATCTTCCACTATGTGGGTATTGGTCCGAACCGCGTCTCCAAAAAAGATGAAGAAGAGGCTCTGGAAGATTTGCATAACGCAATGTCATCTGACACTTCGAAATCAAAAGAAGGGGAGGATCAGAAATGATACCAGATGATAATGACAAAATTATTCGCCACAAGCCAATAGAAAGGATTAATCATTGGGCGGTTGTGATTTGCTTTTTGTTCACTGCAATCAGCGGATTGGGCTTCTTTTTCCCGTCGCTAAATTGGTTTATGAATATTTTAGGCACGCCACAACTGTCTCGGATTTTACATCCATTCGTGGGTACGGCAATGTTTTTGCTGTTTGTCTTTATGTTCTTCCGTTATTTCCACCATAACTTCGTTAACAAAGAAGATATCAAGTGGGCAAAAAATATCGGTAAAGTACTTAAAAATGAAGAAGCTGGCGATGTTGGTCAATATAACCTCGGTCAGAAAGGGGTGTATTGGGTAGTCTCTATCTGCTTACTGCTATTGGTTGTTAGCGGTGTGATAATGTGGCGTCCATATTTTGCCGATTATTTTCCTATCCCGTTATACCGTGCCGCTATTATGGTGCATTCACTTTCTGCTATTGCACTGATCATTATGATTATTGTACATGCTTATGCGGCAATGTGGGTGAAAGGTTCTGTGCGTGCGATGGTTGAAGGATGGGTAACACGTGGTTGGGCGAAAAAGCATCACCCACTGTGGTACCGTGAGCTTGTCGAAAAAGAGAAGCAGCAGCAACAACAGAAACAAGATAAAAGTTAGTTTTTTGGGTTGCTGAAATCGAGCCCATCATCAATAAATATTGGTGGTGGGCTTTTTTGTTTTTAGTGATTAATTACGTACTTTTAAGCTATAAATGAAAGCAATAAACAGCAAAATTAATACAAATGAGAACCCAGCAAAGTGGTATTTAACGGATAAAATACTGCCTGTAAGACCACCTAGAATAAAAAAGAGTACAGCAAGAAATAATACTTTTTTGCTGTTATCACCTTTAACATTTTTAAGAAATGCATTAATACAAGATGTTGTCATTCCTGTCACATAGGTTGAGTGAATACCGACGCTTCCCACCTTATTAAAAAATCCATTCTGAATTCCCATTGATAAACTAATAATAAAAATAACAAGATTAGGGGAATAGAGGGCATGTAGCAGGAAATAAAGTATGAAAACACTACTAAATAAAAGAAAAACTAAGCCAATAACTAAACGATAGCATGATAACTGATTGTTTTTTATCCTAAACCATGACCCAGAAAGGGTACCCGTGAAAAATCCGGCAATTGAAATTGCGGATAAAAGCAACATGGAGAAGTCCATCTGTGCCAGATAGACCATGCTTAAAATACTGTTTCCGGTGAGGTGCCCCGTAAAAACTTCAAAAATAACAAATGAGCTCGCATCAACGAAGCCACCAATAAAGGCTAACAAGAGAAAGAAAGGAGTATGCGAATTAGGTTCAAATTTAAATAATGATGTCATTTTTTAGCCTTTATTGGAGATAATTCTTTTAATCAATATAGATAATAACAAAAAACCTGATACCAGAGTTACAGTATCAGGTTTTGTGATTAAATGAATCGGGTAAAAATTGAACCGTTATAAGGAATGAAGATTGTTGAGTGTTTCAATCGTCTTTTTAGCACCATTATCTCTGAGTGACAGATAGAAATTTGTCACTTTTTCAGTAAATAATGCATTGTTAACAAGCTCTGCACAGAAGAGTGAGTCTAATGATAGCAATGAAGTTACTCGGCTTTCATCATCTTCACTTTGTGCTACAAGCTCAGCGAGTTTAGTTGCTAGTGGGTCACTAATTTGAATTTGAGCTTGATTATCATCTTTACCGCTGACATACCTCATCCAGCCTGCAACAGCTAATGCTAAATAATCAAATGAGCTTCCATTATTGAGATGGATTTGAATGGAATCAAGTAATCGCTGGGAAAGCTTTAATGTGCCATCCATGGCGATTTGCCATGTACGATGTTTAAGACCGGTATTTTTAAAGCGTTCAATTAATGCATTGGCGTATTGAGGTAAATCGACATTTTTGATTGATAAAGTCGGTGCTTGCTCATTCACCATTAGATAATAAGCGGCTTTTTCATAAGCGCTATCTTGCATACATTCATTAATGTATTGATAGCCAGCGAGATACCCTAAGTAAGCCAGAAATGAATGGCTACCATTTAACATGCGCAGTTTCATTTCTTCAAAAGGAATAACATTGCTAACAAGTTGAGCTCCCGCTTTTTCCCATTCAGGACGACCTGCAACAAAATTATCTTCAATTACCCATTGTTTGAAGGGTTCACAGGCTATTGCGACGTTATCGACGATTTGGCCTAGTTGTGACTGAATTTTAACTGCGGTCTCAGGCGTCATAGCGGGCACAATTCTATCCACCATCGTTGATGGAAAAGTCACGTTGTCTGCTATCCATTTCGCTAGTTCGGGATCACGCTTATTTGCCATCGCGAGGATAACATTTTTAGTAATATGGCCATTTTCAGGCATATTATCGCAAGACATCACCGTAAAGGGCGCAATACCTTGTTCTTTGCGACGTTTGAGCGTTTCAACAATCAAACCGGGCAGTGACTTGGGTGTTTCTGGTGATTGTAAATCATGGGCAATGGCTGCATTCTCAAAGTCAATAGAACCGGTTGCTGGTACATAGCAATAGCCTTTTTCAGTCACTGTCATTGAAACAATCGCGATATTAGGGTCTAACATGCGATTAATTACAGCATCTATCCCATGAATTTCAGGATGTAAGGCTTCCTTTACTACCCCAACAGTCCGAGTTTGCCAGTTATCACCTTGCATCTCACAGACATTGTATAAATAATCTTGTGCAATTAAGTCATTAATTTGCTGCTCACCACCGACTAAATTAACTTCACAAAATCCCCAATCACTTTGATGCTCCGATGCTAATATTTCTGCAAAGATGGCTTGGTGGGCGCGATGAAACGCGCCGAATCCAAGGTGCAGCATTTTTGTCTTAACCTGATTTCTATCATAGCTCGGTACTTTGATAGATTTTGGTAATTGATTTAGGTTATTCGTTGACAGTTGCATATTTGACTTTACCTTTTTGTTGCTCAAGTTCTTCAACGGCATCTAATGGGCTAGTTAAATCACGATCTTTGACTTCAGGCATAATGATTGCAGTAATTAAAGAGATTGCAGAGTAGACAATAATCATGATAGCAATTGGCCACCAACTGTCTGTAATACTACAGAAAATACCTGCTAATACCGGGCCTAATCCAGAAGCAATTAATCCACCAATCTCTTTTGCGACAGCCATACCTGTAAAGCGATTACGTGAATTAAACATCTCAGCCATCGTAATATTTTCTAAGGCAAATAATCCAAGTACCGCACTATTATGAATGACAATGATACAAATGGTGATCATGTGGACACTGTTCGCGCCATTAACAATAACGGACAGCATCGGGTAGGCTAACAACATGGCTGAGAGGCTGAGGATAATATAAGGAATACGGCGACCAAATTTATCCGAGAGCAATCCAATTAATGGAATAGTTAAGAAACCAACAGCAGAACTTATCATGATGGCATCTGTTGGAATGCTTTTATCAAATAATAAGCTTTGTACTAAATAACCTGCTAAGAATGTTTGAATTAACCCTGAGTTACCAGCTTGACCAAAACGAATACCCGTGGCTAACCAGAAAGCTTTGGTTTTAAACATCGCGAAAAAGCTTTCTTTTGCTGGTGTTTGAGTAGAGGCCTTACTTTCTTGCTCTTCAATATTTTGTACTTTTTCAAATACTGGGCTTTCTTTTAAGTTCAGTCGTAACCATACAGCAAAAAGCATGACGACAAAGCTTGCTAAGAAAGGCACACGCCATCCCCAAGCCAGTAACTCTTCTTTATCTAACCAAAAGAACATGAGAGCCCAAATTGCAGTTGCACTTAGTGTCCCACAGTTAGTACCTAGACCAACTAAGGATGCCACGATACCTCTGCGACCTTTTGGCGCGTATTCAGCAAGCATAGTACCCGCACCCGAAATCTCAGCACCAGCGCCTAGCCCTTGAATAATCCGCAACAATACTAAGAGTAGCGGTGCGAGTATCCCTACTTGGGCATAGGTTGGGAGGAAACCGATTAGCGTGGTACAAATTCCCATCATGGTGATGGTAATAAACAAAACTTTTTTACGGCCAATCCTGTCACCCATTTGGCCAAAGAAGACGGCACCAACGATACGCGCGACATAGCCTGCACCGTAGGTTCCCATCGCTAAAATTAAAGCCATCGATGCGGACTGTTCTGGAAAAAATACCTGATGAAAAACAAGTGCTGCGCCTAATGAATAGAGCTGAAAATCCATAAATTCTAGAGCGGTTCCAAGCCAACCTGAAACCGCAGCTTTGGTTAAATCACCAGAGCTGCGTTCAACCTTCCCTGTAGGGTCTATCGACTGAGTGTTCATATTATTATCCTATTAATCGCGTAGGGTACTGTGTAAGGTGTTGTTATATTTTTAATTAAATCAAAATGTTAAAAGAATTTTACAGCAGGTTTTTTGGTCTTTCTCAAAGGTTAAAATGGCGTCTTGTGCATCAGTAAATGCAAACTGATGTGTTAGTATTTTGCTTGGATCGATTTTTTTATTGGCAATCCAATCAATAACCTCTGGGAATTTTTTAGCATTCAAGCGCGAAGAAAATAAGGAGATTTCTTTGCTGGTAATGCTTTGTTGTGTTACTGAACTTGCCTCACTCGAGAATCCCATAATAGAGACTCTTGCAGCAGGAGATGCAATAAGAATTGCCTCTTGCATGATAGAAGGATGACAAGCAGCATCTAACACGAGTGTTGGCCGAATATTTAATGCTTTGAGCTGTTCTGGAAGTGGAATTTGTGAATTATCAATGACGATATCAGCGCCGCAAGCTGTTGCTCTTGCTAAGCGTTCAGCAACACGGTCAACGACAATCAAAGTCTTAACTTGATAAACACCTTTTAATACTTGAGCACAGGTCAAACCAATGGTTCCTGCTCCATAGACAAGTGCAATATCCGCATTATTTGGTTTAACGTGAGAAGTGACATTTGCTGCGATTGAGTAAGGTTCAACAGTCACCGCATGTTCATCAGGGATATTATCTGGGATGGTATAGGCATTATCAGCAGGAACAGTCACATATTCAGTAAAGCCACCATCCGTATGAACGCCTAACACTTCTAGCGTTTCACACACATTGGGTTTACCAATTGAACATGGATAACAATGGCCACAGCTCAGTACTGGGTCAATCGATACGCGTTCACCAATGCGTTTACTATCTACAGCATTGCCTACTTTATCGATAATACCGAAAAACTCGTGTCCAATGATCCGTGGATATTTGGCAAAAGGGTTGTGTCCACGGTAAATATGGCTATCTGAGCCACAAATACCCGCTAGACGTACTTTGATTCTAACTTGATGCGCTTGCGGTTCTGGGATAGCACGTTCTTCAATGAGTAATGTATTTGGTTCTTTAATTACGACAGCTTTCATGTTGAACTCCAAAAATTAAATAATATTTACCAATTCCACAAAGTCCCGTCTTCTAAACGAGCGACAGGCAGGTATGCAGGTTTGTAGGGATATTTTGCTGCGAGCTTTTCATCAAAATCGATACCAAGACCCGGCTTATTTCCTGGATGCATGTAGCCATCTTTAAATGTCCAGTTAATTGAGAACACCGAAAGCATCTCTTCTGAGTAGCCCATAAACTCTTGTACTCCAAAGTTAGGTACCCAGAGGTCAAAATGCAGCGCCGCAGCATGGCAAATAGGCGAGAGGTCAGAAGGGCCATGTGAACCTGTTCTAACTTGATAAAGTGAGGCGAAATCAGCGATACGACGCATACCTGTAATACCGCCTGCATGAGTAATCGTTGTGCGGATATAATCGATAAGTTGTTCTTCGATGAGTTGCTTACAGTCCCAAATGCTATTAAAAACTTCGCCAACCGCAATAGGGGTGACTGTGTGTTGGCGTATTAATCTAAAGCAAGCTTGGTTTTCTGCGGGCGTCGGGTCTTCCATCCAAAATAGACGAGCATCTTCAATACTTTTACCAAAGCGCGCAGCTTCAATGGGGGTTAAGCGATGATGAACATCATGCAGAAGATGTTCATTGAAACCATATTTGTCTCGCACAGCGTCAAACAGTTTTGGCATAAAATCGAGGTATTTTTCGGTTGACCAAAGTTGTTCTTCAGGGTGATGACCTTTAGTCGCTGGCTCATAAGCGAGGTTCTGTCCTTTGCTTTGGCCATAAGTGGTTGCCATTCCTGGAATACCGCATTGAACACGAATTGCTTTGAAGCCCTTTTCTTTGTACTTCGCGTAGTTATCAAGCGCTTCAGGAATATCTTTACCCGTGGTATGACAGTAGACCATCACGCCTTCGCGAGAGGCACCACCGAGCAACTGGTAGACCGGAAGATTGGCAATTTTCCCTTTGATGTCCCATAGCGCCATATCTATCGCTGAGATAGCCGACATCGTCACGGGGCCTCTTCGCCAATAAGCTCCTTTGTAAAAAAATTGATGAATATCTTCAATTTTATGCGGATCTCTACCTATTAATTGTGGGCAAAGATGATCTTGCAGATATGAGGCTACCGCGCATTCTCTACCGTTTAGTGTGGCATCGCCTAGCCCATAAACACCTTCATCTGTTGTAATTTTCAGTGTGACAAAATTACGACCGGGACTACAGATGAAGACTTCCGCTTTTATTATTTTCATTGTTTACTCCAATGTTTGGATACTCAACTGATCAACCAAAACCGACATATTTAGCTTAATTGGTTTATCTATTGGTTGACCAGATTTGCTTTTTTTCACTCTACCAATCAAAAAAATAAAAGACAATGGCTAAAAAGCCGGCAATAAGTGAAGGTGATCACAAATTGGTTAACTTGTTAGCGGAGAATATTCAATAAATTGGTTGACCATTGTGATTTAGGAAGATAGTCTAGAGTGGAAGAAATAAATTTAATTCGACAACGCGTTGTATATATATATGAAAACTCAATACCGCTCGTACCAGTACCTAGGTCAGCAGTTAAAAGAGCTCATCGCCTCTGGTGAATATCCGATAGGAAGTCGGTTAATGCCTGAGCGTGAGATCGCTAAAAAATATGATGTTAGTCGCTCATTGGTACGTGAAGCGCTCATCATGCTTGAAATTGAAAAGCTGGTTTCTATCAAAAAAGGCTCAGGTGTTTATGTTATTAATCACCCTGACTTATTGATTGATGAAGTCAAAAACTTGGATCATGGTCCTTTTGAAATCCTGCAAGCTCGTCAGGTTATTGAAAGTGCAATTGCGGCATGTGCAGCACAATATGCGACAAAAGCCGATATACAAGAGATCCGAGCGCTATTAGAAGATGAACGAATTAAAGTCGCTAACAATGAAAGTGACGATGCAAATGATCATAAATTCCATGTGTTAATAGCTCGCGCAAGCAAAAACGACATGATGGCAAAGATCATTGATGATATTTGGGCTGTTCGACGAAATAGCCCGATGTGGGACAAGTTGCATGAGCACATCGATAACACAACTTACCGAAAGAAGTGGTTGATTGATCATGAAAATATTTTAAATGCACTACAAAAACGTGATCCAGAATTGGCCAAAAAAGAGATGTGGCAACATTTAGAGAATGTTAAAAATACTTTAATGGAGCTTTCTGATTTTGATGATCCCAATTTTGATGGTTACTTATTTGAGACAATTCCTTATCAGACTATTTTTGAATAATCGAAGGAGAAGTACCCATGGAGCATACGTGGCGTTGGTATGGACCTAATGACCCAGTTTCTTTGAGCGATGCAAGACAAGCAGAGGCGACAGGCATTGTCTCTGCACTTCATCACATTCCAAACGGTGTAATTTGGAGTGTTGATGAGATTCTTAAACGCAAAGCTATTATTGAAGAAGCGGGCTTAGTTTGGTCTGTTGTAGAAAGTATTCCGGTTCACGAAGATATTAAAACTCAGCAAGGTAATTTTGAGCAATATATTCAAAACTATCAGCAAAGTATTCGTAATTTGGCATCATGTGGTATTAGAACGATTTGCTACAATTTTATGCCTATTCTGGATTGGACACGTACTGACTTAGCTTATACGTTAGCGGATGGTTCCAAAGCACTACGTTTTGATAATATTGCTTTTGCAGCATTTGAGATCCACATATTAAAACGTACTAATGCCCAAGCAAGTTATTCTACTGATGAAGTTAAACAAGCCGATGCATATTATGCACAGATGACATCGGACGATATTGATAAACTGATTAAAAATATTATTGCTGGCTTACCAGGCGCAGAAGAAGGATATACGTTAGAACAATTTCGCCAGCGTTTAGCCATATATAATAATGTTGATAAAAATCAGCTACGCGAAAATTTACGTTATTTCTTGCAGAAAATCGTACCTGTTTGTGAAGAAGAAAATGTCGTCTTGGCTATTCATCCAGATGATCCACCTCGTCCAATACTCGGCTTGCCACGTATTGTATCCACTATCGAGGATATGCAGTTTATTAAAGAGAGCTGCGATAGCATTCATAATGGTTTTACTATGTGCACGGGGTCTTATGGGGTAAGAGCAGATAACGACCTCGTGAAAATGATAGAAACATTTGGTGATCGCATTCACTTTACCCATTTACGTTCAACAGTAAGAGAAGATAACCCAAATACTTTCCATGAAGGAAATCATATTGCGGGTGATGTTGATATGTTTGCCGTGGTTAAAGCTATTTTAGGAATTGAACAAAAACGTTATTCAGCAGGGTTGCCACCAATACCGATGAGACCTGATCATGGACATCAAATACTTGATGACCTGAAAAAAGTAACCAATCCAGGTTATTCTGCTATTGGTCGTCTTAAAGGTTTAGCTGAGGTTAGAGGCTTAGAACTCGCTATTAAGCGTATTTATTATCCTGACCTTTTGAAAGTTTAAATAAGTATATAAACAATATTATATTTGGTATTCACTGTTATGCCAAAGGTACGGTTGTATCTTTAAGAATAATATAATGATTATGGCGGGTTATTTGTGATGGGTATTTTTTTAAAATATCCCATCACAGAACCCGCCTTTTATTTATTGCGTTTTATTTGGAATAAAAATTAATTAGATTGCTTCAACAGGGACATAAACTGGCCACCATGCTGATGTTCTAACAATTTCAATTTCAGATGCTTTAGGATCTACTTTTGCAACACCTTGTGATTTTGCAACTCTCATGACTTCTAACGCAACAATACTTGAGGTAATACGTAAATCTTCGTTAGACGGTAACAAAGATGCCCCTTCAGAGCCTAAGGTTGCTTGGCTAGCAACAGCTTGTACTGCCGCAAAAATCATTTCATCTGTAATTTGCTCTGCTTTTGCCACAATCGCGCCAAAACCAAGTCCTGGATATAATGCGGCATTATTAGCTTGGCCAATTTTGTAATTCACATTTTTATACAGCACGTCAGCAAATGGTGCACCTGTTGCGACGAAAACACGACCATCAGTCCACTCAATGAGGTGTTGTGGAGTAGCCTCATGTAGCAAAGTTGGGTTTGATAATGGGAAAATAATTGGGCGTTCAACATGGCTGGCCATATTACGCACAACATCTTCTGTAAATGCGCCAGGTGTTGTTGATGTGCCAATTAAAATGGTTGGTTTAACTTGATCAACGACTGATGCTAAGTCAATAATTCCTTTATCTTTATTAAGATTCGCTAGTATGTTAGCCATATCTGGCCAGCGTGTTTGTGCTTCTACAGAGACATCCACTTTCGTTCTTTTGTAGTTTGCAACTTCTTGGCTGTTTCTTGCGTAATCTTTTTGGAAATAAAGTAAATTATCGGTCATATCTGCGGTCAGCAAGCCCGGTAAATCAATTAGCCAGATACGGGATATCGCTTCTTCGCGAGAAAGACCGCTGCGGATCATTTGGTCACGAATTTGGTCTGCAATACCACAACCTGCTGTACCTGAACCAAATATGACTACGCGTTGTTCCGTCCAAGGGGTTTTACTTAATTTAACCGCGTTGAGTAAGCCTGCAAGTACAATGGCGCCTGTACCTTGAACATCATCATTAAAGGTTGCAAAGTTTTTACGATATTTATCGAGAATACGGCGTGCATTAGTTGAGCCAAAATCTTCCCAGTGCAACACGGCGTTAGGAAAGAGTTTTCTTGCAGCTTTAACATAAGCGTCAACAAAATCATCGTAGACTTTACCTTGAATGCGTTCATGGCGATTTCCGACATACGATGGGTCATTTAACAATTTCTCATTATTGGTACCAACATCTAACACAACAGGAATGACACTGTGCGGATCAACACCAGCTGCCGCAGTATAAACCGCCAGTTTACCCACAGAAATATCAATGCCGTTAGAACCCCAGTCACCGATACCTAGTATTTCTTCTGCATCTGTCGTGACGATTAAGCGAATATCTCCGCCTTCAGCGCCAAACGCGCGTAGTTTTTCTTCTATCAATTCAGGTTCATTAATACTTAAGAATATTCCACGTGGTCGAGTAATGATTTCACTGTAGTTTTCAATGGCATCACCTACTACTGGGTCATAAACGACAGGCAGCATTTCTAACATATGACGTTGTAATAAGGCATAAAATAAAGTCACATTATTATCATGTAGACGCCACATATAAATATGTTTATCAAGATCTGTTCGGCATGAACTATAGGCACGGTAAGCGCGATTTAATTGTGTTTCCATATCCTCTGTGACAACGGGAGGTAAAATACCATTTAAATCTAATGCTTTTCTTTCTTCTGCGGTAAATGCAGTACCTTTATTTAGAGAAGGATCTCTTAATACTTGATACCCTCTTGCAGTTGTTTTTATTTTTCGAATATTATTTTCAACAATAACTTTAGCTTGGCGACTATACATAAACTTCACCTATTCAATTTAAGATGTTCAATTTAAGATATATACTTTAATTAATCTGAATTGGATTAATTAAGCTCCCGATAATCCATTTCCGGTCATATCAATAGGATTAACATATTTATTAAAATCTTCTTCAGATATTTTTCCTGAAGAAATTGCAGACTCTTTTAATGTGATATTTTTGGCAATTGCGTTTTCTGCAATATGCGCTGAATTTTGATAGCCAATAATAGGCGATAATGCGGTGACTAACATTACGCTGTTATCAACGTATTGTTTTATTTTTTCATTATTTAATTCAGTTCCTTCAACAGAAAACTCTCTAAACTTATGGCAACCATCAGCTAAGATACGAATAGAGTGAAGTAAATTATTAATAATAATAGGGCGCATCGCATTTAATTCAAAATTACCTTGGCTACCCGCTATCGCAATTGTGGAGTCATTGCCCATTACTTGAATGCCAATCATAACAATAGCTTCACATTGTGTTGGATTGACTTTACCGGGCATAATTGAAGAACCAGGTTCATTCGAAGGCAGTATCAGTTCACTGAAGCCACAACGAGGTCCGGATGCTAACCAACGCATATCATTGGCTATTTTTATTAATGCGACTGCAAGACCACGAATAGCTGCATGCCCACGTACTAATGCATCAAGTGACCCTTGAGCAGTAAATTTATTAGGGGCAGTAATAAAAGGTTTTTGTGTTAATTCCGCTATTTTATCTGCAACATCTTTTGAAAAGCCTTTTGGCGCATTTAAGCCTGTTCCTACGGCAGTGCCCCCGACGGCAAGTTTATAAAGATCAGTTTTACTACGGATAATGTCATCTAAAGAATCGCGGAGTTGACCTGCCCAACCATGCCATTCTTGGCCTACGGTGAGCGGTACGGCATCTTCTAAGTGAGTACGACCAATTTTAACGACACTCATCCATGAGTCTGCTTTTTTTTCAATTACTTGAATAAGTTTTTCAATGCTTGGAATTAATTGCTCATCAAGTGCAAAAATAGCTGCGATATGCATTGCAGTAGGGAATGTATCGTTCGAAGACTGCCCCATATTAACATCATCATTAGGCCCCACGGGTATTTGAGAACCTAATTGACCACCTAATAATTGGATAGCACGATTCGATATAACCTCATTCACATTCATATTTGATTGTGTGCCTGAGCCCGTTTGCCAAACGTAAAGAGGGAAATGTTCGTCAAGTTTTCCACTAATGACTTCATCAGTGGCAAAAATAATTGCCTCTTTTTTCCAATCGGGAAGTCTATTTGCATTAAAATTCACTAAAGCGCAGGACTTTTTAATATAACCGTAGGCATGATATATTTCTTTTGGCATTAAATCATTGCCAATATTAAAATGTTGTAATGAGCGTTGTGTTTGTGCTCCCCAATAATATTGGGCAGGGACATCCACTTTACCCATACTATCAAATTCTTCTCGAGATCCTTTTTCATTAATACCAATTTTGATGTTTGTATTTAGAGTATACAATTTAGAATCTGTATTAGCGTTGGGCATGAATTTTAACCTCAAATATATCTGAAAAATATAATAATGTTAGCCATCTAATTCAGTGTAGATTAAATATATGGAAATAGACAAGTGTTAATTCGGTGAATTTTTATTTTTATTTATAATAAATATTAATGTGATTATCTCTTTTTGATTTGTTTTTATTTATTATATTAATACATAGGGTTACAATGCTCGTAATTAGATTTTCTCTTAAATTTAAAATATTAAATTTTTAATACAAAATAATATAAATAAAATAGAGCCATACTATGGCTTAAATGTCATTCCTACTATAACTGACTGAATGCCATGTTAAACTTATAATTATTTATACTTTAGTTATGACTTGGAATTTTTTAAGCTTGATTTTCATTACATATGAAATAGCTTTGGTTTCTATTCATTTAATTTATTTAAAATCAACTTAACTGATATTTAATTTTGATTTAGCACTTTAGGCCATTCTTATTACTTTTTTTAATTTATCGTTATATTTTATTACAAATTTATTTTGTAATACTTGGAATCGAGAAAAATTTGATCTGGTTAGCTTTATTACCCGTACCTACGCAAGGGTTACAGTAGCCTATCTGCTGCTTTTGTTTTATCCTAAGTGCTAGATAAGACGCTTTTTCGCTGATTAAAAATTATGAACTTAGACACCTCAATAGAGTATAAAAAGTGATTTACTCGGGCGAGTTGTTATGAAAAATATAAAAGAGAGAACGCAATGGGTATTCGTATCGTTCCTAAAGAAGAGTTAGGACAAGAAAGATTGAAAGAAAAAGGAATAGGTTTTATTCCTCCTGTTCTATTTCCTAACCTAAAAAGTCTGTATCAAAGACGAGCTGAAAGACTCAAAGAACTGGGTATCGGAGAACATCCTTTTGCAGATTATCTTAATTTTGCCGCTGAAGTCGCAACCGCACAAAATAATGCGCAACATGATAATCCGTTAGATGTCGATATGACGGAAGTGCTTGAGCGTGCAATTAATTCAAACAATCCACCGTTAGATATCAAAACGTTTCCACGTACAGCACATTGGCATAAATTGTTGAGATCAATTATTGCTGAGTTAATGCCAGTAGTCCCCGAGTCTGTTCGCCCTGCATTAGAAAATATCGAAAAAGCGTCAGAGACTGAACTTGAAGAAATGGCAACAGCGTTATTAAACCAACAGTTTGAGAAGGTTCCTGCCGATAAATCTATGTTTATTTGGGCTGCATTGTCTGTGTATTGGGCTCAAATGGCCGCCAATATTCCAGGTAAAGCTCGTGCAGAACATGGTGATCATCGTCATTTTTGCCCTGTTTGTAACAGTATGCCGGTTTCAAGCATTGTACAAATCGGAACATCTCAAGGTTTACGCTATTTACACTGTAATTTATGTGAAACCGAATGGCATATGGTGCGTGTGAAATGCAGTAACTGCGAGCAAACTCGAGACTTAAATTACTGGTCTCTCGATGATAAAAATGCGGCAGTGAAAGCTGAAAGTTGTGGTGACTGTGGTAGCTATCTGAAAATCTTATATCAAGAAAAAGAGTCTAAGGTTGAAGCCGTCGCAGATGATTTAGCCTCAATTATACTAGATGCACGGATGGAAGAAGAAGGATTTGCACGTAGTAGTATTAATCCATTCTTATTTCCGGGTGAAAAATAAAAAGCAGTAGATAAGAGAGAATAGTGACTATGGCACAATCGCATCTTGCTTTGTATCGTCAACTTCCGGCTATTGATAAATTGCTACAGTTCGATGAAGCTCAAATTTTGGTTGAACAATCGGGGCTGCATTGGGTAACGGAATGTTTACGTGAAATGCAGGAACAAGCTCGAACTTGTATTGCTCAAGAAGAACGACTGCCTTCATGGCATGACGATTGGTTAAATGAGCTATCAGTGCGCCATGATGCATTAAAACAAAGTGCCTTAAAGAATGTGTTTAATCTCACGGGGACTGTTTTGCACACCAATCTTGGGCGAGCTGTTATGTCGAAAGCTGCGATTGATGCAGTAGGTCAGGTCATGGGATCGCCAGTTACATTAGAATATTCTCTCGATGGTGCGATGCGAGGTCATCGTGATCGTGCTATTGCTGACTTACTTTGTGCATTAACTGGGGCGGAAGATGCTTGCATTGTAAATAATAACGCCGCCGCTGTTTTATTATTATTAGCAACAGTCGCACCAAATCAGCAAGTGATCGTTTCCCGTGGAGAGCTCGTTGAAATTGGCGGCGCTTTTCGGGTTCCTGATGTTATGGCGCAAGCGGGTTGTCAGTTAGTTGAAGTGGGCACAACGAATCGTACTCATTTACGTGATTATGAAAATGCCATTAATGAGCAAACTGCATTATTAATGAAAGTTCATACCAGTAACTACAGTATTGAAGGTTTTACCGCTGAGGTTGAAGGTGACGAACTCGCTGCGCTAGGTAAAAAATACCAATTGCCCACTGCGATTGATTTAGGCAGCGGTTCAATGATTGATATGACCGCTTATGGTCTGCCTGCTGAACCAATGCCCCAGATGTATTTATCTCAAGGTATTGATTTAGTTTCAATTTCTGGGGATAAGCTGCTTGGTGGTCCGCAAGCGGGTATTATTTTAGGTAAGAAAAAGTGGATTGATGCAATTCAAAAACATCCCCTTAAACGCGCTTTACGTGTTGATAAAATGGTATTAGCGGCGTTAGAAGCCACGTTAAAAATGTACCTCACACCAGAAAAACTCACGACTGATTTACCAACATTGCGCTGGTTAACTCGTTCCCCTGAAACCATCAAAAATAGTGCTGATAATGTATTAGTGACATTGCAGGCATTTTACGGGGATAAGTTTATTGTTGAAATAGAGCCGTGTCTTTCTCAAATTGGGAGTGGGTCATTACCGATTGATAGGTTACCGAGTTTTGCAATTACCTTTGCGCCTTTAGATGGAAAAGGGGGCTCATTAGAGCGTCTGGCGGCAAATTGGCGACAATTACCACAACCTGTTATTGGGCGCTTTAAAGAGGGAAAACTCTGGTTAGACTTACGTTGTCTTGATGATGAACACGCATTATTACAGGTTTTACTTTCATGATTTTTGCGACCGCAGGCCATGTAGATCATGGTAAAACATCCCTAATTCAAGCAATTTCAGGGATAAATACCGCGCACCTTCCAGAAGAAAAAAAACGAGGAATGACCATTGACCTTGGCTATGCTTACTGGCCACAGCAAGATGGTAGTGCAATTGGTTTTATTGATGTGCCTGGTCACGAAAAGTTTTTAGCCAATATGCTTGCGGGAATTGGTGGTATTAATCATGCCCTGTTAGTTGTGGCATGTGATGATGGTGTAATGGCCCAAACACGCGAACATCTTGCCATATTAAGACTTGCTGGTTGTCGAAACATTACTGCTATTTTAACTAAAGCGGATCGTGTGGATGCTGAGCAAATCTCATTTGTTACTGAGCAGGTTAAATTAGAATTACGTCAACAAGGCTGGACTGATACAGCCTTGTTTGTCACATCGGTGAGTGATGAACGTGGTATCGAACCGTTACGGCTTTACCTTCAACAGCTTCATCAACAAAGTGAAACTAATGAAAATAGGCAACGTCGCTTTCGCTTAGCGATCGACCGTGTTTTTCACGTTAAAGGTGCAGGCATTGTGGTGACCGGAACTGCATTGGCTGGCAAGATAGATGTGGGTGAAACCTTGTGGGTGACTGGCGCGCAGAAGCCGGTGAGGGTAAGAGGCATTCATCGCCAAAATCAAGCCGCGCAGTTTGCGCAAGCAGGGGATCGTGTTGCATTAAATCTCACGGGTGACATTGATAAAGAAGATATTACTCGAGGTGATTGGCTGCTCGCAGAACAGCCTGCTTTTGAGGCTACACGTGTCATTGTGGAGCTTACTTGCGATTTGCCAATTAAACATTGGCAGCCAGTGCATTTATATCATGGCGCTAGTCATATTACAGGGCGAGTTTCTTTGCTGGTGGATCATGGTGAAACGCCTGTTTTAGCTGAATTGATTTTGGATACGCCACTTTGGTTGGCTGATAATGACCGCGTAATTATTCGTGATATCAGTGCAAGGCAAACGCTGGGAGGCGCTAGGGTCATTCGCTTAGTTTCACCTCGTCGAGGTAAAAGACTTCCTGAATTTCTAGATTGGTTATCTCGTCTTTGTGCTGCAGATGATGAATTAGCGCAATTTAAGCTGCAATTACCTCAGGGTGAGTTGAATCTGCATAACTATAGTTGGGCTCGACAATTCACCCACCTCCAATTAGAAACATTATTAGCGCAAATTGATATTGAACGTGTTGGTGATAGCGTTTTATCTCTATTTAAAGCGCAAGTTGCGAAAACGCGCTTAGTGGATGTTCTTGAAAACTTTAATGAAATTCACAGCGACCAAATTGGGGTAGGTAAAGCGCGGTTAAAACGTATGGCGCTACCAACCATGAGTGAAGATTTGGTATTTAAATTTATTAACGATCTCATTAATGATGAGTCTATCAAGCAAACCCGTGGCTGGTTGCATATGCCACAACATGGGTTGGTGTTTGATACTCAACAACAGCAGATATGGTTGCAAATTCAGTCACTCTTTCCTCGTTTAGAAGCCTGGTGGGTGCGCGACCTTGCCGCAGAAATTGGACACAGTGAAGATGTTGTAAGACGTGTGTTAAAAAAAGCCGCTCAGATGGGACTAGTCACAGCCATTGTACGAGATAGGTATTATAGTAGTGAACAAATGCATCAATTTGCTGAGTTAATACTTCGTTACTGCATTGAAAAAGATGTTATCTTTGCTGCGGATTTTCGTAATGAACTTGGAATTGGCCGTAAATTAGCCATTCAAATCCTTGAGTTTTTTGATAAAAGTGGATTTACCCGTCGTAAAGGTGATGGTCATCATTTACGTGATAAAGGCATTTTTATTGAATAAACAGATAGATTAGATCCATTACAATACAACTTTGCATCAACCCTTATATCTATATTGGATTTGTGGTCACGCTAATGAAGAAAAAAATATTTGCAGGCGTCTATCTGGCGCTAATTTTTATTGGATCGCTTTTTTTAGTTTTTGAAAAAAGTGAGGTGATTTATCCAGCGCTGATTTCTATTAGTGTCTATGCCATTTTCTTTGGCGCGTTATTTGCACTCACCACCCGTTGGCTATTTTCTGCAATTGTTACTAGTACTCTGTTCATTGTTATTAAATTTTTTAATCAGTTAAAAGTACATTATTATAAAGAACAGCTCTTTTTTTCTGATATTAATCTTATGACAGATACCTCGAATATGGGGACATTAGGTCACTATTGGTTAGCAGGAGTAGCACTGATTGGGCTTCTCATTTTACTGGTTGTCAATGCAATCATTAGTTGGCGCTTACTTCGTCCTTGTAAATCCTTTGCTTTGCGTATTGTGAGTTTGTTGCTCGTGGTAGGCGGATATTACGGAGCAAATTGGTCAAGTACACATTATTATGATGAATGGACACAAACGCTGCCAAAAGGGCGTGGTACAGTCACAAATTTAGTCATGTCCGCGAAAAATTCGACGTATAAATCCCCGCAATTTGCCAGCTCTTCTGATTATTTTATACAACAAGCAGCGGCAGTATCCCTCGCAAATAATAAAACCGAAGTAACAGAAAAACCTGATATTGTCCTGTTATTACAAGAGTCTACCGTTAACCCTAATATTTATGATTTACCGGCTGGAACAAAACTGCCTGAACTGTTTATGTTTCAGCAAGATAAAAATGTGGTTGCTTATAGCCCGATGCGCGTGCAAACCTTTGGTGGTGGGACATGGTTGTCTGAGTTTTCTGCGTTAACAGGCCTGAATAGTGATGATTTTGGTTCTCAAAAAAGCGGTGTATTTTATTTCATTGTTGATCATCTCAATAATAGCTTATTTAAAGAAATGAAAGCCAATGGCTATTATACCGTTGTGCTGACGCCATTTAATAAAGGGGCATACCATTCAGGACACGCTTATGAAACACTCGGTGTTGATAGAATTATTCAACCGCAAGAGCTAGGTTATCCAGGGAAATTACAAGATAACTTATGGACAATAAGCACTGAAGATATGCTCAAGTATGCAAAGGAAATATTGGCAACGGAGACAGATAAACCGGTATTTATTTTCTCTTTAACCATGTATGAGCACGGCCCATATAAAGAAAGTCACAGTGATGATTACGATATAAAAGATAAAATCAGTAATAAAGATGCGGCAGGCGAATTTAGTCACTATATGGAAAAAATAGTAGCATCAGATAATGCAATGCGTGATTTTGCTGATTTTATTGAAAAACGCGATCGTCCGCTGATGTTCTTGTATTTTGGTGATCATCAGCCAGGTATTAGCTTAAATAAATATAACTCATCGTTTTCATCACCATCTTATATAACCCAATTTACATTGCGTGATAATTTGAAATCAGGCACGAGTGTCAAAACAGGTGAGTTGACGGATATTTCATTTTTAGGGGGGTTGCTACTCGAGCGTGCAAATCTGAAAATATCGCCATTTTATGAGGCGAACATTAAAATGCGTCACTTATGTGATGGAAAGCTAAATGATTGCGAAGATAAGCAGTTACTTGATAGTTATCGCCATTATATTTATCAGACACTTCAAGTGGCAGATAAAGCTGTAGCCGAATAAATAATCGCGGGGGAGACCCCGCAATTATTCGATTTTGATAATTATTCGATTTTGGTATAGTTGGCTATTTTCTAGTGGCTAAAATAACGCTTGATGCCTTAATTAATGCGGTAATACCGGCACCCTTCACGAGATTCATTTCTTTAAGACTTTCATTAGTAATAATGGCAGTCAGCTCAATACCTTTACTTGTCACTAAATGAATAGTGCTGTTGACCGCACCCTCAACAATTTGACTAATTTTACCGTTAAATTGATTTCTTGCTGAAAACTGTAAGTCACATTCAGGTTTGATTAAAACAACCCATGGTGCTTTGATAATTGCGATAGCTTCTTTACCGATTTTGAGGCCAAGAGAGTGGCAACTTTCACGTGTAATAACAGTTGTTAATTCTTCACCATTTCCTAAAGATAAAATAATCTCATTATTGACAGCTCCTTCTTTGATTTGGCTAACTGTACCTGTGAGTTGATTACGTGCTGAAATTTGCATGATTTACCTCATTGAGCTTCATAGAATAAAGAATTAAAAATAGAATAAATGTAAATTGCTATTTTAACGCAATTAAACATTAGGTTCGTGGGCGTGATCACGTAATAATAGGGTTTGAACTTATGATTATTATTCTGTTTAATCGACGAAAATGGATAAAATTGTGTGTAATTATTTAAATTTTTTACTTTATTTTTATTAATAATAAAACCAATGAGTAAAATCTCTGTCTTAAGTTCAAGTCAATTATTCTATATGACATCATCGCAGGCTCAAAATAGAGCTTTGAGAACGGTTTAACACTAGAAAGACAATTAATATGAAATATTTAGTCACTGGAAGTGCCGGTTTTATTGGTTTTAGGCTGTGCCAGCGTTTGTTAGAAAGTGGGCATGAGGTTGTTGGAATAGACAACATGAATGCTTATTACGATCAGGGGCTTAAACAGTCTCGATTGCATCTTCTTGAGCAGCATCCTCAATTTCGTTTTATTCCTCTTGATATCACTGACCGAGAAAAGGTCTTAGTCTTGTGTACTCAAGAAGGTTTCGACCGTGTGATTCACCTTGCGGCACAAGCTGGCGTGCGTTATTCACTGCAAAACCCTTTTGCTTATGCAGATAGTAATCTTAATGGCCATCTTGCCATTTTAGAAGGGTGCCGTCAGGCAAAAGTAAAACATTTAGTTTATGCTTCTTCCAGTTCGGTGTATGGCATCAATGATAAAACGCCATTTACCACTGATATGCCAACAGATCATCCAATTTCACTGTACGCAGCAACTAAGAAAGCCAATGAATTGATGGCTCACTCTTATTCACATCTTTATCAGTTACCAACAACCGGTTTGCGTTTTTTCACGGTGTATGGCCCTTGGGGTCGCCCAGATATGGCGCTCTTTAAATTTACCAAAGCGATTTTGGCGGGTGAACCGATAGATGTTTATAATAACGGCGATCTCAGTCGTGATTTCACTTTCATTGATGATATTGTCGAAGGGGTTATACGTATTTCGGATATAATTCCACAGGCAGACCCGCAAAATGACTCAAGCTCCCCTGCGCAAAGTAGCGCGCCTTACCGTATATACAATATTGGTAATGGGAAACCCGTTAAATTAATTGAGTTTATTTCGGCATTGGAAAAATCGTTAGGCAAAGAAGCGATTAAAAACTTTTTACCGATGCAAGCAGGGGATGTTTATACCACTTGGGCTGACACGGAAGACTTATTTAAAGCTACCGGCTATCGTCCACAAGTTTCGATTGAACAAGGTGTGCAGGCATTTGTTGATTGGTATCGTGAATATTATCATCAATAATATCCCCATCATGGTCATCTCCGTTGAAAGATTTGAGAGGCAAGTTTGAAAATAGCAATTGCAGGTACA